>DASPNP010000072.1:0-33189 GCA_035626475.1 Azospirillaceae bacterium
GAAGACATGGCGGCTCGTCCTTGTCTGCGGGATCCGGCGGGCCGGTCCCGGGCAACTGTTCGAGATCGCCAAGGGTTCGGGGCGGGCATCTGGCTACGGACGGCGGCAACGCCGGGGTCGCATACGGTGTCACCGACCCCGTGAACCGGGCTGCCCCTCGGGGCAGCCCGGTTCTCCCTTGGACCCAGCCACTCTACTCAACTCGCAACAGACAAGGTCGCATGGAGCCGAAGGCGCAATGCGACATGCCGCGGCCGGATCGTCGCATTGCGCTCCGCTCCATGCGACCTACGGATTGACGCTCCGTCGCCCGTCCCAGTCCAGCAGCAGCATCACCAGCGACGCGGCGGCCAGGAAGGCCGGGTACTCCCAGCCGCCGCCGGGGGCGGTGAAGACCCAGCCGTTGGGAAGATGCACCCAGGCGGCGCCGGCCAGGACCGGCAGCAGCGCCGCCGCCGTGAGCCCGGCGCGGATGCCCAGCAGCAGCAGCACGCCGCCCACCGCCTCGGCCGCGACCACGGCGTAGGCGCTCCAGCCGGGCAGGCCCTGCGCCTCGAAGAAGGCTGATGTGCCGGCCATGCCGAAGGTGAAGAGCTTCAGCCCGGCATGGGCCAGGTACATGGTGCCGAGCGACAGGCGCAGCAGCAGCGCGGCCTTGTCGGGATCGCGAAATCCGTTCATCCCAGCCTCCCCTCACGCCGCCTTCAGGCCGGTCTCGACGGGCAGCCCCGCCTCGACCCAGTCCTGCTTGCCGGCGGCGTAGACCCGCACGTCACCGTAGCCCAGCCGCGCCAGCCGCTCGGCCGCCTGGTGGGAGTTCGGGCAGGCGAGGTTGGAGCAGTAGGTGACGATCGCCGCCGCCTTGTCGGGGAACAGGTCGGGCGCCAGCGCCTCGAGATCGGCCAGCGGCAGGTTGACGGCGCCCGGCAAATGGGCGTCGGCGTAGTAGCGCGGCGGCAGCGCCTCGGCGATCGTGACGGGGGTGCCGGCCGCCAGCAGGGCCTGCAGCTCGGCGCGGGTGATGGTCCTGGTCATGATGTCCTCGTCTCCTTGGGGGCGCCGGGTCGGCGCCGGTGGGGAGAGACTATGCCCGTGCGCGGACGCACGGCACGTTGTAAGATCGCCATCCCAATTTGCAGGAACGCACAAGCATGGGATGGGACGATCTGCGCCTGCTGCTGGCGGTGAGCCGGGCCGGCGGGCTGTCGGGCGCGGCGCGGGAGCTGGGCGTCAACCACTCCACCGTCTTCCGGCGGCTGGCGGCGCTGGAGGCCGAGCTCGGCACGCTGCTGTTCGAGCGGTTGCCGGCCGGCTATCGCCCCACCGAGGCGGGCGCGCGGCTGGCGCTGGCGGCGGAGCGGATGGAGGCGGAGGCGCTGGCCGCCGACCGCGACGTGACCGGCCGCGACACCCGCCTGTCGGGCCGCCTCCGGGTAACGGCGTCCGAGACGCTGGCCTTCCGGCTGCTGCCCGGTGAGCTGGCGCGTTTCCGCCAGGCGCAGCCCGGCATCCTGGTGGAGCTGCTGATCGACAACCGCCAGCTGGACCTGTCGCGGCGCGAGGCGGACGTGGCGTTGCGCGCCACCCGGCCGCTCCAGGGCGATCTCTGGGGCCGCAAGCTGGCCGACATGCCCTGGGCGGTCTACGCCGCGCCGGGCCTCGCACCGCTACGGGACATCGCCGGGCTGGCGGACCTGCCGGTCATCGGCTGGGGCGAGACGGCGCTGCCGGTCAAGGCGGCGGAGTGGCTGGCCGAGGCCGTGCCGGAGACCGCGGTCGTCTACCGCTCCTCCAGCCTGATCAACCAGATGCGGGCGGCGCTGGCCGGCATGGGCGCGGCCGTGCTGCCCTGCTACCTGGCCGACGCGGAGCCGGGACTGGAGCGCCTCTCCGATCCCGTGCCGGAACTGTCGCGCGAACTCTGGATGATCACCCACCAGGACCTGAAGGCCACCGCCCGGGTGCGCGCCTTCATGGATCTGGTCGGCGAGGGGCTGCGGGCGGCGCTGGCATGAAGCCGCCGCGATGGGGAGAGGCTGGGACGTCGTGCGTCCTTCGACAAGCTCAGGATGAGGGACGGGGTACGCGAGGCACTTCCGGGATTCGTCCGTGCGGGCTTGCCTCGGAGCAGCAACAACATCCTCATGCTGAGCCTGTCGAAGCACGCACACCCGCAACGCAGCCCTGATCCGTGGCGACCTACTCCCCCTTCCGCAGCCTGTTGTGGATCGCCGTGCTGGCGATGGCGGCCTGGCTCATGGCGACGCTGATCTGGTTCAGGTTCTCCACGATGTCACCGGCGGCGTAGAGCCCGTCGACCGAGGTTTGCTGGTGGCCGTCGGTGGGGATGCGGCCGTCCTCCGCCAGGTCGCACCCGACCTGCTTGGCGAGGTCGTTGCGCGGCGCGGTGCCCAGGGCCGAGTACAGGCTGTCGAAGGCGAGCTCGCGCCCGCCCGCCAGCCGGATGGCGATCACCTGCCCGTCGGCGCACTCGATCCCCTCCAGCGCGCCGGTCTCCAGCGTCACGCCGAGCGCCTCCAGCTCCGCACGGTGGCCCTCCTCCATCGGCTCGCCCAGGGTCATGAGGGTAAGGCGGTCGGTGTAGTGGCGGATGAAGCCGGCCTCGGCCACGCCGTGCTTGCCCTGGCCGAACAGGCCGACGCGCTTGTCCGTGACCTCGTAGCCGTCGCAGATCGGGCAATAGCGCACCAGCCCCTTCGCCACCGCCTGGTAATGGTCGGGAATGCCCGGCTCGCGGTCGATGCCGCCGGTCGCCAGAAGCACGAAGCGGGTGAGGTAGCGGTTGCCCTGGGCGTCGGTGGCGACGAAACCCTCGCCGTCGCGCTCCAGGCTCTCCACGCCGGTGCGCTCGATGACGGCGCCGTAGCGCTCGGCCTGGCCGCGCATGCGCTGCAGCAGCTCGACCCCGTTGACCCCGTCGGGAAAGCCCGGATGGTTGTGCGAGCGGGGTATCCAGGCGCAACGGCTGGCGCCGGCGTCCAGCACCAGGAAGCGCCTCTTGTAGCGCGCGAGATATATGGCCGCCGTCAGCCCCGCCGGCCCGGCGCCGACGACCAGGGCGTCGAGCCGGGCGGGGGCGTTCTCGCCGGAACCCAGGACCGTCGTTGCCGGCGCCATGTCCGGGGCCTCAGACGTCGAAGGTCCGCCCGGGGAGCTTGCTGCGGTCGCCCCCGTTCTTGTCCTTCACCGCCTCCTCGGCCAGTTCGGCGTCGCCCACGGGGTGCTCCTTCGCGGCGTCGTCCTGCTTGGGCTGCTGCGGCTTCTGCTGATCGTTCCCGGCCATCTCGGCTCTCCATCGCTTCGGTCCCGTGAAGAACAGGCCGGCCGATGGATGGTTGCGCGGAACGGTGCGGGCGCCCGCGCGGTTGGTGCTGTCCCCACCACCCAGGCAAGGAGCCTCCCCATGTCCAAGAAGGACCATCCCGTGGCGAACCAGCTGAAGCAGGAATCGCAGAAGCCGACGCCGAAGGGGAACCAGAACCAGCTCGCCGAGTCCCCGCAGAACCCCGCCCATGCCGGCCAGGGCCATCAGCGCCAGCCGCGTCCGTGAGCGCTTCCGGGGGGAGGCCGGCGCCTCCCCCCACCCCTCCCATCCCCCTGATTCCAATAGCCCCTTTGCTCCGTATCAAGGGGCGTGACACCGCTCCCTCGCCACGGCATCCTGTCGCCAGCGGCCGGCAGAGCCGCGGAGCAGGGAGTGAACAGATGATCAAGACGAAGGCCGGCCTTCTGGGCGGCATTCTGGCGATCGCGCTGGGCGGCTCGGCCATGTCGACGGCCGCGCTGGCGCAGAGCGCGGCCGACCTGGGCAAGAGCCTGACGCCATTGGGCGCGGAGAAGGCCGGCAACAAGGACGGCACCATCCCCGAATGGACCGGCGGCCTCACCGCCCCGCCGGCCGGCTACAAGCCGGGGATGCACTACATCGATCCGTTCGCGGCGGACAAGCCGCTGTTCACGATCGACGCCTCCAACATGGCCCAGTACGCCGACAAGCTGACCGAGGGCCACAAGGCGCTCTTCAAGACCTACGGCCAGACCTACAAGATGGCCGTCTACCCGACGCGGCGCTCCGCCTCCTATCCCAAGGAGGTCTACGACGCGATCATGGCCAACGCCACGAACGCCAAGCTGGTCGCCAACGGCAGCGGCGTCGAGGGGGCCAAGGTCGGCTCGCCCTTCCCGATCCCGAAGGAGGGCGTGCAGGCGGTCTGGAACCATCTGCTGCGCTGGCGCGGCCTGAACCTGGAGCGCACCTACGGCCAGGCGAACCCGCTGCCGGACGGCGCCTATACCATGATCACCATCAATGAGAAGGTGAAGTTCCTCTACAACTCGCCCGAGGGCGCGCGCGGGAACACCTCCATCTTCTTCCTGCAGGAAGTGACGGCGCCGGCCCGCCTGGCGGGCGAGGTGCTGCTGGTCCACGAATCGATGAACCAGCTCGCCGAGCCGCGCAACGCCTGGACCTACAATCCCGGCCAGCGCCGCGTGCGTCGCGCGCCCAACGTCGCCTACGACAATCCGGGCACGGCGGCCGACGGCCTGCGCACCTCGGACCAGCTCGACCTCTATAACGGCTCGCCGGACCGCTACAATTGGAAGCTGGTCGGCAAGAAGGAGATGTACGTCCCCTACAACGCCTACAAGATGGTGGCGAAGGGAACCCGCGACGCGGACATCATCAAGCCGAAGCACATCAACCAGGAGCTGGCGCGCTACGAGCTGCACCGGGTCTGGGTGGTGGAGGGCGAGCTGAAGCCCGGCACCAGCCACATCTACGCCAAGCGCCGCTTCTACCTGGACGAGGACAGCTGGCTGATCGTGGCCGCCGACCAGTACGACGCGCGCGGCCAGCTCTGGCGCGTGTCCGAGTATCACGGGCTGAACTACTACGAGCTGCCCACCTACTCCGGCGCCTTCGAGACGCATTACGACCTGCAGTCGGGCCGCTATACCGTCTCCGGCTTCATCGGCGAAGGCCCGCCCTACGACAACCAGGTGAAGTTCACCGAGAACGACTTCTCCCCCGACGGTCTGCGCCGCGCCGGCGTGCGCTGAGCGGGTTCATCGGGAACCTACACGGGGCGGCCGGGCGACCGGCTGCCCCTTTTTCATGGCCTCGTCCATGGCGCATCCGGGCAGGCGCGGGGCCCTATGGTGAGCGGGTGCCGCGACGAGGGCGTGCTCCCGCCGAACTGCATTGCGTAAAACTCATCCTTTAGATCGACTTACGTCTTTTTTTCGCCATGGTGCAGTGCAACAGTGCAGATGTCGGCGCGTTGGTTGCGCTGACATCACCGGGGCTTGAGAGATCATGCAGACCATCGACATCGCCACCGCCTTCACCGTCGCCTGCCAGGAGCTGGGCCTCGATCCGGCCAACACCAACCACTTCGTGCTGGAGTGCAAGCGCCAGGGCCGCGACCCGCAGGACGCGACGATGCACGAGCTGGACCGCAACGGCTCCGAGCTGTGGCGCGCCGTGCGCAAGCGGACCGCCTGAGTTTTCCCAGGCGCCCTTGATCCGGGTGCCGGACCGTGGGATGGGAGGGGCATGAGCGACGCCCCTCCGGTTCCGCCCCTGAAGATCCTGCCGACGCGCCGTGCGCTGCTGGCCCTGCCGCTGCTGCTGGCACCCCTTCCGGCCCTCTCCGCCCCCGTCTCCCTCCCCGCCGGCCTGACACCGGGCCCGACCGTGCGCGTCCGCGGCGTGGTCGACGGCGACACGGTGGAACTCGACGACGGGACGGAGGTGCGGCTGGTCGGCACCCAGGCGCCCAAGCTGGCGCTGGGCCGCCGCAACTTCCCGGACTGGCCGCTGTCGCCTGAGTCCCGCGACGCGCTGGCGCGGCTGGCGCGCGGCCGCACCGTCACGCTGCACACCGGCGGCACGCCCCGCGACCGCCACGGCCGGGCCCTGGCGCATCTGGTCCGCGACGACGGCCTGTGGCTGCAGGGCGAGATGCTGCGCAGCGGCTGGACGCGCCTCTACACCTTCCCCGACAACCGCGCCGCCGCGGCCGAGATGCGCGCCGCCGAGGCCCAGGCACGGAAGAAGCGTGCCAACATCTGGGCGCATCCCTTCTACGCGGTGCGGACGCCCGACAGGCTCGCCGAGGACATGGACACGTTCCAGCTGGTGGAGGGGCGGGTCGCCCGCTCGGCCCGGGTGCGCGACCGCATCTATGTGAATTTCGGCCGCGACTACCGCGACGATTTCACCGTGGAGATCGAGCGCCGCCACTGGCGCGACTTCGAGGCCGCCGGGCTGGACCCGCTGTCACTGGGCGGAAGGCGGGTGGAGGTGCGCGGCTGGATCGGCGAGCGCAACGGCCCGGTCATCCAGGCCACCCATCCCGAGCAGATGGCCGTGCTGGACTAGCCGTTACCGGACGGTGGCGCCATTCGTGTCCGTAGGTCGCATGGAGCCGCAGGCGCAATGCGACGTGCCCGGCCGGGGGATGTCGCATTGCGGCTCCGCCTCCATGCGACCTACGATGCCGCCAAGCCCTGCGCGCGGATGAAGGCGATGCCGTGCTGCAGGCTCTTGCCGATGCGCTGGGCGGCATCATTGATGCGGGCGGCGGGCTCCGGCGCGAAGAGGGTGGAGGCGGTCTGGCCGAAGAGGTCCAGCCAGCGGGCGAAATGCTCCGCCCCGATGCCCGGCAGCGCCGCGTGCGCCGGCATCGGCCGGCCCTGGTAGCGGCCGGTTCCCAGCAGGACCGAGGACCAGAAAGCGGCGATCTTGTGCAGGTGCCGCCCCCATTCCTCCTCACCCGTGCCGACCGCCGCCTCGAACACCGGCCCCAGCATCGGGTCGCCCCGCACCTTCGCGTAGAAGGCGGCGACCAGCTCCTCCAGCCCGTCCTCGTCGATTTCCGTGCGCAGCATCGCAATCTCCTCCGTCGCGCCCCACAGATAGCCGAGACGCGGCCGGATTGCGCGCCCGCCGGCTGCGGCAAAGGGACCCGTCAAGGACGGCCGGACACGCGGTGCAACGCCTACGCTTCGGGATGGTTTGCGTTAAGGAATCCGCTTCCCTAAACTCGCGCTTCCCCATTCCGGACGTATCATGGCCCGCGGCGAGCTTTTCCCCCCGATCGATCCCTTCCAGACCGGCTACCTGAAGGCGCCCGGCGGCCTGCATACCCTCTACTGGGAGCAATCGGGCAATCCGCACGGCGTGCCGGTGGCGTTCCTGCACGGCGGCCCCGGGGCCGGCGCCTCGCCGACGCACCGCCGCTTCTTCGACCCGGCGCACTACCGGATCATCATCATGGACCAGCGGGGCGCCGGCCGCTCCACCCCGCTGGGCGAGACGCGCGACAACGACATCCCGCACCTGCTGCAGGACCTCGAGCAGCTGCGCACCCAACTGGGCATCGAGCGCTGGCACCTGTTCGGCGGCTCCTGGGGCTCCACCCTGGCGCTGGCCTATGCCCAGACCTACCCGGACCGGGTGCTGGGCATGATCCTGCGCGGCATCTTCCTGATGCGGCGGAGCGAGATCGACTGGTTCCTCTACGAGATGCGGACCATCTTCCCCGAGGCCTGGGCCGCCTTCTCCAACCACATCCCGGCCGCCGAGCGGGGCGACCTGCTGGAAGCCTACCACGCGCGCCTGAACAGCCCGGACCCGCAGGTGCGCCGCGCCGCCGCGCGCGCCTGGAGCATGTATGAGGGCAGCTGCTCCACCCTGCTGCCCAGCCCCGAGCTGGTCTCGGCCTCGGGGGAGGACGGGCATGCGCTGGGGCTGGCGCGGATCGAGGCGCACTTCTTCCGCAACAACATCCCGGAGCGGGAGAACCGCTTCATCGAGGACATCCCGAAGATCCGGCACATCCCGGCCGTGATCGTGCAGGGCCGCTACGACATCGTCTGCCCGCCGCGCACGGCCGACGACCTGCACCGCGCCTGGCCCGAGGCCGACTACATCATCGTCCCGGACGCCGGCCACTCCGCCATGGAACCGGGCGTGCGCGCGGCCCTGGTCGCCGCCACCGAGCGCTTCAAGATGATCGCCTAGGCCGCCGTTCCGCGCCCGGCCGGCAGCAGCCGACCCAGGCGCTGGCGGAAGGCGGCCCAGCTGTTCTCCTCGGGCGTCAGGTCGATGCCGACCAGGGTGATGCGCCCGTCCTCCGCGGCGGCCACCACCAGGTCGACGTCGCCGGCCGACACCCGGTCGCCCACCACGGGGGTGGAGCGCAGCCGCCTTGCCATGTAGTCCCCCACCTCCAGCCCCGCCGCGTCGGCCGGCACCGGCAGGCCGTAGAGCGCCGCCAGCTGGCCCGCCGGCGTGTCGCCCTGAATCTGGAAGTCACCCAGCAGCTCCTGGTGCGGGTCCTCCGCCCGCCGGCCGAACAGCCGGTCCAGCACGTCCAGCGCGTGGGTATCGGCCAGCACCATGACGGCGTCGCCCGGCGACAGCGCCCGCACCTCCGCCGGGTTGGCCGGCCGCCCCTCATGGATCAGCGCCAGGATGCGCGCGGTCTCCGGGATCACCAGCCGGCCCAGGCCGCGCGTCGCCGCCTCGCTGCCCTCGGCGACGGTGAAGACCGACAGACGGTTGCCCTCCTCCACCGGCACGTCGATGTCGGCGCGGCCGGGCGGTTCGGGTTCGGGCGGCAGCTCGACACGCAGCAGCCGGGCGGCCGGGCCGATGGTCCAGCCCTGCAGCACCAGCGATACCAGCACCACGACGAAAGCGACGCCGAAATAGGCCTCCGCCCCCGGCACCCCCGCCAGCACCGGCAGGGTGGCGAGGTAGATCGGCACGGCGCCGCGCAGGCCCACCCAGGAGATGAAGGCCCGCTCGTTCCAGGCGAAGCGGAAGGGCGCCAGCGACAGGAACACCGCCAGCGGCCGGGCGACGAAGACCAGCACCAGCGCCACCAGCACCGCCGGCAGCATGACCGGCAGCAGCTCGCGCGGGGTCACCAGCAGGCCCAGGATCAGGAACATGGTGATCTGCGCCAGCCAGGCGAGGCCGTCATGGAAGCGGCCGATGAGCTGGTGCCCCTTGGTCCGCCGGTTGCCCAGCACCAGACCGGCCAAGTAGACCGCCATGAAGCCGCTGGAACCCAGGATCTGCGTGCCGCCGAAGGTGAAGAGCGCGCCGGCCAGCGCCAGGATGGGATAGAGGCCGGGCGCCAGCTCCAGCCGGTTGATCAGCCAGGCCAGCGCCATGCCGGCCAACGCGCCGAGCGCGGCGCCGCCGGCGATGCCCAGGACGAAATGCGCGACATGCCGGAACCCCAGCGCCTCCGGCCCGCCCAGAACCAGTTCGATGGCGACCAGGGTCAGGAACACGGCCATCGGGTCGTTCAGGCCGGACTCCACCTCCAGCGTGGCGTTGGTGCGCGGGCGTAGACTGAGGCCATTGACGTGCAGCAGGAAGAAGACGGCCGCCGCGTCGGTGGAGGCGACCAGCGCGCCGATCAGGAACCCCTCCGCCCAGCCGACGCCCAGCGCCAGGCTGGCGACCGCCCCGGCCAGCCCAGCCGTGACCAGCACGCCGATCGTCGCCAGGGACAGGGCCGGCCAGCGCGCCAGGTCGAAGGCCTCGCGCTTGGTCCGCAGGCCGCCGTCGAACAGGATGACCGCCAGCGCGACGCTGCCGACGAAATAGGTCAGGCGGAAATCGTCGAAGTCGATGCCGCCCGGCCCGTCCTCCCCGGCCAGCATGCCCAGGCCGAGGAACACCAGCAGCAGCGGCGCGCCGAAGCGCGAGGAGACCTTGCCCGCCAGGATGGAGAGCAGCAGCAGCAGTCCGGCGACCATGATCAGGTTGTCGGCGGCGGCCACGACTCCTCCTTCACCGTTGCGGGGGGATTTGATGCGGCAGTCTAGCAACGGATGTTGCCGCCGTGCAGCAAGCACGTGCCGTCCGCTGGAGGTAGGAAGCCGATTTCCGCGCTCAAGCCGCGTCGTGGAAGATGATGCCGAGTGTGTGCCGGGTGCCACGCCTGATGCGGCTGACCCCGTGCTTCAGCGTCGCGCGGTAGGTGCCGCGGCTGCCGCGCACCGGCCGGTGGCGCGTGGCGAAGATGATCGCGGCGCCCTGGACCAGCGGCGCGACCTCCACCCGGCTCTGCTGGCGCGGGCGGCTCTCCGAGATCACGAACTCGCCGCCCTCGAAATCCACGCCCGGCCGGTCCAGCAGGAACGCCATCTGGAAGGGGAAGGCGACGGCGCCGTAGATATCCTGGTGCAGGCAGTTGAAGCCGCCGGCGCCGTAGCGCAGCAGCAGCGGCGTCGGCCGCTCCTGTCCCGCCGAGCGGCAGACCGCGCGGAACCCGTCGAGATCGTCCGGTATCGGATGCTCAAACCCCAGCAGCGGCGCCCAGTCCCGCGCCAGCGGCGCCAGCCGCTCGTATCCGGCCTCGCGCAAAGCCTGGACAGGGGCCGGCAGCGGGTCGCGGAAATAGCGGTACTCGCCCTCGCCGAACCCGTGCCGCGCCATGACCACGGTGGTGCGGAAGAGATCGTCCCGATCGTAGAGCGCGGCCAGGGCGGCGCAGTCGGCCGGGTCGAGCAGCGGCGGCGTCACGGCATGGCCGCGCCCGCCGACCTCCTCCAGGAGGGCGGTCCAGTCGAGGGCGTTCAGGCGGGCGGCGGGGTCGGTCATGGCGTCAAGGTGGCGCGGGAGCACGGCCGGGTCCACCCGGTTCCTGCGCCGATCGGCCGACCAAGGCTATGCCATTGAAACAGCGAGCTTTGCTCCAATGCCGAAGGATCTTTGTCGGAGTTGCCGTAAACCCTTTCCGCCCAATGACTTAAGCTGTGCCAGCGCGTATCTCTCAGAACCCCGCGTCCGGATGCAGGTGCGCCACCTCGAAGCCGAAGCGGGCCGACATCATCTCCCCCACCCGCAGCCGATGGCAGATGTGGGGGTCGGCCTCCAGGCAGAGCAGGCAGGCGGGCGTCTCCTTCGCCATGGCCGCCGCCTCGGCCAGCGCGAACTCGGCCTCGGGCGTGGCGAGCGCCTTGTCGACGATGTCCCAGAACGTCTCCCACTGCCGCTTCTGGTTGGCGATGCGCCCCTCCTTGGGCGTGCCCAGCGCCCTGGCGTGGTGGTAGGCGATGCCGGCCTCGGCCAGCGCCGCGCGCAGCGGGCCCTTGGAGAAGCCGGCGCGGCGCGACAGCGGCAGCTCTCGCACGTCGATCAGCAGGCCGACGCCCGCCTCCTTCAGCGCGTCGATCAGCCGGGGCTGCGTCGCCTTCTCGTAGCCGATGCTGTGCAGGATCATGCTTGTCCTCCTGGTATGCCCGCCCCTTCAACGAGGCGCGCTTGCCTTTCGGCGCGCCCCCGCGTATAAGCGGCGCTTCGTTCGGGCGGCGAGGCCGGGTCGGAAGACCCAGGGCATGCCCAACCGCCCAACGAGGAACCTAGTCCAGAAGGAACTGAAATGCCCAAGTTGAAGAATCACAGCGGGTCGAAGAAGCGGTTCAAGCTGACCGCTTCCGGCAAGGTCCGCGCCGCCGTCGCGCACAAGCGCCACCGGCTGGTCTCCAAGCCGCAGAAGATGAAGCGCCAGGCCCGCGGGACGATGATCCTCGCCAAGGCCGACGGCATCATCATCTCCAAGAATTTCATCCGGGTTCCGTGAGAAGGGAATAGACCATGGCTCGCGTTAAGCGGGGCGTGACCACTCACGCCCGTCACAAGAAGATCCTGAAGCTGGCGAAGGGCTATCGCGGCCGTTCGAACAACTGCTTCCGCGTCGCGATCGAGAAGGTCGAGAAGGCGCTGCGGTATGCCTACCGCGACCGCCGCGCGAAGAAGCGCAATTTCCGCGCCCTGTGGATCCAGCGCATCAACGCCGGTGCGCGCATCCACGGCCTGACCTACAGCCAGTTCATGCACGGCATGAAGCGCGCCGGCATCGACGTCGACCGCAAGGTCCTCGCCGACATCGCCGCCCGCGAGCCGGACGCGTTTAAGGCCCTGGTCGACCAGGCCGAGGCCGCTCTCAAGGCTGCCTGATCCCACCCGGATCGGCGGTTCAGGATCAAGGGGAGCAGGCCCGGCGGGCCCGCTCCCCTTTTTTCGTTTCCCGCCCTCCCCTCCCAACGAGACAGGCCCGGTGCACGGGCGAGATGAGGCGAAGATGGATACGCTGGAGACCCTCAAGGCCGAGCTGATGGGCGCGGTCGAGGCCGCATCCGACGTGGCGGCGCTGGAGGAGGCGCGCGTCGCGGCGCTGGGCAAGAAGGGCCGCATCACCGGCCTGATGAAGGAGATGGGGAACCTCACGCCGGACGAGCGGCGCGAGCGCGGCCAAGCGCTGAACGCGCTGAAGGACGAGGTCGCCGCGGCGCTGGACGCCCGCCGGGACCTGCTCAAGCGCGCCGAGCTGGGCAAGCGCCTGGAGGCCGAGCGCATCGACGTCAGCCTGCCCCCACGCCCGGAGCGCGAGGGCCGCATCCATCCGATCAGCCAGACCATCGACGAGATGGTCGCCATCTTCGCCGACATGGGCTTCACGGTGGCGGAAGGTCCCGACATCGAGAACGACTTCAACAACTTCACCGCGCTGAACATGCCGCCGGAGCACCCCGCCCGGCAGATGCACGACACCTTCTACCTGCCGAACGCGGCCGACGGCGCGGCGCGGGTGCTGCGCACGCACACCTCGCCGGTGCAGATTCGCACCATGCTGAGCCAGAAGCCGCCCATCCGCATCATCGCGCCGGGCCGCACCTACCGCAGCGACTACGACCAGACCCACACGCCCATGTTCCACCAGGTGGAGGGCCTCGTGATCGGCGAGGACATCCATATGGGCCATCTGAAGGGCACGCTGGTCGAGTTCTGCCGCGCCTTCTTCGACCTGGACGATCTGCCGCTGCGCTTCCGCCCCAGCTTCTTCCCCTTCACCGAACCCTCGGCGGAGGTCGACATCGGCTGCTCGCGCAAGGGCGGCGAGCTGAAGCTGGGCAATCACGGCGACTGGCTGGAGATCCTGGGCTGCGGCATGGTGCACCCGAAGGTTCTGGAGCATTGCGGCATCGACAGCACCCGCTACCAGGGCTTCGCCTTCGGCATGGGGATCGAGCGCGTGGCGATGCTGAAGTACGGCATCCCCGACCTGCGCACCTTCTTCGACGCCGATTTGCGCTGGCTGAAGCATTACGGTTTCGTGCCGCTCGACATGCCCAGCCTCGCCCAGGGCCTGACCCGCTGACCCGCATACGCTAGGGAAGAAGAGACATGAAGTTCACGCTCTCCTGGCTCAAGGAGCACCTTGAGACCGACGCGACCCTGGACGTGATCGCGGACAAGCTCACCGCCCTCGGCCTCGAGGTCGAAGGGGTGGAGGACCGCGGCCGGGACCTGGCCGCCTTTACCATCGCCAAGGTCGTTTCGGCTGAGAAACATCCCAATGCCGACAAGCTGCGCGTCTGCATGGTCGATGTCGGCGAGGGCGAGCCGGTGCAGGTCGTCTGCGGCGCGCCCAACGCCCGCGCCGGCCTGACCGGCGTCTTCGCCAAGCCCGGCACCACCATCCCGAACAGCGGCACCACGCTGTCGGTCGGCACCATCCGCGGGGTGGAGAGCCGGGGCATGCTCTGCTCCGAGCGCGAGCTGAACCTGTCGGACGAGCATAACGGCATCATCGAGCTGCCCGACGACGCCCCCGTGGGCGCCAACTTCGCGGCGTGGCGGGGCCTCTCCGATCCGGTCATCGAGATCAAGCTGACGCCCGACCGGGTGGACTGCGCCGGCGTGCGCGGCATCGCCCGCGACCTCGCCGCCGCCGGCCTCGGCAATCTCAAGCCGCTGAACGCGGCGCCGGTTCCGGCCAAGGGCGACGGTACGGTGAAGGTGACGCTCGACCTGCCGGAGGGGGCGCGCCACCATTGCCCGATGTTCGGCTCGCGCCTGATCCGCGGCGTGAGGAACGGCCCCAGCCCGCGCTGGCTGCAGGACAAGCTGCTGTCGGTCGGCCTGCGCCCGATCTCGGCCCTGGTGGACATCACCAACCTGCTGACCATCGACCAGGTGCGGCCGCTGCACGTCTTCGACGCCGCCAAGCTGCAGGGCGACCTCACTGTACGCCACAGCCGCGCCGGCGAGACCCTGCTGGCCCTGAACGGCAAGGAGTACACCCTGCCCGACGGGCTGGTGGTGATCGCCGACGGCAGCGGCGTCGTCTCGCTGGGCGGCATCATGGGCGGCGAGACCACCGGCGTCACCGAGGAGACCACCGACGTCGTCATCGAGGCGGCGCTGTTCGACCCGCTGATCGTCGCCACCGGCGGCCGCGCCCTGCAGATCGAGAGCGACGCCCGCTACCGCTTCGAGCGCGGTGTCGACCCGGCTTCCGTCATCCCCGGCATCGAGCAGGCCACGCGCCTGGTGCTGGAGCTGTGCGGCGGCGAGGCCGGCCCGCTGTTCGTCGCCGGCGGAGAGCCAGACTGGAAGCGCACCCTGACCCTGCGCCCGTCCCGCGTGCTGGGGCTGGGCGGCGTGGACGTGCCCCGGGCCGAGCAGGAGCGCATCCTGGCGACGCTCGGCTTCGAGCTGGGCCGGGCCAAGAACGAGGATGGCAGCGACATGCTGACCGCCGTGCCGCCCTCCTGGCGCGCCGACGTGCATGGCGAGGCCGACCTGGTGGAGGAGGTGCTGCGGGTCCACGGCTTCGACGCCATCCCCGTCACCTCCCTGCCCCGCCCCGAGGGGCTGCCGAAGCCGGGCGTCTCGGCCAGGCAGCGCCGCGCCGGCATCGCCAAGCGGGCGCTGGCCGCGCGCGGCATGATGGAGGCGGTCACCTGGTCCTTCATGGACGAGGCGACGGCCGGGCTGTTCGGGCAGGTGCCGGAGGAGCTGAAGCTCCTCAACGCCATCAGCTCGGACTTGTCGGTCATGCGTCCCAGCGCCCTGCCGAACCTGGTGCGCGCCGCCGCCCGCAACGCCGCCCGGGGCTATCCCGACGTGGCGCTGTTCGAGGTCGGCCCCGCCTACCGCGACGGCTCGGAGAAGGGCCAGGATCTGATCGCCGCGGGCGTGCGCTCGGGCGACGCGGTACCGCGCCACTGGACCAAGGGCAAGCGCCCCGTCGACGCGTTCGACGCCAAGGCCGACGCCATCGCGGCGCTGGAGGCGGTGGGTGCGCCGACCGGCAACCTGGTGGTCAGCACCGATGCGCCGGACTGGTACCATCCCGGCCGCTCGGGCTGCCTGCGCCTGGGGCCCACCGTGCTGGCTCGCTTCGGCGAGCTGCACCCGGCGACGCTGGAGGCGCTGGACGCGTCCGGGCCGGTGGCGGCGTTCGAGGTGTTCCTGGATGCCATCCCGCAGCCCAAGAAGAAGGCCGGCACCGCCAAGCCGATGCTGCAGCTCTCGCCCTTCCAGCCGCTGTCGCGCGACTTCGCCTTCGTGGTCGAGGCGGGCGTGGAGGCGGACAAGCTGGTGCGCGCGGCCAAGGGTGCCGACAAGGCGCTGATCACGGATGTGGCCGTGTTCGACGTCTACCAGGGCCCGGGCGTCGAGGAAGGCCGCAAGAGCCTCGCCCTCTCCGTCACCCTGCAGCCCGTCGAGAAGACCCTGACCGACGCCGAGATCGAGGCCGTGGCGGCCAGGATCGTGGCGGCCGTCACCAAGGCCACCGGCGCCAGCTTGCGCGGCTGAGCCTCCTGCCCCGGCCGGTCCGATCGGGCCGGCCGGGGCCGCTTTCCCTGGCCGATCCCCTGTGACCTTTTGTTCCGAATGGGCGGAATCCGCCGCCCGGAAGGGTTAGGTTCTTGCTCGCCCTCCCCAAATTCCTGATATTAATGTCTCTTAAGCAATAATGCCGGACTTTGGGCGTCTGCATTCTTGAGGCGCCCGCGACAAAGGGTCCCGGCGGCCGGGGGGAGAAGAGATGAACGCGTTCCAGAACCTGCCCATCGTCCAGAAGCTGCTCGTGCCGCTGATCCTGATGGGCATGCTCACGCTGGGAACGTCGCTCTACACCCTCTCGCAGATGGGTACCGTCGGCGCCGACTATCAGCGGCTGCTGCGCGGCGAGGCCGCGGCCATCCAGGCCATCAAGGGCGCCAACGAGGCCGCCGCCAACATCGGGCGGATCTCCTACATGATGCTGGCCGAGCAGGACAGCTTCATCATCGACAGCATGAAGGACGAGGTCGACCTCAAGGCGGAGGAGCTGACCGGCCATCTGAACCGGGTCGAGCAGCTGATCCCCAGCGTCAAGGAGGACCTCGCCATGGCGCGCGGCGAGTTCCAGGCCATGATGGGCATGGCCGAGGAGGCGCGGAAGCTGATGCTGGACGGCAAGCGGGACGACGGCGCCCGCGTGCTGACCGACCAGTTCGAGGCGCGCAGCACCAAGCTGCTGGACCGGCTGGCCGTCGCCACCAAGGCGGTGGAGGACGCCATGAACGCCGGCGAGGCCGGCGCCAAGGCCCGCAGCGACCGCGCCTACTGGGTGACGCTCGCCACCGGCGCCGCCGGCACGGTGATGGTCATGGCGCTGGCCCTGTGGCTGACGCTGACCGGCGTCTCGCGGCCGCTGCAGCGCATCGTCGATCTGATGACGCGCCTGGCCGGCGGCGATTTGTCGGTGACGGTCGAGGGCGACGACCGCAAGGACGAGATCGGCGCCACGGCGCGCGCCGTCACCATCTTCCAGCAGAACATGCGCGACGCCGAGCGGCTGCGCTCCGAGCAGGAGGCGCTGAAGGCCCGGGCCGAGGCCGACAAGCGCGCCGCCATGGGACGCCTCGCCGACGAGTTCGAAGCCAGCATCAACGAGGTGGTGGAGAGCGTGGCCGAGGCCGCCCAGCGCATGCGCGGCAACGCCGAGGGTCTGTCCACCATCGCCGAGCAGACCACCCGCCAGACCCATGCCGTCGCCAGTTCGGCCGAGACGGCGGCCATGAACGTGAACACGGTGGCCGCCGCCGCCGAGCAGCTCTCCGCCTCGATCCACGAGATCGCGCGCCGCGTCGACGAATCCTCGCGCATCGCGTCCGAGGCCGTGGCCGAGGCCGACCGCAGCAACGCCACCGTCGCCGGCCTGGTCGACGCCGCCCAGAAGATCGGCGAGGTGGTCCGCCTGATCAACGACATCGCCAGCCAGACCAACCTGCTGGCCCTGAACGCCACCATCGAGGCGGCGCGGGCGGGAGAGGCTGGAAAAGGCTTCGCGGTCGTCGCCAGCGAGGTCAAGAACTTGGCCACCCAGACCGCCAAGGCCACCGAGGAGATCGGCGCGCAGATCGCCGAGATGCAGGCGGTGGCCGGCAGCGCCGCGCAGGCGATCCAGGGCGTCGGCGGCACCATCGGCCGCATCAGCCAGATCGTCACCACCATCGCCGCGGCGGTGGAGGAGCAGGGCGCCGCCACCCACGAGATCGCCCACAGCGTCGCCCAGGCGGCGACCGGCACGTCGGAGGTCTCCAGCACCATCGGCGACGTCACCCGCGCCGCCGGCGAGACCGGCGCCATGGCCGGCGACGTGCTGAACGCCGCCCACCGGCTGGTCGAGGAGGCCGACGTGATGCGCGTCCAGGTGGTCGGCTTCGTCTCCAAGGTGCGGGCGGGCTGAACCCCCACCCCCTCGGCCGCGTTGTCCCTGCGGGACCATCCGCTCCGGTGAGCCGCCATGAGTCGCGCCTTCGTCCGCGAGGACGCCTTCGAGGACGCCCAGGCCGAGGCGCTGCGGCGCCAGCGGCCGGGCGCGCCGGTACCGAAACCCATGACCCGGCGCGGCGTGGCCGCCCTCGAGGCGATGCTCGCCGAAGCGCTCGCCGCTGGCGACGCCGCCATGGCCGAGGCGCTGTCGGCCCGCCTGCGCGCCGCCCAGCCGGTCGAAGGCGGCCCGGGCCCCGGCGGCACCGCGGCGCTGGGCGCGGTGGTGGCGATCGACGACGGCTCGGGTCCGCGCCGCGTCGTCCTCGTCGGCGAGGACGAGACCGACCTGGTGCCGGACGGGCTTTCCTGGCGCTCACCCCTCGCCCGGGCGCTGCTGGGCGCGGTGGCGGGCGACGTCGTCACCTGGGTGCGGCCGGCGGGCGACCTGGAGGTGGACGTCCTATCGGTCGAGGCGCCGGACGGGGACTAACGCCCGGGATATCGCCTAATAAATAAGGGAACATATCCCGGCTTCTGCTATCCTGCGCCGGACGCACCCGGCCTGGATCAGGAGCATGAGGCATATCGGCGCGACTTTGCTGGCGGCATTGCTGACCCTGGCCCCCGGCCCGGCCGGCGCCGCCATGTCCGCGCCGGTCGAGATCACCTGCCCGGTCGGCGGCGAGCGCTTCACCTTCACCGACACGCCTTCCTACAGCACCTGGGGCACGCGGCCCGACGGCAAGCCCTTCGGCAGCTGGGACTTCCCGCTGCCGATCCCGGAATGCCCCGGCAACGGGCTGGTGCTGTACAAGGACTTCTCCCCGGCGGAGATCAAGCGCCTCCGGCAGATCGCCGACCAGCCCGGCTACCGCGCGCTCAGGGGCGAGACGACCTACTATCGCGCCGCCTGGCTGACGCGGGAGCTGGAGGGCGGCGGTCTGGAGGCGGCTTGGCGGCTGCTGCAGGCCAGCTGGCAGGCGGACGGGGCGCCGGAGCGCAAGGCCCGCTACCAGCGCGAGTTCGTGGAGGCCGCGGCCGCGCTGCCGGCCGCTCCCGACAGCCTGGACTGGCTGGCGCTGCAGGGCCGGGCGGCGAACGCCCTGCGCGAGCTGGGCGAGTTCGACCGGGCGGCCCGGCTGCTGGCCGGCCTGCCGCCCCGCCCGCTGGACCGCCCGGGCGCCGACACCGCCGGCTGGCGCGCCTATTTCGACAAGCTGGCGGCGGCGGTGGCGCGACGCGATGCCCGCCCTGCCCCGCCGGACATGGTGCCGGCGGCCGAGGCCGCGCTGCTCTGCCTGCAGGCGGCCGAGCGCCCGGGGAGCCCGCGCGATCCCCACTGCGCCACGGCCGAGGTGCAGGGCGAGATCCTCCGCCTGCGCGCCGCCGCCGGGCTGGAGCCCTGACCTGCGTCGCGGGCGCTTGGCAAGCCGGCGGCGGCGTCGGATGATCGGTCTCCCGCCATCCGACCCACCCTGAGCATGCCGCCCGACCTCCATCCTAGTCCCGGCTTTCGCCGGGATGACGGGCAGTGGGGTCTCAGCCCTTCAACGATTGTCTATCAGCCCCTCAACCCGACGTGCCGATGAAGCGGGCGTAGGTGCCGTCCTTCACCATCGTCTTCATGGCCGCGTCGAAGGCGGACAGCTTGCCCAGGTGCGGCGAGTTCTTGGCGATGCAGAGATGGAAGGGGATGGTGTCCAGCACCGGCTTCAGCTCGGTGATCTCGCCCTCCAGCCCCAGCTGGCGCATGCGGTGGCGCAGGACCGGCGCCGTCTCCACCACCGCGTCGGCGCGGCCGCGCGCGACCAGCTTCAGCGCGCTCGCCACGTCGGGCGCCTCCACCAGCGCCAGGTCGCGGTTCACCAGGTTCTCCCGCACCCAGCCGGACCCGGCATAGGTGGCGATGCGGAAGCCCTTCAGCCCTTCGATACCCGAGACGGCCTGCAGATCGGCCAGGCGGGCGCCGCGCAGCGCCGTGAAGATGCGGATGGGCGCCCGCATCACGGGCTCGGCGCTGGGGATGGTGTAGGCCAGGCGCTCCGGCGTCGGTACGGTGCAGAAGGCGTCGGCCTCGCCGCCGCGCACCATGGCCTGCGCCCGCGCCCAGGGCCGGCCGATATGCTCCAGCCGCAGCCCGACGCGCCGCTGCAGCGCCTCGTCGATCAGGTCGATGAACATGCCGCGCATGCGGCCCTGCTCATCCTCCCAGGTGAAGGGCGGAAAGTCGTGGAAATAGGCCAGTCGCAGCACCGGATCGGCGGCGGGGTCGGCAAACGCCCGTCCCGCCCCGAGCGCACCGGCTCCCAGCGCGCCCGCGGCCAGCGTCCCGACCAGCACTCCCCGGCGGTTCGGCAGGGGCCTTTCAGCCATCTCGCGTCCCGCTTTTCGTTTCCCAGGGGAGACATTAGGGGGCGGCGCCAATGAAAAGGCAAGGCGCGGTTGCCTGAGGGGCCCCGGCGGCTTATGTTCCCGCCAACTCCAGGGGTACCCGTGCCGAAATGACCGACCTGTCCAAGATCCGCAACTTCTCCATCATCGCCCATATCGACCATGGCAAGTCCACGCTGGCGGATCGGCTGATCCAGTTCTGCGGCGGCCTGGAGGCGCGTGAGATGCGCGAACAGGTCCTGGACAGCATGGACATCGAGCGCGAGCGCGGCATCACCATCAAGGCCCAGACCGTCCGGCTGAACTACAAGGCCAAGGACGGCGAGACCTACCAGCTGAACCTGATGGACACGCCGGGCCACGTCGACTTCGCCTACGAGGTCAGCCGGTCGCTCGCGGCGTGCGAGGGCTCGCTGCTGGTGGTCGACGCCTCCCAGGGCGTGGAGGCGCAGACCCTGGCGAACGTCTACCAGGCGATCGACAACAACCACGAGATCGTGCCGGTCCTGAACAAGGTGGACCTGCCGGCCGCCGACGTGGACCGCGTCAAGCAGCAGATCGAGGACGTGATCGGGCTGGACGCGTCTGAGGCGGTGGAGATCTCGGCCAAGACGGGCCTGAACATCGAGGGCGTGCTGGAGGCGATCGTCACCCGCCTTCCCGCGCCGAAGGGCGACGTCACCGCGCCGCTGAAGGCGCTGGTGGTGGATAGCTGGTACGACGCCTATCTGGGCGTGGTCATCCTGGTGCGCGTCGTCGACGGCGAGCTGCGCACTGGCCAGAAGATCCGCATGATGGCGACCGGCGCCACCAAGGAGGTGGACCGCTGCGGCCACTTCACGCCGAAGCCGGTGCTGGGCGGTCGCCTCGGGCCGGGCGAGATGGGCTTCATCACCGCCGGCATCAAGGACATCCGCGAGACCAAGGTCGGCGACACCATCACCGAGGAGAAGCGTCTGGCGGCGGCCCCCCTGGCCGGCTTCAAGCCCAGCATCCCCGTGGTGTTCTGCGGCCTGTTCCCGACCGACGCCGCCGAGTTCGAGCATCTGCGCGAGAGCCTGGGCAAGCTCGCCCTGAACGACGCCAGCTTCCAGTTCGAGATGGAGACCTCGGCCGCCCTGGGCTTCGGCTTCCGCTGCGGCTTCCTCGGGCTGCTGCACCTGGAGATCATCCAGGAGCGGCTGGAGCGCGAGTTCAACCTGAACCTCATCACCACCGCTCCCAGCGTCATCTACAAGGTCTACCAGACCGATGGGAAGCTGATGGAGCTGCACAATCCGGCCGACATGCCGGACCCGGTGAAGGTCGACCATATCGAGGAGCCCTGGATCAAGGCGACCATCATGCTGCCGGACGAGTATCTGGGCGGCGTGCTGGCGCTCTGCACCGAGCGGCGCGGGCAGCAGCTGGACCTCACTTACGTCGGCGGTCGCGCCATGCTGGTCTACAAGCTGCCGCTGAACGAGGTCGTGTTCGACTTCTACGACCGGCTGAAGTCGATCAGCCGCGGCTATGCCAGCTTCGACTACCAGCTGGAGGCCTACGAGACCGGCGACCTGGTGGTGCTGAACATCCTGGTGAATGCCGAGCCGGTGGACGCGCTGGCGACCATCGTGCACCGCAGCCAGGCCGAGCATCGCGGCCGCATGCTGTGCGAGCGGCTAAAGGAGCTGATCCCGCGCCAGATGTTCAAGATCGCGGTGCAGGCCGCCATCGGCAGCCGCGTCATCGCCCGCGAGACCATCTCCGCGCTGCGCAAGGACGTGCTGGCCAAGTGCTATGGCGGCGACATCAGCCGCAAGCGCAAGCTGCTGGAGAAGCAGAAGGAGGGCAAGAAGCGCATGCGGCAGTTCGGCGAGGTCGAGATCCCGCAGAGCGCCTTCATCGCCGCCCTCAAGATGGGCAACGAGTAGCCGGCTGGCGTATCCGGCGCGCCACGGGGTGGCGCCCGGGCCACAGTCGGTGGGAACCCTTGCGCTCCCGCAACAAGGTCACTGGCCCCGTCCCCGCCCCCTGCCTATAGTCCTGGCATGAGGGGCGGGACGTCGGCCTCCGGAGCGATCCGGGACCGGCTCCCTCATGACAAGGCCGCGCCTGGGAAACCGGGCGCGGCCTTGTTCTTTGCGGGGCCCACCTTCGACCTTGGGACTAAGCCGGCGAAGAACGGGCATTTCCCGCCCCGCGCGTGCTAAGTTCGCGCCCGGGTAGAAGACCAACGGGAGAGGAACCCACCATGCCCTTCATCACGCTCGAGGATACGGATAACCGCGCCATCTCGGTGAACACGGACTCGATCCGCTCCATCACCAAATGGCGGGACCGGGACGAGAAGCCGACCCTCATGATCCGCTACTTGAACGGCGACAGCGAGCATGTGTACGGCGACTTCGACGCCATCACGGCCCAGCTCGGCAAGAAGTAGCGGGAAGCCTGCCTCAGCTCCGCCGGGATGATGGCGGAGGGAAAACGGATCCCAGCCCGTCACCCCGGCGAAAGCCGGGGCCCAGGGGTTGCAGCGGGATACGGTCGATGCGGTGCTTGCATCGATCCTCTCGATCGCGCCCGTGCGCCTGGGCGCGCTTCATTGAGCTTCGATTGCGGCAACCCCTGGGTCCCGGCTATCGCCGGGATGACGGCCCATGAGAGAAACCGTGGGGCAGAACCCTTCCGCCGTTTCTCCGAAAGGCCGCCCCCACCACCTTACTCGTAGCGCGCCAGGATGCGGCCCGCGGTGCCGTCGGCGTGCAGGTCGCCCAGGGCGGCGTTCAGCTTCGCCAACAGCTCCGGATCGGTGGCGGGGTGGCAGGCCATGCCGAGGGTCGGCGCCAGCATCTTCATGATGACGCGGACCGGGACGCGGGCCGTGCGCGCCTGCCAGCGGCCGTTGCGCAGGCCATAGGCGACGGCATCGACCTTTCCGTCGGCCAGCGCGTGGAACAGCTGCTCCTTGTCCATCGGCGCCACCTCGAAGCCGCGGTCGCGCAGGATGCGCTCGAACGGCCCGTTGGACTGCACCCCGATGCGCAGGCCGCGCAGCTCCTCGAGGCTGGAGATGTCCTTGCGCCGGCCGGTGCCGAAGACGGCGAAATGCGCGTCGCCCAGGGGCGTGACCCAGCGGAACAGCGGCAGGCGCTCGCCGGACATGGTGGCGGAGTAGACGCAGGTGCCCGGCTCCGCGCGGGCGCGGCGATAGCCTTCCTCCCAGGACACGATCTCGGTCCGGTGGGCGATCCCGGTCCGCGCCATGACCAGCGCCATCAGCTCGCCGGTGATGCCGGCGACGCGCCCGGTGGCGGGGTCGGTGAAATTGTAGGGCGGGTTCTCCTCGGTCAGCAGAACCAGCGCCTCGGCCGCCATGGCGGCCGGCGCGGCCACCAGGATGGCAAGCAGAAGCATCAGGACGGCATGCCGACCCTTCCATCCTCCCCTTGCCATGCGGCGCCTCCTCCGGCCCTTTCCACCACCTTTAGCCGAACGGGAGCGCGGCGACCACCCCACACTCCCGTATAGCTATACAATCTCCAGCCGATCCGGCGGCCGGGGGTCAGTGGCGGAAGTGCCGCATGCCGGTGAAGACCATGGCGAGGCCGCGCGAGTCGGCCGCATCGATGACCTCCTGGTCGCGCATGGAGCCGCCGGGCTGGATCACCGCCGTCACCCCCGCATCCGCCGCGGCCAGCAGCCCGTCGGCGAAGGGGAAGAAGGCGTCGGAGGCCACGACGCTGCCCCTGGTGCCGGGCTCCGGCAGCTTGGCCGCCTCCGCCGCGTCGCGGCTCTTCCAGGCGGCGATGCGCGAGCTGTCGATCCGGCTCATCTGCCCGGCGCCGATGCCGACCGTTGCGCCGTCCTTGGCGTAGACGATGGCGTTGGACTTGACGTGCTTGGCGACGCGGAAGGCGAAGAGCAAATCCTGCAGCTCAGTCGGCGACGGGGCGCGCTTGGTCACCACCTTCAGCCCGTCGAGGCCGACGCGGCCATTGTCCCGGGTCTGCAGCAGGAAGCCGCCGGAGACGGTCTTCATGTACAGGCCGGGCGCCGCCGGGTCAGGCATGTCGCGGGTCAGCAGCACGCGCAGATTCTTCTTGCCGGCCAGCGCCGCACGGGCGCCCTCGTCGGCGTCGGGGGCGATCACCACCTCGGCGAAGAGCTTCGCGATCTCCTCCGCCGTGGCGGCGTCCAGCGGGCGGTTGACGGCGATGATGCCGCCGAAGGCCGAGACCGGATCGCAGGCCAGCGCGCGGGCGTACGCTTCGGACAGGTCGGCGCCTTCGGCCACGCCGCAGGGGTTGGCGTGCTTGATGATGGCGACGGCCGGCCGCTCGAACTCGGCCACCAGCTCGAAGGCGGCGTCCGTGTCATTGAGGTTGTTGTAGCTCAGTTCCTTGCCCTGCAGCTGGATCGCCGTGGCGATGCCCGGCCGCTCCTCGCCCGTGACATAGAAGGCCGCCGTCTGGTGCGGGTTCTCGCCGTAGCGCAGCGTCTGGCGGAGCGTGCCGGTGAAGCTGGCGCGCTCCGGGTACTCCTGGCCCAGCTGGCCGGCGAACCACTGGCCGATGGCGGCGTCGTACGCGGCCGTACGCGCGTACGCCTTGGCGGCGAGGCGGCGGCGGAGGCTGAGGCTGGTGCGGCCGTCCTGGCTCTCCAGCTCGGCGATCAGCGCCTCATAGTCGGAAGGGTCGGTCACCACCGCCACGAAGTCGTGGTTCTTCGCGGCACCCCGGATCATGGAGGGGCCGCCGATGTCGATGTTCTCGACGCAGGTCGCGAAATCGGCCCCCTTCGCCACCGTCTCCTCGAACGGGTAGAGGTTCACGACCACCAGGTCGATGCCCGGTATGTCGTGCGCCTGCATGGCGGCGACATGCTCCTCCTCGTCGCGGCGGGCCAGGATGCCGCCATGCACCTTCGGGTGCAGCGTCTTCACCCGCCCGTCCATCATCTCGGGGAAGCCGGTATGGTCGCCCACCTCGGTCACCGCGATGCCCGCCTCGGCCAGCCGCTTGGCCGAACCGCCGGTGGAGAGAATCTGCACCCCGCGCTTGGCCAGCGCCCGGCCGAGCTCCACCAGCCCGGTCTTGTCCGAGACGGAGATGAGGGCGCGCGTCAGCGGCACGAGGTCGGGCGAGGGCTTCGTGGAGACTTTGCCAACCATGGATGCGTTTCCCTAGAGCTGTCGGTGACGCCCAACCGTCGAGGCGGGCGTTAGGTTTCGGTGCCTTCTTCCGTCCGCTTCTCGCGGCGGAGCGCCCATTTGATGCTGGTGGTGCCGGCCTCGGTCACGCCGCGCACGACGATCTGCGCCGTCTTGCGCGGCTCGGTGCCGGTGCCGAGATAGACGCTCTCCTCGAGATCGGTCTCGCCGCCGGCCGCCTTCAGCCGCCACCCCGCCCCGGAATGCAGCCGCAGCAGCACGTCGCCGCCCTGCAGCAGGCTGGCCTGGACCTGGGGATGCAGGTGGAAGCGCACGGCGAACTCGCGCCCGCCGGCACCCTCCAGCAGATCCTCGCCGCGGAGGTCGTCGCCGGTCTCGGCCAGGTAGAGGCGGCGGCGGTGGACCAGGCCCTGCCCCTCGCGGTAGCCGTCGTGCGAGGCCTCGACCAGCACCGCGCCGCCATTCTCCTGGCGCTTGCTGTCGACCTGGGCGGGACGGCGGCCGAGCCCCCCCTCCTCGCGCACGGCGCTGGAGTTGGTCTCGGCCACCGTCACGGTGGAATGGGCGGCGGTGGCGGCCATGGCGGTGCGCCAGGGGCCGGCCTCGCTGGCGTGCGCCCCGCAATTGACCACCAGCCGCTCGCGCCCGACGCTCATCTCGAAGCTCAGCGTGCCGGCATGGGCCCGCTCGTCCAGGCCCGGCGCCGGCGGCGCGCCCACATCGACCAGCAGCGTCGTGCGGCCTGCGGTCATGCGCTCGAAATGGATGTGCGGGGCGGAGCGCAGGGGACGGCCGCGGGCGTCGGCCTGGCTCAGCACCGTGTCGACCCGGACCGGCTCCTCCTCATGGGCGCCGTTGAAGAGCGCCAGCCCGCCGTCGCCATGGCGGAAGAAGCGTAGGGTCGGCGCCATGCGGTCGATGGCGTGCTGGATCAGATCCAGCTGGTCGGCCTTGGCGGCGCGCAGCACGGCCCGCAGGTCGATCAGGTGGCGCAGCACATGCAGCTGCTGCGACGGGCAGCGCTCGACATGGCCGCCGTCGGGCAGCACCTGGCGCGGCAGCTCGCGGGCCAGCAGTGCCTTGGCACGGGCCGCCGCCCGGTCCTGACCGGGCAGGCAGTGGCCGCCATAGGCCAAGCCCTTCACCGCCTGGATCAGCCCCGCCCCCTTCATCCGCCCCGGCGCCACGCGGGCGAGATGGCGGACCTGACGGGCCAAACTGTCGAAGACACGGGCGCGCAGGGCGTCATCGGCGGAGGCCAGGAAGAACTCGTGCTGCCCGATCCAGGCCGACACGCGCGTGCCCAGCACGTCGGGCGCCCAGGCGACGGGGTGCCAGCCGGGAAACTCGTCCAGCCAGTTGCTGACCAGCAGCCGCGCCTGCCGCCGGGCGCTGTCGCCGCCGACGGCGCGCAGATTGCGCAGCCAGTCGAAGCCGTGCATCTCCGCCAGCCAGGCGGCGCCGGCCTCGTCCGACAGCCAGGGCGGGGTCTCGCCGCGCAGGGTCTGGCCGCCGAAGCGCCAGACGCCGGCCAGCAGCTCGTCGCCGGCATGGGCGTCGCCGGGCCAGGGATCGGGCGGAACGATGCGGAGTGCCGCGGGCGCGCGGCCGCCGATCCAGAACCGGTAGGCGGGGGTGCGGTAGAGCCAGGCGGACGCGCCCGTGCGGAACCGACGCATGCCCGCCTTCCGGCCCATCCCCTTAACCGCGCAGCTTCTGGATGTTGGCGGCGTAGGCGGCGGGGCCGCCCTCGAAGGTGGCGGTGCCGGCCACCAGCACGTCGGCGCCGGCGGCGATCGCCTCCTTGGCGGTGTCGGCGTTGATGCCGCCATCCACCTCGAGGTCGATGGGCTTGCCGAGCGCATCGATGCGGCGGCGGATCTCGGCGATCTTGTCCAGCTGGCTGCGGATGAAGGCCTGCCCGCCGAAGCCGGGATTGACCGACATGACCAGCACCAGGTCCAGCTCCGGCAGGACGTAGTCCAGCGCCGAGACGGGCGTCGCCGGGTTCAGCGACACGCCGGCCTTCTTCCCCAGCGACTTGATCAGCTGGACGGTGCGGTGCAGGTGCGGGCCGGCCTCGGGATGGACGGTGATGATGTCGGCGCCGGCCTTGGCGAACTCCGCCACGAAGGCGTCCACCGGCGAGATCATCAGGTGGACGTCGAAGGTCTTGGCCGTGTGCGGCCGCAGCGCCTTCACCACGCCCGGGCCGATGGTGAGGTTCGGGACGAAGTGCCCGTCCATCACGTCGATATGGATGTAGTCGGCCCCGGCCGCGTCCACCGCCCGCACCTCCTCGCCCAGGCGGGCGAAGTCGGCGGACAGGATCGAGGGGGCGATGCGGACGGGGAGCTTGCTCATGTGCGGGCTCATAGCAACTCACCGCCGCCGCCGCAAGCGGCCGGCGGGCGCCGCGGCGCGATTCATGGCGGGTATTCGGATAGGGGGCTACTCGGCGGCCGTAGGACGCTTCTGAGTCAAGTCGCCCCGCCCCGCCAGCAGGCCGGCGACGGAGATGTCCTCATCCAGTTCCTCCCAGTGCAGCCCCTGGCCGGACGCGCTGATGAGGACCGCCTTTCGCTGCTCCGGCGTGGCCCCCAGCAGCCGGGGGAACCAGGCCAGCGGCACGCCCAGAGTGCGGCCGTCCGAGAGGTCGACCCACATCGTGTGATCGTCGAAGCGAACCGCCTCAGCCGAAGTGGTCATTCCAAGCCCTCTCGATCTCCTTGCGGCGATCCGCAACCATCTTCAACAGATCGGCCAACTCCGCTCGGCTGAAGCCTGTGCTGCTGGCGACGGAAACATCGGGTTCCAGCCAGATCTTCGCTTCAGCGTCGCCGCGCATAGCATGAACATGCAAAGGTTCGCGCGGGTTGCCCTCGTTCGAGTAGAAGAAGAACCGCACACCATCCTGGCGGAACACGACCGGCAATGCGCGCCTCCTTGTCGGAGGACACTCTACTCCACCCGCCGCAGCCGCGCGATGAAGAAGCCGTCCATGCCACCCTCGTCGGCCCGGTGGCCGGGGGTGGTGCGGATGTCGCCGTCGGGGGTCAGCAGCTCGTCCATGCCGCCGATCTCCTCCGCGCGGACGGGCACGCGTTCCACGTCGCCGCGCTTGGACAGAAGGCGGGCCAGCTGCTGCTCGCCCTCCTCCGGCTGCAGCGAGCAGGTGCAGTAGACGACGATGCCGCCCGGGTTGACCATGCCCAGCGCGCGGTCCAGCAGGCGGCGCTGCAGCCCGGCGAGCTTCACCACGTCGTCGGGCGTCTTCAGCCGCGCCACGTCGGGATGACGGCGGATGGTGCCGGTGGCACTGCAGGGGGCGTCCAGCAGCACCGCGTCGGCCGGTCCTTCCGGCTGCCATTGCGCGGCGTCGGCGACCACCGTCGCCACATCGAGGCCGAGGCGCTCCATGTTGCGCGACAGCCGCTTCAGCCGGACCTCCGAGCGGTCGACGGCGGTGACGCGGGCGCCGGCGGCCGCCAGCTGCGCGGTCTTGCCGCCGGGAGCGGCGCAGAGGTCCACCACCTCGGCGCCCGAGACGTCGCCCAGCAGCCGGGCCGGCAGCGATGCTGCGAGGTCCTGCACCCACCAGGCGCCCTCCTCGAAGCCCGGCAGCTCGGTCACGCCGCCGCCGGCCGCCCGGCGCAGCGTGCCGTTGGGCATCAGCCGCGCCTCCAGCGGGCCGGCCCAGGCGGCCGGGTCGGCCTTGGCGGTGAAGTCCAGCGGCGCCTCGTTCAGATGGGCGTCGACGATGGCGCGGGTGGCGCCGGTGCCGTAATGCTGGCGCCAGGCGAGCCACAGCCAGTCCGGCGTGTTCAGCCGCCCGGCGTCCTGGGTCTTCAGCACCTCATCCCCCTCGCGGACCAGGCGGCGCAGCACGGCGTTCGCCAGCCCCTTGTGGCCGGCCTGCCCGCGGGCCGACGCCAGCTCCACCGAGGTGTCGACGGCGGCGTGGGCGGGGGTGCCGAGGAACAGGATCTGCGCCGCGCCCAGCCGCAGCACGTCCAGCACCGCGGCCTTTGGCAGCTCGTCCGGCTTGGCGAGCGCGCCCGTGACGGCCGCGTCGATCTGGCCGAGGCGGCGGATCACGGTCGCCACCAGCAGGCGCACGAAGGCGCGGTCGCGCGGTTCCAGCTCGGCCAGCCCCCTGTGCTGGTCGAGCGCGTCGTCCAGCGGGACGCGCTTGCGCAGCACGGAGGCGAGGAGGTCGAGGGCGGCGGCGCGCGGGGCGAGGGCGGAGTCGGTCATGCCCGGGATGTACGCCACCCCGCCGGCCCTGTCGATTCCCGCCTTCGCGGGACCGCCCCCCGCCTCCGCGCCCACTGCCGGAAGGCCGATGGCGTGGTCCGGCCGATTGAGGTAGTGATGCGCCAACATCGGAAGGGAACGGGCATGTTGCTGCGGCGGGTCAGGTCATTCGTGGGACGCAACCTGGTGAAGGCGGGTATGCTGCAGCCGCGCGGCATCGCCGCGCCCGCGGCCCCGCGCGCGGCCGGCGTGGGCCCGGTGGTGCTGCCCGAGTTCGGCGACATGTCGGCCGCCCCGCGCAAGGGCCGGGTGGTGCGCGACGGCTATGCCCGCGGCTGGGGCATCCAGCATGGCGGGCTGGACGAGACGATCCGCTGGGACCCGGTCTTCCGCAGCGCCATGGCGGCGACCCGCCCCTACTCGCTGCTGGACGACGTCAAGCTGATGAACCTGTACCTGCTGGTACGCTTCTACCTGCCGCGCCTGCAGCACGGGCACATCGTCGAGTTCGGCAGCTACCGCGGCGGCTCGGCCATGTTCATGGCGCTGCTGGCGAAGCATTATCTGCCCGGCGTGCGGGTCTGGGGCCTGGACACGTTCGAGGGCATGCCCGCCACAGACCACGATCTGGACGCCCATCGCGGCGGTTCGTTGAGCGAGACCAGCCTGGAGGCGGCGCAGGCGGCGGCGGCGAAGCTGGGGCTGGACAACCTCACCTTCGTGAAGGGCCTGTTCCAGGACACGGCCGACGCGGTGCTGGCCGAGGCCGGCACGGTGGCGCTGGCCCATATCGACTGCGACATCGCCGACGCCGTGCTCTACAGCTGGCAGCGGGTGAAGCCGGTCATGGTGCCGGGCGGCTACGTCATCTTCGATGACGCGACCGACAGCAGCTGCATCGGCGCCACCGAGGTGGTGGAGGAGACGGTGGTCCGCCAGGACGGGCTGAACTCCGAGCAGATCTGGCCGCACTTCGTCTTCCGCTACCCGCCGGTGGCGTGAGGCGGAGCGGCGCCGCCCCGTCTCCGGGCTTGGCGAGGGGCGCGCCGCGCGCCATATCTAGGGCATGACCGACGACACCAAGCCCCCCGCCCCCGCCGCCGAGCCGGCCAAGAAGCCCGCCCCGGTCCCCCCGCCCGCGACGCAGCCCGTCGGCGAGATCGGCGGCCCCGCCGGCCCCGAGCCCACCCGCTATGGCGACTGGGAGCAGAAGGGCCGCTGCAGCGATTTCTGAGTCACGGGCTGGAGCGCTACGCGCCTGGAGAGGCTGTAGCGTGGTGCGTCCTTCGACAAGCTCAGGATGAGGGAGGGGAATCCCAGGCACTCCCGGTCCTCCGGGGCGCAGGCTTGTTCGGGAGCAGCTAAACCCACCTCATGCTGAGCCTGTCGAAGCACGCAGGACACCAACGCTGCCAAGGTCTGACAGCCCCCTACTCCTCCACCCGCTCCCAGTACCCCACCGGCCGGCGCCCGTCATAGCCCTCGCCGAGCAGCTTCACGCCGACGCGGCCGGTGTCGGGGAAGACGCTCACGTCGTTCGGGTCGTTCTCGCCGATCAGCAGGTAGCGGCAAGGTTCCGTGCCGCGGTTGACCAGGGCGTGGCCGGCCTTCTGGCCGGCGGGGAAGCAGACATAGTCGCCGGCGCGCATCTCGTACTCGCGCTCGCCCAGGAGCAGCGTCATCGCGCCCGACAGGACGTAGACGTGCTCCTCCTCCAGCATGTGGTAGTGGCGCTGGTTGGACTGCTTGCCCGGCGGCAACTCCTCCAGCACGACGCCGACATGGCTGCCGCCGCCGAAGGCGGAGAGCGCCCGCCAGCGCGAGCCGAAGCGGCCGCGGGAGAATTCCTCCTGCGGCACGTCCTCGGCGCGGAACGGCTCGAAGATGCCGTCCGCGTTGGCGGAGCTCTTCCGGCTCTCCGTCACGCCAGCTCGCGGATGTCGGCGAGACGGCCGGTGACCGCCGCCGCCGCCGCCATGGCCGGGCTCATCAGGTGGGTGCGCCCGCCGGGGCCCTGGCGCCCCTCGAAGTTGCGGTTGGATGTGCTGGCGCAGCGCTCGCCCGGCTTCAGCTTGTCGTCGTTCATGGCGAGGCACATGGAGCAGCCGGGCTCGCGCCAGTCGAAGCCGGCCTCGCGGAAGACCCGGTCCAGCCCCTCGGCCTCGGCCTGCTCCTTCACCAGGCCGGAGCCCGGGACGATCATGGCGTAGACGCTGTCGGCGACGCGGCGGCCCTGCACCACCTCGGCCACGGCGCGGAGATCCTCGATGCGGCTGTTGGTGCAGCTGCCGATGAAGACCTTCTGCACCGGCACCTCGGTCAGCTTCGTCCCGGGCGTCAGGCCCATATAGGCGAGCGCCCGCTCCATCGCCCGGCGCTTGTGCTCGTCGGCCTCCGCCGCCGGGTCGGGCACGGTGGCGGTGATGGGGAGCACGTCCTGCGGGCTGGTGCCCCAGGTGACCTGCGGCGCGATGTCCGCCGCCTTCAGCACGATCTCCTTGTCGTACACGGCGCCCTCGTCCGAGGGCAGCGTCTTCCACCAGGCCACCGCCTGCTCCCAAGCGGCGCCCTTCGGCGCGCGCGGCCGGCCCATCAGATAGGCGAAGGTCTTCTCGTCGGGCGCGATCAGGCCGGCGCGGGCGCCCGCCTCGATCGCCATGTTGCAGATCGTCATGCGGCCTTCCATGGACAGGCCGCGGATGGCGTCGCCGGCGAACTCGATCACGTGCCCGGTGCCGCCGGCGGTGCCGATCCTGCCGATGATCGCCAGCACCACGTCCTTGGCGGTGACGCCCAGCGGCAGCTCGCCCTCGACCGTGATGCGCATGTTCTTGGACGGCTTCATCAGCAGCGTCTGGGTGGCCAGCACATGCTCCACGTCCGAGGTGCCGATGCCGAAAGCCAGCGCCCCGAAGGCGCCATGCGTGGCGGTGTGGCTGTCGCCGCAGACGATGGTCATGCCCGGCTGGGTCACGCCCTGCTCCGGCCCCACCACATGGACGATGCCCTGGCGGATGTCGGCCATGTCGAAATACTCGACGCCGAATTCGCGCGTGTTGATGCCCAGCTGCTCCAGCTGGATGCGGCTTTCCTCGTTCTTCACGCCCTGCAGGCGGTCGGCGCTGGTCGGCACGTTGTGGTCGGCCACGGCCAGCGTCGCCTCGGGTCGGCGCACCTTGCGCCCGGCCATGCGCAGACCCTCGAAGGCCTGCGGGCTGGTGACCTCGTGGACGAGGTGCAGGTCGATGTAGAGGAGGTTCGGGGCGACCTCGTGGGCGTCCCAGATCTTGTCGAAGAGCGTCTTGGGCATCGGGTGGGGTCCTAGCTGCGTCGGAGGCCCGCGGAGAGGACGGCCAGGAAGACCGCCTCGTCGGGACCGGGATTGGAGAAGTGGTGCGGCAGGTCCGCGTCGAAGGTCACGGTGTCGCCGGCGTCCAGCGGGGTCGCCTCGCCGTCGATGTGCAGGACGAGCCGGCCGGACTCGACGAGGGCGACCTCCCGCGAGCCGGGCTCGTGCATCGGCGGGTCGCCGGCGCCGCCGGTCGCCGCGCCGGGTGCCAGGACGTGGCGCGAGAGCTCGGAGCGCTGGCCGGGCAGCGGCGGGGTGAGCACCTCCACCTCGTGGCCGTCCCGGACGTCGCGGCGGCGGTGCGCGGCGCGGACGACCATCACGCTGCCGCCCTCGTCCAGGCGCAGGAGCTGGCTGAGCTTCAGCTCGAGGCCCTGCGCGATCCGGGCCGCGGTGTGCAGGGTGGGACTCGTCTCCCCCCGCTCGACCTGGCTC
>DASPNP010000073.1:0-14680 GCA_035626475.1 Azospirillaceae bacterium
GATCGCGGCCAAGGCGCAGGAGATCCAGCAGGCCACCGGCATGGCGGTCCGCTCGATCGAAGGCATCTCGGGCACCATCACCAAGATGAACGAGATCGCCGCCACCGTCGCCGCCGCGGTCGAGCAGCAGCAGGCCGCCACGAGCGACATCGCGGGTAACGTCGTCCAGGCCGCCCAGGGCACGGCCGAGGTCTCCAGCAACATCGGCGGCGTCACCCAGGCCGCCGGCGAGACCGGCGCCGCCGCGACCCAGGTCATGGGCGCCGCCGGTTCGCTGGCCCGCGAGGCCGAGACGCTGCGCGGCGAGGTGCAGGGCTTCCTGCGCACCGTCCGTGCCGCCTGACCGCGCATCATCCCCCGGCCGCGTCCTGCGGCCGGGGGTCCTTTCGAGACGGAGGAGCATCGCCATGGGTTACCAAGCCTCGCCTGCCCACACGCCTCTCGCCCCGACCCTTTCCAGCCGCCCGCTCTTCACCCGCGCTCCGCGCTGCGTTCCCGACGCGCTGCGGCTGCAGATCTACCGGCTGACCGACACGCTGGCGGAGACCACCGCCGCTATCGGCGAGACCCGGCACAGCGCCACCTCGACCCTGGATTTCTGCCGCCGCGCCGAGGCCTGCTTCCAGCCGGACGGCGGCGTCGACGAGTCCGCCTACCAGGCGCTCGTCGCCGAATACCGCGCCCAGGGCGGCCACTGGCCGCCGCCCGGCTGAGGGCCGGGGACGCTGGGAGACGAAAGAAGTGTTGAGGGTCTGCGTCCTTCGACAGGCTCAGGATGAGGCTGTTTGTTGCTGCTCCCAGCCGAGCCTTCGCGGGCCGAGACCAGCCGTGCCTGGCATTCCCCCTTCCTCATCCTGAGCCTGTCGAAGGACGCACCACGCACGAGCCCCGCCCGGTTCGGACCGGGCGGAACGTCCCTCAGATCGCCGCCCCGTCCGTCAGCACGCCCCCGGTCAGCAGCCCGTCGCGGTCCAGGCGGGCGACGATGGCTTCCGCCGCCGCCTCGGGCGTCAGGAAGCGGGTCTCGATGCGCAGCTCGGGCCTCTCCGGCCGCTCATAGGGGCTGTCGACGCCGGTGAAGTCGCGCAGCTCGCCGCGGCGCGCCTTGGCGTAGAGGCCCTTCACGTCGCGCGCCTCCGCCGTCTCAAGATCCGTGTCGACGAAGACCTCCAGGAAGGCGTTCGCGCCGGCCACCTCGCGCGCCATCGCCCGGTCAGCGCGGAAGGGCGAGATGCAGGAGGCGAGCACGATCAGCCCGGCATCGGCCATCAGCCGCGCCGTCTCGGCCACGCGGCGGATGTTCTCGGCGCGGTCGGCGGCGCTGAAACCCAAATCGCGGCAGAGGCCGTGGCGGACATTGTCGCCGTCCAGCAGCATGGTGTGCCGTCCCAGCGCGTGCAGCCGCTTCTCCACCAGGTTGGCGATGGTGGACTTGCCGGCGCCGGACAATCCCGTGAACCAGAGGATGGCCGGCTTCTGCCCCTTCAGCGCCGCGCGCGCGGCCCGGCCCACGTCGAGCGACTGCCAGCGCACGTCGGCCGAGCGCCGGCCCGAGCGCACCAGCCCCGCCCCGACCGTCTCGTTGCTGATCCGGTCGATGAGGATGAAGCCGCCGGTCTCGCGGTTCGCGGCGTAGGGGTCGGCGGCGATCTCCTGGCTCAGCGACAGGGTGGCGTCGCCGATCTCGTTCAGCGCCAGCATGGTGGCAGGCTGGCGTTCCAGCGTGTTGACATCGACCCGGTGGCGGAAGCCGGTGACCGTCGCCGTCACGGTGCGGGTGCCGATCTTCAGCAGGTAGGGGCGGTTCGCGGCCAGCGGCTCCTCCGCCATCCAGACCAGCGTCGCCTCCAGCTCGTCCGCCACCATGGGTGCCGCGACCGGGCCGCACAGCACGTCGCCGCGGCCGACATCGATCTCGTCGGTCAGCGTCAGCGTCACCGCTTGGCCGGCCCGGGCGGAGGGGAGGTCGCCGTCATGGGTGACGATGCGGGCGACGCGGCTCTCCTTGCCCGAGGGCGCCACGCGCACGGCGTCGCCCACGCGCACCGCGCCGGCGGCGACGGTGCCGGCGAAGCCGCGGAAATCCAGGTCGGGCCGGTTCACCCACTGTACCGGCAGGCGGAACGGCCCCTCCCCCGCCTGGCCGGACAGCGCCACGGTCTCCAGATGGCCCATCAGGGTGGGGCCGCGGTGCCAAGCCATGGAGAGGCTCGGCTCGGTGACGTTGTCGCCGCGCAGGGCCGAAAGCGGGATGGCGGTGATGTCGTGGAAGCCCAGCGGTTCGGCGAAGGCGCGGTAGTCGGCCTCGATGCGGCGGAACACCGCCTCGTCATGGCCGACCAGGTCCATCTTGTTGACCGCCAGCACCACGTGCCGGATGCCGATCAGCGAGACCAGGAAGCTGTGCCGCCTTGTCTGGGTCAGCAGCCCCTTGCGCGCATCCACCAGGATCACCGCCAGATCGGCGGTCGAGGCGCCGGTGACCATGTTGCGGGTGTACTGCTCGTGGCCCGGCGTGTCGGCGACGATGAACTTGCGCCGGTCGGTGCTGAAGAAGCGGTAGGCGACGTCGATGGTGATGCCCTGCTCGCGCTCGGCCGTCAGCCCGTCCACCAGCAGCGCGAAGTCCAGGTCCCCGCCCTGGGTGCCGACGCGCTTGCTGTCGGCCTCCAGCGCCTCCAGCTGGTCCTGGAACAGCATCTTGCTCTCGTAGAGCAGCCGGCCGATCAGCGTGCTCTTGCCGTCATCCACCGACCCGCAGGTGATGAAGCGCAGCAGATCCTTGGTGCGGTGGCTGTCCAGGAAGGCGCCGATGTCCTGGGAGATGAGCTCGGAGACGTGCGCCATCAGAAATACCCCTCGAGCTTCTTCTTCTCCATCGAGGCGGTCGCGTCGCGGTCGATGACGCGCCCCTGCCGCTCCGACGCCGTCGACTGCAGCATTTCCTGGATGATGGAAGGCACCGTGTCGGCCGCGCTTTCCACCGCGCCGGACAGCGGATAGCAGCCCAGCGTGCGGAAGCGCACCCGGCGCAGCTCGGGCGTCTCGCCGGGCAGCAGCCGCATGCGGTCGTCGTCCACCATGAGGATGGTGCCGTCGCGCTCCACCACCGGCCGCTCGGCGGCGAAGTAGAGGGGTACCAGCGGGATGCGCTCCTGCTGGATGTATTGCCAGATGTCCAGTTCGGTCCAGTTGGACAGCGGGAAGACGCGGATGCTCTCCCCCTTCGCGATGCGGCTATTGTAGAGGTTCCACAGCTCCGGGCGCTGGCGCTTGGGGTCCCAGCGGTGCTGGGCGTTGCGGAAGCTGAAGACGCGCTCCTTGGCGCGGCTCTTCTCCTCGTCGCGCCGGCCGCCGCCGAAGGCCGCGTCGAAGCCGTGCCGGGTGAGCCCGGCCTTCAACGCCTCCACCAGCATCTGGCGCGTATATTCGGGCGTCGGCGTGTCGAACGGGTTCACGCCCCGCGCGGCGGCCTCGTCATTATGCTCGACCAGCAGGCGCAGCCCATGGCGCTCGACCATGCGGTCGCGGTGCTCGATCATCGCCCGGAAGTCCCAGCCGGACGCGATGTGCAGCAGCGGAAAGGGCGGCGGCGCGGGATAGAAGGCCTTCAGGGCGAGGTGCAGCATGACCGAGCTGTCCTTGCCGATGGAATAGAGCATCACCGGGTTCTCGGCCTCGGCGACCACCTCCCGCATGATGTGGATGCTCTCGGCCTCCAGCCGCTGCAGATGGGTCAGCCGACCCTCCAGGGTCCGGTCGCGGAGGCCGTCCGCCAAGGCGATGTCGTCGAGCACCCGGGTCTCCATCACGATTCCACACTCGTCACGGTGTGCATGCCGCTATTTTGACGAGGCTATCTTTCCATAATCCACACCGCACCTGCGAATAGAACATGGCAGACCCGCTCCTCAGCCCCCATGGAATAGGGGGTACATCCGGGGCGGAGGGGCCAGGACAGGCGGCTCAGCCGGTGTAGACATTTTACACATCGGAACCGTTGATCATCGGGCGCGGAGAGAAATCCCTCCTGGCCGGAACCGGCGAACGGACCCGGTCAGCGTCCCGCCACGGTGAACACCACGGCGGCCGCACTGGCCCAGAAGGCGAGCGTCAGCCGCCACTGCGCCGACCGAAAGGCCGGCAGCGCCCGGCGCAGCGCCGGCGAGGCGGACTGGCCGGCCAGCCGCTGCGCGCCCAGCCCTGCCAGCGCCAGCGGCAGGGCCACTCCGGCCAGGGCGCGCGGCCCCATCTCGGGCGACAGGGTTCCGGCGAGGGCCAGGGCCAGCAGGACGGCCAGCGCCATTGTCGCCCAGAAGGCGATCTCCGTCAGGAGCAGGGCGCCGGCGCGCAAGAGGGAGAGCGGGTGGGACATGGCCTGATCCGGTCGTGTGGATGCCCCATCCTGCAGCCCGGCCGGTTTACACGGGCTTACCGCCGCCGGGCCGATGCGCTAGCCTCACCGGGAGGGCGGGCGATGGGGCCCCGCCGAAGGAGGACCCGGATGCTCGCCAGGAAGATCGCCACGCTGACCCTGTCGGCGCTGCTTGCCACCGCCGTCACGCTGCCCGCGCACGCCAAGCCCGAGGGCAAGGGCGAACAGGGCGGCCAGGGCCAGGGCGGCAAAGGCAACGCGGACAAGGGAGGCGCCGGCAAGGGCGGTCCCGAGAAGGCCGGCGGCAACAAGGGCGGCGGGAACGCCCGGGGCGGCGGCAACCCGCAGGAGCTGCTGCAGGCCGGCGCCACGGCGGCGCTGGTCTCCGGCCTGCTGGGCCAGGAGGCGCCGCGCGTCCTGTCGGTCGGCGCCAAGCCGCTGCCGCCCGGCATCCGGAAGAACCTCGCCCGCGGCAAGGCCCTGCCCCCTGGCTTGGCGCGCGAACCGGTGCCGGCGCCGGTGCTCGCCACCCTGCCCCGCGTCGACGGGCACGAATGGGTCCGCATCGGCACCGAGCTGGTGCTGATCGGCGTCGCCAGCCTGGTCATCGCCCAGGTGATCGAGGGCGTGTTCAGCTGACCCCGGTCACCTGACCGCGGGCACCCGCCTCACGCCTTGGCGCTGGGGCGGGACGCCACGTCCACGTGCCAGCGCTTCACGTTCGGCAGCCCGTCGATCGGCAGCCCCACCAGCCGCGAGAAGAAGTCGATGGTGGTGTAGGCGGTGATGTCGGCGATGGTGAAGCGCCCGCCGGCGATGAAGGGACGGTCGGACAGCTCGCCGTCCAGCTGCGCCAGCCGCTTCTCCGCCACCGGCTTCAGCGTCGCGGCATATTCCGGGACCTGGTTCTCGAACGGCGCCATCTTCGGGTGGCTGTGGCGGAAGCACATGCCCATGGGCAGCAGCAGCTCCCACTCCATGCGGCGCTGCCACATCTCCACCAGCGCCTGGTCCAGCGCGCCCACCCCCATCAGCGGCGGCTCGGGATGCAGCGCCTCGATGTAGCGGCAGATGGCGACGCTCTCCAGGATGACCGTGCCGTCATCCAGCTCCAGCGCCGGAATGCGGCTGTTGGGCGAGATCCTGCGGTAGTCCTCGCTCTTGTGCTCGCCCTTGCCCATGACGACGGTGACGCGGGGGATCTCGACCCCCTTCTCCGCCAGGAACATGCGCACGCGCCGCGGTGTCGGGGCGATGGGATCGTCGTAGAGCTTCACGAAGGCATCTCCGGGTGGTGAGGGGCGGTCAGCGTGACGCCGACCGCCCCTCCTGGCAAGCCCCCGCCCGCTCAACCCAAGCGCCAGCGCTGCCCGCCGGCCGAACTGCGGCCGGCAACCTCGTTCGGCCGCTTGCCGGCGAGCACTTGGATGATGTCGTCACGAACCCTGTCGCACTTCCGGTAGTACTGGTGGTTCTGCCGATCCGAATCCTCGCCATGGTCGAGAAGCTCGCTGACATCCACAGCCGCCACCTTGTCACTGATCGTGGACATGTTGTCCGGGCCATCGACACCCAGTCGCGGGCCGTTGAACTTGGTGATGCGGCTGAGGGTGTTGAGTATCCAGTCCCTATGCGAATGGTAGACGGTGACCTGCCGGCCGAGGCGGGGCAGGTACTTGAACTTCTGTTCCTTGTCGAAGGCGTCGTCGTCCACGTCCGCCGCCGCCAGGATGATCTGGTCGAACGTCCGCCGGACGGCACTGGGGTTGGGATCGGCGTGCTCGGAATAGAGCATGGGACGGATATCCGAGAGATCGACATCCTTGTCGTTATTCGGAACCTCCATGTCGTCGACAGGCTCGGGGTCCCTGATCATCGCCGCCATGGCGTGGCGAAGCACAAAGTTTCCCATGCTGTGGCAGACCAGGTGGATGGGCTGGTGGCAGTATTCCTGAACCGGCAGCCCATCGATGAAGCGGTGGAGGATGCGCAGGGTGCGGGCCACCGCGACACCTGACTGGGCGGCCGTCGCCCGGTCATGGATGTAGTCCACGAACGGGAGCGGCACACCAAGATCGGACCCGCGGGACGGCCAGGAGAACGCGAAGACATTGGCGTCGATGCCGCCGGTGCCGGCCTTGTAGTACTCGCCAATCCAGGCGGCGCGACGCATCGCGTCCTCAAAGGAGTTGCTGTAGCCGTGTATGATGACGATGGTCGGCTTGCCGTCCCGCTTCATCGATTGGCGCAACGCGTCGAAGACAGTCTTGCTGCCCTTCTTCGGCGTGAAATTGGCCGTTCCGACCAATTGCTCCTCGGCGACGGCCAGCGTCTCCGGGAGATAGGATGTCTGCGATCCCTCATCCGGGTCGTTGAGATCGACTTCGATGTCGACGGATCCGAACCGAACGGCCGCTCCATCCACCGGACCTGGGTCGGATCCGAAACCGATGATCGCCGCCCCTCCCCTCCTGGTGATCGGCTGACGGTTCGTCGCGAAATACACCGTACGCGTGACCATGCCATCCTCCCGAGTTGAACAAACGGAGAGGGTATGGTCGCCCATGCTTGGCAGGAGTCAATCACTAATAGGCGAGATTGCCGACAACGTGATCACCGGAAGGTGCGTTACCGCACCACCATGCTCTGCCCCGCCTTGACGATCTGCTCGGCGCTCTCGGCGCGGGGCGGGATCGTGATGCCCTTGGCCGCCGCCGGGCGGGCGGCGATGCGGTCGAGCCAGCCCTTCAGGTGCGGCAAATCGTCGATCTCCACGCCCGACCAGGCATGGGTGCGGGCCCAGCACCAGTTGGCGATGTCGGCGATGGAGTAGTCGCCGGCGAGATACTCATTGTCCTTCAGATGGCCGTCCAGCACCGTCAGCAGCCGCTTGGACTCCTTCTGGTAGCGCTCAATGGCCGCCGGAATCTTCTCCGGGAAGTAGCGGTAGAAGACATTGGCCTGCCCCATCATCGGCCCGACGCCGCCCATCTGGAACATCAGCCACTGGACCACCCGGCTCCGCCCCTGCGGGTCCGTGGGCATGAGCTTCCCGGTCTTCTCGGCCAGGTAGATCATGATGGCGCCGGACTCGAACACGACGAAATCCCCGGCCTCGCGGTCGCGGATCACCGGAATGCGGCCGTTCGGGTTCATGGCGGTGAACCAGGGCTCCTTCTGCACCGCCTTGGAGAGATCGACGGGATGCAGCTCATAGGGCAGCCCCATCTCCTCCAGCGTCACGGAGACCTTGTGCCCGTTCGGCGTGGGCGCGGTGTAGAGCTCGATCATGGCAATTCCGGTTCTTGGAGTTCGGCCGCGCCCTGAACAGGCCAAGCCGCCGGCGAAACGATGCCCTGGGCAGATGTAGCCATGGTTAGGCCGAACCGCCGTCGCTGTCGAGATAGCGGCGCAGAGCGTCAGTGACGACGGTGTTCAGGTTGATTCCCCGGCGCCGGGCATAAAGCATGGCGCGGCGGTGCAGGTCGCGCCCAGGCCGGACATTGAAGCTGCCCTTCAGCGGCAGGTCGGGCTTGCGCCCCTCCGCCTCGCAGAGTTCGAGATAATCATCCACGGCCTCGTGGAATGCCGCCTTGAGGCTCCTGGCATCCACGCCCTCGTACGTCACCAGGTCGCGGATGAACTCCAGGCGGCCGTGCAGGACTTCGTCCTCGTCGCTGTATTCGACCGAGCCGAGATACCCCTTGTACTCCAGCATCGTGCTCATATCAGGCCTTCCTCGGTCAGCACCCGCAGCAGGTCCTTAATGACGTACAGCTTCACAATGTTGCCGGGGTGCGGCCGGTGCAACGCGATGGCCGCCGCGGTTGGGTGAACGAACCGTCGGCGAGAGCCACCGGTCCTGCCTGCGCCTGCTTCCCGGTATCCAAGACTTTCCAGCAACCTCACCAGCTCGTCCCAGGTGAAGTCGGCGGGCTTCGCCTTGAAGCGGGAAACCAGCTTGTCGAGCTGCCCCATCTCGCCCCCGGCTTGACCTTTCCTCGCAGTATAGGTCGATCGCGTGAAGCTGCAACCAGATATGGTTGCAGATGCAATCCCAGGCGCGCTGGCCGCGCGGGATGCGGACGCCCATCGGTCCGCATCCCGCCGCTTCCGTCAAGTGCGCGTCAGTTCCTGTAGCTGGGGTCGCGCCGGTCGAGCCCGCGCAGCAGGGCCGGCCAAGCGAGCTTGCGGGTGACCATCTGCATCATGTCCTGGTTGCCGCCCTGCTGCGCCGTCTTCTGCGCCGCGTCGTGGGTGACGTCGTAGATCGGCGTACCGCCCGACAGGGTCCGCACCTGCATGGAGCAGGCCCGCTCCAGGAAATAGATGCGCATGAAGGCGTCGGCCACGGTCGGGCCCAGCGCCATGGTGCCGTGGTTGCGCAGCAGCATCAGGCTCTTGGTGGGGCCGAGGTCGCGCTGCAGCCGCTCGCGCTCGTCCAGATCCAGCGCGACGCCCTCATAATCGTGGAAGGCGAGGTCCTGGCGGATCAGCAGCGCCGTCTGGTTCAGCGGCAGCAGCCCCTCCTTCTGCGAGGAGACCGCCGTGCCGTCCAGCGTGTGCAGGTGGATGACGCAGTGGGCGTCCTCGCGCACCTGGTGGATGGCGCTGTGGATGGTGAAGCCGGCCGGGTTCACCGGGAAGGGGCTGTCGTCCAGCTTGTTGCCCTGCAGGTCGACCTTCACCAGCGAGGAAGCCGTGATCTCCTCGAACAGCATGCCGTAGGGGTTGATCAGGAAATGATGCTCCGGCCCGGGGATGCGGGCGGAGATGTGGGTGAAGATCATGTCGTCCCAGCCGTACTGGGCGACCAGCCGGTAGCAGGCGGCCAGATCCACCCGGATCCGCCACTCCTCCGCCGACATGTTGGGCCGTTCCACCGAAGCCGCCTGCGCCATCACCGTCTCCTCCCGCTTAGGCGGCCGCCGCATCGCCGGCCGCATCGTTCATGGGGCGATGCTAAGCCCGGCCTTGCCCCAGGACTGCGATCCGGATCACAATTCCCCGAACTTCTGAATGGGTAGGCGGGAATGGCGGAGCGGGCGGCGCGGGAGAGGCTGATCGGCGGCAGCCCGCTCTTCGCCGAGCTGGGGTCGGAGGCGCGGAGCGCGCTGGACCGGCTGCTGGTCACGCGGTCGCTGCCGGCCGGGGCCACGCTCTACCGCCGGGGTGATGCGCCCGATGGCCTGTGGGGCGTGCTGGCGGGAAAGGTTCGCTTCGGCGCCGCCTCGCTGGAGGGGCGCGGCATGCTGGTCAACGACGCCGGGCCGGGCGACTGGTTCGGCGAGATCGGGCTGCTGGACGGCGGCCCCCGGCTGGTCGACGCGGAGATCGCGGAAAGCGCCGAGCTGCTGCTGCTGCGCCAGCGCGACGTGCTGGATTTCTGCCGGCGCGAGCCGTCCGTGCCCATGGCCCTGGCCCGGCTGCTTTCGGCGCGGCTGCGGCTGGCGGCGGGGCTGATGGAGGAACAGGCCTTCCTGCCGCTGGAACGGCGCCTGGCGCGGCGCCTGCTGGCGGCCGCCAGGGGCGACCGGGTGCCGCTGACGCAGGAGCAGCTGGGACGCCTGGCCGGCGCCACCCGCGAGGCGGTGGGCCGGCATCTCTCCGCCTGGACGCGCGCGGGATGGGTGACGCCCGGCTACCGCTGCGTCTCGATCCTGGACCGGCGCGCCCTGGAGGCCCTGGCCGAGGGCTGAGCCCCGCCCCTCACTTCGCGAAGATGTAGCTCTCGTCCTTGAAGGCCTTGAACTCCAGCGCGTTGCCGCTGGGGTCCAGCAGGAACATGGTGGCCTGCTCGCCGACCTTGCCCTGGAAGCGGATGCCCGGTTCGATGATGAAGCTCTGGCCGGCGGCGCGCAGCTTGTCGGCCAGCGCGTGCCAGGCGTCCCACTCCAGGATCAGGCCGAAATGGCGCACCGGCACGTCATGCCCGTCCACCGGATTGGTGGCGCCCTTCCGGCTCTCGCCCGGCGCGAGGTGCGCCACGATCTGGTGGCCGTGCAGGTCGAAATCGACCCATTCCGGCGAGCTGCGCCCCTCGGGGCAGCCCAGCAGCCCGCCATAGAAGCGGCGCGCGGCCTCCAGGTCGTCGACGGGGAAGGCCAGATGGAAGCGGGGGTGGGCCATGGCGGTGCTCGGCGTTGGGGCGTCGGGGACGGCATGGTGGCCTTCCCCGCCCCGCCCGGTCAACCGCGCTTACAGCTGGTTCAGATGCTCTTCGCGCATCAGGTGGGCGCGCATCGAGGCGAGCCAGACCCGGCCGGGCGGCGTGTATTCCAGCAGGTCGGTGCCGTCCTTGATGATGGGGTTCAGCGTGCCCCAATAGAGGTCCGGATAGCCCGCCCGGAACTCCACCACGTTCCTGAAGCCCAGCTGCTGCAGCATGCCGGATTCGGCGAGCTCCAGGGTCAGCGGCTTCATCTTCTGCATGAAGTAGGGGTCGGCGATGGCGCCGATCAGGTGGGCGGCGCGCAGCAGGCCCGGATAGCTTTTCGTTTCCGGGTGCGTGTCGAGCGGCGGCGGGAAGCGGGCATAGTCGATCATCTCCGACAGGCGGCCGGCATCCAGCACCGGGTCGCCCGCGAAGAAATGGTGCACGAACATCATCCCGCGCTCGGCGAACCAGGGCCAGAGCCGCCCGACGGTCGAGCCCTCCGGCAGCCGCAGCCGCATGCCCGAGCTGGAGATGACGCAGGACTCCCCATCGTCGCCCGGCACCAGGTCGCGGCAGAAGCCGATGGAGAACAGCACCAGCGCCGCCGTGAAATGCACCCAGTCCAGCGAGGAGACGCGGCCGTCGCGGATCATCTTGCCGCGCAGGATGTCCTGCCCGACCCGGGTCACCAGGATGGCGTGGTCGAGGTCGTGGTAGAGCGCGTCGGACAGGGCGATGCGGTTGGCCCCGACGCGGGTGGCCCGCACGATGGCGTCCAGATGCTCGCCCGGCGCCGCCGGGAAGGCCGAGACGAAGCCGTCGCGCAGATGCGAAACGAAGGCGTCGATCACGATGTCTGAGGGGCGGAACATCGCGTCACGCGGCTCCCGTATGCTCTTGCACGAAGACGTGGCTCAGCAGGCTGGAGATCCAGTCCCGCCCCTCGCGCGTGGCCTCCAGGTAGGAGAGCCCGCAGCGGACATGGGTGTGGACGCTGGTCCAGAAGAAGGCCGGGTAGGTGCGGCGCAGGTCGGCCGGGCTCTTGTTGCCCATGCGCGCGTTGGTCCCCGTCTCCTCGAACTCATGGTACAGCGCCGGCAGCTTGCGCAGATAGTAGGGGTCGGCCATCTGCCCGATCAGGTCGGCGGCGCGTACCAGCCCCGGCCAGTCGTTGGTGGCGGAGTCGCCGCGGCTGGGCACCGGGAAGCGGGTGTGCTCGATGCACTCGCGCACGAACTCGACATTCACCAGCGGATTGTCGCGGAAGCGCCAGCGCACGAACATCTTGCCGCGCTCGACATGGTAGGGCGTCAGGAAGGCGTCGGTGGCGCCGGGCGGGATCGTCACCCGCTCGCCCTCGTCGTTGATGACGCAAGAGTCCCCCTCGTCGCCGGGGCAGACGCCGCGGACATAGCCGACGTCGTGGAACAGCAGCGCCACCATGTACTGCACCCAGTCGGTGGCGCTGACGTCGCCCTCGCGCAGCATGCGGCCGAGCGCGATCTGCTGCCCCACCATGGTGACCATCATGGTGTGCTCGACATCGTGGTAGAGCGCGTCCGTATTGGCGATCGTCTCGATCGCCAGGGCGGCCGAGGTGCGCAGCGTGTTCAGATGCTCAGGATGGAGCTGCCCGTACACCCGGGTGAAAGTCTCCTCCAGCCGGCCGACGAAGGCTCCGAGCAGGACGGCGGCGCTGTCGAAACTGTGCATCCCCGGTTCCGTCTTGTGCTTATGCGCGGCAGCTTAGCCTTATTTCTTGCCGGAATTAAGCCTCCGTTTTAGCCCATCTGCGCCAAGACCCTCCGGAAGTGGTCCGAAAAACGAGATAGGCCTGCAACTTCGCTGGCAAAACCATACCTAACGAAAGTATCATTCCGGCCGGTTTCGGGGGTCATCCACGGAGGGGGCAGTGGCTGAGCACTACAAGGTCGCAATCGTCGGGTCGGGGCCCGGCGGGTTGAGCGCGGCCGCGCGGGCGGGGCATCTCGGCGTCCCGCACATCCTGCTTGAGCGCACGGACCATCTCTCCGACACGATCTACAAGTACCAGAAGCGCAAGCACGTCATGGCGCACCCGATGCAGCTGCCGCTGCGCAGCGACGTCGGGTTCGAGGAGGGCGCGCGCGAGGACGTGCTGTCCTTCGCCACCGAGGGGCTGAAGAAGGCCGGGGCGAATGTCCGCTTCAAGGCCGAGGTCACCTCCATCACGGGCGAGAAGGGCAACTTCACCCTCACCATCAACGGCTCGGAGACCATCACGGCCGAGTATGTGGTCATGGCCATCGGCTGCCAGGGCAATCTGCGCAAGCTGAGCGTGCCCGGCGACGATTGGGAGCGGGTGCAGTACCAGCTGGACGATCCCGACGAGTACAAGAACGAGCGCATCGTCGTCATCGGCGGCGGCGACGCGGGCATCGAGAACGCGCTCGCCCTGATGCCCAACAACGACGTGACCATCGTCAACAACGGCGCCGAGTTCGCCTACGCCAAGCCGGCCAACGCCGCCATGGTCAAGGAGGCGATCAAGTCCGGCAACATGTCCGGCTTCATGTCCTCCTCCGCCAAGAGCGTGGCGCCCGGCGTGCTGACGCTGAACACGCCGGACGGCGAGGTCGAGGTTCCCTGCGACCGCATCATCGCCCGCATCGGTGCCCTGCCGCCCCGCAAGTTCGTGGAGAGCTGCGGCGTGCAGTTCCCCTCGCCCGCCCCCAGCGCCTTCCCGCAGGTGAGCGAGACCTACGAGTCCAACGTGCCCGGCCTCTACATCATCGGCGCCCTGGCGGGCTATCCGCTGATCAAGCAGTGCATGAACCAGGGCTACGAGGTGGTCGAGTTCATCAACGGCAACCGCATCCCGCCGGCGGACGAGCCGCTGCTGCAGGAGAAGCTGAACAAGGCCCGGGTCGACCTCTCCGTCTCCGAGTTGGTGGAGCTGATCCGCCAGCGCCTGCCGGTCTTCGCCAAGCTGACCACGCTGCAGGTCCGCGAGATGCTGCTGGCGACCGAAATCCATGTGAAGAAGCCGGGCGAGACCGTCTTCCAGCGCAACGACTACACCAACACCTTCTGGGCCATCGCCGACGGCGCCGTGGACATCCAGGTCAACCCGCTGAACCCGAAGGAGGTCGTGACGCTGAAGTCCGGCGACTTCTTCGGCGAGATGGGCCTGATCGCCGGCCGCCGCCGCACCGCGACCGTGCTGGCGAAGGAGCCGTCGCTGCTGCTGGAGGTGGCGCGCAACACCATGCTGCGCCTCAACAACTCCGTGCCCGAGGTGCGCCGCGCCATCGACGAGGTGGCTATCGTCCGCCAAATCCAGACCTACCTGGCGCCGAAGGTGAACCGCGACATCCTCTCGGACGTCATCGGCAAGGCGGAGATCGTCGCCTTCAAGAAGGGCGACCCGCTGATCGAGCAGGGCAACGACGACGACTGCATGTACCTGATCCGCTCGGGATCGGTGGTGGTGTCGCGCAAGGATGCCGGGCGCGAGATCGTGCTGTCCTACGTCCCGGCCGGCAACTATGTCGGCGAGATGGCGCTGCTGAACAAGTCCAAGCGCTCGGCCAGCGTGAAGGCCGCGGTGGCGACCGAGGCGATCAAGCTCGACAGCGCCGCCATGCGCGACCTGCTGGAGCGCATCCCCGACGTGCGCCGCCAGGTGGAGGGGACGCTGCGCGCCCGCACCCTCTCCAACATCAAGCAGGAGGAGCACACGGAAGTCGGCGGCATGACCGAGTTCCTGATGAAGCAGGGCCTCGGCGAGGCCACCGACGTGCTGCTCATCGACGAGAGCCTGTGCGTCCGCTGCGACAATTGCGAGAAGGCCTGCGCCGAGACCCACCATGGCGTGTCGCGCCTGAACCGCGAGGCCGGCCCGACCTTCGCCAACGTCCACGTGCCGACCTCCTGCCGGCACTGCGAGCATCCGCACTGCATGAAGGACTGCCCGCCCGACGCGATCCAGCGCGACGAGCAGGGCGAGGTCTACATCATGGACACCTGCATCGGCTGCGGGAACTGCGAGCGCAACTGCCCCTACGGCGTCATCCAGCTGGCGGCGGTGCCGCCGGAGAAGCCGAGCCTGTGGCAATGGCTGTTCTTCGGCCGCGGCTCCGGCCCCGGCGAGGACAAGTCGCCCGAGG
>DASPNP010000074.1:0-14058 GCA_035626475.1 Azospirillaceae bacterium
GCGCTCGCCGCACCGCGCGACGGCGAAAGCTTCGGCGCCGCGATCCCCGATTTCGTCACCCCCGAGTTCGTCCGCGACGAGGTCGCGCGCGGCCGCGCGATCATCCCGGCCAACATCAACCATCCCGAAACCGAGCCGATGGCGATCGGCCGCAACTTCCTGGTCAAGGTCAACGCCAACATCGGCAACTCGGCCGTCACGTCGGGCATCGCCGAAGAGGTGGACAAGCTGGTGTGGGCCATCCGCTGGGGCGCCGACACGGTGATGGATTTGTCCACCGGCCGGCACATCCACACCACGCGCGACTGGATCATCCGCAACTCGCCGGTGCCCATCGGCACCGTGCCGATCTACCAGGCCCTGGAGAAGGTGGGCGGCATCGCCGAGGACCTGACCTGGGAGATCTTCCGCGACACCCTCATCGAGCAGGCCGAGCAGGGCGTGGACTATTTCACCATCCATGCCGGCGTGCGCCTGCCCTACATCCCGCTGACCGCCAGCCGCGTCACCGGCATCGTGTCCCGGGGCGGCTCGATCATGGCGAAGTGGTGCCTGGCGCACCACAAGGAGAACTTCCTCTACACGCGGTTCGAGGAGATCTGCGAGATCATGAAGGCCTACGACGTGGCCTTCTCGCTGGGCGACGGGCTGCGCCCCGGCTCCATCGCCGATGCCAACGACGCCGCCCAGTTCGCCGAGCTGGAGACGCTGGGCGAGCTGACCAAGGTCGCCTGGAAGCACGACGTCCAGGTCATGATCGAGGGGCCGGGCCATGTGCCCATGCATAAGATCAAGGCCAATATGGACAAGCAGCTGGCCACCTGCGGCGAGGCGCCCTTCTACACGCTCGGGCCGCTGACCACCGACATCGCGCCGGGCTACGACCACATCACCTCGGGCATCGGGGCGGCCATGATCGGCTGGTTCGGCACGGCGATGCTCTGCTACGTCACGCCGAAGGAGCATCTGGGCCTGCCCGACCGCGACGACGTGAAGACCGGCGTCATCACCTACAAGATCGCCGCCCACGCCGCCGACCTCGCCAAGGGGCACCCGGCGGCGCAGCGGCGGGACGACGCCCTGTCGCGGGCGCGGTTCGAGTTCCGCTGGAAGGACCAGTTCAACCTGTCGCTGGACCCCGACACGGCCGAGCGCTTCCACGACCAGACCCTGCCGGCGGAAGGGGCGAAGCTCGCCCATTTCTGCTCGATGTGCGGGCCGAAATTCTGCTCGATGAAGATCAGCCAGGACATCCGGGATGCCGCCGCCGAGGCCGGCATGCAGGAGATGTCGGAGGCCTTCCGCAAGGACGGGGCGGAGATCTACCAGACGATCTCCAACCCCGTGGCCCGCAACCCCGTCCCCGCGGAGTGACCTAAACCCTACTCGTAGCGCAGCGCGTGGATCGGCTTGGCCCGGGCCACGCGCACCGCGTGACCCGCCACCGTCGCCCAGGCCACCATCAGCGCGGCCAGGGCGGCGGCGGCGAAGTAGAGCGGACTGAGGTCGATGCGGCGGTCGAACCCGTCCAGCCAGTCGCGCAGGAACAGGTAGGCCAGCGGCCAGGCCAGCAGGTTCGCCAGCAGCACCGGCCGCGAGAACTGCCAGACCAGCAGCCGCACGATGGCGAAGATCGTGGCGCCGAACACCTTGCGCACGCCGATCTCCTTGGTCCGCCGCTCCGCCGCGAAGGAGGAGAGGCCGAACAGCCCCAGGCAGGCCACCAGGATGGCGAGGCCGGAGAAGGCGGCGAAGGCCGCGGCCTGCCGCCCCTCCTCCGCATACTGCGCCGTGATCAGGTCATCGACGAAGGCGGCTGTGAAGGGCTGGTCCGGCACCATCTGCTTCCACAGCCGCTCCACCTCGCGCAGCAGCGCCGACGGGTCGCCTTCGAACCGCACCGACAGGTCGTCGAAGGCGGCTTCGCCGTGGAAGTAGAAGGTCGGCTGCACGTCGAACTTCAGCGAGCGGAAGCGCACATCCGGCACCACGCCGATCACGGTCCCCGTCGTCGCGCCGGTGCGGAAGATGCGGAAGGTCACGGTCTGGCCGACGGCGTCGGCCGGCTTCTCGAAGCCCAGGCGACGGGCGGCGGACTCGTTCAGCACGATGCTGCCGGTCGAGGGATCGCCCTCCTTCTCCGGCCGCACCAGCGGGTCGGCGCCGCGCTCGAGCTGGAAGGTGCGCCCGGCCAGGGTGGGGATGCGGTAGAGCTCGAAGAAGCCCTCGCCCGCCGCGATGTAGTTCATGCCCTGCGGCGGCGCGTCGCGGCCCGCCGCCTGGATGCCGGTGCTGTTCTCGTCATTGTCCGTCGGCACGTCGGAGGAGCGGGCGACCTCCCGCACCTGCGGCAGGCGACGCACCTCCTGGATGAAGGCGTTGGCGGTCGCCACCGGCACGGCGCTGTCGCCGGCGCCGCGCACCACCAGCACATTGGCCCGGTCGAAGCCCAGCTGCGCCTGGCGGACGAACAGCGTCTGGCTGAACACCACCGCCGTCACCGTCATGAGGCCGACCGAGATGGCGAACTGCAGCACCACCAGCGCCGTGCGCAGGCCGCCGCCCCCGCCCTCCTTCAGCTTCTCGCCCTTCAGGATGCGGGCCGGCTTGAAGCCCGCCAGGTAGAGGGCCGGATAGGCGCCGCCGATGGCGCCGACCAGCAGCACCAGCGCCAGCAGCCGCATCCACAGGCCGGGATCGGCGTAGGCGAGGTCCAGCTCCTTGCCCAGCAGGCCCGACAGCCAGGGCGATGCCAGCTCCGCCAGGACCAGCGCCACCAGCACGGACATGGCGGCCAGCAGCACCGCCTCGCCCAGGAACTGGCCCATGATCTGCGCCCGGCCGGCGCCCAGCACCTTGCGCACCGCCACCTCCTTGGCCCGGCGGGTGGAGCGCGCCAGCGACATGTTGGTGAAGTTGATGCAGCCGATGATGAGGATCAGCGCCGCCACGATGGCGAGCGTGACCACCTGGGTGAAGTCGCCCGAGGGCTTCATGTCGCCGAGGTCGCCGGCCTGGGCGCGGCTGTGCAGGCGCAAATCGCCCACCTTCATGAAGCTCTGGTGGATGACCGAGCTGGCCTTGGTGCCGTCGCGGTTGGCGCCCAGGTGCCGGTCGATGAAGGCGTCGTTGTCGGCGGCGATGCGGCCGATGTCCGCCCCCGGCTTCAGCTTCAGGTAGGTGTGGACGTTCACCGACGTCCAGGTGTTGAAGATGTTGGGGAAGGCCTTGAACAGCTCCTCGTCGATGCCGGTCAGCATCTCCACGCGCAAATGGCTCTCGCGCGGCAGATCCTCGAACACGCCGGCAATGCGGTAGTCCACCTTGTTCGAGCCGGCGCAGCAGACGGTCAGGGTGCGGCCGACCGGGTCGGCGTCGCCGAAATATTTCCGCGCCGCGGTGCGCGACAGCAGGATGGCGGTCGGGTCGGCCAGCGCCGCCCGCCCGTCCTCGCCGGTCACCATGCGCACCGGGAAGATGTCGAGGAAGGCCGGATCGGCGAAGACCACATTGTCGGCGAACGGCTCGTTGCCGCGTGTCACCGTCAGCTGCGCCGGGAAGATGCGCGCGGCGGTCTCGACCGCGTCGCCGTAATCCTCGACGAAGGCGCCCTTCATCAGGCCGGCCGAGCGGATGGTGCGGAAGGGCGAGCGTCCCGGTATGTCGGTCGTGGTGTGCACCCGGTAGACCCGCTCGGCGTCCGGCACCCAGCGGTCGTAGGAGAACTCGTCCTCGACATGCATGAGGATCAGCAGGCAGCTCGCCAGGCCGACGGCCAGGCCCAGCACCGTGATCGCGGCGTGCAGCCGGTTGCGCAGGATCTGGCGCACCCCGACGGTCAGATAATTCGCCAGCAGCATGGCCGCCTCCCCCTCTTCAGTACTGTTTCAGTCGTGCCGCAGCGCCAGGACGGGCCGCTGCACGGCGACGCGGGCGGCATGGCCCGCGACGGTGACCCAGGCGATCGCCAGGGCGGCGATGCTCGCCGCCAGGAAGAAGGCCGGGGACAGGTCGATCCGGTAGACGAAGCCCGCCAGCCAGTCGCTCATGACCAGGTAGGCCAGCGGCCAGGCCAGCAGGTTCGCCAGCAGCACCGGCTTGCTGAACTGCCAGACCAGCAGCCGCACGATGTCGGCGACCGTGGCGCCCAGCACCTTGCGCAGCCCGATCTCCTTGGTGCGCGCCTCTGCCGCGAAGGCGGCGAGGCCGAACAGGCCCAGGCAGGCGATGGCGATGGCGAGGCCGGCGAAGGTCGCGAACAGCGTCCCCTGCCGCGCCTCCGACGCATAGAGCCCCTCGTAGCGGTCCTCGATGAAGCTCGATCGGACCGGCAGCCCCGGCACCAGCCGCGCCCAGGCGCCGCGCACCCGCTCCGCCTTCGCCGCCACCTGGCCCGGCGCGAGGCGCACGGTCAGGAAGTTGAACGGGTCCGCGGGGGCGTAGAACAGGGTCGCCTTGACCTCCTCGCGCGCCGAACCGAGACGGGCATCCTCCAGCACGCCGACGATGCGCCAGTCCACCGTGCCGCTGCCGGTCAGGCGCTGGTCGACAGCGGCCTCCGGCGAGGCGAAGCCCAGCGCGCGGGCGGCGGAGCGGTTCAGCATCAGCGACACCTCGGGCCGCCCGCCCTGGCGCGCGATCTCGGCCTCGGACGGTTCGCGGTCGGTGGCGCGGGCGGCGTCCAGGGCGCGGCCGGCCAGCAGCGTCAGCCCGTAGGTCTCGACGAAGCCGGCATCCACGCCGAAGGTGCCCAGCGGCGTCGCGGCGGGTGCGCCGGGCACCCGGACGTCCATGTAGTTCTCCGGCACCTGAGTCGGGATGTCGGACGAGCGCGCCGCGGCGACCACGCCGGGCAGGCCGCGCACCTCGTCCAGCAGCGCCCGCGCCGCGCTCTCCGGCGCCTGGCCGAGGCCGGCCAGCACCATCAGCCCCTGGCGCTCATAGCCCAGCGGCACCGAGCGCAGATAGGCCAGCTGGGCGTAGACGACGGCCGTCGCCACCATCAGCGAGATGGAGATGGCGAACTGGAAGACCACCAGCAGCGTGCGGACGCCGACGCCGCCGATCGCCTCGCGCTCGCCCTTCAGCACCCGGGCGGGATCGAAGGCGGAGAGGCGGAAGGCCGGGTAGAGGCCGCCGGCCAGGCCCACCGCCGCGGCGACCGCGACCGAGCCGAAGGTCAGCACCGGGTCCGCCGTCCAGTCCAGCGCCAGAGGCCGGCCGACGAAGGCGGCGAAGCGGGGCAGCAGCAGCTCGGCCGCGGCCGTCGCCAGCGCCAGCGCGACCAGCGAGAGCACCACGGCCTCGCCCAGGAACTGCGCCACGATCTGCGCGCGGCGGGCGCCCAGCGCCTTGCGCACGCCGATCTCCTTGGCGCGGCCCAGCGCGCGGGCGGTGGCGAGGTTGGTGAAGTTGATGGCGGCGATGGCCAGGATCAGCAGCGCTACCACCGTCAGCCCGGTCACCACCAGCGCGTCGCCCCGGTCGGCGGTCTCGCGGAAGCGGACGGAGGTGAGATGGATGTCCGGCACCGGCTGCAGATCGTAGACGACGGTGCCGCCGGTATCGACGTCGGCCGGGCGCATCCGCTCCACCGCCTGGCGCAGGCGTGGCAGCAGCGCCGCAGGGTCGGTGCCGGGCCGCAGCCGCACGAAGGTCTGGACCACCGTCATGTTCCAGGCGTCGTCATAGCGCTTCAGCAGGCTGGCCTTGCCGTCCATGGCGATGATGGCGCGGGGCTTCAGGAAGCTGGGCGCCTCCTGCTCCGCCAGCACGCCGGTAACGGTGTAGGCATGCTCCCCGTCCAGCGTCACGCCGCGGCCGACGGGGTCGGCGTCGCCGAAGAGCCGCCGGGCGAACTCCGCCGACAGCACGATGCCGTCGGGCCGTGCGAGCGCCGTGGCGCGGTCGCCGGACTGGAACTCCAGGGGGAAAAGGTCGAGGAACTGGGGATCGGCCGCCGTGACGATCTCGGTCAGCGTGGCGTCGCCCTCGCCGAAGACGACGCGGTAGCGGCCGGCGCGGGCCGCCGCCTCCACCTCGGCCAGCTGCTCGCGCAGCAGCCCCGCCAGCGGCATCTGCGTCGCGGCCGAGGGCTCCATCGGGTGGCCCGCGACGGTGATGTCGGCGGTGACGCGGTATGTCCGCTCCCCCGCCGGCCAGAAGCGGTCGTAGGACAGCTCGTGCCGGACGAACAGCCCGATCAGCAGCGCGGCCGTCAGCGCCACCGCCAATCCCAGGATATTGATCAGCGCGTAGAGCCGGTGGCGCGCCAGGTTGCGCATCGCGACGGTGGCGTAGCTCCTGAGCAGCATGGCGGGCCCTCCCCTACTCGTAGCGCAGCGCGTTGACGGGCTTGGCGCGGGCGACCTGGACGGCATGGACGCCGACCGTGGTCCAGGCGATGACCAGCGCCGCGGCGCCGGCCGCCAGGAACACCAGCGGGTTGAGCGTGATGCGGTAGGCGAAGCCCTCCAGCCAGTCACCCATGGTCCACCAGGCGACCGGCCAGGCGATCAGGCACGCCGCCAGCACCGGCTTGCTGAACTGCCAGAGCATGAGGCGCAGGATGTCGCGGGTGCGGGCGCCCAGCACCTTGCGGACGCCGATCTCCTTGGTCCGCCGCTCGGCCGTGAAGCTCGCCAGCCCGAACAGGCCGAGGCAGGCGATCAGGATGGCGAGGCCGGCGAAGGCGGCCAGCACGGCGCCCTGCCGCGCTTCGGTCTCGTAGAGCTGGCGGATGCGGTCGTCGAGGAAGTCCCGGCGCAGCGGCACGCTGGGGAAGCGCGACCGCCACGCTTGGTCGATCGCCGCCAGCTCCTCCGGGCCGCGGCCGCTGGCCAGACGCACCACCAGCACCCCCAGCGCGTTGCGCTCGATCAGGAAGACGGTCGGCACGACCGGGTTGCGGGCGGTGGAGAACTGGATGTCCTCGACCACGCCGACCACGGTCAGCACCATCTCCACCCCCTGCCCGTTCGGCCCGTCGCTCGGATAGAGGAGCGTCCGGCCGACCGCCTCCTGCGGCGTGCGGACGCCGAGGACGGGCAGCATGGATTCGGTGACGACGGTGGCGGCTTCCAGCCGGGCGCCGGGCTGGGTCGTGTCCGGCAGCGCATCGGTCTCCCGCGCCTCCTGGAAGGTGCGGCCGGCCAGCACGCGCGCGCCCAGCGTCTCGAGATAGCCGAAATCGACGGGCTCGGTGCGCAGGGTCAGGCGCTGGTCAGGCGCCGAACCGGGGAGCCGGTAGCCGGAGGTCCGCTCCGAGGCGTCCGACGGGACCCAGGAGGTCAGGGCCGCCGACACCACGCCCGGCATGCGCCGGATCTCCTCCACCAGCCCGTCGCGCCCCGACCGCACCTCGTCGATCAGCAGCGAGCGGATCACCACCAGGTTCTCGCGGTCGAAGCCCAGGCGCTGGGTGCTGGCGAAGCGCGTCTGGGCCAGCATCACCAGGGTGCAGACGCCCAGCGTGATGGCGATGGCGAACTGCACGATCACCAGCGACGCGCGCAGCCGCCCCGCCCCGCCGCCGACGCGCCCGCCCTTCAGCACCGTGGCCGGCTTGAAGGAGGACAGGACCAGCGCCGGGTAGGCGCCGGACATGAGCCCGACCAGGGCCAGGACGGGAAGGCCAGCCAGGGCCAGTTCCCAGAGGCTGATCCCCTCGGCCAGGCGGGGGATGCCGAGAAGGTCGCGGAAGCCGGGCGACAGCAGTTCCACCAGCGCCAGGGCGACCGCGCCGGATACCAGGGCGAGCAGCACCGATTCCGCCAGGAACTGCCGCATCAGCCGCCCGCGCGTGGCGCCCAGCGTCTTGCGCACCGCCACCTCGCGGGCGCGGAGCGTCGCGCGGGCCGTCGTCAGGTTGACGAAGTTGATGCCGGCGATCAGCAGGATCAGCGCGCCGACCCCGATGAAGCCCAGGATCACGGCGATGGGCGTGCCGCGCTCGCCATCCTGCGGGTTGGTGTGGATCTCCGTCAGCGGCTGCAGCGACAGGCTGAAGCTGACGCGCCCCTCGGCCTTCTCCGGCGGCAGATAGTCGGGAGCGCGGACGGCCAGCACCTCGGGCATGCGGCGCTCCACCGTCGCCGGGTCGGTCCCCGGCGCCAGCAGGACGAAGGTGTGGATCCAGCTGCTGTCCCAGCGCGGTTCGCGGCGGCGGAACTGGGCGTCCGCGCCGTCGCTGAAGCTGGTCCCCATGGCGGTGAAGAGCCCGTAGCTCTCGAACATGGAGTTCGCCGGCGGGTCGGCGATGACGCCGGTCACCCGCCAGACGCGGCCCGTCGTCATCTCCAGCGACCGGCCGACCGGGTCCTCGTCGCCGAAATATTTGCGCGCCCGCGATTGCGTCAGCACGACGCTGTTCGGCTCCGAGAGGGCGGCCTCGGGCGAGCCCTTCAGGAAGGCGAAGTCGAACAGCCGGAAGAAGTCGCCGTCGACGCGCCCGACCCGCTCCTGGAAGGTGGTGTCCTGGCTGCGGACGATGGTGCCGTAGCGCGCCACCCGCACGGCCGCCTCGATCTCCGGGATGCCGTCCTTCAGCGCCGGGCCGGCGGGCATGGCGGTGATCGCGGAGGTGGCGGGCGTGCGGCCGGGGATGAACTCCGTCCGGTTCACCCGGTAGATCCGCTCCGCGTCCGTATAGAACTTGTCGTAGCCCGTCTCATGGCGGACGAAGAGCGCGATCAGCGCGCAGGCGGCGAGGCCGACCGCCAGCCCGATCACGTTGATGGCGGCGTACAGCTTGTGCCGGGCGAGGAAACGGATCGCCACCGTAACGTAATTCCCGAACATGTCCCCTTGCCCCCGCACACGCGTCACTGAGGAAGGCCGGGACGCCGCTCCGCCCCCGGAGCGGGTCCCGGCCCCGATGCTTACTCGTACCGCAGCGCCGCCACCGGCTTGGCCGACGCCACGCGGGTCGCGTGCATGCCGACCGTCAGCCAGGCGATGAGCAGCGCCGCCAGGCCGGCCCCGACGAAGGGCAGCGGGTTCAGGTCGATGCGGTAGGTGAAGCCCTCCAGCCAGCGGGACGCGCCGTACCAGGCGATCGGCCAGGCGATGATGTTCGCCAGCAGCACCGGCTTGCTGAACTGCCAGACCAGCAGCCTGACGATGTCGGGCACGCGGGCGCCCAGCACCTTGCGCAGGCCGATCTCCTTGGTCCGCCGCTCCGCCGTGAAGCTGGCCAGGCCGAACAGGCCGAGGCAGGCGATCACGATGGCGAGGCCGGAGAAGGCGGCGAACAGCTGCGAGGTGGTGGCCTCGCGCAGGTACAGCTCCTGCAGCCGCTCGTCCAGGAACTGGCGGCGCACCGGCAGGTCCGGATAGACTTGGCGCCACACCCGGTCGATGGCGGTCAGCGCGGCCTGCACGTCGCCGGCCTTCAGCCGCACCGCGACCGTCGTCTGGTCGTTCGGGTCGACCAGGAACATGCCGGCTGAGATCGGGTCGGTGACCGAACGGTAGTGGAAATCCTCCACCACGCCGATCACGGTGAGCTCCAGCGTGGCGTTGCTGCCCGAGTTGGCGGACGGGTCGCCCGAGGTGAAGGTCTGGCCGATGGCGGCCTCGGGCGAGGCGTAGCCCAGGCGGCGGACGGCGCCCTGGTTCAGCACGACCGAGGCCTTGCGGGTCGTCGGCGCGGCGTCGGGAGCGGCCGGCTGCGCGCCCGGCGGGTCGCGCGGGATGGCATCGCCGACGCGGTCGCGGTCGAAGTCGCGGCCGGCGATGATGCGCATGCCCATGGTCTGGAAGTAGCCGAAGCCGACGCTGTCGTTGCGCAGGGTCAGGTTGGCGTTGGGATCGCCGCCCGGGACGCGCACGCCGACATTGTTCTCGTCGCCGTCGCCGGGCATCACGCTGGTGGAGGCCACGGCGGCGACCAGCGGCTCCTTGCGCAGCTGCTCGATGAAGGCCTCGCGGCGGTCGCGGGCGTCGCGGCGGCCTACCCCTTCGACCGCGACCACGTTCTCGCGGTCGAAGCCGAGGTCCTTGTTCATGGCGTAGCCGCGCTGGCCGTAGACCACGGCGGTGGCCGCCATCAGCATGATGGAGATGGAGAACTGCACCACCACCAGCGCCGTGCGCAGCCGGCCGGAGCCGCCGCCGACGCCCGACGCCGAGCCCTTCAGCACCGCCGCCGGCTTGAAGGAGGACAGGAAGAAGGCCGGGTAGGCGCCGCCGGCGACGCCGACCACCAGGGTCAGCGCCAGCAGCATCGCCAGCAGCGAGGGCTCGGACAGGTAGTTGAAGACCAGGTCCTTGCCCAGGAAGTCGGAATAGGCCGGCAGGGCCAGCTCCACCACCGCGATCGCCAGCAGCAGGCCGATCACCGTCAGCAGCACGGACTCGCCCAGGAACTGGCCGACGATCTGGGAGCGGCTGGCGCCCACCACCTTGCGCACGCTGACCTCGCGGGCGCGCTGGGTGGCGCGGGCGGTGGCCAGGTTCATGAAGTTGATGCTGGCGACGACCAGCACCAGGGCGGCCACGGCCGAGAAGGTGTAGATCTCGGTCATGCTGATGCCCGGGCGCATGTCGCCCAGCATCGGCTCGGTGTGGACGTCCTTGACGTTGCGCAGGCCGATCTTGAAGGCCTCGGACGGGCTGAAGCTGCCGGTCGGGCCGTTCTGGTCGGGCGCCTTGGCCTTCATGAAGGCCTGCAGCTTGCCGCGCACCTGCGCGATGTCCACGCCCTCCTTCAGCTTCACGTAGGTGAAGCAGCACAGCGCGCCCCACTGCTCGAAGAACTCGGGACGGGCGCGGGTCGCCTTCGACTTGTTGTTCAGCAGGATGTCGAACTGCAGCTGGGTGTTGGCCGGCAGGTCCTCGATCACGCCGGTGACGCGCACCGGCTCCTTGTTGTCGAAGGTGAGGATCTGGTTCAGCGGGTCCTTGTCGCCGAAGTACTTGCGCGCCGCGCTCTCGGTCAGCACGACCGAGTCGGGCTCGTTCAGGGCCGAGGCGGCGTCGCCGCGCAGGAACCTGTACTCGAAGAACTGGAAGAAGTTCGGCGTCGTGGTCACCAGCTGCTCGGAGAACAGCGCCTCGCCGTGCTTCACGACGGAGCCCTGGTTGATCATCAGCAGGACGTCCTCGATCTCCTCGGGGAAGTAGTCCTTGATCGCCCCGGCCAGCGGCGGCATGACGCGGGACAGGCTGGTGGTGGGGCGGCCGGGAATGGTCGCCTCCGCCGTCGCCTGGTACACGCGGTCGGCGTTCGGGTGGAAGCCGTCGTAGCTCAGCTCGTTGCGGACGAAGAGCAGGATCAGGATGGCGGCGGCAAGGCCGATCGCCAGTCCGAAGATGTTGATCGCCGAATAGAGCCGGTGCTTCACCAGGTTCCGGAAGGCGACGGTCAGGTAATTCCCGAGCATCGGTGGGTTTCCTCGGATTGGAATTATTCGTAGCGCAGGGCTGCGGAAGGCTTGGTCATGGCCACGCGGGCGGCGTGGCTGGCGACGGTGCCCCAGGCGATGGCGAGCGCCACGGCGCCGGAGGCGGCGAAGAAGAGCGGGTTCAGCTCGATGCGGTAGGCGAAGCCGTCCAGCCAGTCGCGCATCAGCCACCAGGCCAGCGGCCAGGCGATCAGGTTCGCGATCAGCACCGGGCGGGAGAACTGCCAGACCAGCAGCCGGACGATGTCGGCGACGCCGGCGCCCAGCACCTTGCGCACGCCGATCTCCTTGGTCCGCTTCTCGGCGGTGAAGGAGGCCAGGCCGAACAGGCCCAGGCAGGCGATCAGGATGGCGAGGCCGGCGAAGGCCGCGAACATCTGGCCCTGGCGCTCCTCCGCCGCGTAGAGGGCGTTGAAGCTGTCCTCCAGGAAAGCGCGGCGGATCGGGGTGCCCGGCACCATCCGCTTCCACAGCTCGTCCACCCGGTTGACGGTGGCGGACAGGTCCTTGCCGTCGAGGCGCAGGAGCATGACGGGGTAGGACGTGCCCATCACATACATCATCGGCTTGACCGTGGCGCGGACCGAGCCCTGGTGCACGTCCTCGACCACGCCGATGACGGTCACGGGCGCGGTGTTGCTGCCGTCGATGCCGATGCGGAAGCTCTGGCCGACCGCCGTCTCGGCGTCCTTGAAGCCCAGCCGGCGCACCGCGGCGCGGTTCAGCACCAGGGCGGAGGCGCGCTGCTGCGCCTCGGCGACGTTCTCGGGCAGCAGGTCGGTCGAGCGGGTCCGGTCGAAGGTGCGGCCGGCGATTGTGGCGACGCCCAGCGTGCGGAAGAAGTCCTGGTCGGCGGTCTGGGTGCCGATGACCAGCGGGTTGCTGGGATCGCTGTCCGGCAGCTGCACGATGTTGTTGGTCTCGTCGCCGTCGGTCGGGTAGCCGCCGCCCATGCCGACCGAGACCACGCCCGGCAGCTTGCCGATCTCCTGGCGCAGCGTGTCCTGCACGCCGCGGGCGGCGCCGCGGTTCATGCCCGAGAGAACCAGGACGTGCTCGCGGTCGTAGCCCAGCCGCATGGACTTGGCGTACTGGGTCTGGGCGTACACCACGGCGGTCGCGACCATGAGCGCGATGGAGATGGCGAACTGCACCACCACCAGGGCGGCGCGCAGCCGGCCGCCGCCGCTGGACGATTTGTTGGCCTTCAGCACCGCCGCCGGCTTGAAGGCGGAGAGGACGAAGGCGGGGTAGGACCCGGCCGCGATGCCGACCAGCACCGTCAGGCCCAGCAGGGCCGCGATCTCCGGCAGGCTGTCCAGGTAGCCGATGGCGAGCGGCTTGGCGACGAAGCCGGAGAACCAGGGCAGCGCCAGCTCCACCAGGGCCACCGCCAGCACCAGCGCCAGCAGCGTGACGATGACGGACTCGCCCAGGAACTGGGCGACGATCTGGCGGCGCTGGGCGCCGGCCACCTTGCGGACGCTGACCTCGCGCGCCCGGCCCGAGGCGCGGGCGGTCGCCAAATTCATGAAGTTGATGCAGGCGATCCCCAGGATCAGGACGGCGATGCCGGTGAAGGCCAGGACGACGGTGATGTCGCCCGGGTTGTCCTCGCCCTGGAAGGCCTGGGAGTGGAGGTGGATGTCGCCGACCGGCTGCAGGTCGAACCTGAAGATGCTGGCGGCGTCGACGGCGCCGCCGGGCAGCGCGATGCTGCCGGCGCGGCGCACCACGAAGTCGTTCAGGCCGGAGCGGACCTCCGCGGCGTCGGCGCCCTGCTTCAACAGGACGTAGGTCGTGCCCTGCATGGTGACCCAGCTCTCGCGGACCTCCTGGGTCATGCGGTTGCTCTTGGACTCCATGGCCGCGAGATAGCCGACCTCGTTCAGGTGGGTGTTGTGCGGCAGGTCGCGGACGACGCCCGTGACCTCCAGCAGGTGCTGGCCGTCGAGCTTCAGCGTCTCGCCCAGCGGGTCGGCGTCGCCGAACCATTTGCGGGCGGCCGCCTCGCTCAGCACGATCGTGCCCGGCCGGTCCAGCGCGCCCTCCGCCCGCCCCTTGACGAACTCGAAGCCGAAGACGCGGAAGAAGCTCGGATCGACGTAGGTGACGATCTCCTGCGAGGGGGTGTTCGCGCGGTCCACCAGCGTGCGCTGGGGGATCATGCGGGTCAGCTCCTCGACGGCCGGGAAATCCTCCTTCAGCAGCGGCGCCGCGACGAACGGGCTCTGCCCGACCGTGAACGGGTCGCGGCCCGGGATGGAGAAGGTCATCGACAGCCGGTGCATCCGGTCGAGGTTCGGCCAGAACCGCTCGTAGCTGGTCTCGTCGCGGACGAAGAGGGCGATCAGGATGCAGGCCGCCAGGCCCACCGCCAGCCCGGCAATGTTGATCGCCGAGTAGAGCCTGTGCTTCAGCAGGTTCCGCAGGGCGGTTACGATGTAGTTGCGCAGCATCCCGAAGCCCCCCTCTTCCCTTGTTCCCCCGGCCGCCGGATCAGGCGGCGCGGAGGTTCTCGGCCACGACCTGGCCGTCGAACAGGTTGATGATGCGGCGCGCGTACTGGGCGTGCGGCATGGAGTGGGTGACCATGACGATGGTCGTGCCCTCGGCGTTCAGGTCGGTCAGCATCTTCATGACCTCGTCGCCG
>DASPNP010000075.1:0-78686 GCA_035626475.1 Azospirillaceae bacterium
GACGCTGTTCCGCGAGCTGGAGGAGCAGGGCGTGGTGCTGCGCATGGTCAACCTGGGCGGCGGCTTCCCGACGCGCTACCGCAAGGACGTGCCGACCTCCGCCCAGTACGGCGAGGCGATCGACGCGGCCCTGCGCCGGCACTTCGGCAACCGCATCCCGGAGACCATCGTGGAGCCGGGCCGCGGCATGGTCGGCAACGCCGGCATCATCCGCTCCGAGGTGGTGCTGATCTCGCGCAAGTCGGCCAACGACGACCGGCGCTGGGTCTTCCTCGACATCGGCAAGTTCGGCGGGCTGGCCGAGACGATGGACGAGGCGATCCAGTACCCGATCGTGACCGAGCGCGACGGCGGTCCGGCCGAGCGCGTCATCCTGGCCGGCCCGACCTGCGACAGCGCCGACGTGCTGTACGAGAAGGCCGACTACCGCCTGCCGGTGGATCTGCGCATCGGCGACAAGGTCGACATCCTGGCGACCGGCGCCTACACCACCACCTACTCGGCGGTGAACTTCAACGGCTTCGCGCCGCTGGCCGCCTACTACATCTGATCCGGCCGATCCGGTAGCGCAGAGGCCCGCGCGGGAGACCGCGCGGGCCTTTGTTGCATTTGCGAGAAGGCGGGGTGTCACGCTGCCCGGGAATGGTGCCCGGCAATTGGGCAATTGCGTTCTCTTTCTGCAACACCGCCGGCGAAATTACCCCTTTGGAGATCAACAACGCGCCAGACGGCTTGAATCCGCAGGGGTTGTGAGCCCTCATCCGGGTTGAACGCGGGTGGCACCGGTCTTGCTGCACTGCGGAACCATAAGACCCAAAAGCCTCAAAGGAGCGTCTCCATGCGTCTCTCTCGTATCCTCGCCGGCGCGGCCACCGGCGCCCTCATGCTGGGCGCCGCCACCACGGTCCAGGCCCAGGAGGCCACCGGCCCGTTCGAGCTGTCCGGCCTGGTCACGCTGACCTCCGACTACCGTTTCCGCGGCATCTCGCAGACCCAGGAGGACCCGGCGGTCCAGGGCGGCCTGACCGCCACCCACGAGACCGGCTTCTTCGTCGGCGTCTGGGGCTCCAGCGTCGATTTCGCGGGCAGCGACGCCTGGGCCGAGCTGGACCTGATCGCCGGCTACAGCAACACCGTCGGCGCGCTGACCTACATCGCCCAGGCGCTCTACTACGTCTATCCGGAGGAGAGCGACTTCAACTATGCCGAGTTCAACCTCGGCTTCAGCCTGGAGACCGGCACCGGCTTCACGCCGAGCCTGAACGTCTGGTACGCGCCTGACATTCCCGGCGACCTGGAGAACCTGTACGTCACCGCCGGCGGCAGCTTCGCCATCACCGACATGGTCAGCGTCTTCGCCAACTACGGCAAGAGCTTCATCGAGGGCCCGGGCAACTATGCCGACTGGAACGCCGGCGTCGCCGTCGACTTCCAGGGCTTCACCTTCGATGTCCGCTATGTCGACACCGACCTCAAGGGCAACGATCTGGCCGACGAGCGCGTCGTCGCCTCCGTCACCTACTCGTTCTGAGGAAACACCCCTCCGGGGGTGACCGGGGCCGGCGCTCCATCCGGGGCGCCGGCCCTTTCTCATTCCGGGGACAGCGCGGTCAGCCGGCGCCAGAGCCAGGTGGCGGCGGGGCCCAGCGCCCGGCCGGTGCGCTGGATGGCCCGCACCGGCAGCCGGTCGCCCGAGGGCGGCAGATGCCCCATCCGCAATGGCACCAGGCGGCCGGCCGCCACGTCCTCCGCGATCAGATGCTGCGGTAATCCACCCCAGCCGAGGCCGGCGCGGATCAGCGCGTGCTTGGCGCCGAGGTCGGCGACCCGCCAGGTGCGGGCCGACAGCACGAAGAAATCCTGGCCGGCGGTGAGGCTGGAGCGGTCGGTCAGCACGATCTGCACCGCGTCGCGCAGCGCCTCGTCCGGCACCAGCCCGTCCTCCCCCGCCCGCAGGTACCCCGGCGCCGCCACCGGGATGATGACCAGCGGCCGCAGCACATGGCTGGACAGGCCCGGCGGCGTCTCCGGCAGCGTGCCCTGGATGCCCAGCTCGCAGGTGCCGTCCAGCACCAGCTCCGCCACCCGCCCCAGCGCCTCGACATGCAGCCGCGCCGTCACCGTGGGAAAGGCGGCCTGGAAGTCGGCCAGCACCAGCGCCAGCTCCTCCACCGGGAACATGACGTCGGCGACCAGCCCGACCTCCGGCTCCAGCCCGCTCGCCAGCGCGCGGGCGCGCGCCTTCAGCCCGTCCGCCCGGTCGACCAGAAGGCGGGCGTCGGCCAGCAGCGCCCGGCCCTCCGGCGTCAGGGCCGACCGGGCGGCGGCGCGGTCGAACAGGCGCACGCCCAGCTGCCGCTCCAGCATGCCGATGGCGTAGCTCACGGCCGACTGGGCCCGGCGCACCCGCCGCGCCGCGCCGCTGAAGCTGCCCTCCTCCACCACCAGGAGGAAGATCCGCAGCTGGTCCAGCGAGAGGCCGTCGATGTTCATGGTGCCAGCCTATCAGATAATCTGATCGCTTCCATCGTGAGTTCGAGCATTTTGCCGATGGCGCGGCCGGCGCATCTTGGGGGTGCGCGGCGGACGGGATGGTCTCGGGGCGGCGACGACGGAGGAAAAAGAAATGAACGACGACCGGCTGGTTCCCTACGGCGCGCTGCTGCTGCGCGTGTCCATGGGCGTGATGTTCGTGGCCTACGGCCTGGTGCTGAAGGTGATGACCTTCGGCGTGGCGGGAACCGCGGGCTATTTCGAGTCCATCGGCTATCCGGCCGCCCTGGCCTATCTGGTGATCGCGGCGGAGATCGGCGGCGGCCTGGCCCTGATCCTGGGCCTCTTCACCCGCCTGGTGTCGCTGGCTCTGGTGCCGCTGATGATCGGCGCGACGCTGCAGCATGCCGGCAATGGCTGGACCTTCTCGGCCGAGGGCGGTGGCTGGTCCTTCCCGCTCTTCTGGGTCGCGGTGCTGCTGGTGCAGGCCCTGCTGGGCGACGGCGCCCACGGCCTGACCGGCAAGGTGCGCGGCGCGCTTGGCCTGCGCCCCTCCCCCCTGCTGGCCTGATGATCAGCCGTCGCGGCCGGCGAGGGCCGCGATGGCGAGGACCGGATCGACCGGCCGGGCGTCGGCACTCGCCACGACCCGGCCGGGCGGCAGGTGGAAGGTCGCGGTGGTGCCGCGGCCCAGTTCGCTGTCCAGCGACAGCCGCCCGCCATGCAACTCCGCCAGCCCCTGGCTGAGCGACAGGCCCAGCCCGGTGCCGGGCGTGCTGCGGGCGTAGATGTTGTCGACCTGGTGGAACGGAATGAAGACCTTCGCCAGATCCTCGCGCGCGATGCCGATACCGGTGTCCGACACCCAGAGCGCGAGCCCGCCCTCCGCCGTGGCCCGGGCGCCGGCGGTCACCCGCCCGCCCGAGGGGGTGAACTTGATGGCGTTGGACAGCAGGTTCAGCATGATCTGCTTCACCTTGACGTCGTCCACCAGCACCGGCGGCAGGCCGGGCAGCAGCTCCAGCGACAGCTCGATGCCCCGCTCCATGGCGCGCGACCGCACGAGGCGCTCGGAGGCGACCAGCAGGTCCGACACGTCGCAGACCCGGTCGCGCAGCTCCATGCGCCCCGCCTCCATCTTGGACACGTCCAGAATGTCGTTGATCAGGGTCAGCAGGTGGCGCCCGCCGGCGATGATGTCCCCGGCATAGCCGGCGCTGTCGGCCAGGGCCTTGTGGCGGCGCAGCTCGTCCTCCAGCACCTCGGCGAAGCCGATGATGGCGTTCAGCGGCGTGCGCAGCTCGTGGCTCATGTTCGCCAGGAACTCGCTCTTGGTGCGGCTCGCCAGCTCGGCGGCGGCCTTGGCCTTCTGCAGCTGCTCCTCGGCCCGGCGGGCGGAGATGGCGATGGCGGCCAGCTGGCTGGCCCGCTTCAGCAGGCCCTGCTCCCAGTCGGAGGGCTCGTGACGCTCGGCATGGTAGACGGCGAAGGCGCCCAGCGCGGCCCCGTCGCCGCCCAGGATCGGCTTCGACCAGCAGGAGCGCAGGCCCAGCGCGGCGGCGCCCTCGGCGCGGGCCGCCCAGCGGGGATCGTCCGCCAGATCCGGCACGATGACGGCGTTGCGCTCCAGGACGGCGACGGCGCAGGGCGTGTCCGGCGGTATCAGCGGCAGACCGTCGACCATCTCGCGGAAGGGTGCCGGCATGCCCGGCGCGGCGGCGGCCCTGAGCACGTCGCGGTCGTGATCGACCAGCAGAACCGAGCAGCGGCCGCCCTCCACCTGTTCCTCGATCCCGCGGCACAGGGCGTCCAGGATGTCGGGCAGGGCGGCGCGGCTGGCGACCATCTCCAGGATGCCGCGCTCCACCGTCAGCTGACGTTCGGCCCGGCGGCGGCGGGCATTGTCGACCGCCAGCTGCTGGGCGTTGCGCTTGAAGACGGCCACGGCCCGGGCCATGCCGCCCATCTCGCCGGGCGCGTCGGCGCCGGGGATGTCGACGTCCAGCCGGCCGGAGGCCAGTTCGCTCATGGCGCGGGTCAGGCGGAGGATGGGGCGGACCACCTGGAAGCGCACCAGCAGCAGGGCGGCGAGCGCCGCCGCCAGCCCGATCGTCAGCTCGGCGGCACCGCGGCGCAGGCCGGAGAGGGCGGCCGCGCGGTGGGCCATCGCCTCCTCGTTGCCCAGCGCCACCACCACGGCGACGAGGCCGGACAGGGCGTTCAGCCCCTTGATCCCCGCCTCGGTGAAGCGGGCCCGGTCCTCGGCCGATACCTCGCCCCGGGCGGCCAGCAGCGGTTCGCGCAGGGCGCGGAAACTGCCGAAATAGTCCGCCTCGGCCTGGGCCATGGCGGCCTTGAAGCGGGGATCGGCTATCCGCGGCGCGAGGTCGGTCAGGATGTGGCGGAAGGCGTCGACCTTGCCCCATTCCAGCATCAGGGAGTCCCGGGCCGCCTGACGGTCGCCCGGCGCGCCGTAGACCGCCATGCTCGAGGCGACGGCGTCCCGCCCCGCCTGGTCGCGCAGGCGCAGGCCGGCCGTCGTCAGCTGCGACAGCGGCACGGCCGAACCGCCCAGCGCGTCCAGCGGCTCGTTCAGCGCGTCCAGCAGCGCCAGCATCGCCCGCATCCATTCATAGGTCACCCGCCGCCAGGCGGGCACCAGCGCCGGGTCGCGCGGCTGCTCCAGCAGGATCGCGGCGTCCACCGTCAGCCGCAGCGCCTCGAGTTCGGCGTCAGCCCGCAGCATCGCCTCGCGGGCGGCGGCCACGGCGCGCTCGTCGGCGGCGCCGATCCGGTCCATGGCGGTGGCGAGGCCGGCGCGGATCGCGGCGCGGTGGACGGTGATGTGCTCGATGTTGACGGGCATGGCCGGCGCGTTGCGCAACAGCAAGGCGGCGACGTAGCCGCGTTCGCGCACGGCGGCGTTGGTGGCGTCCAGCAGGTCGCCGCTGGCGCGCTTCAGCGTCGCCGCCCGATCCGCCGCACGATAGGCGCCCCAGTCCCGGCGCATGTCCGCGGCGGCGCCGACCAGCTGGACCATCGCCAGCAGGATCAGCGCGCCGAACAGAGCGGCCCGCATTCCATTCCTTTCCAGCCCCGGGCCCGATCGCTGCCGGGCTTTCCGGGGCGCCCTACCTGCGCCGGCCCTTCCCGGCCGGCGCGCACCCAGAGCCTCAATCTAAGGCGAATCGCCCGGGGCGGCAAATATTCGCTTGTTCTTTAGCAAACGTCCGCGCGCCGCCACCCTAGGAACCTAATCTTGAGGATGGATTGCCGGACGGTCGCCGGCAGCCGATCATGAACCCATTCACTTGCCGGACCCGCCTCATGTCGACCGCCGCCCTGGCCTCCGATCCCGGTCCGGTGCCCCCGCCGGCCGCGACCGCGCCGGAGGCTCCGGCCTTCGACGACGCGTCGCGCGACGCGCTGCACGTGCTGCCCCTGGCGATGATGCCGATGCGGACCCCGGGGCTCGCCAAGTCGCGGCTGATCAAGAACGCCCGGCTGGAGACGGTGGTGGAGGTCTTCCACGACCGGGCCTCGGGCAGCGGGCAGGTCGCCATCGACCATCTCGGCTCGATGTACCCGTCCTTCCGGCGGGAGCTGCAGCTGGACACGGCGCAGCTGACCAAGCTGGCGCACATCAACAGCTTCGACGTCTACACCCTGCGGCTGGAGCTGCGGCGCCTGGGCATCGCCGTCAACGACCATGCCGCGCTGCGCCTGTCGGACGCCAAGCGCGGCGAGCTGACCGCCTACATGCGCGACTTCACCCAGCCGCTGCTGCAGCAGGTCTACGGGTCCGAGGACCGGCAGATCGGGGACATCTCCGACATCATGCAGCTGCTGGCGAAGCCCGACCGGGCCGAGGCGCTGCGCAACCTGACGCTGCTGTCCGGCAAGCTCCGGGTGAAGCTGCAGGACATCCCGACCTTCCTGGAGGAGTACGGGGAGATCTTCCTGTCGCTGGCCTATTTCCGCGCCTGCCTGGACGGGCTGGTGCCGGAGGTGCAGCGCTTCTCCGCCTGGCTGGCCGAGGGGCTGAAGAACGACATGGTGGCCCGCGACCGGACCATCATCCGGCAGATGCGCGAGGTGCAGCAGACCCTGTCGAACATCACCACCTCGATCACCGGCCGGTTCGAGGCGTTCGACCGCCGCTCGAAGGATTTCTGGAACGACATCAGCGCCGACAGCTTCCGCGCCGTCCGCGCCCAGATCGAGTCCCACCACGTCACCATCGGCGGCGTGCTGTGCGGGCTGGCGGTCAAGACGGCGCTGTGGAAGGAGCGGTTCCCGCAGGGCGGCGGCGCGCCGATGAAGCGGGTGGAGTTCGTCCGCTCCGAGATCGTCCCCGGGCTGGACCACATCAACCGCATCGAGAAGTCCGCCGGCAACATCGCCTGAGCCGGCCGGCGCCCCCTCCTCGCGGTCAGGCCAGCGCCCGCTCCACCGCCGCCAGCGCGTGCAGGGTGGTGGTGTCGTAGACCGGCAGCGGGCTGTCCCCGGGGCGGACCAGCAGCATGATCTCGGTGCAGCCCAGGATCACGGCCTGGGCCCCTTCCGCCCCGAGGCCGGCGATGACCTCGCGGTAGACCGCGCGCGACGCCTCCTCGACCCGGCCCCGCACCAGCTCCTCATAGATCACCCGGTGCACCTCGGCGCGGGCGGAGGCCCCGGGCACCAGCGCCTCGATCCCCCAGCGGTCGCGCAGCCGGCCCTTGTAGAAATCGTGCTCCATGGTGAAGGCGGTGCCCAGCAGCCCGACGCGGGTCACGCCGGCGCGGCGCAGCGCCTCTGCGGTGGGATCGGCGATGTGCAGCAGCGGGATGCCGGCAGCATCCTCCACCTCCGCCGCCATGCGGTGCATGGTGTTGGAGCAGATCAGCAGGAAGTCGGCGCCGCCGCGCGCCAGGGACGCACCGGCCTCCGCCATGAGGCGCGCCGCCTCGTCCCAGCGGCCCTCGGCCTGCAGCGCCTCGACCTCGCCGAAGTCGAAGGAGAACATCAGCGAGCGGGCCGAGCGCAACCCGCCCAGGCGGCGCCGCGCCTCCTCGTTGATCAGCCGGTAATAGACGGCCGAGGATTCCCAGCTGAGGCCGCCGATGAGGCCGATGGTCTTCATGGTTCCGGGTCCGATGCCGTTGCGCCGCGCGAGCATCGGCGGGCCGGCCGGGCGCGGGCAAGCGGGGACTTGTCCTCCGGACAATAAAGAACCGGGGCGCCCCTTTCGGAGCACCCCGGCCGTCCCGCACGGTTTGAGGGACGAGGACCGGCCTCAGCCGACCTCGCCCAGGCCGACGAGGGTGACGCCGCTCAGCACGGTGCCGAGATCCTGGAACTTCGAGCCGTCCCAGTAGATGCCGGCGCCGCTGGTGTCGTTCTTGATCACCACGTCGTCGCGACCGTCGCCGTTGATGTCGCCGGTGCCGACCACGCTCCAGCCCTCGGTCAGGGTGATGAAGTCCTTGAAGCCGTTGCCGCCCTGGGTCTGGTCCCAGAAGATCAGCGTGCGGCTGTTGGTGTTGTAGAACAGGAAGTCGTCGGCGGCGTCGCCGGTGAAGTTGCCGATCGCCTTGATCTCCTGGCCACCGCTCAGGGTGATCAGGTCCTTGAACTCCGAACCGTTCCAGAAGAGCGTGCCGCCGGTGTTGCCGTCCTGGATGACGATGTCGGAGGTGCCCTGCCCGTCGATCTGGCCGGCACCGAGGACCTTGAAGCCCTCGTTCAGGGTCACGAAGCCGGTCTGCTTGCCGTCGGCGACCGACAGGAAGCTGAGGTCGCGGCCGTTCTGGACCAGCAGCTCGTCGCCGCCGCCGGACTGCAGGTTGCCGGAGGCGACGATGGTGCCGCCGTTGAGCGCCACTTCCTTGAAGCCGTTGGCGCCCAGCTCCGGATCGAACGACACGGTGGTGCCGCCGCTCTGCAGCAGGAAGTCGGTCTTCATGTCGTTGTCGAAGTCGCCCGTGCCCAGGAACTTCACGGTGTTCGGGTCGAAGGTGGCGACGTACTTGAAGCCGTTGGAGCCCTGCGGCGCGTTCCAGGCGACGACGTCGCCGCCGGCGGTCTGCAGGTACAGCTCCTGGGCGCCCATGGTGCCGCCGCCGCCACCGGTGCCCGGCGCGTCGATGGTCTCGTCCGAGAAGCGCAGGCGCTCGATGCCGGTCAGCGTGTCGGTGCCGTCCGAACCGCCGTTCTTGTGGACGACCGTGATCGTGCCGTTGGCGTTGGTGATGTCATAGTCGGCCTTCTTGCCGACGAACACCGCCGTGTCGTTGCCGGCGCCGCCGGTGATGGTGTCGTTGCCCTGCAGGCCCTGCAGGACGTCGTCGCCCTCGCGGCCGTCGAGGATGTTGTTGTTGGCGGCGCCGATGATGGTGTCGGTGCCCTTGGTGCCCAGCACGTTCTCGACATTGGCCAGCTGCTCGGTGCCGCCGACCGTCGCCGTCGGGAAGCGCGCGGTGCCCTTGGACAGGTCCACGACGGCGACCTCGCGGTGGCCGAAGTCGGCGAAGTCGTCGCCCTCGCCGCCGTCGATCACGTCATAGTCCAGGCCGCCATAGAGGGTGTCGTTGCCGCCCTCGCCGCGGAGCGTGTCGGACCCGGTGCCGCCGTCGATGAAATCGTCGCCGTCGCCGCCGACCAGGCTGTCGTTGCCGGCCAGGCCGAAGATCCGGTCGTTGCCGCCGCCGCCGTTGATGGTGTCGGCGTTGGCGGTGCCCTCGAGGCTGTCAGCGCCCTCCGTCGGGTTGGAGTTCACGCCCATGATGGGGCCGGTGAGGGACAGGGTGGTGTTGTCGTTGAAGCTCACTGTTTCGATCTCCCTGAGAATGTCGACGCCGTCGGGTCCGGTGACGCGCACCGTCCCATCGGTCGATCGGGTGAAGCTGTATTGACTGCGGAGGCCTGAAAGCCGCACGACGTCGGTGCCGCTGCCGCCGTCGAACGTGTCGTTGCCGGGACCGTTGTCGAAGGTGTCGTTGCCCCGGTTCCCGACGAGGAGGTTGTCGGCCGAGTTGCCGACGATGACGTCGTCGCCGTCACCGCCCCGGGCGTGCTCGATGACCGTGCCCGCCGCGATGGTGACGCCGCGCCCGGCGATGGTGGAGGTCTGGCCGGCGTTGAGGTTGAGGAACACGGTCCCGCTCACCGCCGAGGCATCGAGCGTGTCGATGCCGGCGCCGTCGGACAGGACCGACCGGCTGCCGCCGGCCACCGCCCCGAACGTGTCGGTGTAGATGTGGCGCGTGTTGGCGCTGGCCGTATCGCCGGTGACCTTGAGCGTCCAGCCGGCGAGCGTGCCGGTGTTGCCCGCCGCCCGGTCCACCACCGTCAGCGTCCAGGTGCCCTGCCCCGTTTCGCCCCGGAAGGCGTTGGCGGTGGTGGTGAACTGGATCGGTCCCGAGGCCGAGCCGTTGCCCAGTCGGTCGTAGAGCGCGATCCGCGCGCCCGACGGCGACGTCAGGTAGACCTCGAGGTCGCCGGCGCGGCTATGCGGGATGTCCAGCGTCACCTCGGCCCGGTCCACATCGAGGGCACCGGTGATGGTGACGCTGCTGCTCACCCCATTGCCGTTGTTGTCGGGGATGGCCAGGCCGGGCCGGGCGCTCGCCTGCAGGACGCGCTCGTTGGCGCTGGTGGAGACGCTGGTCCAGCCCTCCGCCAGCCGAACCGCCGCCCGGGCGTCGACCTGCCCGAAGCCGACATCCCGGCTGAACAGCATGCCGCCGCCGTTCCAGTTGGTGGCGCCGTTCACCAGCCAAGTGCCGTTGCCGATGTCCGTCGGCCGGGCGGTCGCCGCCAGGATGTCCTGCACGTCGCGCCAGCCCAGCGAGTTGTTGGCCTGCAGCATCATCGCCACGACGCCCGTCACCACCGCCGACGCGCCGGAGGTGAAGTCGTTCGGCGCCGACAGCAGCAGCGCCGCGCCGCCGGTGGAGACGTCCTGCGGCCGGCCGTCCACGTCGGCCGCGGCCACGGTGATGCTGTAGCGGTTGTTCTGGTAATTGTGGGCGGCCACGTCGTCGCCGCTCTGGCCGGCATTGCCCGCCGAGCGGACGAGGATCGTGCCGCGGCCGTCGCGCCCCTCGGTCACCGCCTCGACGATGGCGCGGCCGCTGTCGGCGAAGGTGGTGCCGGCGAAGTTGTCGCGGAAATACTCGCCGCTGTAGCTCCAGGCGTTCTGCGACACGTCGACATACTGCTGCAGCCGCGTCAGGAAGGCCTCCTGCTCGGGCGTGCGCTGCGAGCGCGGCGACATGCGGTAGGGGACGATGATGGCCTCGTGCGCCACGCCGGCGCCGCCGACCCCGTTGTCCATCGCCCCGGCCAGGGTCGGCAGCACGGTCGCGCCATGCCCCGCCTCGCCGCTGGAGCGCGCATCGGTGGGCGAGTTGGCGTCGAAGTCCCGGTCGCGGACGTCGTAGTCGCGGAAGGTGTCGATGCGCCCGGCGAACTCGGGATTGGCATAGTCGATGCCGGTATCGACGAAACCGATGGACACGGACTTGCCCGAGTACTCCTGCCAAACGGTCTGGATGCCGGTACCGGAACGGTCCGACAGCCAATACTGCGAGGAGAACAAGGGATCGTTCGGAGGCGCCATGATTTGCCGTTCTTTCCGTGTGCCAGGCGGCTGGATGCCCCGGAACCGGACCGACGCCCGCCCGATCCGCCTCCGTGCGGAGGAGGGCGGTCGATCGGCGCCGGGGCCTTGTCACCCGAGGCAGCGGAGGAACGGCTTCCGCGGAAAGTTGATCCTCTCCCTAGCCTGAGTCGTCAGGCAGGAGTCCTACCGCGACGCAATAAGCGCGCACGGAGAGGTCAAGCCCCCGGGACGCGACCCCCGAGGCGGTACCCAGGAAATACGGGACAGGGGCGGCGCTTCGCGGCAAGAAAGGGGAGGCGGGGAGAGAACGGGGAGGGCTCAGCCCTCGTAGCGGTGGCGCCCGCCGCGCGGGTCCTCCACCGTCCAGGCGCCGTCGTCCTCCAGCGCGAGGTTGTCGGCCGCGATCGGCACCTTGCCGTGGCCGCCGGGGATGTCGAGCATATAGGTGGGCTGGCAGAGGCCCGACACGTCGCCCCGCAGCGCCTTCACCAGGGCGCGCCCCTCCGCCACCGGCACCCGGAAATGGCCGGTGCCCAGCGCCAGGTCCCCCTGGTGCAGGTAGTGCGGCTTCACCCGCGCCTGGACCATGGCGCGGAAGGTGCGGGTCAGCGTCTCGACATCGTCGTTGACGCCCCGCAGCAGCACCGACTGGCCCAGCATGGGGATGCCGGCATCGACCAGCCGGCCACAGGCGGCCCGGGCCTCGTCCGTCATCTCGCGCCAGTGGTTGGAGTGCAGCATGACCCAGGTGGCGGCGCGCGGCGCCTTCAGCGCGGCCACCAGTTCGGGCGTGACCGAGCCGGGCGCCACCACCGGCACCCGCGTGTGCAGCCTGACGACGCCGACATGGGGGATCGCGTCCAGCCGGGCGACGATCTCCCCCAGCCGGCGGGGCGACAGCACCAGCGGGTCGCCGCCGGTCAGGATCACCTCCCACACCTCGGGATGGGCGGCGACATAGGCGATGGCGGCGTCCAGCTCCTCCGCCGTCAGGGCGTCGGCGCCGGGGCCGACCATCTCGCGCCGGAAGCAGAAGCGGCAATAGACCGGGCAGACCGTCGTCGCCTTCAGCAGCACGCGGTCGCGGTAGCGGTGGACGATCCCCTTCACGGGGGAGAAGGCATCGTCGCCGATCGGGTCGGCCAGCTCGCGCGGGTCGATCCGCAGCTCGGCGGCGCTGGGGACGAACTGGCGGGCGATGGGGTCCGCCGGATCGGTGGGATCGACGAGCGCCGCCATCTCGGACGTCACCGACACGGCGAAGCCGGCGGCCACCCGCTCCAGCTCGGGCAGGTCGGCGGCTTTGGCCAGCCCCGCCTCGACGAGGCCGGCGGCCGTGCGGATGGTCCGGCCCATGGGGCGTCCTCGGCAGGATGCGGTAACCCGCGGGGAAATGGCGCTTGCGGAGGGGCCGCGTCAAGCCCCTGGCGGCGCAGCCCTCCCCTCCGGCATGCTGCCGTTTCGTCCGCAACGATTGGAAGACGGACATGCCGACAAGAATGATCGCCGCCGCCGCATTGGCCGGAGTCGCGGCGCTGACGGGAGGGAACGCCATGGCCGAGCCGAAGATCGCCCCTTACGGCACCTGGGAGTCGCCTGTCTCGGCCGAGGCGCTGGCCAACGGCGCGGTGCGGCTGGGCAGCGTCGGCGCCGCCGGCGGAAAGGCCTACTGGACCGAGAGCCGGCCGGCGCAGAAGGGCCGCGGCGTGGTGGTCACGCCGGACGGCACGGGCGGCATCCGGGAGCTGGTCCCCGAAGGCTTCAACGCCCGCACCCGCGTGCATGAATATGGCGGCACGCCCTACGCGGTGGTCGGCGACACGCTCTACTTCAGCCATTTCGCCGACCAGCGGCTGCATGCCGTGCCGCTGGCGGGCGGGCAGCCGCGGGCGCTGACGCCCGAGGGGCACCGCTACGCCGACTGCGTCGCCGATCCCGCCGCGCCGCGCCTCTATTGCGTGCGCGAGGATCATGGCGCCCCGGGGAGCGGATCACATGAGCCGCGCAACTTGGTCGCCGCCGTGCCGACGGCCGGGAGCGGCGCCGGAACCGCGCTGTGGGACAAGGCCGACTTCGTGGCCTATCCCCGTCCCAGCCCCGACGGCAGGCATCTCGCCTGGATCGCCTGGGACCACCCCAACATGCCCTGGGACACCACCACCCTGTACGTCGCCGAGGTGACGCCGCAGGGGCTGGGCACCCCGGTCGTGGTGGCCGGCGGCCGGGAGGAGTCCGTGACCGAGCCGCGCTGGGACGCGGACGGCACGCTCTACTTCATCTCCGACCGCACCGACTGGTGGAACCTGTACCGCTGGAAGGGCGGCAAGGTGGAGGCGGTGACGCGCGAGGCGGCGGAGTTCGCCGGCCCGCTCTGGACCCTGGGCCAAGCCAACTACGCCCTGACCGGCGACGGCCGCGCCGTGCTGCGCTACGGCGTGAAGGCGGTGGACCGGCTGGCGCTGCTGGACCTCGCCACCGGCGCGCTGACGCCCTTCGACCTGCCCTATGTCGGCTTCGGCTCGGTGGCCTTGCTGGACAAGGACCATGCGGTGATGCTGGCCGCCTCGGCCGCCGAGGAGCCGGCGGTGATCGAGGTGGAACTCTCCAGCGGCGCGCACCGGGTGCTGCGCCGCCCCGGCGGCTCCGGCCTGGCGCCCGACCTCGTGTCGCGGGCCGAGGCGATCGAGTTCCCGACCAAGGACGACAAGGGCGCCGCCCGCACCGCCCACGCCTTCTTCTACCCGCCCGCCAATCCCGCCTACCGGGCGCCGGAGGGGGAGAAGCCGCCGCTGATCGTCGGCGTGCATGGCGGGCCGACCGGCCACCGCCGGCCGGAGTTCGAGCTGGAGGTGCAGTACTGGACCTCGCGCGGCATCGCCTTCGTCGACGTGAACTACAGCGGCAGCTCCGGCTACGGCCGCGCCTACCGCCAGCGGCTGAACGGCGCCTGGGGCGTGGCCGACGTGGAGGACGTGGTCGCGGCGGTGGACTTCCTGGTCAAGTCCGGCCGGGTGGACCCCAAGCGCGTCGCCATCCGCGGCGGCAGCGCCGGCGGCTTCACCACGCTCGCCGCCCTGGCCTTCCGCGACACCTTCAAGGCCGGCGCCAACTACTACGGCGTCTCGGACATGGAGGCGCTGGCCCGCGAGACGCACAAGTTCGAGAGCCGCTATCTGGACGGTCTGGTGGCGCCGCTGCCGGAGGGGATCGAGGTCTACAAGCGCCGCTCGCCCATCAACAACCTCGATGGCTTCAACGAGCCGCTGATCACCTTCCAGGGCTCGGAGGACGCGGTGGTGCCGCCGGCCCAGTCCCGCGCCATCGTCGAGGCGCTGAAGTCCAAGGGCGTGCCCGTCGCCTACGAGGAGTTCGAGGGCGAGCAGCACGGCTTCCGCAAGGCCGAGAGCATCGTCCGGTCCAAGGAGGCCGAGCTGTATTTCTACGGCCGCATCTTCGGCTTCACCCCGGCGGGCGACCTGCGGCCGATCCGCATCGACAACCTGCCGGAGAACTGATGCCGGCTGCCGGGCGTTGAGGGGACATGGACCTAGCCCTGCCCCTCGCGCCCGGCATCCCGCCCGACTGGCTGCGCCCGCCCGACCTGAAGGCCGCCGGCGTGGTGCAGCGCGAACTGGCGGCCCGGGTCGTGGCCGAGGGCCCGCCCGGGCCAGTGCGCACCATCGCCGGCGTCGATGTCAGCAATTTCGGCCGCGACCCCACCAACCGTATCTGGGCGGCGGTGGTGGTGCTGGACGCCGACACGCTGAAGCCGGTCGAGACGGCTTCGGCCATGCGCATCGCGCCCATGCCCTATGTCCCCGGTTTCCTGGGGTTCCGCGAGGTGCCGGCCCTGCTGGCCGCCTTCGCCGGCCTGAAGGCGCTGCCCGACCTGGTGCTGGTGGACGGCCACGGCATCAGCCACCCGCGCGGCCTCGGCATCGCCTCGCACCTGGGCGTGCTGCTGGACCGCCCGACCCTGGGCGTCGCCAAGAGCATCCTGGTCGGCAAGCCGGACGGCGACTTGGCGGAGGAGCGGGGCAGCCGCGTGCCGCTGGCCTGGAAGGGCCGCGAGATCGGCGCCGTGCTCCGCACCAAGAACCGCACCAATCCGGTCTATGTCGCCGTCGGCCACCGCATCGACCTGGAGAGCGCCGTCGCCTGGACCCTGCGCACCGCCACCCGCTACCGCCTGCCGGAACCGACGAGGCTCGCGCACGAGGCGGCGAACGCCGCGCGCCGGGCGGGGGCGGAGGACGGGTTGGGGGATGTCGGGGCATAGCCCGCACCGCGTTCCGACATCCGGGGAAAGGTCCTGCGGGAATCTCCCCGCCAAGGCGGCACGCGGGCGGTTCCATCGGGCCTGCGGCGGCGTTTACGTCCCGGGAAACAGGATGAAGGGCAAGGCAGCCATGGAACAGAAGCTACGCCTGCTCCAAGACATGCGCCTGATCGAGGGCCTCAGGAACGAGGCCGACCGGGTGGAGCGGGAATTCGGCCCGGACAGCGTGGCGGCGCTTCTGAACAGCCAGGCCGATCATCTGGAGGCCGTCCTGATCGCCCTCCACCCCGACCTGATCCCGAGCGAGATCGCGCACTGGAACATGCGGGGGCGGTGAACCCGGGCGGGTACGGGAAGCCTGGTGTCCCCGGCGGGATTCGAACCCACGGCCCCAGGATTAGGAATCCTGTGCTCTATCCAGCTGAGCTACGGAGACGACCAGGAAGGCCCTTATAGCAAGGGTTTGGCGGCTTGCCCAGCCTTCGGGAGGGGTGGCCTCCTCCGGTGATCCCGGATGGCCCGCCCGCCTCAGTTGGTGAGGAGGCTGACGATCATCACCTCCTCCACCAGGTTGGCGTTGCAGGCGGCGTTGGCGAGGTCGCGGATGCGGTCCTTCAGCCACTTCACGTCCTTGGACGTCAGGTTGATCTCGGTGAAATGCTCGGCCGTCAGCGCCTCGGTGATGGTGCCGACGATGCGGGGCTTCAGCTGGTTCACCAGCGCGGCCTCCTCCAGCACCGTCTCGGTCAGCTTCAGGACCAGCACCACCTCCAGCTTCATGTAGGAGAAGCGGTCCCTGCCCGGCAGCAGGAAGGGCTGCAGGGCGATGCGGCGGGCGATCTCGGGGTTGGTCTCCCCCCCTGCGGCGCGCGCCGGCGCGGCGCCCGCCAGCGGCGTCAGGACCAGCGCGGCGAGGCCGGCCAGCAGCCGCCGGCGCGCGAATCCGCCCGGGCTGGGTACATCGCAGGAAGGGAGACTGGGCATGGTCGGTCGGACTCCGTCGCGCCGGGTGGCACGGCTACCGCCATGGTAGCAGAAACTGCGCCCCGGCGGCAGGGCGCGGCATGCCTCCTCCGCGCACCCGCCTGTACGCATGGACTGGCCGCCCGGCCTAGAACAAACCGGCAGTCATGCGGCGGTTTCCGACCAATGGTGGCATGGTTTCCGCCTCATTACCCAGAAATCGCGTTTAGCGGAGGAAGTCCCTTATCTCGCAAGGATGTAGTCCCTGTACGCGCACCCGCCGGAAGATGCTCACGTTCATTATACCCATGAGCCCGATGGGGGCTTGAGGGGAGCACGCATCATGCCCACGAACTGGGAAAGCCTGTATGGAGACCGTTTCGGCGACTTGGCGAAGTTCAAGTCGCTGATGACCGGCAAGACCTATGGGGGCACCGCCGGCACCGACAATCTCACCACCACCGACGGCCATGACCTGATCCGTACCCAGGCCGGCAACGACACGCTCTACGCCAAGGGCGGCAATGACTGGGTGGCGACCGGCGCCGGGCACGACCGGGCCTATGCCGGAGCGGGACACGACTTCGTCCAGGGCGGCGACGGCAATGACAGCGTCTGGGGCGAGGACGGCAACGACCAGTTGGACGGCGGCGCCGGCGACGACCGCCTCTATGGCGGGTCGGGCGACGACCAGATCTGGGATTGGATCGGCAACGACCGGGCCGAGGGCGGCAGCGGCAACGACGTCTTCGAGGGCGCGGCCGGCAATGACAGCCTCTATGGCGGCGACGGCCACGACCTGTTCCGCGACGGCGACGGCAACGACCTGCTGGACGGCGGCAACGGCAACGACACGATCATGGGCGACGCCGGCAGCGACCGGGTCTACGGCGCCTCGGGCGACGATGTCCTCTATTCCGGCCGCGACGGCCGCGACCTGCTGGACGGCGGCAGCGGCCGCAACATCTTCTACAATTATGGCCGCGAGGCCGACGGCTGGACCAACCTCCGCTGGGATGCGACCGCCAGCACGCAGTTCCACGCCAAGGGCCAGTTCGACCGGATCCACGACAACGGTGCCAGCGAGAGCGCGGACGTGCTGCACTGGTACGGCCGCGGCTCGCTCACGGCGACGCGGTTCGGCGGCGCGGCTGACTATGTCTGGAACGACGAGACGGCGTCCGGCGAGTTCGTCGGCGTGACCGACAAGATCGTGCTGCACGGCCTCACGGTCGGCGGCGTGGCCGTGAACAGCTTCTCGGTCTTCAAACAGATGATCGGCGACGGCCGCATCAAGTACAGCTATGGCGAACGTGAGGATTATTACTACCCCGAGGACGGCTCCAGCACGATCGAGAGCTGGGACATGGGCTGGCTGATGCTGGATTTCGGCCCCGCCGCCGACGGCACGGCGCGGGTGCTGACGCTGGATTACAGCTACTTCTCCGGCATGGACGGGGTGAACAGCTTCGACCCCAACCACTGGCAGTTCGCCTGACCGGGAGCGTGCCGGGCGCGGGCCGGGCGCGGGCCGGGCGTGCGATGTTACGCGCCCGGCCGCCACCCGGCCTCGGCCGTTCCCGGCGCGCCCGCCTCGCCCACCGCCTCCAGGCTGGTGACGATGTGGCGGTGCAGGCGCAGGCCGGGACCGGCGAGGCCCGGCGCCGACAGCAGCGCGATCTCGGTGTCGTGCAGGTCCGGCAGGAAGCCATGGCCATCGAAGACGGTCAGGCCCTGCGGCACCATCTCCTTCGGCAGCACGGTCATGCCCAGCCCGGCGCGCACCGCCGCCAGCTGCCCCACCAGCGAGCCGCAGCTGTAGGCGACACGCCAGGACCGGCCGCTGCGGTCCAGCGCCTCGGTCGCGCGCTTGCGGTAGACGCAGGGCTCGGGCGAGACGACCAGCGGCAGCGCCCCGTCGTCGGCCGGCTCATGGTGGGCGGCGGCGACCCAGACCAGCGGCTCGCGCCAGACGCGGGTGCCGGCGCCGGCCCGGCTGGGCTCGCGCTTCACCAGCACCAGGTCGAAGGCGCCGGCATGGAACCGCTCCAGCAGGTTCAGCGTCAGGTCGCAGGTCACCTCCAGCGACACCCGGGGATAGGCCCGGGCGAAGCGGGCCAGCACGTTCGGCAGATGGGCGGTGGCGAAGTCCTCGGGCGTGCCGAGCCGCACCAGCCCCTCCAGCGCCGGCTCCTGCACCCGCGCCACCAGCTCGTCGTTCAGCTCCAGGATGCGGCGGGCATGGCCCAGCACCTGCTCGCCCTCCGGCGTCGGCCGCACGCCCTTGGCGTTGCGCTCCAGCAACCGCTTGCCCAGCGCCTCCTCCAGCCGCTTGATCTGCAGGCTGAGGGTGGACTGGTTGCGCAGCAGCCGCTCGCCGGCCCGGGTGAAGCTGCCCAGATCGGCGATCACCACGAAGGCGCGCAGCAGGTCGATGTCGAGATTGCGCAACGCCCGGTGCGGCATGTCCGCTCCATCAGGAATATCAATACCGGAACTTAAGATAATCAATTTCCGAAATGAGCGGCAAGGCCCTAACTCCTCCGGCAGGTTCCCTTTCGGAGACGCGCACCATGAACATGATCACCCGCCCGGCCAATGACGGTTCCCTGTCCAGCAAGCGCGACGGGGTGCCCGTCACCATCGCCCACGGCGACGGCATCGGGCCGGAGATCATGGCGGCGACGCTGCGCGTGCTGGCCGCCGCCGGCGCCCGCATCGCGCCGGAGACGGTGGAGATCGGCGAGGCGGTCTACCGCCGCGGCATCACCGCTGGCATCGAACCCTCGGCCTGGGAGAGCCTGCGGCGCACCCGGGTCTTCCTGAAGGCCCCGATCACCACGCCCCAGGGCGGCGGCTTCAAGAGCCTGAACGTCACCGTGCGCAAGTCGCTGGGCCTGTTCGCCAATGTCCGGCCCTGCACCGCCTACGCCCCCTTCGTCGCCACGCGGCATCCGAAGATGGACGTGGTGATCGTGCGCGAGAACGAGGAGGATTTGTACGCCGGCATCGAGCACCGCCAGACCGGCGAGGTCATCCAGTGCCTGAAGCTGGTCAGCCGCCCCGGCATCGAGCGCATCGTGCGCTACGCCTTCGAGTACGCCCGCGCCCACGGCCGGTCCAAGGTCACCTGCATGACCAAGGACAACATCATGAAGCTGACGGACGGGCTGTTCCACCAGGTGTTCGACGAGATCGGCGCCGAGTATCCGGACCTGGTTAAGGACCATCTGATCATCGACATCGGCGCCGCGCGCCTGGCCGACAGCCCCAAGCGGTTCGACGTCATCGTGACGCTGAACCTCTACGGCGACATCATCTCCGACATCGCCGCCGAGGTGGCGGGCTCGGTGGGCCTGGGCGGCTCGGCCAACATCGGCGAGCATTGCGCCATGTTCGAGGCGATCCACGGCTCGGCGCCCGACATCGCCGGCAAGGACATCGCCAACCCCTCGGGCCTGCTGCTGGCGGCCGTGCAGATGCTGGTCCATATCGGCCAGGGCGACGTGGCCGAGCGCATCCACAACGCCTGGCTGGCGACGCTGGAGGACGGCGTCCACACCGGCGACCTGTTCAACGAGGAGCACTCCACCGAGCGCGTCGGCACCCAGGCCTTCGCCGACGCGGTGATCGCGCGCCTCGACCGTCAGCCGAAGAAGCTGGCCGCCGTCTCCTACGGCACGGCCAAGGCGCTGGCGGTGCCGCCGGCCCGCCGCCTGGCCGCCCCGAGGAAGGACTTCGCCGGCATCGACATCTTCCTGGACAGCCGCTTCACGCCCGACGATCTCGCCGCCGCGGTGAAGGCGGTGGAGGCCGGCCCGTTCGAGCTGGCGATGATCACCAACCGCGGCGTCAAGGTGTGGCCGGGCGGGCTGCCCGAGACCTTCTGCACCGACCATTGGCGCTGCCGCTTCCTGCCGCGCGAGGGCGCCGTCGCCACGGCGGCCCAGGGTGTCCAGTTGGCCGCCGCGCTGATCGAGGCGGGGCTGGACGTGGTGAAGACCGAGCACCTCTACCTGTTCGACGGCAAGCCGGGCTACAGCCTGGGCCAGGGGCAGTGAGGGACGGGCCGTACCGGGGCGCCACCGTCCTCCTTGCCACCATGCACGGCAAGGAGCGGGCGGCGGCGCCCCCCTTCAGGCGCCATCTGGGCGCGTCGGTGACGGTCCCGCCGGGGCTGGACACGGACGCGCTCGGCACCTTCTCGGGCGAGATCCCGCGCCGGGGCACGGCGCTGGAGACGGCGCGGGCCAAGGCGATGCTGGCGGCCGGGGCGACCGGGCTGGCGCTGGCCAGCGAGGGCAGCTTCGGCCCGCATCCCAGCGTGCCCTTCCTGGCGCTGGGGACCGAGCTGCTGCTGTTCCTGGACCGGCATCGCGGGCTGGAACTGGTGGAGGCGCTGCCCAGCCTGCGCACCAATTTCCGCCATGCCGTCCTGGCCCCCGACGCGCCGGCGGACGAGCTGGACCGGACGCTGGCGGCCATGCGCTTCCCTTCCCACGCGGTGATCGTGCTGCCCGACAATCCTGCGGCCGGGGCGTCCTTCGTCGCCAAGGGGCTGCGGTCGATCGATGCCGTCGCGGCGGCGCTGCGCGGGGCGGCCGACGCCTCGATGAACGGCCGGGCACGGGTCGAGACCGACATGCGCGCCCACATGAACCCGACCCGCATGCGCGTCATCCGCGCCGCCGCGACACGGCTGGCCCTGCGGCTGGCGACGCCCTGTCCCGCCTGCGCGGCGCCGGGCTGGGGACGGGCGGGGCTGGTGCCGGGCCTGCCCTGCGGCTGGTGCGGCACGCCCACTTCAGTGCCGCGCGCCGAGGCGCTGGCCTGCGCCGCCTGCGGCCACCGGGCCGAGCGCCCCTTGCGCAACGCCCCCGCCGCGGCCGATCCCGGGCGCTGCCCGGAATGCAATCCCTGACCTCCACCCGCGGCGCGGAGGACCCGCGACCCCGCCCATGCCATGCCACGCGGGAACCTTGGCGACTGCCGGCGGTTTGCGCGGGCACGGGGCGATAGACCCCGGCGACGCCCGAAGGGCGCTACAGGGGTGACCAGCATGGCGGACGGTGGAGTGGCGGGCATCGCACCGGTAGGCATTCCGGTTCCTGGCCCGATTGGCGGGCCCATCGGCGGCATCAAGGCGGACGATGCGCGTGACGGCGGCACCCCGTCCCCCCTGCCTCTGCCCCCGGCCCTGGCGCAGGCGATGGAGGCCGCGCGGGCCGAGGCGCCCGACGGCGGGCCGCTGGACGGGCCGGCCGGCCTGTTCGGGCCCGAGAGCGCGCGCTGGCGCGTCGACCGGGAGTCGGCATTGTTCCTGGGCGCCGGCCGCGCCATGCTGCTGCAGCTGGCCCATCCCTGGGTGGCCGCCGCCATCGCAGAGCATTCCGACGTGCTGACCAATCCGGTCGGCCGCTTCCACCGCACCTTCGGCACCGTCTACGCCCTGGTCTTCGGCACGGTGCGCCAGGCCGAAACAGCGGCGCACGGGCTCTACCGCCGGCACGCGGCGGTGACGGGCCGGCTGCAGCAGGGCGGGCGCTACCGCGCGCTCGACCCGGCCGCGCTGGCCTGGGTGCAGGCGACGCTGACCGACACGGCGCTGAAGGCTCACGACCTCATGCTGCCCAGCCTGCCCGAGGCGGAGCGGCGGCGCTACTGGGAGGAGAGCCGGCGCCTGTCCGGCCTGTTCGGCGTCCCGGCCGGCACGCTGCCCGACGATTATGCCGACTTCCGCGGCTACATGCGCGGCATGCTGCGCGGCGGCGCGCTGGAGGTGACGCCGGAGGCCCGGCAGATCGCCGAGCAGCTGTTCCGCGGCGGCTCCAAGCCCTGGCTGGCCCTGCCCGGCTGGTACCGGGACCTGACGGCGGAGCTGCTGCCCCGACCCCTGGCCCGTGCCTTCGGGCTGGAGCCCGGGCCGGCGGCGGCGAAGCGGGCGGGCGCGGCGCTGACCCGGCTGCGCGCCGCCTATGCGCGCCTGCCGGAACCGCTGCGCTGCGTCGGCCCCTATCTGGAGGCGCGCGGAAGGATTGACGGCAGAAGCCGCCGCAGCCCCCTGGCCGCGCTGTCCAACCGGCTGTGGATCGGTCGTTTCGGGATCTGAAGGATGATGCCGGCATCCCGGCGGGAAGCGGGCCCCGCCGGCCCGGCCCCCCTGGTGTATTTATGCATTTCGTCCTAGGGACGGGGGCGGCACGGCCCCAGGCTCACGCCGCCTCGCGCTGCAGGATGCGCTCGCGCACGGCCCAGCGCTCGGCGGTCTCGCGCATGAGCAGGGTTACCTCTTCCGGCAGGACGCCGTCGCGCTCCATCACCAAGCGCACCATCGGGTCGCGCAGCAGTTCGTCTAGCCTCAGCTCGGCCGTCCGCGATTTCATGGTTACCTCCCCCCGGAGCGGTCCCCGTCCATCGGGGCCTGCCCCCAGGGTCGCCCGTTCGGAGCCCCAGGTGAAGCCCTCCACCGGTGGTACGGACATCAGGCCGATGCCATCCGGGCCTTATGTCATAGGCCGGAGGGACCTGACACCGGGGACATGCGCGGAGGCGGGCGCCGGGTCAGTCCCGGACCTCTTCCTTGGGGTAGACGCCCCAGAATTCGTCGCGCTCCAGCCAGCCCCTGTAGCCGCCGGCCTCGACCTGGCACCAGGCGCCCCGGCACTCCAGCAGGCGGCCGATGACGCCCTGCTCCGCCTGGGCCACGGCGGCGGCGGTGGCGGCGGGTTCCTGGCGCAGGGTGCGCATGGCGCCGGTCACGACCATGGCGCGGCGGCCCGACAGCATGGACTGGTGGACCCAGCCCTGGGTGCCCTCCCAGTCGCGGATGCGGCGCCAGGTGTCGAACTCGGCGGTGATCTCCACCGGCATGCCCGGCCGGACGAAGACCCATTCCACCGGATAGCGCACGCCGGGGCCGGTGCGGATGTTGACCTCGCCCGAACGCAGCGAGACGAAGCGCGGCACCGGCAGGCCGCTGCGCACCACGGCGTCGGGCTTGGGATCGGTCTCGACCGACGGCTCCTGCGCCGCCGCTCCCGGAGCGACCGCCACCGGTGCCGCCAGCAGCAGCGCCAGGGCCAACGCCCGCGCCCACGCCCGCCCGCTCGACACCCCGACGCCCAAGATTATGCCCCGTACCGCACCCGCAAGGCGGCCATATAAGGGCGGAGCCCCCGGCGGGGTCAAGCCTCGGCCGGGCGCGCACCATGCACATCCCACCGGCGGTCTTGCCAAACGGCCCCACCCCCGCTGTTATGGCGGCGAACGAGAAGGCAGGGAGTGGTCATGCCCGAGAGGAAGAAGCCGCTGGTGATCGTCACCCGCAAGCTCCCCGACGTCATCGAGACGCGGATGATGGAGCTGTTCGACGCGCGGCTGAACCTGGACGACCGCCCGATGACGGCGGCCCAGCTGGCCGAGGCGGCGCAGGCGGCCGATGTGCTGGTGCCAACCGTGACCGACCGCATCGATGCGCGGCTGATCGAGGCGGCCGGGCCGCAGCTGAAGCTCATCGCCAGCTTCGGCACCGGCGTCGACCATATCGACCTGAAGGCCGCCCGCCAGCGCGGCATCACCGTGACCAACACGCCGGGCGTGCTGACCGAGGACACGGCCGACATGACCATGGCCCTGATCCTGGCGACCGCGCGGCGCATCGCCGAGGGCGAGCGGCTGGTGCGCTCGGGCAACTGGAAGGGCTGGGGCCCGACGCTGATGCTGGGGGCGCGGCTCTGGGGCAAGCGGCTGGGCATCGTCGGCATGGGCCGCATCGGCCAGGCCGTGGCCCGCCGCGCCAAGGGGTTCGGCCTGTCGATCCACTACCACAACCGCCGCCGCGTCCATCCCGAGATCGAGCAGGAGCTGGAGGCGACATACTGGGAGAGCCTGGACCAGATGCTGGCGCGGATGGACGTGGTCTCCATCAACTGCCCGCACACGCCGGCGACCTACCACCTGCTGTCGCAGCGCCGGCTGAAGCTGCTGCGGCCCAGCGCCATCCTGGTCAACACCTCGCGCGGGGAGGTCATCGACGAGGCGGCGCTGACCCGCATGCTGTCGAAGGGCGAGCTGGCCGGCGCCGGGCTGGACGTGTTCGAGCAGGAGCCCGCCGTCAACCCGAAGCTGCTGGCGCTGGACAACGTCGTGCTGCTGCCGCACATGGGCTCGGCCACGATCGAAGGCCGCCTCGACATGGGCGAGAAGGTCATCATCAACATCAAGACCTTCGTCGACGGCCACACCCCGCCCGACCGGGTCATCGAGTCGATGATCTGAGGGGGGCATCTCTATCCCTCGCCCCTTGCGGGAGAGGGATGGGCCCCGCCGCGCAGCGGTGGGAGGGTGAGGGGTCGGCCGGCGCAGCCGGACGTTCTCACCGCCTATCGCGAGCACGACCGTCGAGCAGGCCCAGCCTGCGGCTGGTCCACCCCTCATCCTCCCCAAGCAGGCTTGGGGCCCCATCCTTCTCCCGCAAGGGGAGAAGGATCCGGGCGTCACTTCGGGTTCAGCTCGTAGATCACCACCAGGTGGCCGTCCGGATCGACGAAGGCCTCTTCCTGGAAGGTGATGCCCTCCGGCGTCCTGGAGGGGCGGCCGGGGATGGTCTTCAGGCCCATGGCCGAGACCTTGGCCATGATGTCCTTGATGTTCTTGACGTTGATCACCACCGCCGCGGCGCGCGGGCTGTCGGGGACGACCAGCTTCTGGCCCTTCACCTCGGTCAGGGCCAGGGTGCGGATCTGCTGGTCGCCCGCGCTCAGCATCGCCATCCGCATCTTGGCGGACTTGTCGATGTTGAAGACGTCGTAGGAGTAGGAGGTCGGCGAGTTCTCGGAGATCCCGCCGTCCTGACGGAAGCCCAGGATGTCCCGGTAGATCTTCAGCGACCGCTCGATGTCCGAGACCAGCAGGGTGGAGCGCTTGAAGAAGGAGCCCTTGTACTCCTCCTTCGCCGCCGGGGCAGGCGTGCCCTGGGCCAGCGCCGCCGGCGCCGCGGTCGCGAGAACGGCCGCCAGGGCCAGTACGGTAGCGCGCATCACACCCCTCCCCCTAATTGTCATATTGCCATGACATTAGGCGGGAGGGGTGGGGCCGTCAAACGGGTTCAGCTGCCCGCCGCCTCGAAGCTCTGCGGCGCCGGGTCGATCACGGTGGAGCCGTCGCGGGTCACCTCGATCACCGCCAAGCCGCGCTCCACCAGACCGTCGGCGCGCAGGCGGAAGATGCCGTCTGCGCCGGCGAAGCCCGCCGGGTCGGTCATGCGCGTCACCGGGAAGGGATCGCCGCCCCGCGCCGCCTTGGCGAGCGCGCCGGCCATGGCGGCGGCATCGTAGCCCAGCGTGGCGAGGCGCGGCGGCTTGGACCCGTAGAGATCCTGGTAGCGCCGCTCGAACTCCTGGCGCGAGGACGGGTCGGGCGCGGCGTACCAGCCGCCGGCCAGCGCCGGCTCGCGCCCCACCCCCGGCTCGTCCCACAGGCCGGTGCCGAGGAAGCGGACCGGGCCCGGGTCGATGTCGAAGAAGGGGAAGAGCGGAGCCAGGGCCCTGAGCTGCTGCCCGCCCTCGGCGATCATGACGGCCTGGAAGGGCGGGTCGCCGAAGGTTTCCTGATTGCCCAGGCGGCGCAGCGCGGCCTTGGACTCCTCGTCGCCGGCCGCCTGCAGCCGGGCCTTCTCGCGGATCATGGCTTGGCGCCGCGCCTCGAAGTCCGACAGGCGCTTGACCATCTCGGTCATGTCGCCCTGGCCGGGGCTGTAGCGCTCGGACTTGGTCACCTGCCCGCCCTGGCGGACGGCGGCGGCCAGGGCCTGGCGCACCGCCTCGCCATAGGGCGTGGCCGGCGCGACCAGGCCGAACGTCGTCAGCCCCTGGGACTGGGCGTAGCGGGCGACGCGGGTCACCTGCTGCTGCGGCAGGAAGCCCATCACCCAGGTGCCGCCGCCGGCCAGGTTCCAGTCGTTGGAGAAGGTCAGCACCGGCACGCCGGCCGCGGCCGCCACCGGCTTCACCGCCTGCGCCTCGACGCCGAAGAGCGGGCCCAGCACCAGCTTGGCGCCGCCGTCCAGCGCGTCGCGCGCGGCGGCCGCCGCACCCTCGGGCGTGCCCTTGGTGTCGCGCGGCATCAGCTCGAACTTGTCGTCGGCCAGATCGAACACCGCCATCTGGGCGGCGTCGAGGATGCCCTGGCCGACAGTGGCGGCGCGGCCCGACAGCGGCACCAGCAGCGCCACGCGCACCTTGCCGTCATTCGGGACCACGCGCTGCGCCTGGACCGGCGGGGGAGCGGCCACGGGCGGCGGCACTTGCGCCTGCGGCGGCGGCACCGTTACCTTCGGGCTGCTGGCGCAGGCGGCGAGCAGGGCCAGCCCGGCGAGCGCCCCCGCCATCCGCGCGACGCGCCTGTAACCGCCCTTGCCCGCTTCCGCCAAGCCAACCATGGTCGCAGCCACCTGATGTCCTCCCCTTCGGACCAACCTGATCCGGAACAGCCTGATCGCCCCGAGCCTAGCGGCCGGGACGGCGCGCGTAAACCGGGGCCGGGCCTCTTCATCGTGGCCACCCCGATCGGCAATGCCGGCGACATAACGCTGCGCGCGCTGGAAACGCTCAAAGGGGCGCACGCGGTCGCCTGCGAGGACACGCGGGTGACGTCGAAGCTGTTCGCCCGCTACGGCATCCGCGCGCCCCTGCTGCAATATCACGAGCACAATGCGGCGAGGATGCGGCCGGTGATCCTGGACCGCGTGGCATCGGGCGAGACCATCGCCCTGGTGTCCGACGCCGGCACGCCGCTGATCTCCGACCCCGGCTACAAGCTGGTGCGCGAGGCGCGGGAGCGCGGCCTGCCCGTCACCCACCTGCCCGGCCCCAGCGCCGCGCTGACGGCCCTGGTGCTGTCCGGCCTGCCGTCCGACCGCTTCCTGTTCGCGGGTTTCCTGCCGAACAAGCGCGGGGCCCGCCGCACCGCGCTGGCCGAGCTGGCGCCGGTGCGGGCCACGCTGGTGCTGTTCGAGAGCGCCCAGCGGCTCGAGGACATGCTGGCCGACGCCGCCGAGACCATGCCCGGCCGCGAGGTGGCGGTGACCCGCGAGCTGACCAAGCTGTTCGAGGAGGTGCGGCGCGGCACCCTGGCCGAGCTGGCCGAGCATTACGCCAAGGCCGGCCCGCCCAAGGGCGAGGTCGTGGTCGTCATCGGCCCGCCGCCGGAGCCGGAGGAGGCGACCGGGGACGAGGTCGACCGGCTGCTGACCGACGCGCTGTCCCGCCTGTCGGTCAAGGACGCCTCGGCCGAGGTGGCGCAGGCCCTGGGCAAGCCGCGCAAGGAGGTCTACCAGCGCGCGCTGGAGCTGCAGCGTGCCGGCAGTGACGGCAATGACAGCGAAAAGCGTTGAGGATCGCCGCCGCGCCGAGCGGCTGGGCCGGCTGGCGGAGGCGCTGTGCCGCCTGTCGCTGCGGCTGCGCGGCTACCGCATCCTGGCAAGCCGCTGCCGCACCCCGGCCGGCGAGATCGACATCGTCGCCAGGCGCGGCGACCTGATCGCCATCGTCGAGGTCAAGGCCCGGGCGGATCTGGGCCAGGCGCGGGCGTCCGTATCGGCGGCGCAGTGGCGGCGGCTGCAGCGCGCCGCCGGCCTGTTCATGGGCGCCCGCCCGAGGCTTGCCCGCTGCGCCCTGCGGTTCGACCTGATGGCCGTGCCGCGGGGGCGCTTCGGCCCGCGCTGGCCGTCGCATCTGCCGGGCGCATGGAGTCCAAAGGACTGACCCGGAGGGGGAGGGTGGCGAAAGCCCATCGACTCGCCCGCCGGGGATGCGCTATGGGGGGAATCCGAGCCATTGGCCCGGAGCCTGTCGCCCGAGAGATCCGCCGGGAGCGCGCCTGTGAACAGCCGCCTGCAAGCCAAGGACCTGCTGCGCGAGATCGGGGGGATGCCCGACGACCGCATCGACCTTGCCGAGGCGGCGCTGGCGCTGGCGGCGCTGGCCCGGCCCGAGCAGAGCTTCGACCCCTACCGCCGTCACCTGGCCGAGCTGGCCGCCGAGGTCGCCGACATGGCGTCGCGCGCCGTCACCCTGACCGACCGGGTGGAGGCGCTGCAGGCCGTGCTGGTCAACATCTACGGCTATCACGGCGACACGCAGAGCTACGACGACATCCAGAACGCCAACCTCATGCGGGTCATCGACCGGCGCAAGGGGCTGCCCGTGGCGCTGGGCATCCTGTTCATCCATGCCGCCCGCGCCCAGGGCTGGGACATGGTGGGGCTCAACTTCCCCGGCCATTTCCTGGTGCGGCTGGAGCATGACGGCGAGCGCGCCATCCTGGACCCGTTCAACATGGGCGAGGTGCGGTCGGTGGTGGATCTGCGCGACCTGATCAAGCAGACCGCCGGCGCCGCGGCCGAGCTGACGCCCGAGCACTACCAGCCGGTCGGCAACCGCGACATCCTCATGCGCCTGCAGAACAACATCAAGCTGCGGCATCTGCGCGAGGAGCGCCCCGACCAGGCCGCCGAGACGGTGGAGGCGATGCTGCTCTTCGCGCCCGAGAGCCCGGCGCTGTGGCGCGAGGCCGGGCTGCTGAACGCCCATGTCGGCAACATCGCCGCCGCCATCCAGGCGCTGGAGACCTTCATGGACCAGGGTGCCCGCCAGGGCGCCTCGACCCAGCTGCTGCACCAGACGGCGACGCTGGTCCAGCAGCTGCGCAACCGCCTGAACTGATCCCGTCCCCCACTCGCCCAACGCCAGGGAAGCTCCATGAGCCTCAACATCGCGATCCAGATGGACCCGATCGAGTCCATCAACATCGACAAGGACAGCAGCTTCATGATGGCCATGGAGGCGCAGAAGCGCGGCCATCGCCTCTGGCACTATCTGCCGCAGCACCTGGCCTTCCGCCATAACAGGCTGGTGGCCAAGGGCCGCGCGCTGCAGGTCCGGCGCGAATACGGCAACCACTTCACCCTGGGCGACTGGGAAACCCTGGAGTTGGCGGAGATCGACGTGGTGCTGATGCGCCAGGACCCGCCCTTCGACATGGCCTACATCACCGCCACGCACCTGCTGGAGCACGTCCACCCCCGGACGCTGGTGGTGAACGATCCGGCCTCGGTCCGCAACGCGCCGGAGAAGCTGTTCGTCACCCACTTCCCCGACCTGATGCCGCCGACCCTGATCACCTCGGACAAGGACGAGGTGCTGGCCTTCCGGCGCGAGTACAAGGACATCATCGTGAAGCCGCTGTTCGGCAATGGCGGCTCCGGCGTCTTCCACCTGAAGCCGGACGACGAGAATCTGGGCGCGTTGCTGGAGACCTTCACCCAGCTCTACCGCGAGCCGATCATCGTGCAGAAGTACCTGCCGGAAATCCGCCAGGGCGACAAGCGCATCATCCTGGTCGAGGGCGAGCCCTGCGGCGGCGTCAGCCGGGTACCGCAGGCGGGCGAGGCGCGGGCCAACTTCCATGCCGGCGGCAGCGCCGCCAAGACCGAGCTGACGGCCCGCGAGCGCGACATCTGCGCCGCCATCGGCCCGGTGCTGCGGGAAAAGGGGCTGGTCTTCGTCGGCATCGACGTGATCGGCGATTATCTGACCGAGATCAACGTCACCAGCCCGACCGGCATCCAGGAGATCAACCAGCTGAACGGCGTGGCCATCGAGGCGACGCTGATGGACGCGGTCGAGGCGCGCTTTCACGCGGGCCGCCCGGACAATCGCTGAACCGACCGCTCCGCCTAGACCGCACGGATGGGCTAAGCCCTTATCAATATACGTAAATTCGGATACCACCCGACCGCGGCCCCAGGACCGCCCACCCCTCCCTCCCGTTATCCCTTCTGCGAAGGTGTAGCGGGAGGTTGATCCATGGGGTGGATCGGGCGTGCAGCGGCAGGCGCCGCGGCGCTGGCGAGTATCATGACGACCGCTCCGGCGGGGGCGATGGAGGCGGCGCAGGGCCAGTTCCGGTTCGGCGCGCCCGAGATGGCCAAGGCGGACTCCTGGATGGCGGACGGCCGCCTGTCCAAGGCGCTGGGCCTGCGGCTCGACATGGCATGGCTGGATTTCGGGCCCGAGACGGGGCTTGATCTGGTGCGCCAGCCGGCCGGCGCGCCCGCCCTCACCTCCGGCCCGGTCCTGGACTTCTATCCCGACGGCGGCAAGTTCCGGCTCAGCGGCAGCATGCGCCTGGAGCGCCAGGCGCTAGACGACTCCGCCCGCCAGCCGGGGCTGATCGCCATGGGCGACCGGGCCTTCCAGCCGGCGGGCCCCGGAACGATCGACCTGTCCGGCCGGTTCAACGACGTCGCCTACTATGTCGGCGTCGGCTACACCGAGAAGGTCGCCAAGCGCCTGAACCTGTTCCTGGATCTGGGCGCCGTCTATCAGGGCACCCCGGACGCGGCCGGCCTGGGCGCGTCCGCGCTGGCGCCGCCCGAAGGGATGGCGGCCCTGGACGGCACCGGCGGCAAGGACGATGTGGATGGGTTGAGGTTCAAGTTCCTGGTCATGAAGGTGACCATGAAATACCGCTTCTGACGGCCCGGAATTCGGCGGCCCGGACGGCCGCGCGCGAGAGGAGTGCGCATTCATGACCCGACTGACCATCATCGCCGGCGTGGCGCTGGCATCCCTGGCGCTGTCCGGCTGCGCCACCAGGGAGCGCGACGAGGCCAAGCGCGCCCAGACCGCCCTGGTCGGCATCCCCAAGCAGCAGCTGCTGTCCTGCGCCGGCGTGCCGAACCGGACCGAGGCGTCGGGCGCGCAGGAGTTCCTGACCTACGAGTACATCGCCGGCGTGAAGCAGGGCCCCAGCACCTCCATCGGCATCGGCGGCGGCAGCGGCGGCTTCGGGCTGGGCCTGGGCCTGGGCATTCCGCTGGGCGGCGGCGGCCCGGACGGCTGCGTCGCCACCTTCACGGTCGATCAGGGGCGGGTAAGCCGTCTGGCCTATCGCGAGGACATCGGCGACCCCGCCTCGTGCTATGCCATTGTCGAGAATTGCCTAGGCACCTCGACCGGCCAAAGATGACCTCCGTCAGGGGCTGGGAACCCGTGCGCCGCCGTGGCGTTGGACCGGATGGCAACAGTTCGACAGCATACGGACCCGAGGACCTGATCATGGCCAGCGAGCGCAAGACCGGACAGAACCAGACCGGCCAGAACGACAGCAGCGGTTCGGACCGCGACGCGGAGCGGATCCGCCGCCAGACCGAGCGCATCCGCGAGATGGAGCGGCTGATGCGCGCCGCCGCCGCCTTCGCCCGCGGCCGGTCGGCCGGCTGAGGAAGCCGCTCGCGCATTCCTTCCGGGCAGGGTAAAGGAAGCGGCGGTCGCGTCCGCCGCATTCCCGCCACCTTGGAGGAGCATCCTGCCCCTATGACACGCTCCATCCTCCCGGCCCTGCTCATGGCATTGGGCCTGTCCCTGGCGGGCACCGCCGCCCTTCCCCCTCCCGCGCAGGCCGCGGCCAAGCAGGCCGCGCTGACGGATGCCGACCGGGCCGATCTGGCCCGGGTCGAGGACTATCTGCGCGGCGTCGAGACCATGCGCTCGAAGTTCCTGCAGGTGGTGGAGAGCGGCGAGACGGTGCAGGGCACCTTCTATCTCAGCCGTCCCGGCCGCATGCGGATCGACTACGATCCGCCGGTGCAGAACTTCATCGTGGCCGACGGGAAGTTCGTGTTCTTCTGGGACGCGGAGCTGAAGCAGCAGTCCAACGCGCCCATCGGCAGCACGCTCGCCGACTTCATCCTGCGCCCCGACCTGAAGCTCGCCGGCGACGTCACCGTCACGGATGTCGAACGGCAGGCCGGCGTGCTTGAGGTGACGCTGGTCCAGACCAAGGACCCGGGCCTCGGCCGCCTGACCCTGGTGTTCGAGGACCAGCCGCTGCGCCTGCGCAAATGGCGCGTGGTCGACGCCCAGAACCAGACCACCGAGGTGGCGCTGCTGAACCCCGAGGCCGGCGTCCCGCTGAAGGACGAACTCTTCTACTTCCGCGAGCCGCAGACCCGGCGCAAGCGGGACTGACGACCATGACCCCCGAGGAGATCCAGGCGCGCGTCCTGCACCGGGACGGGCTGGTGCTGATCATCGACAAGCCGGCCGGCCTGCCCGTCCATGCGGGCCCCGGCGGCGGCGACAATCTGGAACGCCATTTCGATGCGCTGCGCTTCGGCCTGCCGCGCCCGCCGGCGCTGGGCCACCGGCTGGACCGCGACACCAGCGGTTGCCTGGTGCTGGGCCGCCACCCCAAGGCGCTGCGCAAGCTGGGCATCCTGTTCCAGGAGGGGCGCGCGGCCAAGACCTACTGGGCCGTCGTCCAGGGCGGGCCGGAGGGCGAGAGCGGCACGATCGACCAGCCGCTGGCCAAGATCTCCAACGCCAAGGGCTGGCGGATGGAGGTGCGCGAGGACGGCCAGCGCTCCGTCACCGACTGGCGCGTCATGGGCCGCGGCGACGGGCTGACCTGGCTGGAGCTGAATCCGCGCACCGGCCGCACGCACCAGATCCGTGTCCATTGCGCCTGGATGGGCTGCCCGCTGCTGGGCGATCCTCAATACGGCGCCCAACAGGGTGTGGCCCGGGCGGGCGGTACGCCGATGCAGCTGCATTCCCGGTCGCTCACCCTGCCGCTGCAATCCTCCAAGCCGCCCGTCTCCGCCACCGCCCCGGTGCCGCCGCACATGCGGGCGGCGTTGCAGGCCTGCGGCTGGGCCGGCGAACCGCCGCCGGACTATTGAGCACCGGCGGCTAACTCGGCCTATTGACCTTCCACCTGCTGGAAACTGGAAGCTTCCTCCACCGACCAAGGAGGACTCCATGCCCGACCCCGTCCTGATGCCGTCATTGCTGGCAGTGACGGCCCTGCTGTTCGCCCTGTTCAGCGCCCGCGTGCGGCGCGGCGGCGTCACCGTCTGGGCTTGGACGGCGGAGGACCCGGTGCAGGGCGCCACGGCGGCCGCCTTCCGCTTGGCCGGCTTCCTGATCCTGGCTCAGGCCGCCCTGCTGGGCTGGCGGCCGGAGTGGGAGCCGCTGCTGGGCGGCGTTCCGGGCTACGACACACGGGCCGTACGTCTCGCGGCGCTGGCTATCGGTACGGCAGGCGCCCTGGTCATGCTGGGCTCGCAGCTCTGGATGGGCCGCTCCTGGCGGATCGGCGTGCCGGACCGACCGGGTGAGCTCGTCACCGGCGGCCCCTTCCGCTTCTCCCGCAACCCGGTCTTCCTGGGCATGGGCCTTGTGCTGGCGGGCGTTTTCCTGTGGTGGCCAACCATCGTCTCCGGCATCGCCGCCGCCCTCTGGCAGCTCTCGGTGGCGATCCAGGTCCGGCTGGAGGAGCGCGCGCTGGAAGGCGCGTACGGCGAGGCGTACAGGGCTTACCGGGCGCGCGTCCGGCGGTGGATCTAGGCGAGCGCGTCGAGAAACTCCTCCGCCCACTGCTTCAGCGCCGTACGCCGCTCCCCGGGCATCGCCGCCAGCTGCTTCAGCATGATCCCCATGCGGGGGTTGGACGAGAGCAGCCGCTCGTGGCGCATCAGGAAGGCCCAGTAGAGGGCGTTCATCGGGCAGGCGTCGGGGCCGACGGCCTGGGTCACGTCGTAGCGGCAGGTCCTGCAATAGTCGGACATGCGGTCGATGTAGCGGCCGCTGGCGGCGTAGGGTTTGGAGGCCATGACCCCGCCGTCGGCGAACAGCGCCATGCCGTGGGTGTTGGGCAGTTCCACCCATTCCACCGCGTCGGCATAGACGGCCAAGTACCATTCCCCCACCTCCTGCGGCCGCAAGCCCGCCAGCAGGGCGAAGTTGCCGGTCACCATCAGGCGCTGGATGTGGTGGGCGTAGGCGGTGCGCCTGGTCTGGCCGATCACCCGGGCGAGACAGTTCAGGTCGGTCTCGCCGGTCCAGTAGAAGCTCGGCAGCGGCCGGTCGGCGCCCAGCGCGTTGGTCGCGGCGTAGCCCGGCATGCGCAGCCAGTAGAGCCCGCGCACATATTCCCGCCAGCCCAGGATCTGCCGCACGAAGCCTTCGACCGCATTCAGCGGCGCCCGCCCGGCCCGCCATTCGCCCTCCGCCGCCCGGCAGACCTCAAGCGGGTCCAGCAGCCCGACATTCAGGTACTGGGCGATGACCGAATGGAACAGCGTGTCGTCGCCCTGGCGCATGGCGTCCTGGAAGTCGCCGAACCAGGGCAGCCCCTGGCGCAGGAACCGCTCGAGAGCCCTCAGCGCGCCTGCCCGGTCCACCGCGAAGCCGAAGGGCTCCAGGTCGCCGAACCCATCGGGGAAGCGGCGCGCCACCAGCTCCAGCACCTCGCGGGTGACGGCGTCGGGCTCCTCGGCGAAAGGTTCGGGCACCGGCAGCAGGGGCGGCAGGCTCTTGCGGTTCTCCGGGTCGAAGTTCCAGCGGCCGCCCGCGGGTTGTTCACCCCTCTGGCCGTCCGGCTCCATCAGCAGCCCGGTCTCCCGCCGCATCTCGCGGTAGAAGAATTCCATGCGCAGCTGACGCCGGCCCCCGGCGAAGCGCTCGAACCGGTCGCGCGAGCAGATGAAGCGGTTATCCTCGCGGATCTCCACCGGCACGCCGGCGGCCTCGCCCCAGCCGCGCATCGCCTGCAGCACCCGCCATTCGCCCGGAAAGGTGGCGACCACGCGCTCCGCCCCGTGCCGCAGCACCGCCCTGGCGACCTCGCCCGCCAGCGAGCCGCTGTTGCTGGGATCATCGAGCCGGACGTAATCGACCGCGATGCCCTCGGCCCTGAGCTCGTCCGCGAAGTGGCGCATGGCCGAGAGGAAGAAGGCGATCTTCTTGCGGTGGTGGGGGACATAGCCCGTCTCCTCCGCCACCTCCGCCATGAGGACCACGTCGCGCGCCGGGTCGAGGTCCGCCAGCGCGGCGATCCCCCGGCTGAGCTGGTCGCCCAGCACCACGCGCACCATCTTCATGACCCGGCTCCGGACTACCCCTTTGGAGCCAAGGAGATGGAGCGAGGGCCGTGCCCGGAAAGATGCGGCGGAAAGGCGACCTGCCGACCAAGGATTGCGCCACCTGCGGCCGGCCCTTCGCCTGGCGCAAGAAGTGGGAGCGGGTCTGGGACGAGGTGCGCCACTGCTCCGACGCCTGCCGGAAGCGGCGGAATGCCGAGAAAGCGCAGGGTTAACGCCATCGGCTTAGCTGGCAGCGTTGCCGGGGTGCGTGCTTCGACCGGCTCAGCATGAGGGGGTTTTGCTGCTCCCGGCCAAGCTTGTGCAGACGAGAACCGCAAGTGTCTGGCGTACCCCGTTCCTCATCCTGAGCTTGTCGAAGGACGCACGACGCTTCAGCTCCCTGGGGCCAGCAACCTCAGGGCGTCAGCGGCTCCAGGCCGATGCGCTCGCGCACCACGGCGCCCTCGGGCAGGCTGTCGGCCAGCGCACGCCAGGCGAGGAAGTGCGGCGTGCGGCGGTGGGACTCCAGCGCCGCTTCGCTCTCGAACACTTCCCACAGGTAGAGCAGGGTCGGGTCGGTCTCGTCGGCGGCCAGGTCGAAGCGGAGGCAGCCCGGCTCATTGCGGCTGCCGGCGACATTGGCCAGCTGGACGGCGATGACGCGATCGCGGAAATCAGGCTGAACGCGGAGGCGGATCAGCTGCGCGACCGGCATGGGCTCACGCCCCGATGGATTGGGAAGAATGGCGGAGGGGATGGGATTCGAACCCACGATACGGTTTTGCCGTATACCCGCTTTCCAGGCGAGCGCCTTCAACCACTCGGCCACCCCTCCGCTGGAACGGCCGGCACCATATAGGGGCGCCGCCGCCACTGCAAGCGCTGTCTGTCAGCCCCTGGGCGGGGCGGAATGGCCGGCCAGGAACAGGCGCACGCAGCCCTCCGCCCGCCGCTGCCGGCCGTCGGCGTCCAGCCGCTCGCCGATGCCCAGCGCCATGCGCAGCTGCATGTGTCCGTTCAGCATGCCGAAGAACTGCTCGGCGGCCAGCAGCGGCTCGGGCACGCTCAGCCGCCCGCCCGCATCCTGGGCCGCGAGGTAATCCGCCAGCCGGCGCAGCGCGCTGCCGGGGCCGGTGCGGTAGAAGTCGGTGGCGAGGCCGGGGAACTGCGGCGCCGCGGCCACCAGCACCCGCAGCATCAGGCCGTAATCCTCAAGCTGCAGCAGGTCGAGGAAGTTCAGCGCCACCCGGGTCAGCACACCCTCCACCGGCTCGTCCGGCGAGGGGTGCAGCAGCGGCGCGGTCATGCGATCGCAGCGCTCGCGCACGATCTCGTGGAACAGCGCCTCCTTGCCGGCGAAATGCTTGTAGATGGTCTGCTTGGACACACCCGCCTCGGCGGCGATCAGGTCCATGGAGGCGCCATAGCCATCACGCATGAAGACGCGCTGGGCACCGGCCAGGATGGCGGCGCGCTTCTCGGGATCGGGCGGGCGGCCGACGCGCTTGGCGAGTTCCATCTTAGTGCCCCCCGGCACCGGGGCCCCCACCAGGCCCGCCCGCCGCGCGCGGCTTGCGCACCAGCGGCATGGTCAGCAGCGTCACCACGAACAGCGCCCCCATCAGCAGGAACAGGTCGGAGAATGTCATGACCACCGCCTCGCGCCTGACGGTGCCGGCCATGAGCTTCAGCGCCGCAGCCTGGGCGTCCGATCCCAGCGCGCCCTGCAGGCTGGCGGCGAGGTTCTCCAGGTGTCCCGCCATGACGGGACGGGTCAGATCCACCCATTCCGACAGGCGTTGGGTGTGCAGGGCCAGCCGCTCGGTGATGATCGTGTTGATGCCCGCCAGCCCGAAAGCGCCGCCCAGGTTGCGCATCAGGTTGAACAGGCCGGAGGCGTTCTTCAGCTGGTCCGGCGACAGCGTGCCCAGCGCCAGCGAGGTGATGGGGATGATGCAGAACATCAGCCCGAAGCCGCGCACCATCTGCGGCAGCATCCACTCCGCCTTGTCCCAGTCGGCCGTCACGCCCAGCGTCAGCAGGAAGCTGGTCGCCAGCAGCGCCAGGCCGATGGAGATGACGATGCGCACGTCGATCTTGTTCGACAGCACGCCGGCGAACGGCGCCGCCAGGAACTGGCAGATGCCCGTCACCATCATGACCTGCCCGATCTGCAGGCTGTTCAGCTCGCGTACCTGCCCCAGGAACAGCGGCAGCACATAGACCGAGCCGTAGAGGCCGATGCCGATGATGAAGCCGTAGAGGCAGCCCATGGCGAAGTTGCGGTCGCGCAGCGCCCTGAGGTCGACGATCGGGTTGGAATGGGTCAGCGCCCGCCACAGGAAGCCGATGCCGGCAATGACGGCAACGACGGCCATGGTGCGGATCTTCTCCTCCTCGAACCAATTGTGCCGCGCGCCCTCCTCGATGACATATTCCAGGCTGCCCAGGAACAGGGCCATCAGCGCCAGCCCGCCCAGGTCGATGCCCTTCAGCAGGCTCCAGTCCGGCCGGTCCAGGTCCATGAGCGTCCACACGGCGCCGGCCACCAGCAGGCCCGGCACGATGTTGACCAGGAACAGCCAGTGCCAGGAGAAGCTGGCCGTCAGCCAGCCGCCCAGGGTCGGGCCGATGGTCGGCGCCAGCGTCGCCACCAGCCCGATGATGACGGTCACGCCGGTTCGGTTGCGCGGCGGGAAAGCGGTGAAGGTGGTCGCGAACACCGTGGGGATCATGGCGCCGCCCAGGAAGCCCTGGAGCGCGCGGTAGAAGACCAGGCTCTCGATGCTGCCGGCATAGGCGCAGGCGAGGCTCATGGCGGTGAAGCCCAGCGCCGAGGCGGTGAAGAGGATGCGGGTGGAGAGCAGCCGGGACAGGTAGCCCGACAGCGGGATCATCACCACCTCGGCGATGAGATAGGCGGTCTGGACCCAGACGATCTCGTCGGCGCTGGCCGAGACGCCGGCCTGGATCTCCGCCAGCGACGCCGAGACGATCTGGATGTCCAGGATCGCCATGAACATCCCGAACACCATGGCGACGAAGCCCACCTTGGTGCGCCAGCCGACCCGGCCCTCGGCCGGGGGCGGCGCCGGCGCGGCGCCGACCTGGTCGAGGGTGGCGTCGGTCACTTCGCGGCCCCCGCCGGGCGCGCGGCGAGCTGGGCGGCGTCGCCGCCGGGCAGCTCGGCCAAGCCGCGCACGCCCTCGTCGCGCGTATCCACCGTCACCACGGCCGACAGGCCCGGGCGCAGCAGGCCGGCCAGCGGGCCTTCCTGCGGCAGCGCGATGCGCACCGGCACGCGCTGCACGATCTTGGTGAAGTTGCCGGTGGCGTTCTCCGGCGGCAGCAGGCTGAACTGGGCGCCACTGGCGGGCGAGACGCTTTCCACCCGCCCCTCGATCTCGACGTCCGGATAGGCGTCCACTGTCAGGATCGCCTTCTGCCCGACGCGCAGCCGCCGCAGCTGCGTCTCCTTGAAGTTGGCGGTGACGTAGCTCTGGGCCACCGGCACCAGCGACATCAGCTGCGTGCCCGGCCGCACCAGCTGCCCGACCCGGGCGCCGGAATTGCCGACAACCCCGTCGATCGGCGCGCGGATGACCGTCTTCTCCAGGTCGCTGGCGGCCAGCTCGGCGGCGGCGCGGGCTTGGCGGATGGCGGCATCCTGCTGGCCGCGCTGGGTTTCCAGCACGCCGATCTGGTCCTGCTCCGCCGCCAGCGCGGCTTCCGCCCGGCGCAGCGCGGCGGTCGCCTTCTCGGCATCGGCGCGGGCGGTGGCGAGGCGCTGCTGGCTGACGAAGTCGCGGCTGGCAAGCTGGCCATAGCGGGTGAGATCGGCAGTGGCGCGAGTCAGCTCGGCCCGGGCCGACGCCACGTCAGCCTCCGCCTTGCGGATCAGGGAGTGCGCCAGCTGCAGGCGGCTCTCGATGTTGGCGATGGCCGCCTCCTGCACCGCCAGCTGGGCGGCGGCCTGCTCGGCCCGGGCGCGGAAGTCACGATCGTCGATGGTCAGCAGCAGGTCGCCGGTGCGGACCCGCTGGTTGTCGGCCACCGAGACGGCGGCGACATAGCCCTCGATCCGCGGGCTGATGACCGAGATGTCCGCCTCGACATAGGCATTGTCGGTGCTCTGCCGGTGGCGCGCCACGGACCACCAGTGCCAGGCGCCGTAGATTGCGGCCAGCAGCAGGACGGGGAGCAGGACGAGGCCGACCTTCTTCTTCATGGGACGGGTTCCCGGGCAGGATTATCAAACTGGACGGTCCAGTATCTGCCCGGAGGATGCGCCCGCCCCGACCTGGGGTCAATCCGGATACTGGACTCACCAGTATGATAATCCGGCGCGCAGCCATGCGGGGGGAGCATGGACCGCAACCAAGGTTCGTCAGACGAGGGGGTCGAGAGGTGCACCCCCTACTCGTCACCCCGGCGTTTGCGCAGCTGGCGCGTAGCGCCAATGCCGGGATGACGGTTGCTGGATTGGGCCAACGTCGAGAGCCATCCAGCCAACCTAATAGCGCGGCGCTCATGCGCCGCGCGCAAGGTCCCGGATCGCCTCGAACTGGTGGATATGCGTGCCGGGCTCCGCCTTGCGCGCAGCCGTCAGCATGGCCGCCGCCACGATCTCCGCCTTCACCGGCCGGTAGCGCTTCAGCCCGCCCAGCATGAAGGGCGACAGCAGGGGTGCGGCCACCATGCCCAGCCGTTCCGCCGGCCTGAACTCCGCCCGCTTGCCCAGCAGCAGGGAGGGGCGGAACAGGTGCAGCGAGGGGAAGCCCAGGGCGCGCAGCCCCTCCTCCATCTCCCCCTTGGTGGCGAGGTAGAAGTTCTTCGACCCGGCCTCCGCGTCCACCGAGGAGACGACGCAGAACGCCTCGGTGCCCGCCTCCCGCGCGGCGCGGGCGAAGGCCAGGACGTGATCATGGTCTACCCGGCGGAAGGCCTCCTTGCTGCCGGCCTTGGCGATGGTGGTGCCCAGGCAGCAGAAGGCGGCCCGCGGCTTCAGGTCCGGCAGCAGCCGCAGCCGGTCGAAATCGGTCTTGAAGGCGCGCAATTTGCCCCGCGCCGGCGGCCCCGCCTTGCGCACCAGGCTGACGGCCATCCCGACATCGGGCGCCCGCTCGAGAAGGGAGGATAGGTGCCCGCCGACGAGCCCCGTCCCGCCGGCCACCAGGGCCGTCCAAGGCTGCATCGCTCTTCTCCCGTCCACCATGTCACGCCCCCGGATCATAGACCGGCACCCGAACCGATCCAGCGCGAACTTGCGGGAACCTATGGAGCATTTATGCTACTGAAGCGCGCATACGACCGGAGCGGAGAGTTGCCGTGGCGAAGTGAGGCTTGGTGATGGTTGGCCTTCTGTCCGTGCTGCTTCCCGGCTGGAGCGCGGCGGATGAGAGGATCAGGGCGACGCTGACCGTCACGTTGGAGCGGGAGGGGGACCGGCCGGCCTTCCGGATCGAGGGCCGCCTCAACCGTCCGACGGCCGCGTTCCATTTCGATCTTCCGCCCGCGCTGCACGATGCCGTCGACTGGCAGGTGGCGGAACCGGGCCTGCGCCTCGCCGGTGCCATGCTCTTGCGCGATGACGGGCGGCCGCTGGAAAGCTTTGCGATTCTGGTGCGCGCCGATCGCCGGCGCATCGACCGGCAGTACCCGCTCGCCATCGCGGTGGGCAGCCGGGGGCTGCTGCTGCGGCCGTCATTCCTGGCCGGAGACGCCGCGCAGTTCCGCACCGATATCACGGTCACGGCGGGCGACGGCATGCGGCTGATCGGACGGGCGACCCATGCCGCGGCGGCGCTGGAGCGTCCCGGCCCCGACCAGGACGCGCGCGTCGCGATCGTGCCGGCCGGGGAGGTGAGGGACGAGGGCTTCGCGCTGTTCGTCACCCCGGCAGATATGGACATGGGGCTGCGCGCGGAGATAGTCGCGCAAACCCGACGCGTGCTGTCCTTCTACTCGGAACGGCTGGGCCGGGCGCCGGCCGCGCCGCCGGCGATCCTGCTGGGCCTGGAGGAGCTCGGTCGGGGCGGGCTCCGGGGCGACACCAGCGCCGGACCCATGATGGTCCTGCGGACCGGCGGAAGCTGGGCGGCCTTCGACCCGGGCCAGTCGGGCCGGCTGCACCGGGTGATCGCCCACGAGGCCTTCCACTTCTGGAACGCTGAGCTGATCCGGCCGCAGGGGCAGCCGCACCATCCCTGGCTGCATGAGGGTGGAGCCGAGTATGCAGCGCTGCTGGCCCTGCTCCATGCTGGCCGGATGGACGGCGCGCAGGCCCGGTCCATGCTCGAGGACGCCTTGGACGACTGCGCCGACCAGCTCGGCGCGCGCGCCCTCCAGGCCGGTGGCGACGCGGCGCGGGGCCGGACGCCCTATGCCTGCGGCACGGCGCTGCACTGGATGGCCGATCTGGCGCTCCGGCGGCGGGGCGGCGGCGTGCTCGACGTTTGGCGGGAGATGATCGCCGATGGCGGCGCCGACTACGGGCCGGACGATTTCCTGCGCCGTGCCTTCCCCGGCGAGATGCCGGCCGCCGCGCGCATCGTCCTCGTTGGCGAGGGGACGGAGCGCTGGGCGGCGCTGCCCGGCGCGCTCGCCGGCCTGGGCGCCGAGGTGGCGGTGGGGCCACCGCGTCCGGAGAAGCAGACCGCACGGATGCTGATGCATCTGCTCCAAGCCAGCTGCGGCAAGGGCCCGTTCGGCTTCTGGACCCGCCAGGGCCGGCTGGACCTCGACACGAACGAATCATGCGGGCCGTTGTCCGGCGGCCCCGGCATCGACCGGGCGGAAGGACATCCCCTGCCCGCCGGAGCGGCGGATGCCTATGCCGCCGCGTCCCGGAAATGCGCCGCGGGCCAGCCGGTCAGCCTGGGCGTGGCGGGGTCGACCAGGACCATCGAGGCGCCCTGCCCCAAGCCCCTGCCGGCGGCACCCGGCACCTTCCGGATCGTCAGGGGTGGACCGCCCTTCTCCTGAGGCTCAGTCGAAATCCTTCGCCAGCTCGGCGCGCACGGCCTCGGGCAGGACGGTCATGTGGGCGTAGTTCTCGTGGCCGATGCCCAGGATCACGCGGGTGCCGGGCTGGGCGAAGGCGGCTTTCTGCTGGGCGGTGAAGGGGAAGTGGGCGAACTGGACGGAGGAGGCCTTGCCCGAGGCGCTGGTGCGGTCGACGTCCGCCTCCGGCACCGCCTGGACGCGGGAGCCGTCGGCGAACTCCAGGTAGAAGGTGTCCTCCACCCCGCCCAGCCGGTTCAGCAAATTCTTGCGCCGCACCGGGTCGTCGATCTCGAACATGATGGTGGCGACCAGTTCGGCGCCCTGCGGGATCAGCGGGTTGTAGGCGCCGAGTTCGTCCGCGATCTGGCCCTCGCCGCCGCGTTCGATGAACAGCATCTCGTGCACCTGCGACCACATCGTGTCGTAGTTCTCGAAGTAGAAGGTCGCGTAGGGGCCGACGGGGACGCGGCGGTTGCGCTTCACCTCGACCAGCGCCTTGCGCCTCTCCGCCCGGACCTTGGCGTACTCGGCCATGGGCATGATGTCGTCGCGGGTGATCTGTCGCTTCATCATGGTTTCCTCAAGCGGGGTGCTTTGCGGGACCGGTTGTTGGGCGGCGTTGGTGCCGTGCGTGCTTCGACAGGCTCAGCATGAGGGGTGTATTGCTGCTCCCGGCCATGGGCAGTGTCGAAGTTGTGCGTCCTTCGACAGTTTCAGGATGAGAACCTTCCTGCTGCTCCCGGTAGCCTGGAAACAGGAGTGCCTAGCGTCTCCCTTCCCTCATCCTGAGCCTGTCGAAGGACGCAGCACGTCCCAGCCCCTCCCAGCCGGCGTCTAGAGCCCATACGCCCGTGCCAGGATCTGGATCGGGTGCAGCTGCTCGTGGTTGGCGGCGGCGGCCGGGTCGGTGCGCTCAATGCCCTGGCGGATATGCTCGCCGGCCAGCGGGCACTCGGACGCCACGTAGCGCTTCTGGTTCTTGATGGCCGCGTTGAAGACCGGCTTGCCCACCTTCATCGCCACGTCGAAATTGCCCTTCATCACGCCCCAGCTGCCGCCATGGCCGGAGCAGCGCTCCACCACCTTGAGGTCGGCCACCTTGGCGCCCTCGGGCGGCGGGATCAGGCGCAGCAGCTCGGCCGCCTTCTGGCCCATGTTCTGGGCCCGGGCGTGGCAGGCGATGTGGACCGTGACGCCGCCGTCCAGCGGCCTCAGGCCCGGCGCCAGCCCCTCTTTCTTCGCGATGTCGACGATGTACTCGGACGCGTCGAAGGTGGCGGCCGACAGCTTCTCGACCAGCGGATAGTCGGGGCTGTCCTGCGGCACCAGCAGCTTCCACTCGAACTTCAGCATCAGCGCGCAGGAGGGGACCAGCGCGATGACGTCGTAGCCCCTGTCGATCCAGTCGGACAGGCCACGGGCCACGGTGCCGGCGCTCTCCACCACCCGCTCGATGCGGCCCTGCTCCAGCTGCGGCATGCCGCAGCAGCCGGGATAGACCACCTCGGTCTCGACGCCGTTATGGGCCAGGATGGCGCGGGCAGCGGTGCCGATGTCCGGGTCGTTGTAGTTGACGAAGCAGGTGGCGTAGAGCACCGCCTTGCGGCCATAGGCCGGCGCGGCGCGGTTCACCTCGGGCACGTCGGACTTGGCGCGCAGGGCGAAGGTCTTGCCGTGGAACTTGGGCAGCACCGCCTGGCGGTCGATGCCGGCGGCCTTCTCCATCAGCGGGCGGGTCAGGCCGTTGCCGGTGTCCGTCGCCCAGTTGGCGACCGGCGCGGCGATGGCGGCCAGCCGGCCGTTGCGGTCGGTCTCTGTCAGCTGCCTGGCCGTGAAGGGCACGCCCTGCTTCCTGGCCTCTACCGCCCGGTAGCGCAGCATCAGGTGGGGGAAGTCCAGGTTGAACTCGTGCGGCGGCACGTAGGGGCACTTGGTCATGTAGCACATGTCGCAGAGCGTGCAGGCGTCCACGACCGGCTTGAAATCGGCCGACTTCACCTCGTCCAGCTCGCCCGTCGGCGAGGCGTCCACGAGGTCGAAGAGGCGGGGGAAACTGTCGCAGAGGTTGAAGCAGCGGCGGCAGCCATGGCAGATGTCGAAGATGCGGCGCATCTCCGCGTCCAGCTTGGCCTCGTCCTGGAAGTCGGGGTTCCGCCAGTCCACGGGATGGCGGGTGGGGGCCTCGAGACTGCCTTCGCGCATGGGTGCTCACCTGGCCTGTATGGCGTCCGGATGGACCGGCCGGGCCCCGCGTTCGGGGCCCGGCCGTGGGCGGATCAGGCGTTCAGCGTGTCCAGCGCCTTCTGGAAGCGGCCGGCGTGGCTCTTCTCGGCCTTCGCCAGCGTCTCGAACCAGTCGGCGATCTCGTCGAAGCCCTCTTCGCGGGCGGTGCGCGCCATGCCCGGGTACATGTCGGTGTACTCGTGCGTCTCGCCGGCGATGGAGGCCTTCAGGTTCAGCTCGGTGGAGCCGATCGGCTCGCCCGTGGCCGGGTCGCCGACCTCCTCCAGGAACTCCAGATGGCCGTGCGCGTGGCCGGTCTCGCCCTCGGCGGTGGAGCGGAAGACGGCGGCGACGTCGTTGTAGCCCTCGACGTCGGCCTTCTGGGCGAAATAGAGATAGCGGCGGTTGGCCTGGCTCTCGCCGGCGAAGGCGGCCTTGAGGTTGTCCTCGGTCTTGCTGCCCTTGAGCGACATGGCTGATTCCTCCTGATCTGCGCACCCCCGTCCCGGTGACGGGAGCGCCGGGAATACCGCCCCGGCCGTCTGCGCGGCCGTGGGAGACAGGAGCCTATGCCACCGCCCCGGGTGCGTCAACGGGCTGGAGGCGTTCCAAAAAAGCCGCCAGCCAGTTGATATCCATTCGCAAATTGGAGGAGGGAGTCGGCGCTCAGACGCTGCCGGCCAGCCGCACGATCACGTCGATGCGGGCCACCCGGGTGCCGTCGGGGGCCTGGGGCAGGCCGCTGACCATCAGGCTCTCGCCCGGGATGTCCTGCAGCCGGCCGGATGCCTCGTGGAAGAAGTGATGGTGGTCGGACGTGTTGGTGTCGAAGTAGGAGCGGCAGGACTCCACCACCACCTCGCGCAGCAGCCCCGCCTCGGTGAACTGGTGCAGCGTGTTGTAGACGGTCGCCAGCGAGACCTTCATCTCCGCGTCCACCGCCTCGCAGTGCAGCTGCTCGGCCGTCACGTGCCGGTCGCAGCCGTCGAACAGCAGCTTCGCCAGGGCCAGGCGCTGGCGGGTGGGGCGCAGCCCGGCCCGGCTCAGCCGGTCCAGCGCGTTGGTGAAGGGGCGGTTCATCGTCATGATGGCGATATGGGAACGCGGGCGGCCGGGAAAAGGGGACAAATCTATTTGGACCGATTCCAGGGTATCAGGCAAGCCCTTCGCGGGCGCGCCACCATGATGGTCACGTCCCTCAGGAGCGCGGGGCGAAGCCGGCGATGCTGAAGACGGCGGTCTTGCGGCCCTGGGCGCGGCCGGCGAGCGCGAAGCCGCCGGGGCCGTTCCACCAGGCCTGCAGCGCGTCCTGCGAGGGGAATTCCAGGATCAGCACGCGGGTCGGCGAGACGGCGCCCTCCAGCGTCTCCAGCGGCGCGCCGTCCACCAGCACGCGGCCGGCGCCCTCGATCGCCATGGCGGGCAGCTTGGGCGCCTCGATGTTCAGCAGCTGCAGCAGATAGGCCTTGCGCCCGCTGGCGGGGCCGGGCGCCGACCCTTCCAGCCGCAGCACGTCGAAGCTGCCACCGCCCTCGCGGATCTTCACCGCGTCCCGGTAGGCGGGGCTGGTCCAGAAGGACTTCACCGCGTCCGGGCTGGGGAAGTGGGAGATGACCATGCCGCGGGCCGTCATCTCGCCCGACAGCTGCTCCACGCCCCGGCCCGGGCCGCCCAGCGCCAGGTAGGCGCCGCCATGGGCCTGGTAGATGGGCGGCAGCGCCTGCTGGTAGGCCGCGCGCTTCTCCTGGTCGGAGAAGCCGCCCATGACCAGCAGGTAGCCATCGGCCAAAGCGGCCGCGGGCGCCAGCGAGAGGATCAGTCCCAGGAACGCCGCGAACCGCTTGGTGATCATGGATCAGAACCCCGTGGCGATGCGCTCGACCAGCTGGCGGACCGTGGGCACGAAGCCGCCCTGGTACCAGGGGTCGCTGGCGAAGCGGTAGGCGTTGTGGCCGGCGAACATCAGCTGGTGCTCGACATCGTCGGAGTGGCTGATGTTCTGCAGGGTCTTCTGGATGCAGAAGCTGCGGGGGTCGGCCTTGCGGCCCGTCGTCCCCTCCTCGTTCTGCGCCCAGTTCGAGAAGTTGCAGGCGGACAGGCAGCCCATGCAGTCCACCTGGTCCTTGTGGATGTGCTCGCCCTCCTCCGGGGTCACGAAGATCAGCGTCGTGTCCGGCGTCTTCATGGCCATGGTGTAGCCGGCGGCGACCCAGGCCTCGGCGTTCTCCTTGTCGTGCGGCGTCAGGTAGACCGGGCGGCCGCGCGGGCCGGTGCGGAACTCCGCGACATGCTCGCCCACCGGCTCCACCGCATAGGCCACCTGCCGGTCGGCCCGGCCCTTCAGCGCTTCCAGGAACGGGTTGCTGACGGCGGAGGAGTAGAAGCCGGTCGGCGAGAAGCGGTTCAGGTAGACGTCGCCCTTCTTCAGGGTCAGCAGCTTCTGCTTCCACGCCTCGGAGATCGGGCTCTCCCGGGTCAGCAGCGGGCGCGTGCCGAACTGGAAGGCGACCGGGCCCAGCTCCGGATTGTCCAGCCAGTGCTCCCACTCCGACAGCCACCAGACGCCGCCGGCCATGACGATCGGCGTGTCGTTCAGCCCGAAGCTGTTCATCATCTGGCGCAGCGCCACCACCCGGGGATAGGGGTCCTCGGGCCGCAAGGGGTCCTCGCTGTTGGACAGGCCGTTGTGGCCGCCCGCCAGCCACGGATCCTCATAGACGACGCCGCCCAGGTTCGCCGGGAACTTGTTGTAGGCGCGCAGCCACAGCGCGCGGAAGGCGCGGGCCGAGGAGACGATCGGGTAGTAGTGCACACCGTACTTCACGGCGATCTCGGCCACCCGGTAGGGCATGCCGGCGCCGCAGGTGATGCCGTGGATGAGGCCCTTCGCCCCCTCCAGGATGCCGTGCAGGATGCGCTCGGCCGCGGCCATCTCCCACAGCACGTTCATGTGGATGCGGCCATTGCCGCCCGACATCTCGTGCGCCACGCGGGCCTGGTAGACGCCGCCGCGGATGGAGTGGGCGACCAGCTCCTCGTGCCGCTCGCGGCGGGTGCGGCCGTGATAGTTCTGCGGGATGATGGCGCCCGTCTCGTCGCGCGCGTCGGCATTGACGCCCGAGAAGGTGCCGATGCCGCCGGCCGCCGCCCAGGCGCCGCAGCTCTCGCCGTTCGAGACCGAAATGCCCTTGCCGCCCTCGACGAGCGGAAGCACGTCCTTGCCGGACATGCGCAGCGGGTTCAACGCCTTCACTACCTACCTCCACCACCGTCGGCGCGCGGCCGGCCAGGGGCCGCGTCCACCCGGAATTCCCAGTCAGGGCTGCATATAGGAAAAGCTGGCGGGACGGAAGAGTCACCTCCTCCGGCAGGGCTTATCAGGGATCCCGCATGCTCAGGCGACGGCCGCCAGCCCCTCCGGCGTGTCGGTGAAAACAGCCGAGACACCCCAGCCGAACACCTCGCGCGCCGCCGGCACGCTGTTGACCGTATAGGCCAGCACCGGCCGGCCGCTGGCCCGGTACTCGGCGATGGTCCCGGCGCTCTCCTTGCGGGCGTTGACGTTGATGGTGGCGGCGCTCACCCGGTCTGCCTTCTCGCGCCAGTCCGGCACCCGGCGGTCGATCAGGAAGCCGATCGGCCAGGCCGGCACCACCTGCCGCGCCATCACCAGCGAGGCGTACTCGAAGCTGGAGACCAGCGGCGGCGCCTTGCCCTCGGGCCACAGGCTGTAGGCCATGGACAGGGCCACGCCCGCCGTCTCCTCCTCGCGCCCCGGGCAGGGCTTGATCTCCAGATTGATGCCCAGCCCCAGCGCGTGCACCAGCTCCAGGCAGGCGGCCAGGGTGGGCACCGGCTCGCCGCGGAAGGCGGGGGAGAACCAGCGGCCGGCATCGAGCCGCGCGATGTCAGCGTAATCATGCTCGGCGACCTTGCCGCGCCCGTCGGTGGTGCGGCCGAGCTCCTCGTCATGCATCAGGATCGGCACGCCGTCGCGGGTCAGCTTGACGTCGACCTCCACCCAGCGCGCGCCCTGCGCCGCGGCGGTGCGGATGCCGGCCAGCGTGTTCTCCGGGGCATGCTTCGCGGCGCCGCGGTGGCCGATGAGGCGGGGCAGGTCCAGGGTCATCGTTTTCCTCTGCCGAAGATGCTGGCGGGGGTCTGGTCCGGATCGGGCACGACATGGCCCAGCGAGACGAAATTGTCGCGGGTGCGCTCGGACAGGCGCAGCCGGTTCTCCGTCGCCGCCTCCGCCGCCAGCGCCGCCACCCGGTCGAATCCGTCCAGGCTGGATTCCAGCGCCAGGCGCTTGCCGCCGCCGGTCAGCGTCAGCTGCATCCAGCCTTCCTTCCGGTCCTTGCGGGTGGAGTAGTAGTCCAGCTTAACGTCGGACAGCTCCGCCCATTTGATGGGCTTGCCGAAGGGGCCGCGCGCTGCGATGCCCTCGACGTCCAGCCGGTAGGTCGTCGCCTGGCGCAGTAGGGTACGCGCCTCGTAGGCGGCGAACAGCGCCGCGGCCAGCGCCAGCGGCACCGCCAGCAGCGGATGCGGCGTGGTCAGCAGGAAAGGCCCGGCGGTCAGGGCAAGGCCCGCCAGGGCGCGCAGATGGTCGCCGCGCAGCGCGTCGGCGGGATAGCGGAGGTCGCGGCCGGGAAGCTCGGTCATGCCGGGCACTTAAGCCGAGCCGCGCCTAAGGGGCAAGAGCGCACGGGCGGCGGCGACCGGATCGGGATCGAGCGACAGCCGGTCCGGCATCGGTCCGGCCGGGCCGCTTCCCGCCGGCGGCTCCTCGGCACCCGGCGGGCGGCGGCAGGCCACGGGGACGCCGTGCTGATGGCCGCGCTCCGCCAGCGGCCGCAGCTCGAAGCGGAAGCCGCGCCGGGCGAAGGGGTAGCGGTCCAGCACCAGCAGGTCCGGCGCGAAAGCCACGGCGGCGGCCAGCGCCGCCGCCGCCCGGCGCTTCTTCCAGGCATGCGACAAGGGTTCGCCCGCCGCGTCCAGCAGCAGCGGGCCGGCGGGATCGGCCAGCCGCGCCGGCGGCAGCGCCGTCACCCCGGTTAAGGGCGGAGGGGACGCTCCGCCCCAGAGCAGCGCCACCTTGGCGCCGAGGCGGGAAAGCGCCTCCGCCAGCGCCGCCATGTCGGCGCCGTCGCCGGGCAGCAGCGGCTGGCACCAGAGGAGGATGCGTCCCATAAGTCGGAGCCTACCCTATACGCAAGACACAGGCGCCACGGCCCGCTTCCGGCTGGACAGGCGGGGCGGGCTGGGGCACCACTAGCCGCATGGTTACCCATTGCGGGGGCGCCCTTCCATGATCATGGCCGACGACGTCGAGGCGCTCCGGCGCATCCCGCTCTTCGCGAACATCGAGCCCTCCCAGCTCTCCCTCCTGGCCTTCACCGCCGAGCGGGTGCGCTATCCGGCCGGCCACACGCTGTTCGGCCAGAACGAGGTGGGCGACAGCGCCTATGTCATCCTGGAGGGCGAGGCCGAGGTGATGGTCGAGACGCCCAGCGGGCCGCTGACCGTCGCCACCGTCGGCAAGAACGACTTCGTCGGCGAGATCGCGATCCTCTGCGGCGTGCCGCGCACGGCGGCGGTGCGGGCCAAGTCGGACCTGTCGGCGCTCAGGATCGAGAAGGAGCTGTTCTTCCGCCTCGTGACCGAGTTCCCCCAGATGGCCATTGAGATCATGCGCGTCCTGGCCCAGCGCCTGGAAGCCACCACCCGCCAACTGCGCGAGGCGCGGTCGAATTAGGGGCGCTTGGGCGGCGGCGTTGCCGGAGTGCGTGCTTCGACAGGCTCAGCATGAGGAGGGATCCAGCTGCTCCGGGCCAGAAATGAGCGGGATGACACCAGGAGTGCCTGGCATGTCCCTCCCTCATCCCGAGCTTGTCGAAGGACGCACAACGTCCCGGCCTCTCCCAACCAGTTCCTCCACCCCCCCCGAAACGCGAAAGGCGCCCGCCCGGGGTCCGGGGGGGCGCCTTCCGTCTGGCGCCGCCCGCCGGGGTCTTCGCCCCGGCGGCACGGCGGACCCGGCTGACGGGTCAGTTCCGCGTGTAGCGGTCGAGCTGCTCCTTTACGTGCAGCTTCTCGAACTTGAGGTTACGGACAGCCATGCTGTCATGGTAGGGCCGGGCCAATTCCGACTGGATCCTGGACTCGAGCAAGGCGTGCTTCTGACGCAGGCTCTCGATGTGGTGCTCCGCGGCCATCGTATTCCTCCGACTTGGTGGGGGGGAAATACGGTCCCGTCACCCTGCCTTCCGCCCCGGCCTTGTTTTCGGCCTTGTTGTATCGGCCGGGCAGGGTATGCCGGTCCGATCTCTCTTGCCCGCGAAGCGTATACGGATCGGCCGTTAACCTGAAGTGCCTAGAACGCAGAGCCGGCGGCTCTAGGTCTTCGAATCTTGAATATCGGTCACCGACATTACCCGGCCATAAGCCCATAGAACTTTTGGCAAGCCTTTGTCGGGGTTGAGTCAACCCACCCGTCCGGGACCGCGTTTATACTTTTGGAATGCCCTCCCGCGACAAAGCCGCGCGGGTGGAGAGGCGCGGATTATTTCCTACCCGCGGCGCAGGCGCAGCAGCAGCAGGATCGCCAGGCCGATGCCGCCCAGCACCAGCGAGGCCGGCCAGGAGAAGAGCGGGCTCCACAGCGCCGCCGGGGTCCAGTACTGGAACACGTCGGCGCTGGGCGCGTGCAGGCCGTGCCACAGCGATCCCAGCCGCACAGGCGCCCGGCCGCGCAGCGCGTCGACCAGCAGGATGATGGCGCCCGAGGCCAGCAGCCCGATGCCCAGCGCCCGCCAGATCCGCTTCATCATATGTCCGCACCTCCGGCAGGCGCAGGCACCACGACCCGGTCGCCCGGCCCGCAGCGGCCCAGCAGATCGAGCAGGTCGGGCAGGGCCAGCGCGACGCAGCCGGCGGTCGGCTCCCAGTCGGGCCGCGCCACATGCATGAAGACGGCGCTGCCGAGCCCCGGCACCGGCGGCTCGTCATTGTGGGCCAGCACGACCACGACGTCGTAGACCCCGTCCTCCCGCCACATCTCCTCGTGGCTGGCGGCGAAGGGCCGCTTGACCGGGCGGTTGTAGTCGGGATGGGCGGGATCGTCGCACCAGCCATCGTCCGGTTCGATCGCCGCCACGGGCAGGCCGGTCTCCGGCGGGGCGGGCAGCCGGTCGGGACGGTAGAGCACGCGGCGCAGGGCGAAGGCGCCCACCGGCGTGCCGCCGTCGCCCTCGCGCTTGTCGGCGATGATGCCGCCGCGCCCCAGGGCGCAACGGGCGGAACCACCGGGCCAGCTCAGCCGGGCGGTGCCGTCGGGAAGGGTTTCCACGGTCAGGTCCATGCCGCCCTTATAGCCGGGCGATCCGGCTCAAGTCACGGGGCCAAGTCACGGGGGAGCAGCGGGATCAGCGGGCCAGCGGCTGCGCGCCCATGCCCGGCGCCATCCCCATGGCCTGCGGCACCAGGCCCGGCGGGATCACGACGTTCTCGCCCCGGGCGCGCATCTGGGCCTGGTACTTGTCCATCGCGTGCATCATGCGCTGGGCGACCTGCTCCTTCGGCACCGGCGGCGGTGCGACGGGCTCGCGGGACCGCTCCGCCGCCGCATCCTTCGGTGGCTCGGCCTTGGCCGGGGCGGGGAAGCCGGCGGCCTCCTCGGCGGCGCTCTGCAGCAGGCTTGGATGGGCGAGGCTGACCGGCGGCGGCGCCGGGCGCATGCGGGCGATCTGGGCGGCGCGGTCGCGCTGCACCGTCTGCTCGATGGCGGCGGGCACGCGCGGCTGCTCGCGCACTTCGCCGCCGCCGGCCGAGGCGAGCGCGCGGTACTTGTCCAGCCCCATGCCCTTGGTCTGGCCGCGCGGCAGGCTGCCGGTGGTCTGGGAGCGCTGGGCCAGGGCCTCCAGCGCGTCGGACTGGGTCTTGGACAGGGCGTAGGGCTCGGCCGCCGGCGGGGTGCCGCCCAGCGGCTTGCCGCCCGGCAGTGCGCCCGACGGTGAGGCCGCCAGCGCGGCCAGCGCGGCGTCCGCCGCCTGCGACAGCTCCACCGGCCCCAGCGCCGCGCCGGGCGACGCGGCCGCCAGGGAGGCCGGGACGGGTTGGCCGGCGGGCGGCACGGGAGCGGGCTGGAGCGCGACCGGCTGCGCGCGGCGCGGCTGGTCGGGCGCGGCCCCGGCCACCATGGTCTCCGGTTCCATCGGCACGGGCTCGCCCCGCCGGTCGCCCTTGAGCATGGCGATGACGTGGCCGCCGATGCTGGCGCCGGTGGACTCCTCGATCATCACGTCGCCCGCCGCCAGCGCCAGCCCGATGGGCCCGCCCAGGATGGCGGCGCCGGCCAGCTTGGCCGCCGGCTTGATCGTGTCGCCGGTGATCTCGCGGTAGATGGTGTTGACGACCGGGATGTGCTGCAGCGGGTTGATGATGTCGACGAAGTCCCAGAAGGACATGCCCTCATCCCTGCGGGCCTCCTTCGGGTCCTTCTGGACGCGCGCCTCGGCCCCCGCTCCGGATGCGGAGGCGTGACCGGCGGTGCGCTCTGCCCCGCCATTGTCCGCCATGGGCCCCCGAGGGGCGTGGATCTGATGCTGCAGTGAAGTCGTCATGCCCTGTCTCCCGCTGACCGGAAGAAGCAAGGCACATGCCAGAGCGGATATGCTGCTGGATCAACGGGTTAGGCGGCACCCACCCTCCGGCCGGATCGACCCTCCGGCAAAAGAGTCCGGGCAGTCCTTGCTCAGAACAGATGGCCGGAGCGGCTGGCCTTGGCCCTGAGATAGGCCTCGTTATGGCCGTTGCTGGGGAAGATGTGCGGCACGCGGTCCACCACCTCGATCCCGTGCTGGGCCAGCTGGGCCATCTTGTCGGGATTGTTGGTCATCAGCCTGACCCGGCCGTAACCCAGCCCGTGCAGCATGGCGGCGGCCGGGGCGTAGACCCGCTCGTCCGCCTCGAAGCCCAGCGCCAGGTTGGCGTCCACCGTGTCGATGCCGCCATCCTGCAGCCGGTAGGCCCGCAGCTTGTTCAGCAGGCCGATGCCCCGCCCCTCCTGCGCCAGATACAGCAGCACGCCGCTGCCGGCGTCGGCGATCTGCTGGATGGCGCCGCGCAGCTGCGGGCCGCAGTCGCAGCGCAGACTGCCCAGCAGGTCTCCGGTGAAGCATTCCGAGTGCAGCCGAGCCAGCACCGGCTCGCCCGGTGCGGGATCGCCGATGATGATGGCGAGATGCTCGGGGCTGCCGTCGGTCGGGCGGAAGGCGACGATGCGGGTGCGCTCGGCATCGGCCAGCGGCACCGTGGCCTCGACGATCCGGTGCAGCGTGCGCGCGGACTGGCGGTGGTAGCCGGCGACGTCGGCGCCCTCCACCGCCAGCAGGTCGTGCCGGCGCAGGAAGTCGGCCCGGTCCCCGGCGACGGCCACCTCGGCCACCAGGACCGAGGGCAGCAGCCGCGCCAGCTTCGCCAGCAGCGCCGCCGCCCCTTCCGCCGTGCCTTCCCAGGCGACGGGCGAGGCCTTCACCCGGCGGGCGCGCTCGGCCTGTGCCTCCGGCGGCAGGCGGGTCGGGTCGGACAGGTCGCGGGCCAGTTCGGCCGAGACGGTGGCGGTGCCGGTCAGCACCAGCAGCCCGTCGTCCGGGCTCCCGGCGGCTGGGATCCCCAACGCGGCGGCGCGGCGGGCCGTCACCAGCAGCGCCGGCGCCGTGCCGGACAGCTTCGCCATGAAGTCGATCGCGGCCGTGGTCGCCGCCTCCGCCGCCTGCACCAGCAGGGCACGGCCGTCGGCGCCGGCCAGCAATACCACGTCGCCACGGCGCAGCTCGGCCATGGCGCGGTCCACCGCGCGCAGGGCGGCCCGGTCCAGCGGATGGGCGAGGTCGGCGCCCGAGACGAGGGGTGATGCGACGGCCATGGCGGAAATCGGCGACCGGCCACTGTTAGGGACGATGGACCGACCCTATCGGGCGGCGGCCGGAAATGCAAAAGGCGCGGTCCGCCGATCCGACCGGCGCCCGGTGCAGGGCTGCGCCGCCCCGGAATCGCCAAGTTCCGGTGCGCGTGCTAGGGTCGGATTGGTAAACGGCGGTCCCGGCGGGGCGATGCGGACGACAGGCAAGACGGTCCTTCTGGTGGACGACGACTCGGCGCTGCGCCAGTCGGTGGCGGAGCAGCTGGCCCTGCAGGAGGCGGCGGAGACGGTGGAGGCCGGCGATGCGGCCGCCGCCTTGGCGATCCTGCGCGGCAGGCGCTTCGACGCCATCCTGGTCGACCAGGGGCTGCCCGACATGGACGGGGCGGAGCTTTGCCGGCGGCTGCGCGCCGACGGGATCGACTGCCCGATCATCCTGCTGGCGACGGGCGATCCGGTCGATGCCGCCACCGGCGCCACCGACCAGGTGGCCAAGCCGCTGCGGCTGGGAACGCTGCTCGCCAAGCTGCGGGCGCATCTGCGGCAGGCGGAGGCCGGCGCCGAGGGGGCTGTCGCCATCGGCCCCTACACCTTCCGCCCCGCCGCGAAGATGCTGCTGGAGGCGGCCCGGGACCGGCTGATCCGGCTGACCGAGAAGGAGACGCAGATCCTCTCCTTCCTCTACCGCGCCGGCGACCGGCCGATCGGCCGCGAGACGCTGCTGGGCGAGGTCTGGGGCTACAATGCCGGGGTCACCACCCATACGCTGGAGACCCATGTCTACCGCCTCCGGCGCAAGATCGAGAGCGACCCCGCCAACGCCCGCATCCTGGTGACGGAGCCCGGCGGCTATCGCCTCGTCCCCTAGGAAATTTCCCCTCGAAAGCGGGGGCGGCGGGGTCTAGGCTCGACCGGACCGCCGCACCCCTAGGAGACGGGACCCGTGACCGGGCAGGACTTCTTCCAGGCGCGCTTCTGGGGCGTGCGCGGCAGCATCGCCACCCCGGGGCCGGAGACCGCCCGCTATGGCGGCAACACCAGCTGCGTCGAGCTGCGCTGCGGGCCGCACCTGCTGATCCTGGACGCCGGCACGGGCATCCGGCCGCTGGGCGTGGCGCTGGGACGGGCCGGCGGCGCGCTAACGGCCGACCTGTTCCTGACCCATACCCATTACGACCATATCGGCGGCCTGCCCTTCTTCGGGCCGGCCTACGACCCGGGCAACGACATCCTGATCTGGGAAGGGCATCTCGGCCCCGCCACCGACCTGCACGACGTCATGACCATGCTCATGGCATCGCCGCTGTTCCCGGTGCCGGCGACGCTGATCGAAAAGAGCTGCCGCTACCGCAAGTTCCAGGCGGGCGAGACGCTGACGCCCCGGCCGGGCGTGACGGTGCGCACCGCGCCGCTGAACCATCCCGACGGCGCCACCGGCTACCGCATCGACCATGCCGGTCGCAGCTTCTGCTTCATCACCGATCACGAGCACCCGGCGGAGGGACCCGGCGACGCGCTGGTGGAACTGGTGCGCGGCGCCGACGTGATGGTCTATGATTCGACCTACACCGACGCGGAGTATGCCCGGCACCGGGGCTGGGGCCACTCCACCTGGCAGGAGGCCTGCCGGCTGGCCGATACGGCGGGGGTGAAGCGGGTGGTGCTGTTCCACCATGATCCGGGCCGCGACGACGCCGCGCTGGACGCCATCGTGGCGGAGGCTGACCGTCTACGCCCCGGGACGCTCGCCGCACGCGAGGGGATGGTGCTGGATCTGCTGGCGGGAACGGTGGGTTGACGTTAACCACTTCGTGGTAGTGTCCCGCCCGCCGCCCCCCACGATCCGGATCGCCCGCCGCCGTGTCCGCCCTCCGCTCCGCCTTCCGGCTGCCCCGCCTGCTTCTCGCCCTGTTCGCCTGCCTGTGGCTGGTCGCCTGCGCCGCCGGCCGGCCCCCGGCGGAGCCGTCGCCGCCCGACCTGCCGCCGCTGCCGGACCTGCGCCGGATCGTGCTGGTCCACCAGCCCAGCGGCGAGAAGGCGGACGTGGTCTACTGGTTCAACGGCCAGTACGACCCGCGCGCCATGGAACGGGTGAAGCTGGTGCTGCGCGACCGCAATGACGGCACGGTCGGCGAGATCGACCCGCTGCTGCTGGATTTCCTGTTCGACCTGCTCTACCGGACCGGCCTGCCCTCCTCGACCGAGATCCACGTCTATTCCGGCTACCGTTCGCCCCAGACGAACGCCCGGCTGGTCAAGGCCAACCCGCAGGCGGCGCGCGAGAGCTTCCACATGCAGGGCAAGGCGGTGGACATCAAGGTGCCGATCCTGCCGGGCGCCGCCATCGCCGAGATCGCCAAGACCATGCAGCGCGGCGGCGCCGCCTACTACCCCTCGACGGGCCACACCCATGTCGACACCGGGCCGGTGAGGACCTGGCGGACGCGGTGAGGATCAGGGCTGGCCACCTACCGCCTGCCGCAAATCGGCGACCGTTCTGCGAAGGGGTGGCAGCGCCTCGGTGACGGTACGCCATAGCATGGCGTCACTGACACGGTGGTACTCGTGCCGGTAGACGTTGCCGATGTCGGCGACGTTGCGCCAGGGGATCTCCGGGTGCCGCTCCTTAAGGTCGGCGGGCAGGCGCCGGGACGCCTCCGACAAGGTCAGCAGCGCGTAGAGCACGGCGTACTTGGACTTGGTATCCCGGCTGAACGCCTCGAAATCCATGCCCTCGGTGAAGGTCTCGACATGCCGGATCGCCCCGTCCATGTCGTCGAGCCAGCTCCTGATACGCTCGTCAGAAGGCATGGACCACATCCTGGCGCACCGTCTCGGCCATCTCGGGCCGCAACGCGTCGGCGGCGATCACGTCGGCGCCGGGAACGATTTCGGCCACCCGTCGGCGCAGCCCAGCATAGGTGAAGAGGTCGGGCTCCCGTCCCGCCGCGAACTCCAGCAACACATCGATGTCGCTCCCCATACCGGCCGCACCACGGGCGGTGGAGCCGAACACACCCGCCCGGGCGACGCCGGCCGCCTCCAGTTCGCGACGGTGCGCGACGAGCATGGCGAGCGCTTCGGCGAGGGTCGGCGGATGGTGGGGCTGTCCGGTGCTCATGCCCTGAAGATAGGGCGGCCGGCCGTGTTTATGAAGACGCCCCGCAAACGACAAGGCCCGGCCGGTTTCCCGGTCGGGCCGTCGCTGGTCGCGGCCCCGAGCTGAGGGGCAGGATCCGGGTCGCGACACGGATGTGATCCTAGACCTCGCCGGCCCCGCCGCCTGTGAGGGCCGTCACACTCGCTGGTGGAAGTTGCCGTCCCGGACGGGTCATGCCGGGCGGAGGCGCCGCAGCAGCCGCCCGTCGATCAGCGCCAGCCCCAGCGCGATCCCCGCCATGCCGGCCAGCTGGCGCGTGCCCACCGCCTCGCCCAGGAACGCCACGCCCAGCAGCGTGGCGCTGACCGGGATCAGCAGCGTCACCAGCAGCACGTTGGCGGCGCCGATCGAGGAGAGGATGCGGAAGAACAGCAGATAGGCCAGCGCCGTGCTGAGCAGCGCCAGCCCGGCCACGGCCGCCATGGTCTCCGTCCCCGGCACGGCCAGGGTCCAGGGCCGGTCGACCAGCAGCGCCAGCGGCACCATCATGATTGCCGTCGCCGCCACCTGCCCCGCCGCGGTCACGACCGGCGGGTCGGTGCGGAACCGCCGGCCGTAGAGGCTGCCGAGCCCGTAGCAGAAGGCGCCGGCCAGCACCGCCAGCTGGCGCGGCAGCTCGCCCCCCAGGTCGGTCAGCGCCGCCGGCCCGACCATGACCGCCACCCCGCCCATGCCGACCAGCACGCCGGTCAGCCGGTGGGCGCTCAGCCTCTCGTCCGCGGTGAGGAGATGGGCCAGGATCGCGCCCCAGAACGGCGTGCTGGCGTTCAGCACCGCCGCCATGCCGGCCGTCAGATGCGCCTGGCCCCAGAAGATCAGGCAGAAGGGAACCAGGCTGTTCAGCAGCCCCAGCACGGCATAGCGGCGCCAATCGCCGAGCGGCAGGCGGTGGCCGGTGGCGCGGACCACGGCCAGCAGCACCAGCGCCGCCAGCGCGACGCGGCAGAGCACCAGGGTCAGCGGCGGCAGCTCGGCCAGCGCCACCTTGCCGAAGAAGAAGGAGGCGCCCCAGAGCAGCGAGAGCAGCAGGAGCAGGGCCCAGTCGCGGGTGCCGATGCGGGTAGAGGACATGCGCTTGGTGCCGGTCGCGGAGAAAGGATGGCGGAGGATGCGCCCTCCCGCCCCGCCGCCGCCACCCGGTTCCTGCGCCCGCGCGATCCCTCGGCGATGCGCTTGAGGATTGTCCTAGATCATTTGGCGCGTGCACCTTTCCTGGAATGATGGATCGAACGCGGCCGCCGCGCCTTCGGCGGCCGGGACAATCCGTCGAGGAAACCCATGCCCCGCATCGCCCTTTCCATCCGCCTGAAGCTGTGGGCCCTGGTGGCCGCCGGTACCGCCTCGGGCGCCTGCGTCGTCATCGCTTCGCTGTGGCTGAGCTACGGACAGCTGCACACAGACCGCGAACACGCGCTGCGCATGATCGCCGAGACCGGGCGGGGGCTGGCGGCGACGCTGGAGGCCCGGGCGGTCGCCGGCGAGATGACGCGCGAGCAGGCGCAGGCCGCCTTCCGCCGCGACCTGACGGGGATGAAGCACGGCGCCGGGACGGAGTCCTACGTCTATGCCCTGACCATGGACGGCAAGGGTTTCGCCCATCCCGACCCGAAGGTCATGAAGGGCGACGCCGTCACCGATGCCGAGGGCGTGCCCTATCTGCGCGAGATCGCCCGCATCGGCCGGACCCAGGGCGAGGGCGCCTTCGCCTATACCCTGCCGGCGCCGGGCGGCGGCACCGTGCCGGTGGTGACCTACGCCAAGGCCTTCCAGCCCTGGGGAATCGTCATCGGCACCAGCGCCTCGACCGACGACATCCTGGACCTGTTCCTGGCGAACCTCATGAAGCTCGCGGCGCTGGTCGCGGTCGTCGCCGTCCCGGCGGTGGCCTTCCTCGCCTATATCAGCCAGACGGTCAGCGCCTCGATCAGCGGGCTGGCGGGCAAGATGTCGGCGCTGGCGGCGGGCGACCTTGCCATCGCCATTCCCGAGGCCGACCGCGGCGACGAGGTCGGCGACATGGCCCGCGCCGTGCGGATCTTCCAGCAGCAGGGCGAGGCCAAGCGCCGGCTGGAGGCGGAGCAGGCCGAGGCGACGCGCCGGGCCGAGGCGGAGAAGCGGGCGGCCATGGCGGATCTCGCCGGCGCGTTCGAATCCTCCGTCGGCGGCGTGCTGCGCACCGTCTCGGCCGAGATCGCCGAGGTGGAGCGCGAGGCCGGCGCCGTCACCCAGGCGGCGGAGCGGGCCGGGTCGCTGGCGGCCGCCGTCGCCGCCGCCACCGAGCAGACCAGCATGAACGTGCGCACCGTGGCGGAGGCGGCCGAGCAGCTGTCGGCCAGCATCGGCGAGATCGGCCAGCAGGTCACCAGCTCCTCCACCATCTCGCACCAGGCGCTGGACCGCATCCAGGCCGCCAACCAGCGGGTCGAGGGGCTGGCGGCAGCGGTGGAGCGCATCGGCACGGTCGTCCAGCTCATCAACGAGATCGCCAGCCAGACCAATCTGCTGGCGCTCAACGCCACGATCGAGGCCGCCCGCGCCGGTGAGGCCGGCAAGGGCTTCGCCGTGGTCGCCAGCGAGGTCAAGCAGCTGGCCAACCAGACAGCAAAGGCGACGGAGGAGATCGCCGAGCATGTCCAGACCATCCAGGCCCAGACCTCCGGCACGGTGGCGGAGATCCACGAGGTGGTCTCGGTCATCCGCCAGGTGAACGGCATCGCCGCCGCCATCGCCGCCGCGGTGGAGGAGCAGGGCGCCGCCACCGCCGAGATCAGCCGCAACGTCCAGGAGGCCGCCGCCGGCACCCAGGAGGTGGCCGACAGCATCCTCGGCGTCGACCAGGCCGCCAACGAGAGCGGCTCCGCCAGCCGCGGCATGCTGTCCCGCGCCCAGGCCCTGGCCCAGCAGTCCCACGCGCTGGACGGCGAGGTGAGGCGCTTCCTGGACGGGGTGCGGGCGGCCTGACGCGCGGCGGTGCGCGGGCGTCCGCGTTTGCGCCCTCCCCCCGCATCCGCTACAACCGCCGCTTCTGCAGGAGGATGCGGGCATGAGGCTGGTGCGGCTGGTCGCGAACCTGGGCTATGGCAGCCAGCGCGACGTCCGGGAGATGATCCGGTGGGGGCGCGTCACGGCGCCGGACGGCACGCCCTACGGCCCGGACGACAAGGCGGAGCACGACCAGGTGCTGGTCGACGGCGAGCCGCTGGACCCGCCGCCCGGCGTGGTGCTGCTGATGAACAAGCCCACGGGCTACACCTGCTCCACCAGCGATCCCGGCCGCATCGTCTATGAGCTGCTGCCCGAGCGCTTCATGCACCGCAAGCCGGTCATCGCGCCGGTGGGCCGGCTGGACCGCGAGACGTCGGGGCTGCTGCTGCTGACCGACGACGGCCAGCTGCTGCACCGGATCACCTCGCCCAAGCACCATGTGCCCAAGACCTACGAGGTCACGCTGGACCGGCCGCTCACCGGCACCGAGGGCGACGTGTTCGGCCGCGGCGGGCTGATCCTGAAGGGCGAGAAGACGCCGCTGCTGCCGGCGGTTCTGGAGCCCACCGGCGACAAGACCGCCCGGCTGACCATCACCGAGGGCCGCTACCATCAGGTCCGCCGCATGTTCGCCGCCGTCGGCAACCATGTCGTGGCGCTGCACCGCGCCGCCATCGGCGGCCTCACGCTGGCGGAGCTGCCGGAGGGCGAGTGGCGGCCGCTGGCGTCCGGCGAGCTGGACCGCATCTTCGCCGGGAGGGGCGCATGAGCGGGGACGCGTTGCGCGTGCTGCTTCAGCCCTTCGCCGAGGGGCTGCTGCCGATGCCGGACGCGGGGCGGGCGGTGCTGCTGCGCGCCGAACCGGCGCCGGAGCTGGACTCCGCCTGGCGCGACGCGCTGGTCTGCGAGCAGAGCTTCAAGCCGCACCATGACGGCTTGGCCGCCGCCGGCTTCCAGGTGGAGCGGCGGCTCGACGGCACCGGCCGCTTCGACATGGCGCTCTGCCTGCTGACCAAGCACAAGGCGGAGAGCCTGGCGAACCTGGCGCGCGGCTGGGCGATGCTGGAGCCGGGCGGCGTGCTGGTCTGCTGCGGCGCCAAGGACAGCGGTGCGGCCAGCGTCGAGAAGCAGCTGCGCCTGGCGCTGGGCGAGCTGGAGAGCGGCCTGTCCAAGTCGCACTGCCGCGCCTTCTGGGCGCGCAAGGCGGATGACGCCATGCCGGAGCTGCTGGCCCGGTGGCTGGCGGAGGGCGAGATGCGGCTGGTGCCGGAGACGGGCTTCGTCTCGCGCCCCGGCCTGTTCGGCTGGAACAAGGTCGACGAGGGCTCGCGCCTGCTGGCGGAGCATATGCCGGCCCGGCTCAGCGGCGTGGTCGCGGATCTCGGCGCCGGCTGGGGCTATCTCACCACCGAGCTGCTGCGCCGCTGCCCCAAGGCCGAGCGCATCGACCTGTACGAGGCGGAGTGGCTGGCGCTGGAGGCGGCGCGGGAGAATGTCGGCCGCCTGTCGCCGGCGATACCGGTGGGCTTCCACTGGCAGGACGTGACGGCGCCGGGCATCCCGCGCCGCTCCTACGACCGGGTGGTCACCAACCCGCCCTTTCATGGCAGCGGGGGCGCCGGCAAGGCGACCGAGCACGATCTCGGCCGCGCCTTCATCCTGGCGGCGGCGGAGGCCCTGCGCCCCGGCGGCACCATGCTGCTGGTCGCCAACCGCCACCTGCCCTACGAGGCGGTGATCGACCAGAAGTTCCGGGGCAAGGTCGTGCTGGCGGAAGGCAACGCCTTCAAGGTCATCGAGGCGCGGCTGTGAAACTCCGAAATCGCTTGTAAATTACTCTGGTTTCGCAGGATAGGCGGCAATGTTCGGCCCGTATGGCCTCATACCCCGAACGATCTTCCTTTAGAGATGATGCGCAGTTCTCTTCGGCTCCTCTAATATGAAGGGCTTGATCGGGAGCGGGCTCATGCCGGAGAAGATCCTTAACGGCAATAATCATTTGGACGCGAAGGCCCTGCGCTTCGCCGTGGATGCCGCCGGTCTGGCCGTGTTCGCCATGGATCTGTCCACCGGCGAGTATTTGTGGAACGAGCATCTGCGCGCCATGCTCGGCGTGCCCGGCGACTGCGCGCTGGACTACGAGGGTTTCCTGGCCATGGTCCATCCGGAGGACCGGGAGCGGGTCCGGGCCGCGGGGCTGGCGGCGATCGACCCGAAGGGCAGCGGCGCCTATGACTGCGAGATGCGGATGGTCCGCCCCGACGGCGAGACCGTGTGGGTCCGGGCGCGCGGCCAGACCGCCTTCCTCCGCCGGGACAAGGGACGCCGCCGGCCGGCACGCATCATCGGGGTGGCGCGCGACGAGACCGAGCGGGTGCGCTCGCTGGCGCAGAAGGATTTGCTGATCCGCGAGATGAGCCACCGGGTCAAGAACTCGCTGCAGACGGTCGCCACGCTGCTGGACATCCAGACCCGGATGGAACGGGACCCGTTCCTGCGCGAGAGGCTGGAGGAGGCGCGCGGCCGGGTCAGCTCGGTCGCCAAGGTGCATCAGCATCTCTATGGCAGCCGCACGCTGGCGCGGGTGCCGCTCTCCCTATACCTGCGTGACGTGGTGCGGGACCTCGCCTTCCACCACGAGGCGGAGCGGCGCGGCATCGACACGGTGGTGGAGGCCGAGGAGGTGGAGGTGCCCAGCGGGCAGGCCACCGATATCGGCCTGATCGTCAACGAGCTGGTCTGCAACGCCTTCCGCCACGCCTTCCCCGATGATCGGTCCGGGACCATCAGGGTGTCGGTCGGCATCCGCGAGGGCGCGCTGGACCTGCGGGTGGAGGATGACGGCATCGGCACGGGCTGCGAGCCGCCGGAGCGCGAGGGCAGCCTGGGCATGATGGTGGTCCGCACCCTGGCGGACCAGCTGGGCGCCGGGCTGGAACTGGACTGCCGCCGGGGCTGCCGGGTCGCGTTGCGCATTCCCCTGGTGCCATAGGCCGGCAATCCGGCCGCTCACGGCCCCGTCGCGGTCGCCGCCTCGGGCGGGGCCAGCGGATGGCCGGGCGGCAGGGGCGGACCGGACATCGGCGTGACCGGGGTGACGGCGTGGGTCTGGCCGAACCAGAGGAAGGCGTCGAACTGGCCGGCCAGCGAGGTCGACTGGTAGTGGCTCCGCCGCTCCGTCGCCGGCAGGTAGAGCACGCCGATCTGCCGTTCCTGGCGTTCCGGCGCCAATGCCGCGCGGAGGTCCTCATGGATGCCCGGCCGGAGGTCGAGCAGGAACCGGTCCACCCCGGCGGCGGCCATGACCGCGCCCTGGCTGCCCGGCAGCGACGGGTTCAGGCTCTTCACCTCAGGCAGGGCGCCCCACTCCGACGCCGCCATGACCGTGCCCTGGTCGGTGCCGAACCCGACCAGCAGCGCCTCCGGCCCGAAGCGCTCGCGCGCCAGCTGGCCGAGGTTGAGCTGGCCCTGGCGGCCGACCTCGGTCGCGCGGGCGTCGCCGATATGGGAGTTGTGGGCCCAGACCACCGCCTTGGCCGTCGGCCCGCGCGCCTCCAGCAACGCCAGCAGCGTCTCGGCCATGTGCTGGTCGCGCAGGTTCCAGGTGACGGTCGGGCCGTCATACATGGCGCGGAAGAAGCGCTCGGCCGAGGCGACGACGCGGGCGTGGCGCACCGCGTCGAAGGCGGCCTCGTCGCCCGGCCGCGCGGCGACGAGCGCCTGGGCGCGGGCCTGCAGCGCCGCCGCCTCCGCCTCGCAGCCGCGGCCGCTCCCCATCGCCAGCCGCTCCGGCGCGTCGCGGAAGGGGGCGAAGCAGAGGCGCGCCCGCTCCGCCTCCGCCGCGCCCGCCGGGTCGTTGGCGGCGACATAGGCCGCCGCGGCGTCCAGCGACGGCTCGTAGCCCTGCATGTCCAGCCCGTGGAAGCCCACCCGCTGCGCCGGATCGGGCAGGGCGGCGTTGCGCTCGCGCAGCCAGTCCACCAGGGCGCGGGTCTCCTCGTTGCGCCACATCCAGGTCGGGAAGTCCCGGAACGGCGCCCCGACCACCGGGTTCGCCGGCCGGCCCCGCACATAGGCGTCGACCTGCGCCGCGTCGGCCCAGTCGGCCTCGACCGCGACGATGGTGAAGCCGTGCGACTCGACCAGCCGCTTCGTGATCTCCGCCCGCGCCCGGTAGAACTCCGACGTGCCGTGCGTCGCCTCGCCCATCAGCACCACCCGCGCGACGCCGAACCGGTCGAACAGCGTGCGGAAGGCGGGGTCCTCGAAGGAAGGCAGCGGCTCCAGCCTCTGCCGCACCAGGGCGCTCGCCGCCGCCGTGTCCGGCGCCTGGGCCAGCGCCACCTCCGGCGGCCGGGCGCAGGCGGCCAGCGCCAGCAATGCGCCGGCCATACGCAGCAGGGCGCGGCGGGGGAACAGCGAGTTCATGAGGGCCTCCGGTGCGTCGGGCCAAGGGCCTGGGCAGGGCACAACAGGAAGCGCTGATGAAAGTCCCCGAAAAGAAAAAGGTCGCCAGTGCCGTCAGCACGCGACGTTCAGCCTGGGTAGGACATAGGGATCGGCCGCGCAGGCCCGGTAGTTGGCGTCCAGCTCGGGTCCCATGAGGATCAGGGCGGCGATGCGGCGCACCATGCCCTGGACGTGCAGCGCCTCGTCCGGCTTCAGCGGCCGGCCCAGCAGCTTGTGCTCGCGGTAGCTCAGCCACTTCTTGACGACCTGGTAGCCGCCGATCGTGTAGGCCCAGACCCGCTCCGGCACCGCCGCCCAGCAGGTGGTGGGGTTCAGGTGCACGTCCAGGCAGTGCCCGCCCAGCAGCCGGAAGACCTCCCCTTCCGCCAGCCCAAGCGCCGCCCCCTCGTCGATCAGCGCCGCCCGCTCCTCCGCGGACCATTCCCGCGCCCGGGCGTCGCCCCGGCCCGGCATGCAGACGCCGTTCTGCCCGGCGTGGCCCCAGCCCGCCGTGACGCGGTAGTCCGGCCGGGCCGGTTCCGGCGTCCCGTCCCAATCGGTGGGCGGCGGCGCATCGTCCAGCAGATGGACGGCCCGGAAGACCGCCAACCGCGCGAGGCCGGGCCGCTCCGGCGGCAGGGTGACGCCCCGCACCGGCGTGCCGGGCTCCAGCAGGTCGGCCACCCGGCGACCCAGCGCGACCGACGCCTCCAGCCGCTCCGCCGTCGCGGGAAGGGGGATGCGGGGCCAGCCCTGGCGGAGGGCGGCGCCATTGTCTTGACGGTACGCCGGCGTGTTCATGACGGCAACCGTGTGGAGGAACAGGAAGTTGTCCTGGGCCGAAGTAGTGGGCGTGCCTCCTGGCGCCGCCCCAGCGAAAGCGGTGCTGATATGGAGAATAGGCGGAGCGTTCCCAATGGCCTTCGCGCGTCCGGTATCGACCAATTCCTGCTGCAACCCCTGGGCCCCGACTTCCGCCGGGGTGATGGGAGGAGAGAGCGAGAGAGCGGAAAGATAGGCTTGCGCCGCAGCCGATAGGTTTTCGCGGATCGTAGCATTGGTCCCATGGGCCAGCAGCGTGCCGTCCGGCCTGGGCGCGTAGCGGCTGGGAAAGAAGCTCGACAGTCCGCTGCCAAAGTTGTCTGCGAGATGCGCGACAACGTACCCCCGGTCGAAATCTTCCTTCGACTGCTTCTCCCGCGCCTCTATTGCCAGAGCCCCCGAAACCCGGGAGTCGAAGAATTCCTCCCGCTTCTCGTCCAGGAGCTTGGTTTCGGGTTCCCAATAGAGCCAGCGATTGTCGTAGGGCCTATATGAGTAGGGAACGATGATGCCAGAGTCGCTCGTCCTACCGAGCAGATGTCGACGAACTGTTTTGGGCTTGTACCGGGCCTGCTCCTCCATCACCCCCGGATACCGCTCAGCGATATCCGCATCGCTCAGTTCCTTGTTGAAGTAGTCCCTGATCCGCGCCTCCAGCCGGTCGCGGTCGATGTCCACCAGGAAGTCGTCGCGGCTGGTCTTCACGCCGGGAAAGCTGACGGGTATCAGGTCCGGCAAGGCGGGCCAGGCGGAATAGCCGGCATTGGCATTGGCGGGGAAGTAGGGCAGCCCCAGCGCCAAGGCGGGGACGACGGGGACGTAGCCCGGCTCCACCGGTTCGCCGGAGGCGAGGGCTTCGGCCAGTTCCTTCAGCCGGTCGCGCTTGTCCGCACCCCAGAAATGGCGGAAGCGCAGGGTGGCCGGGCCGGGCTCCAGGCTGGGATGACGCTCGTGCCGGACCATCAGCCCGATGGCCGTGCCGACGCCGATGCCCTCGCGGTTCTGCTCGGTGGAGAAGATGGAGGGGTCGGGCAGGCCGTCCGGCGTGCGCTTGCCCGTCTTGAACTTGTCGCCGTTCAGGCAGTCGATCCAGATGCCGTCGAAGCTCTTCAGCAGGCGCTCGCGCATGCCGGTGAAGCTCAGCCCGTCCAGCCAGGAGTAATTGGTGATCAGGCAGACCACGCCGAAGCCGCTCTGCTCGGCGATGCGGCGCTCCGCCATGCGCCAGAAGCGGACATAGAGGTCGTTCAGTCCCTGCCCCTCCGGCGGGCGGACATGGCGCACCTGCCGGTAGACCGAGGTGAGCTCCCGCTCCTCGCGCGTGTCGCCGACGCCGGCATAGCCGTTGTAGGGCGGGTTGCCGATGACGACCCAGACCCGCGTGTCGCGTTTCAGCCGGTCGGCCTCCCGCATCTCCGCCTGCAGGTCGGGCATGGGCAGGGTGACGGGATGGTCGTAGCGCTCGTCCCCGCCGGTCAGCGCGTTGGTCAGGACGATGCTGGCCCATTCGTCACGGTTGCGGGTGTGGCCGGTGTTGGCCGAGTCCAGCGGTGCGCCGAAGCGCTGCTGCAGCATCAGCGCCACCTGCAGGTGGGCCACGACGAAGGGCGCCGGCATGATCTCGAAGCCGTGGACGCGCTCCATGGCCGCGCGCTTGACCATCTCTCCCTTCAGCGCATCCGTCCCGTCCGCGCCGATGGTCCGGCCGATGCGGTCCAGCACCGCCAGGATGAAGCTGCCCGTGCCGCAGCAGGGGTCCAGCACATGGACCCGCTCGTCGGCCAGGCCGAGCTCGATGCCCAGCTCGTCGCGCAAGGCCCGGTCGACCCGCTCGACCATATAGTCCACCACCTCGGGCGGGGTGTACCAGACGCCCAGCTGCTTGCGCAGCTCGGGGTCGAACGCCTCCAGGAAGGGCTCGTAGAAGTACTGGACGGCGTGGTCCTGGTGGAATCGGGTGAAGAAGGCCCGGCCGTCCACCCGGTTCAATACCTGCGCTGCCGTGTCCAGGATTTGCGGCACGCCAAGCCCGTCCAGCACGCCGGGATTGTAGACCTGCTCGAACAAGCTGCGCAGGACCGGCAGCTTCATGTGCCAAGCGGCGCCGTAGGCGGAAAAGGTGGCGAGGGTCCGCTTGTCCGCTGGCGTCCTGTGCCAGATCACCCAGGCCGAGAAGAGGCCGTAGAACAGCGTCTGCACGAGGGTGGAATGGAAGAAGTGCAGGCCCTTCTTCGTGTCGAACTTGATGCCGAGCGATGCTTCCAGGCTCTCCCGCACCAGCGCCAGCCGATCGAAGCGGCGATCCGGATTGTCCAGCGACAGGGAGGCGGCGGACTCCAGCAGCGCCAAGCAGTCCCGGGCGAAGGAGGCCAGGAACGCCGCGACGTCGCGGGGCTGACTGAGCGAGACGTTGTACAGCAGGGCACGGCGCAGGAACTCCAGCAGCCGCTGCTCCTTCTCCTTGGGCAGCGTACCGGGATGGGCGGCATAGCCCCAGAACTGATCCTCCGTATCGGCGAGGATGAACCGTTCATACTCCTTGAGGCGGCCGCCCGCGTCCTTGCCCAGGACGGCGAAGGCGCGGAAGTTGGTCACCAGCACCAGCCCGTAGCGCTCCCAGTAATCCGCCACCTGACGGGACCCGACGATCTGGTCCAGCGGGATCGCCGGCGCCTTGGCCTCGACGACCCCGCGCTCGGGCAGCGGCGCCATGGGCGATGGAGCGCCGAGATCGTCGAAGGAGAGCTGACTGACGACGAACAGCCCGAAATCCGGCCGGCCCGCGCCCGCGTCCGCCAGCTCCTGCACGCAGAAGACCTTGGGCTTCAAGCCCTTACCGATCTCGTTGACCAGGGCCTGGAAGGCGCCGTAGAGCGACCGCTCCGGTGAGGCGGAGCGGGTGCCGCGGGCCTGGTGCAGGGCGGTGAGATAGGCATGGACGGGAGACATTGCTCGCTCCGGCTGTACGTTGTGCCGACTATGGCACATCGTGATCCGGAGTGGGAGATGCCAAGCCCTTGAACCAGCCTACGAAAAAGGCCGCCGGGTCGCCCCGGCGGCCTTCTCCGTACTGGGACGGGTCCGCGCCTTACTCGGCGGCGGTCTCGTCCTTCTTGCTCAGGTCGGCGCCGGTGGCCTGGTCGACGACCTTCATCGACAGCTTCACCTTGCCGCGGTCGTCGAAGCCGAGGACCTTCACCTTCACCTCGTCGCCCTGGTTGACCACGTCGGTCACCTTGGCGACGCGCTGGCCGGACAGCTCGGAGATGTGGACCAAGCCGTCACGCGAACCGAGGAAGTTCACGAAGGCGCCGAAGTCCATGATCTTCACGACCTTGCCGGTGTAGATCTCACCGATCTCCGGCTCGGCGACGATGCCCTTGATCCAGCGGATCGCGGCCTCGGACGCCTTGCCGTCGACGGCGGCGACCTTCACCGTGCCGTCGTCCTCGATGTCGATCTTGGCGCCGGTCTGCTCGACGATCTCGCGGATCACCTTGCCGCCCGAGCCGATCACGTCGCGGATCTTCTCCTTGGGGATATTGATCACGGTGATGCGCGGGGCGTTCTGGTTGACGCTCTCGCGGGCGCCGCCGATCGCCTTGCCCATCTCGCCGAGGATGTGCAGGCGGCCGTCCTTGGCCTGGCCCAGCGCGACCTTCATGATCTCCTCGGTGATCGAGGTGATCTTGATGTCCATCTGCAGGGCGGTGATGCCCTTCTCGGTGCCGGCGACCTTGAAGTCCATGTCGCCCAGGTGATCCTCGTCACCCAGGATGTCGGACAGCACGGCGTAGCCGCGGTCTTCCTTGATCAGGCCCATGGCGATGCCGGCCACCGGACGCGGCAGCGGCACGCCGGCGTCCATCAGCGACAGCGAGGTGCCGCAGACGGTGGCCATGGAGGAGGAGCCGTTGGACTCCGTGATCTCCGAGACGATGCGCAGCGTGTAGGGGAACTGCTCCTTGCTCGGCAGCAGCGGGCGGATGGCGCGCCAGGCCAGCTTGCCGTGGCCGATCTCGCGGCGGCCCGGCGAGCCCATGCGGCCGGCTTCACCCACCGAATAGGGGGGGAAGTTGTAGTGCAGCATGAAGTTCTCGCGGTACTCGCCTTCCAGCGCGTCCACGATCTGCTCGTCCTGGCTGGTGCCCAGCGTGGCGACGACCAGGGCCTGCGTCTCGCCGCGGGTGAACAGCGAGGAGCCGTGGGCGCGCGGCAGCACGCCGACTTCCGACACGATCTGGCGGATGTCGGTGGTGGAGCGGCCGTCGATGCGCTTCTTGGTGTCGATCACGGCGCCGCGCAGCACGTCGGCCTCCAGCTCCTTGAAGGTGCTGGGGACGGCATCGGAGGGCAGCGTGTCGGAGGACAGCGCGGCGATCGCCTTCTGCTTGGCGGCGCCGATGGCCTCGTAGCGCTGCTGCTTCAGGCGGATGGCGTAGGCGGCGGTGATGTCGCCGCCGACCAGCTCCAGCATCTTCGCCTTCAGCGCGGCCTTGTCATAGGCCGGGGCCGGCATCTCGAACGGGTCCTTGGCGGCCAGCTCGGCCAGCTCGATGATCAGGTTGATCACCGGCTGGAACTCGCGGTGGCCGAACATCACGGCGCCGAGCATCACGTCCTCGGACAGCTCGTTCGCCTGGCTCTCGACCATCAGCACGCCCTCGACCGTGCCGGCGACCACCAGGTCCAGCTCGGAGGTCTCGACCTGCTCCAGCGTCGGGTTCAGGATGTACTGGCCGTCCTTGAAGCCCACGCGCGCGGCGCCGATCGGGCCCAGGAAGGGCGCGCCCGACAGGGTCAGCGCGGCCGAGGTGCCGACCATCGCGGCGATGTCCGGGTCGTTCTCCAGGTCATGGGAGAGAACGGTGCAGACGATCTGCGTCTCGTTGCGGAAGCCGTCGGCGAAGAGCGGGCGGATCGGGCGGTCGATGAGGCGGGAGGTCAGCACCTCCTTCTCGGTCGGACGGCCCTCGCGCTTGAAGAAGCCGCCGGGAATCTTGCCCGCGGCGAAGGCCTTCTCCTGGTAGTTCACCGTGAGCGGGAAGAAATCCACGCCCGGCTTCGGGGACTTGTTGAAGACCGCGGTGCACAGCACGACCGTGTCGCCATAGCTGACCTTGACGGCGCCATCGGCCTGACGCGCGATCTGGCCGGTCTCCAGGACGAGCTTGCGCCCGCCCCAGTTCATCTCTTTGCGGAAAACCTTGAACATCTCGATTGCCTTCTTTCCATCCGACACCCGGTCCCGCCCCGGATTGGGCGGCCGAGCCGGGGCCCATGTCGGCAGGCCCCGCGTTAGGAACGGAAACGGCCAGCCGGACCGCTGTCCGACTGGCCGTTCCGTCGTTCGTTCATAACCCCGCCGGCGCTCCCGGCGTCACGCTCCCCCCGGCGGCCGATGGCGGCCGCGACGGCGGGGGCGTGAGGCGGTGGGCATCCATGCGGGCGGCCGTGCCTTAGCGGCGCAGGCCCAGGCGCTGGATCAGGGTGTCGTAGCGACCCTGGTCCTTGGCCTTCAGGTAGTCCAGCAGGCTGCGGCGCTGGCCGACCATGACGAGCAGGCCGCGGCGGCTGTGGAAGTCCTTGGCGTGGGTCTTCAGGTGGTCGGTGAGGTTGTTGATGCGCTCCGTCAGGATCGCGACCTGGACCTCGGGCGAGCCGGTATCGGTCTCGGCGGTACGGTACTCGGTGATGAGCGCCTGCTTGCGCTCTGCGGTGATCGACATCGGGGTCTCCAATATCAGAGGTTGAGGACGCGCACCGGGCGGATTTCCGCCCCCTCGACGCGGGCCAGGGCCACCGGGCGTCCGGCGGACATGGCGAGAACGGTGCCGTCGCCGTCCGCCAGCCCGGCCCGGAGCCCCTCGAGGCGGTCCAGGTCCTGCCGGCGCAACAGCGCCACCGTTTGTCCTTGTCGCAGTCGGTGCGCTTCCGCGTCCGTCAGGGCCAGGGCCGGGATGTCGTCCAGCGCGGTCTCGATCGGCAGCAGAAGTCTTTCGACCTCGGGGGTTTGCGCCACACGCTCCAGTTCGTCAAGGGAAATCGCCCTGTCCAGGCCGAAGCGGCCGACCCGCAGCCGGCGCAGGGCGGAGACGTGGCCGACCGTGCCGAGCGCCACCGACAGGTCGCGGGCGAGCGAGCGGATATAGGTGCCCTTGCCGCACTCCACCTCGAACTCGGCATGGTCGGCATCGGGCCGGCCGGTGAGGTGGAAGCCGTCGATGCGCACCCGGCGCGACTTCAGATCGACCGTCTCGCCGCCGCGCGCCAGGTCGTAGGCGCGCTCGCCGTCGACCTTGATGGCGGAGAACTGCGGCGGCACCTGCTCGATCAGCCCCTGGAAGGGGGCCAGCGCCGCCTCGATCTGTGCGTCGGTCGGGCGCGCGTCGCTGGTCGCCAGCACCTCGCCCGCCAGATCGTCGGTCGTGGTCGACTGGCCGAAGCGCAGGGTGAAGCGGTAGGTCTTGCCGCATTCCATGGCGTAGGCGACGGTCTTGGTCGCCTCGCCGAAGGCGATGGGCAGGATGCCGGTGGCGATCGGGTCCAGCGTGCCGCCATGGCCCGCCTTCTCCGCCTTCAGCAGCCAGCGCGCCTTCGCCATGGCCTGGGTGCTGGTCACGCCCGGCGGCTTGTCCAGCACCAGCCAGCCATGGAGCGGGATGCCCTTGCGCTTACGCGCCACGGCCGCTTTCCCCGTCTGCCTCGTCAGCGCCGTCCATCTCCTCGGCGTCGAGATCGTCCTCGTCCTCGTCGCCATCCATCGGCACGCCCTCGCCGTCCAGGTCGCGGGCGACGTCCGGCCGGTGCAGGATGTCGTCGATGCGCTGGGCATAGTCGAAGGAGGTGTCGACCTGGAAGGACAGGCGCGGCGCGTAGGGCAGCCGCATCTCCTTGGCGACCTGGCTGCGCAGGAAAGCCGAGGCGCGGTTCAGCGCCGCCACCAGCTCACGCTTCTCGCCGCCCAGCGGCATGACGAAGGCGGTGGCGTTCTTCAGGTCGGGGCTGATCCGGACCTCGGAGACCGTGACGTTCAGGTCCATCAGCTCCGGGTCGCGGAACTCGCCGCGGCGGAACACGTCCGCCAGCACGTGGCGGATCTCCTCGCCGACGCGCAGCTGGCGCTGGGACGGCGCCTTGCCGGCACGCTGGGCGGTGTCGCGCTTGCTTCTCATGGGAATATCCTCCGCACTCCCCGTCCGATCCGAACGGCGGCGCCACCTCTGGTTCGCAACAGGCGGTGCGCGGCTCCGCTCCCCGGACCGCCGTGGGGCGGGGGGAGCCGGAACGGGGATCGGCCGTCCGGGGTCGGACCGGACGGCCGGTTACAGTCCAAGATCGGGGAGGGCGGGGCGCCTTACAGCGCCCGCGCCACCTCTTCCAGCTCGAAGGCTTCGATGACGTCGCCCGGCTGGATGTTGTCGTAGTTCTCGAAGGCCATGCCGCACTCGTAGCCCTCGCGGACTTCCTTGACCTCGTCCTTCATCCGCTTGAGCGTCTTCAGCGTGCCCTCGTGGATGACGACGTTGTCGCGCAGCAGGCGGACGCCGGCGCCGCGCTTGACGGTGCCTTCCGAGACGCGGCAGCCCGCGACCTTGCCGACCTTCGTGATGTTGAAGACCTGCAGGATCTGGGCGTTGCCCAGGAAGCGCTCGCGCAGCGTCGGCTTCAGCATGCCGGTCAGCAGCGCCCGCACGTCGTCGATGATGTTGTAGATCACCGAGTAGTAGCGGACCTCGACGCCATCGCGCTTGGCCAGCTCGCGGGCCTGCGGGTTGGCGCGGACGTTGAAGCCGACGATGATGCCCTTCGAGGCCGCCGCCAGGGTGACGTCGCTCTCGTTGATGGCGCCCACGCCGGACTGCAGCACGCGGACGCGCACCTCGGTGTTGCTGCCGGTCAGCTTCTCCACGGCGCCCGTGATGGCCTCGATCGAGCCCTGCACGTCGCCCTTGATGACCAGCGGCAGTTCCTTCACCTCGCCGGCCTGGATCTGCTTGAACATCTGCTCCAGCGAGCCGCGCGCGGTGGCGGCAACCTGGGCCTCGCGCTTCTTGCGCTGGCGGAACTCGGTGATCTCGCGGGCTCTCGCCTCGCTCTCCACCACCGAGAACTCGTCGCCGGCCAGCGGCGTGCCGTTCAGGCCCAGGATCTCGACCGGGCTGGCGGGCTCGGCCTTGGCGACGTTCTGGCCGCGGTCGTTGACCAGGGCGCGGACACGGCCCCACTCGCCGCCGGCGACGACGATGTCGCCCACCGCCAGCGTGCCGCGCTGCACCAGCACCGTGGCGACCGGACCGCGGCCGCGGTCCAGCTTGGCCTCGACCACCACGCCCTCGGCGGTGCGGTTCGGGTTCGCCTTCAGCTCCAGCACCTCGGCCTGCAGGAGGATGGCCTCCTCCAAGCGCTCCAGGCCCAGGCCGGTCTTGGCCGACACCTCGACGTCCAGCACCTCGCCGCCCATCTGCTCCACCACCAGCGAGTGCTGCAGCAGCTCCTGGCGGACCCGCTCGGGCTTCGCCGTGGGCAGGTCGCACTTGTTGATGGCGACGATGATCGGCACGCCGGCGGCCTTGGCGTGGTTCAGCGCCTCGACCGTCTGCGGCATGACGCCGTCGTCGGACGCCACCACCAGCACCACCACGTCCGTGACGTTGGCGCCGCGGGCGCGCATCTCGGTGAAGGCGGCGTGGCCCGGCGTGTCGATGAAGGTGATGCGCGAGCCCGACGCCAGCTGCACCTGGTAGGCGCCGATGTGCTGGGTGATGCCGCCGGCCTCGCGGCTGGCGACGTCGGTCTTGCGCAGCGCGTCCAGCAGCGAGGTCTTGCCGTGGTCGACGTGGCCCATGACGGTGACGACCGGCGGCCGCGGACGCAAATCCTCGGCGCGATCCTCGTCGCCCCGCACGCCGATCTCGACGTCGGCCTCGGAGACGCGGCGCGGCCGGTGGCCGAACTCGGTCACGATCAGCTCGGCCGTGTCGGCGTCGATGTTCTGCGTGATGGTGGCCATCACGCCCATGCGCATCAGCGACTTGATCACGTCGGCGCCGCGCTCCGCCATGCGGTTCGCCAGCTCCTGGACGGTGATCGCTTCGGGGATGATGACGTCTCGGGTCACTTTCTGCGTTTCCTGACGGCCGATCTGGCGCAGACGCTCACGCTCGCGGGCACGGCGGAGCGCCGCGAGGCTGCGGCCGCGCTGGCCGCCCTCGTCGTCCAGGGCCTGCGAGATGGTCAGCTTGCCGCGGTTGCGGCGGTCGGCGCCCTTCGGGGCGGCCGGCGCCTTGGCCGGAGCCTTGGCGGGAGCCTTGTTGACGCCGCCGGCGCCGCGGCGGGCACCGCCACCGCGGCGGCCGTCATCCTCCTCGTCATGCGCCGGCGCCGCGGGGGCGACGGGGCCGCGGGCCGTGACCGGCTCCTCGGTGGTGCGGGTGCCGGGACGCGCCGGGCCGCCCGGACGGGCATCGTCGCGACGGCGGTCGTCGGTGGCCGGACGGCGCGCGGCCTCCGCCTCGCGGCGGGCGGCCTCGGCCTCCTGGCGGCGCTTCTCCGCTTCGGCGGCGGTCTGGCGCTCGGCCTCCTGGATGCGGCGCAGCTCCTCCATCTCGCGGCGGCGCAGCGTCTCGTCGTCCAGCGGCTCGTCGGAGACGGGCTCCTCGACGGCCGGGGCGGCAGCCTCGGCGGCGGCGGCCTCGGCGGCCTCCTGCGCGGCGGCGGCCTCGGCCTCGGCGCGGAGCTCCTGCTCCAGCAGCTCCTCGGCGGCGCGGCGGTCGCCGTCCTTCACGGCGTTGCGCAGGGCGCGCAGGCGCGACTCCCGCTCGTCGTTGGTCAGCTGGCGCGGACCGGCGCTGCGCTGGGCAGGGCCTCCGCGGCCGCCGCCGGCACCGCCCTCGGCGGCCTGGCGCGCGGCGGCGCCGCCGTCGGCCACGCCCGGGACGGCGCCCTTCTCGAAGGTGCGCTTGCGCTTGACCTCGACCGTCACGACCTTGCTCCGGCCATGCGAGAAGCTCTGGCGCACGGATCCCGCGTCCACCGTCTTGGTCAGCTCGAGCTTGCCCTTGCTGGACAGGCTCAAGACTTTCTTGTCGCGGTTCTGGTCGTTCGTGTCAGTCATTCGTATCCGACTTCCTCGCCGTGGAACCCGGTGCCCCTGCACCGGGCGTTCGGCCCAATTCATCCAACGCGCTACTCAAACCCACTCGGTACTCGAACCCACTCCGGGCCGCTCAACCCCTCGGCCTGCCGCCCGAGAGCGCGGCCAGCCGGCCCGCCTCGCGCTTCAGCCGCTGGGCCAGAGGCCCGCCGGCGAGGACGGCGTGAACCGCCTCGTCGCGCCCCAGCGCCCGGCCCAGCTCGGCCCTGTCGAACAGGTCCACCACTGTAACCCCGGGCGCCAGCGCCGTCAGCTTATCCCTGCCGTCGGCGGCACCATCGGCCGCCTCCAGCCGGAGACCGACGCCGCCGGACTGGGCCACGCGGCCCGACCTCAGCGACATCGCCACCTTCTCGAAGCCGGCGATCGCCTGACCGCCGCGCCGCGCCAGCCCGACCAGCTCGAGACAGCGGCGCCGGACCTGGTCCCGCGTGCGCTCCAGCAGATCGGCCGGCGGCTTCACCGGCCGGCGGGCGGCCTTGGCGAAGAGGCCCTTGGACAGGGCCTTTTCAACCAATGCCGGGTCCGCCGTCAACCAAAGCCCGCGTCCGGGCAGGGTTTCCTCCACGTCGGGGACGACCGAACCATCGGGCGCCACGACGAAGCGGACCATGCCGTCCTTCGGGCCGACCGTCCCGGTGGCGATGCAGCGCCTGAGCGGACTGGACTTGCCGCCGACCGCCTCCGCCTCGCCTTCCGGCAGCAGCGACGCGTCGTCGGACCCGTCCGGTCCCTGGTCCCCGGCAGCCTCACCCATGGGGCGGCTCCTCAACTCCATGCTCGGCTCAGGTGCGGGCACCTTCGCCGCCGCCCTCGCCATCGGCGAACCAATGGGCGCGGGCGGCCATGATGATCTCGTTGGCCTCGTCCTCGCTGAGCACGTCCTTGCCGACGATCTCCACCAGCTCGTCGCCGGCGAGGTCGGCCAGGTCGTCCAGCGTCTTGACGCCGTTCTCGCCCAGCTTCACCAGCAGGGCCGGCGTGAAGGGCTCGATGGCCGCCACCTCGTCGGTGACGCCCAGCTCGCGGCGCCGGGCCTCCTGCCGCTCGCTCTGCTCGTCCAGATAGGACTGGGCGCGCTGGCGCAGCTCCTCGGCCACGTCCTCGTCGAAGGCGTCGATCGAGGTCAGCTCCGAGGTGTCGACGAAGGCGATCTCCTCCACCGAGGTGAAGCCCTCCGCCACCAGCAGATGGGCGATCACGTCGTCCACGTCCAGGGCGTCGATGAACATCTGCGACCGGGTCTTGAACTCCTCGGTCCGGCGGTCCGACTCCTCCTGCTCGGTCAGGATGTCGATGTCCCAGCCGGTCAGCTGCGAGGCGAGGCGGACATTCTGGCCGCGGCGGCCGATGGCCAGCGACAGCTGGTCGTCCGGCACCACCACCTCGATGCGCTTGGTCTCCTCGTCGAGCACGACCTTGGCGACCTCGGCCGGGGCCAGAGCGTTCACCACGAAGGTGGCGGGGTCCTGGCTCCAGGGGATGATGTCGATCTTCTCGCCCTGCAGCTCGCCGACCACCGCCTGGACGCGGCTGCCGCGCATGCCGACGCAGGCGCCCACGGGGTCGATCGAGCTGTCGCGGCTGATGACGGCGATCTTGGCGCGGCTGCCCGGGTCGCGGGCGACGGCGCGCAGCTCGATGATGCCGTCATAGATCTCGGGCACCTCCTGCTTGAACAGGCCGGCCATGAACTGCGGATGGGTGCGCGACAGGAAGATCTGCGGGCCGCGCGGCTCGCGGCGCACGTCGTAGACGTAGGCGCGGACGCGGTCGCCGTTCTTGAAGTGCTCGCGCGGGAGGCACTCGTCGCGGCGCAGCACCGCCTCGGCGCGGCTGAGGTCGACCGTGACGTTGCCGTACTCGACGCGCTTGACCAGGCCGTTGACGATCTCGCCCACGCGGTCCTTGAACTCGTCGTACTGCCGCTCGCGCTCGGCCTCGCGCACCTTCTGCACGATGACCTGCTTGGCGGTCTGCGCGGCGATGCGGCCGAAGTCGATGGGCGGCAGCGGGTCGACCAGGAAGTCGCCGACCTTGGCGTCCGGCTTCTTGCGCTTGGCCTGGGCCAGCGCGACCTGCGTCGCCTCGTTCTCGACCGCCTCGACGACCTCCATGTAGCGGGTCAGGTGGATGTCGCCGCTCTTGCGGTCGATGCGGGCGCGGATGTCGTGCTCGTGCCCGTACTTGGACCGGCCCGCCTTCTTGATGGCCTCTTCCATCGCCTCGAGCACATGCTCTCGGTCGATGTTCTTCTCGCGGGCAACGGCGTCGGCTACTTGCAGCAGTTCCATCGAAGCGAACCCTAGTTCTCGTTCGGCCCGCCGGGGCGGGCGAATTCAGGTGGCGTTTCCGGCTCGTCTTGCGGTCGGCGCGGGCCTTCTCAGTCCTGGTCGTCGGCGCCGTCGGCCCCGACCTTCATGTCCGGGTCCATCTCCACGCCCTGGGCCTTGGCCGCCGAGCGCAGCAGCGCGTCGGTCAGCACCAGCTTGGCGCGGTGGACCATGGGGAAGGGCACGCGGGCCGGACCTTCCGGCGTGTCGATGAGGATGTCCTCCCCCTCCAGCCCGCGCAGCACGCCGGTGAAGCGGCGGCGGCCGTCGATCAGGCCCTTGGCCTCGACCTTGGCGTCGTAGCCGGAGAAGCGGACATAGTCCTTCGGGCGGGTCAGCGGCCGGTCGATGCCGGGC
>DASPNP010000076.1:0-21117 GCA_035626475.1 Azospirillaceae bacterium
GCCGGCCGACGCCCCGGCCGCCCCCTTGAGCGTGGCGCCGCCGCCCCCGGTCGGCGCGCCGCCGGCCGAGACCGTCGCCGATCCGGCCACCGGCCCCGCCGTGACCGGCCCGACCGCCGTCGACCCGACCGCGGCCGCCCCTTCGTCGGACACTGCGACCGACACCGACGTACCGCCGCCGACGACGCCCGAGGCGCCCACCGCGGACGAGAACCTGCCGCCCGACACGGCAGCCGTGCCGCCGGCCTCGCACGAAGCCACGGCGCCCACCGCGCCCACCGCCTCGCCGGCCGACCCGGCGGTGGGCGACGCTTCCGACTCCGCCGCCTCCGTGCCGACGGGCGGGCGCCCCGTGGACCCCACCGCGTCGGCGCCGACGCCCGACAACGAGGCGGCGCGCACGGCCACGCTGGAGGGCGACCCCGCCATCCGGCAGATGATCGGCCGCGAGGTGACCGGCGCCGACGGCCAGCGCCTCGGCCGCGTCGCCGACCTGCTGCTGGCCCAGGACGGCCGCGCGGTGCGCAGCGTGGTGGTCGAGCTGGAGGACGGCAAGCGCATCGCCGTTCCCTATGGCGACACGCAGCTGGAGCCCGGCACCGGCCCCATCCGGGCGAGCCTGGATGCGGACGCCGCCGCGACCCAGCCCGCCTACCAGTACGCCCCGACGGACAACGCCCTGCTGGGCCCGGACAAGCGCTGAGCGGAGGAGACGAGCATGACCCCGAGAACCTTCATCCTGGCCGCCGCCCTGCCCCTGCTGCTGGCCGGCGGCGCACCCGCCCAGGATCAGCCGCAGGCGCCTCCCCCCGGACAAGCCCAGGGCAGCGTTCCCCAGGGCAACGTCCAGGTCCGGCAGCTGCCGCCGAACGTCACCCTGCAGCAGGCGGAGCCGGAGGTGGTCGTTGAGCCGCCGCAGGGGCAGGCCAAGATCACCGTCGAGCGCATGAGCCGCAAGGAGGGGGCGCTGGCCGACGCCGGCCTGTCGCGCCAGGATCTGGTCGGCATGAGCGCCGTCGGGCCGCAGGGCGACGAGGTCGGCGAGGTGAAGAACCTGGTGCTGGGGCCGGACGGGCGGCGGATCGATCAGGTGCTGATCGAACTCTCCACCGGCTTCCTCGGCATGAACAGCCGGATCGTGGCCGTTCCCTGGGACGGGGCCCAGATCGAGGCGCGCGAGAAGCGGGTGCGACTCCAGCAGGACGAGGAGGCGCTGAAGCAGGCACCGGAGTTCACCGCTGGCGCCGACACGCAGCTGCTGGTGCCGGAAAAGGAGGGCTGAGACGCCTGATTCTGTCCCGTTGCCGTTCCCGGACTAGGCCGAAGGGGCTAAATTCGATCCGCCGATGCCGGTACGGACCGGGAACATTGGCGGAAATGCACGGAACCGCGCATGTCGCGGTTGCAATTCGGGGAACCCTAGCCTTAGGTATTGCGCAGCCCGGCACGGTGCTGGGGCGAACCATAAGGGGATGCGTATGCAGAAGGCGGATCTGGCGACCGTTGTCGCCGAAGAGGCTGGCATCACGAAGGCCGCGGCCGGCAAGGTGATCGACGCGGTGGTCAATGCCATTCAGGGCGCGCTCGCCAAGGGCGAGGAAGTTCGTCTGGTCGGCTTCGGGACCTTCTCGGTCAGCAACCGCGCCGCGCGCCAGGGCAAGAACCCGCGCACCGGCGAGACCGTGCAGATCGCGGCCAGCAAGGCCCCGAAGTTCACGGCCGGCAAGGGCCTGAAGGACGCGGTCAACGGCTGATCGCCGGTCTGACGCTGCGGGCCGGCGCGCCTTCCATGGCGCGCCGGCCGCCTCGATCGAAAAGAGCCGGCCCAGCGCCGGCTTTTTTCTTGTCCGGCCGGCGGATTCCATCCGGGCCGGATGGACAAGTGCCCGCCGCCCTTCCATGATCCCAGCCGGCATGAATGGGTTCACCGGTGGGGAGCGGCATGGCCGCTGAAGGGCGTGTCCTGATCGTGGGTGCCGGGCCGGTCGGCCTGGTCTGCGCCCTGTCGCTGGCCCGCTCCGGCGTGCCGGTGCGGCTGCTCGAGGCGAATACCGGGCTGCCGCGCGACCTGCGCGCCTCCACCTTCCACCCGCCCACCCTGGACATGCTGGACCGTCTGGGCTTGGCCGCCCCGCTGATCGCGGCGGGGCTGGTCACGCCGACTTGGCAGATCCGCCTGCACGCCACCCATGAGAAGGCCGAGTTCGACCTGTCGGTGCTGGCGGACGAGACGGCGCATCCCTACCGGCTGCAATGCGAGCAGGACCGGCTGACCGCGCTGGCGCTGGAGGCGTTGCGGGCCGAGCCGCTGGCGGAAATCTGGTTCGGCGTGACGGTGGAGTCGGTCGATCAGGATGGCGACGGCGTGACCGTTCTGACCCGGCGTGACGGGGAACGGCTGGCGCTGCGGGCGCCCTGGCTGGTCGGCGCCGACGGGGCGCGGAGCGTGGTACGCAAGTCGGTCGGCCTGGAGTTCGCCGGCGAGACCTATCCCGAGACCACCATCCTCGCCACCACGCGGTTCCCGTTCGAGGAGCACCTGCCCGGCCTGTCCAACGTGAATTATGTCTGGGCCCCGGGAGGCACCTTCAGCCTGCTGCGGCTGCCGGGCTTCTGGCGCTGCAGCCTGCACACGGCGGCGGGCGAGAGCGTGGAGGAGGTGCTGACGCCCGAGGGGGTGGAGCGCAAGCTGCAGGCCATCGTGCCGCGGCCGACGCCCTACGAGGTGCAGGAGGTGCGCCCCTACCGCATCCACCAGCGGGTGGTGGAGACATACCGCGTCGGCCGCGTGCTGCTGGCCGGCGACGCGGCGCACCTGAACAGCCCGTCCGGCGGCATGGGCATGAATGGCGGCGTCCATGACGCCGTGAACCTGTCGGACAAGCTGGCGCGGGTTTGGCGGGGCGGGGACGATGCCCTGCTGGACCTCTATGTCCGCCAGCGCCGCCCGATCGCCGTGGAGGAGATCCTGGCCCAGGCCGACCGCAACCGCGCCCGCATGCGCGAAACCTCCGACGAGCGCCGCCGCGAGATGCTGCGCGACCTGCAGGATGTGGCCGCCGACCCGGTGCGCGCCAAGGCGCACCTGATGCGGAGTTCCATGATCGAGGGGCTGCGCCGGGCGGAGGCGATCCGATGAGGGGCGAGTACGGCAGGGCCGGCCTGGTCGGCGTGTTGACACCGCAGGCCAACATGACGGTGGAGCCCGAGCTGTCGGTGCTGATGCCGCCCGACGTCGGCATGCTGGCGGCGCGGCTGGTCTGCCCGGCGCGGACGCTGCAGGAGCGGCTGGCGGTCTATCTGGAGGAACTGCCGCGGACGCTGGAGCGGTTCGACGACGCGCCGCTGGATCTGGTCGCCTTCGCCTGCACCGGCAGCTCCTACATACTCGGGCCGGAGCGCGAGGCGGCAGTGCTGGCGCGCTGCAACCGGCCGGTGCTGACCGCCGCCTCGGCCATCGCCGACACGCTGGCGGAGCTGCGGGCGCGCCGCGTGCTGCTGGTCAGCCCCTATCCCGGCTGGCTGACCGAATCGGCCCTGGCGCACTGGACCATGTCGGGGATCGAGGTCACGCACGTCGTCTCGCCGCCGGCCGTGCCGAAGGGCCTGCATCCGATCTACGCCCAGACCAGCGCCGGTGTATTGGCGGCGCTGGAGGGCGTTGACCGGCGCGGCGTCGACGCGGTGCTGGTGACCGGCACCGGCATGCCGACGCTGGCGGCACTGGCCACGCTGAACGACGGCAAGGGCCCGCCGGCGCTTTCCTCCAACCTCTGCCTCGCCTGGCGGATGGCCGCCCGGCTGGGGCTGCGCGCGGACTGGCTGTCGGCCGACGCACCCTGGAAAGCCCGCCTCGCCGCCCGCCATCCCAGCGCCGGAGCGCCCGCATGAGCCATGCCGTCCCCGCCGCGACCGTGCCCGTAACGATCGGCGCGCTGATCGGCGGCGAGACCGTCCTGCCCGATGGCCCGCGCCTGCTGGTGCTGAACCCCGCCACCGAGGCGCCTCTCTCGGAACTGGCGGAGGCGGACGCGGCCATGGTGGACCGCGCCGTAATGGCCGCGCGCGCCAGCTTCGAGGGTGGCGCCTGGAGCCGGCTGGGGGCGACGGAGCGGGCCGACGGGCTGATGCGCATCCACGCGACGCTGTCCCGGCATGCCGATGAGTTGGCTTGGCTGGAATGCACCGACACCGGCATCCCCCTGGCGCAGGTGACGGGCCGGCACGTCGCCCGCGCGATCCACAATTTCCGCTTCTTCGCCGAGTACATCACCCAGAGCGCCAACAAGGCCTATGCCCAGGACAGCGGCCACCTGACGCTGGTGACGCGCGCGCCGGTCGGCGTGGCGGCGCTGCTGGCGCCCTGGAACGCGCCGCTGGCGCTGGCCTCGATGAAGGTCGCGTCGGCTCTGGCCTTCGGCAACAGCGCGGTGCTGAAGCCGTCGGAGACGACGCCGCTGGCCGTCACCCGCATGGTCGAGCTGATCCAGGAGGCGGGCCTGCCGCCGGGCGTGCTGAATTTGGTGCATGGCCGCGGGCCGGTGACCGGCGAGGCGCTGGTGCGGCATGCGGAGGTCGACCTGGTCTCCTTCACCGGCGGCACCGTCACCGGCCGGCGGATCATGGTCGCTGCGGCGGAGCGGCTGAAGCCGGCGACGCTGGAGCTGGGCGGCAAGTCCGCCAACATCGTCTTTGCCGATTCCGATCTGGAGCGGGCGCTGGACGCGGCGCTGCTGGGCATCTTCTCCAACAATGGCCAGCAATGCTTGGCGGGCTCGCGCATCCTGGTGCAGCGGCCCATCGCCGAGGAGTTCATGGCCCGCTTCGCCGAGCGGGCGGCGCGGGTGCGCGTCGGCGACCCGTTCGACCCGGCGACGGAGGTCGGGCCCATGGTCTCGGCCGAGCACGCGGCGCGGGTGCTGAGCCATGTCCACACGGCCGCCGCCGACGGCTGCCGGCTGCTGGCCGGGGGCGGGCGTCCCCAAGGGCTCGAGCGGGGATTCTACGTATCGCCGACGGCGGTGCTGGCGCCCGGCAACGGGGTGCGCGCCTGCCGCGAGGAGATCTTCGGGCCCTTCGCCACCTTCCTGGTCTTCGATACGGCGGAGGAGGCCTTCCGCCTCGCCAACGACAGCGAGTTCGGCCTCGCCGCCTATGTCTGGAGCGAGAGCCTGGAGGTCGCGATGCGGGCGCAGGAGATGCTCCGGGCCGGCACGGTCTGGATCAACACGCCCATGGCCCGCGACCTGCGGGCACCCTTCGGCGGCTTCAAGGACAGCGGCGTCGGGCGCGAGGGCGGCGAGGCCTGCGAGCGCTTCTACACCGAGGAGCGCACGGTCATGATCGGCCGCTCCAGGGGGCCGCTGCCCCGGCTCGGCACGGGTTAGCAGGGACCAATCCGGCCTTCGCCTGTTCCCAAGACCAGGGAACCGGAACCGAGGAGGCACGCCCATGCGCGTCCAACTGAAGCCCCTGCACGAGCAGGTCATGGTCATCACCGGCGCCACGAGCGGCATCGGCCTCGCCACCGCCCGCATGGCGGCGGAGGCCGGCGCCAAGGTGGTGCTGGGCGCCCGCGACGGGGAGATGCTGGTCCGCATCGTCGAGAAGCTGCGCGAGAACGGCGCCGACGCCGATTTCTGCGAGGTGGACGTCGCCGACGAGATGCAGGTGCGCCTGCTGGCCGAGGTGGCGCTGCACCGCTTCGGCCGGATCGATACGTGGGTCAACAATGCCGGCGTGTCGATCTACGGCACGGTGATGGACACGCCCGACCGCGACGCCCGCCGGCTATTCGACACGAACTACTGGGGCGTGCTCAACGGCTGCCGGGTGGCGGTGGAGCATCTCTCGGCCGAGGGCGGCGCGCTGATCAATGTCGGCAGCACGGTGGGCGACCGCGCGGTGCCGCTGCAGGGCGCCTATTGCGCCAGCAAGCACGCGGTGAAGGGCCTGACCAACGCGCTGCGCATGGAGCTGGAGGCCGAGGGCCGGCCGGTCTCAGTCACCCTGATCAAGCCCGGCGCCATCAACACGCGCTATGAGGCGCATGCGAAGGTGCTGACCGGCGCCGAGCCGCTGAACCCGCCTCCGGTCTACGAGCCCGACACGGTCGCCCGCGCCATCCTGCACGCCGCGGTGAAGCCGGAGCGCGACATCATCGTCGGCTTCGGCGGCAAGCTGCTGTCGATGAGCGAGACCTGGACCCCGCGCACCGCCGACCGGCTGATGGAGCGCTTCCTGATCCCGTGGGAGCAGTCGGGCGGCGACCTGGAGGGCCATCGCGACGGGCTTCACCAGCCGGGCGACGGCGGCTGGGAGCGCGGCACCCGCCACGACTACACCCGGTCGCGCAGCTACTACACCATGGCGGCGCTGAACCCGCTGGCCACCGCCGCGATCATGGCGGGCGTCGGCGCGCTGCTCTACGCCGCCACCGGCGGCCGGGAACAGGTCCGCACCCTCGTCCGCGCCCGCCGGCCGGCCAGCGGCCGCTACGCGGTCGACCATGAGCGGTTCGACAACGACCAGGCGCGGCTGCAGGAGCGCGGGCCCTATCGCTTCCGCTACCGCCCCGAGGAGGTCGAGGGCGCCCGCGCCCACAGCATGGCGCAGGAATCGCGCTGAGGAGGTAGGGGGCTGACGGCCGGGCGTGTTCCCGGCCGTCGCCCATGCTGGTGCGCCTGCCCTTTTCCCATCACCTCGATACCCATCTCTCAACCGTCACCCCGACGAAAGTCGGGGCCCAGGGGTTGCAGCAATGAGTCGTTGATGAAGCAGGCCATGGCTCCTTGCTCCTCGGGCCCTAGGGTTGGGCGCGCTGCATCCGTCGCATCCCGCTGCAACCCCTGGGTCCCGGCTTTCGCCGGGATGACGCATAATGTTGGAAAGACCGAGGCGCCCGGCCCGCAGGTCAGCGGACCGGCTCACGGGCGCAGCCGACCTGGGGCGTCTCGGTGCCGGCGCCGGTGACCAGGCGCCAGAGCCAGACGGCGACCGAGAGGCCGACGCTGGCGAGCGCGAACCAGGTGACCCAGTGCTGCAGCTCCGGCCAGCCCTTCGTCACAAGATAGCCGCTGCCGGCCAGCACCAGCGTCCACAGCGCCGAGCCGACGAAGGCCGGCACCACGAACTTGACGAGGCTGAGGTTGCAGGCGCCGGCCGGGATGGCGATGAGGGTGCGCAGGCCGCCGATCGGCTGGCAGGCCAGCACCGCCCAGCCGCCGCGCTTCTCGAACCAGCGGGTGACGCGGCGCACCTTGTGCGGCGGGATGGTCAGCCAGCGGGCGTTGCGCTTGAGGAAGCGCTCCAGCCGCTCCCGCTCCCACAGCCGGGCCGGGGCGTACCACATCAGCTCGCCGGCCACCGAGCCGAGGCCCCCGACGATGGCGACCAGCCACAGGTTAAGCGACCCGGCGGCGGCGGCCATGCCGGCCAGCGGGATCACCGCCTCGGTCGGCAGCGGCGGGATGGCGCGGGCGGCCAGCGTCAGGAAGAAAATCCCGAGATAGCCCCAGGCGTTGACCTCGGTCGCCAGCCATTCCGTCATGATCCGCCCAGGGCTCCGGTCCGTCTCCAGGCAGGAGCAACATGGCCGGGACGGGGGATGTTCCCCGCCCGCCCTGGAGCCTCAGCCCAGCGGGGCGATCCAGGCGCGGAAACGCTCGAACGTATCGGTGGCGGCGGCGATCATGGCGGCGCGGCGCTCGGGCCGGGCGCCGCACTCCTCCACCGCCCGGCAGCAGTCGCGCCACAGCACGCCCTGCTCGCTCCCGGACGCCAGGAAGCTCGCGCCGCCGCCGGGGCCCAGCAGCGGCGCCATGCGGGCCGCCATCAGACGGCCGCCCAGGGTCGAGCCCTCGCGGACATAGAGGCGGCCGATGGCGCTGCCCGGCGCGGCCGGCAGGTCCGAGAGGTCGATGGACGGAGCCGCGTCGATCTCGGCGTCCGAATAGCCCACGGCCCGCAGATCGGCCCGCAGCAGATGGGCGCGGCGGCGCGGCTCCGGGTCCAGGTCGTAATGCCTGAGCTCCGCGTCGGCGGCCATGATCGCCCGCTCCAACGGCGCATGGAAGCCGTGGAGGCGCAGCAGCAGGACGCCGTAATCGTCGCAGCCGAGCGCCCCCTCCATCAGCCGGGCGAAGGGCGTGGCGTGATGCAGCGCCTCGTGCACCTCGTGGGTGGCGTGGCGCAAGGCGTCGCGCGCGGTTTCCAGGACCGTCACGCTCAGCTGCCCGCCACGGTCAGGATCACGCGCTCGAGATCCTCCTGCCGGTAGGGCTTGGGCAGGAACAGCACGCGCCGCCCGTCGGCGACCAGCTCCTCCTCCTCCGGCGGGCGCCCGCTGGCATAGACGATCCAGAGATCGGGGAAGCGCTCCCGCGTACGGCGGGCGAGCTCGGTCCCGGGCAGTCCGGGCAGGCCGATGTCGGTCAGCAGCAGGTCGAAGGGCTCCGGCGCCTCCAGCGCGCGCGTCGCCGCGTCGGCGTCCATCGCCTCGGTCACGTCATGGCCGAGATCCGCCAGCATGGTCGCGCAGGACATGCGGATCAGCAGCTCGTCCTCCACCAGCAGGATGCGGAGCGGCCGGTCCAGCAGGGTGCGCGGCGCGGCCGGGGCGGCGTCGTCCGTCCCCGAGCCCTTGTCCCGGTTCGCGGCGTCCAGCAGCTGGCGCAGCATCTGGCCCAGCGTGCCGCGGCGGTAGGGCTTGTTCAGCAGCGGGAAGGCCGCGCTGTCGGCTCCCGGCTCGCCGCTCTCCGGGCCGGTGTAGCCCGAAGCCAGCAGCACCGGCAGGCCGGGGAAGCGGCGCCGCGCCTCCTCGGCCAGCTGCGGCCCGTTCATGCCGGGCATGATGACGTCGCTGAAGAGCAGGTCCGGCCGCCCCTCCTCCAGCCGCACCAGACCCTCGTGGCCGCTGGCGGCGGTGACGACGCGGTAGCCCAGCTCCCGGATCGTCTCCGAGGTGGCGGCGCGGACCAGCGGGTCGTCCTCCACCACCAGGATCAGCTCGCCCCGCCCGTAGTGGCGGCTGGGATCGCCATGGTCCTGCCGGATGGCGTCCAGCGCCTCACCGGCGGCGCGCGGCAGATAGATGGTGACGCGGGTGCCCTGCCCGCGCTCGCTCTCGATCCGGGCGAATCCGCCCGATTGCCGGGCGAAACCGTAGACCTGGGAAAGGCCGAGGCCGCTGCCGCGGCCGACATCCTTGGTGGTGAAGAAGGGCTCGAAGACCCGGTTCAGCACCTCCGGCGGAATGCCGACACCGGTGTCGGCGACGGTCACCTCGACGAACTCGCCCGGCACGGCGTCTGGCTGCCCGCCCAGCTGCGCCGCGTCCAGCCGCACCAGCCGGGTGCGCAGGCTGAGGCCGCCGCCGCCGGGCATGGCGTCGCGGGCGTTGACGGCCAGGTTCAGCATGGCGACCTCGAACTGCGTCGGGTCGATGTGACAGGCGGGCAGGCTGTCGGCGAGGTCCGAGACGAGGCTCACCGCCTCGCCCAGGGCGCGGCGGATCAGCGGCTCGAAATTCTGCACCAGCCGGTTGACGCTGACGGTCTGCGGCCGCAGCGCCTGGCGGCGGGCGAAGGCCAGCAGGTGCCCGGTCAGGCGTACGCCGCGGTCGGCGGCGTCGAGCGCGGCCGAGGCCAGCTGGCGCACCCGGCCGGGATCGGTGGCGGCGTGCTGGATCAGGTCGAGATGGCTGACCAGGACGGTCAGGAGATTGTTGAAATCATGCGCGACGCCGCCGGTCATCTGGCCGATGGCGTCCATCTTCTGCGCCTGCAGCAGCGCCGTCTCCATGCCCTCGCGGCGCAGGATCTCGGCGTTCAGGCGGTTGACCGTGTCGGCCAGCTCGGCGGTGCGGGCGGTGACGCGCTGCTCCAGCGTGCCGTTCAGCTGCCGCAGCGCCGCCTCGGCCTCCTGGCGGTCGGTGATGTCGGCGATGATGCCGTGCATCCGCGTCCCGTCGGCGACGGGGTTGCCCCACAGCTCCAGCCAGCGCACGGCGCCGTCGGCCCGGCAGACGCGGCACTGGGAATGCCAGTCGGCCCGGGCGGCGACGGCGTGGCGGAACTCCGTGTCCAGCCGCTCGCGGTCCTCCGGCAGGACATGCGCCAGCAGCGCGCCGTAGTTCCATTCCGGCAGCAGCGCGCGGTAGCCCAGGATCTGGTCGTGGCGCAGCGTGCGCAGCACCCGGCCGGTGCCCAGCTCGATCTCGAAGCTGCCGAGGCCGCCCGCCTCCAGCGCCAGGCGCAGCCGCGCCTCGCTGGCGGCCAGCGCGCTCTCGGTGCGAGTGAGCTCCTCGCGCTCGCGCGCCTCGGCCAGCGCGCGGTTGACGGCCACCGGCAGGCGCTGCAGCCGCGACTTCAGCACATAGTCGGTGGCGCCGCGCTTCATGCTCTCCACCGCCACATCCTCGCCCAGCGTGCCGGAGACGAAGATGAAGGGCGTGCGGGGGGCCAGCTCGATCGCGAGGTCGAGAGCGGCGTCGCCGCTGAAGCTCGGCAGCACGTAGTCGGCCAGGATCACGTCGTAGCGCCGGCGGTGCAGCGCGTCGCTGAAATCCTCGCGATGGGTCACATGGTCGACATGCAGCCGCATCGGCATCCGGGCGATGTGCTCGCGCACGAGGTCGGCATCGAGTGGGCTGTCCTCCAGCAGGAGGATGCGCACCTCCCGGGATGCCGACGCCGGCTCGGTCTCGAGCACCGTATCCATGCGGTCACACCCTGAGGTTGGGCGGCGGCTCGTTCAGGATGGCCCAGAACACGCCGACGTCCTGGATGGCCTGGAAGAATTCGTGGAAATCCACCGGCTTCACCACGAAGGCGTTGACGCCCGCCTGGTAGCTCCGGACCACGTCCTGCTCCTCGCGCGACGAGGTCAGCATGACCACGGGCAGCTGGCGCAGCACCGGGTCGTTCTTGATCGCCGACAGCACCTCGAGACCATCCACCTTGGGCAGCTTGAGGTCCAGCAACACCACGGCGGGGGTGCCGCCGCGGCGGCCCTCGTACTGGCCGCGGCAGCGCAGGAAATCCAGCGCCTCGGCGCCGTCGCGCAGCACGATGACGTCGTTGGCGAGCTGGCTCTTCTCCAGCGCCGCGAGCGTCAGCTCGATGTCCTTGGGATTGTCCTCGACCAGCAGGATCGGCTTCAGATCCGCCATGACTCACTCCTGTTCCGATACTGCCGGAAGCGCGACGTAGAACGTCGCTCCCCGGCCGACCTGGCCTTCCGCCCAGGTCCTGCCGCCATGTCTCTCGACGATGCGCCGGACATTGGCAAGCCCGATGCCCGTTCCCTCGAATTCCTCCATGCGGTGCAGCCGCTGGAAGACGCCGAACAGCTTGTGCGCATAGGCCATGTCGAAGCCGATGCCGTTGTCGCGCACGAAAAGAATGGTCTCGCCGTCGGCGCGGCGGCTGCCGATCTCGATCACCGCCGGGTCGCGCCCGCGCGTGTACTTGACCGCGTTTGATAGCAGATTCTGCAGGGCCATGCGCAGGAAGACCGGGTCGGCCCGTGCCACGCCCAGATCGGCGATGCGCCATTCGATCCGGCGGTCCTGCGCGTCCGGCTCCACCTTCTGCCGGGCCTCGCGCACCAGCTGGTTCATGTCGACCAGCACCGGCGTCAGCGAGGCGCGGCCCATCTGCGAGAAGTTCAGCAGGTTGTCGACCAGCGTGCCGGCGCCGAAGGCCGACTCGATGATGGTGTCGATGTAGCGCCGGCCACGCTCCGACAGGCGCTCGGCCTCGCGCTCCTTCAGCAGCTCGGCATAGCCGACGATGTGGCGGAAAGGCGCCCGCAGATCGTGGCTGACGGAGTAGGAGAAGGCCTCCAGCTCCTTGTTGGAGCGCTGCAGCTCCTCGGCCAGCGAGGCCATCTCCTCGGCCCGGCGCAGCACCACGTCGACGATGGCCGAGCGCAGCTCGCGCGCGGCGTCCACCTCGGGGGCGCGCCAGGGCAGCGAACGGCCGCTGACCGTCTCCTTCCAAATCTCGAAGCTCTTGCGCGGGTGCAGGCGGTCGCTGCCGGGCTCAGTCGGCTTGTGCGGGTCGCCGCCCCAGCGGACGGTGCGCACCACCTCCGGCCGGAACCAGAGCAGGTAGCTGTTGTGGAAGCGCGAGATTGAGACAGCCAGCACGCCGCTGGCCGCGACCCGCGCCGTTTCCAGCTCCGGCATCAGCTCGGGCAGGCGGTCGGTGTGGAAGACATCGTCCGTGGACGAGCCGCCCAGCCACTGCACGATGCGGCGCACGCTGGCCTCGTCCGGCGTGGCGCCCAGCAGCAGGCAGCGCCCGTCGGAGACGAGGGCGGCGCCGTCGCTGCCGGTCAGGCTCAGCAGCTCCGGCGTCGACTTGACCAGGCCTTCGACGAACTGATCCTCGGCCGCCATGCTGGCGAGCAGGGCGTTCTGCACGCCGCGCAGCTCGATGCGGCGCTCCACGTCGGCGGCGCGCTCCAGCATGGTGACCTGCAGCGACACCAGCGTGCCGATGAAGTCGCAGACCTGGCGAACGGCGAAGGGCACACGCCGGGGGCCGGCATTGTGGCAGGAGATCAGGCCCCACAGCCGCCCCTCGTGCAGGATCGACACCGACATGGAGGCGGCCGTCCCCATATTGCGCATGTACTCCACATGCACAGGGGAGACGGAGCGCAGGGACGAGCGGCTGAGGTCCAGCGGCTGGCCGGTCAGCGGGTTGATAGGCGGCAGCAGCGGCACCGGCTCGTAGGAAGCGTCGGCGATCAGGCGCAGCCGGTTCATCTCGTACAGCGCCCGCGCCTGGGCCGGGATGTCCGAGGCGGGAAAGCGCAGATCGAGATAGGAGGGCAGGACCTCATTGCGGTCCTCGGCGATGACCGTGCCGTGCCAGTGCTCGTCGAAGCGGTAGACCAGCACCCGGTCCATGCCGGTGATGCGCCGGACCTCGCGCGCGGCCAGTTCCGCCAGCCGGTCGATGCGGCCGACGGCGTGCAGCTGGTCGACGAACTCGCGGACGATGCCGTAGGGCTGCTCCGGCCCGCCGGGCCAGGCCTGGTCGTCGCTCTCCAGCTCCAGCACCAGCGCGCCGCCGGAGCGGTAGGCCTGGGCGGTGAAGCCGCTCGTGCCGTCCCGCGTTCCCAGCTGGATGGCGGGGATCGCGTGCGGCGGCCCCTCCCCCTGCCCGCCGGCCAGCGCGCGCAGCACCGGCACGCCGGGGCCGGACAGCAGGTCCCACAGCGATGTCCCGAGGGCGGCGGACGGGTCGGCGCCCAGCAGCGGGCCCGCGTTCGCGCTCGCCTGCAGCAGCGTCCCGCCGGCCGGGTCGACCGCCAGCAGGATGCCGTAGGGCTGGATGCTTCCGGGAACATGGATGGGCTCCCGGGCGCAGGCGGAGGGCTCGCCCGGTCCGGTATCCTCGTGTTCCGCACCGATGTTCGTGCGTCTGTCCATGTATCGTCGGCTGAGGCGGATTGGTAAGGCTTAACCCGAAAGGGTAAGGACCCGGCGATCATCGTAGCCCTATTCGGGCCGATTTCCCTGAAAATTACCGCCTTGTCGGTCCGCTCGCCAGTGCTAAGTCCTACTACTTAGCGCCTATTCATAGGCCGGGTGTCGTGACTTGCGGCGCCGCGTCCTTTTCCCGGTCCGTCCGCCCGGCGGGCTGCGGACAGCCGCGCCCGGAGCAGTCCGTCCCCAGTGTCACCGGTTCCGCCAGGGGAACCTGGCCGGCGATGCGGAGGAGGGAGGCGGCGACCTCCTCGCGGCCGGCCTCGTCGAAGGGGCTGACGCCCATCAACTCCAGGAAGGCCAGCCCCTCGGTCGCCAGCCACAGCACCCGGCCCATCGCCGGGTCGACGCCCATCTCCTGCAGGCGGGCGATGGCGCGGCCATGATCCTCGCGCACCGGGTCGAGCATGCGGGGGTTGGTGGCGACGGCCGCCAGCAGGCTCTGCGCCGAGCTGGTCTCCATCGGAGTCCAGGTCAGGCGCGCCTGCAGGAAGGCCACCAGGGCGCTGTGGGGCGTGTCGGGCAGCGCCTCCCGCATCCGCGCCTCGCGCTGGGCTGCCTCGCAGCAGAAGCGCTGGACCATTCCCTGGAGGAGCGCATCCTTGCTGGGGAAGTTGTAGAGCAGCCCGCCCTTGCTGACGCCCGCGCGCTCGGCGACGGCGTCCAGGGTCATGCGCGCCGCGCCGACCTCGGAGACGATGGCCATCGCCGCGTCGAGGATCGCGGTTCGCGAGTTCGCGATGCCCTTCTTTCTAGCCATGCGTCGGGAACGCTCCTGAATATCTCGTCCGGACGATTGACTAAACCGTCCAGCCGGTACAGTTATGTATGGGCCGGGGCGTGGTCAACAAGCTTTTCCATGCGCCCGACCACAGAGTGGCCGTCCGGCCCGTCCCGTCCCCTCCGGGGGACCCGCCGGCGCCCGGGGGCCGCTCCGCGCATCCAGTTCGTCCCGTTCGTCGTCGCGGAAGATCCGTCATGAAGAAATACGCTCGTTTCCTGGTCCTGGGGCTGGTGGTGCTGGTCGCCGTCGGCGTCGTCGGGTTCAATCTCTTCCGCGACAAGATGATCGCCCAGTTCTTCGACACGATGCAGCCGCCGCCGCAGACCGTCTCGGCCACCGCGGCGGCGCGCGGCGGCTGGCGCCCGGAGATCGAGGCGATCGGCACGGCGCGGGCGGCCCAGGGCGTCGAGATCGCCACCCAGATCGGCGGCGTGATCGAGGCCGTCGGCTTCGAGCCGAACGCCCGCGTGACCAAGGGCCAGCTGCTGGTGCGCATCGACTCCGCGGTCGAGCGGGCCGAGCTGCGCGCCGCCGAGGCCGAGCTGGAGCTGGCCCAGTCTCAGCTGCGCCGCCAGACCGAGCTGCGCCAGAAGGGCGTCGCCGCCCAGGCCTCGCTGGACGAGGCCGCCTCGCGGCTGGGCAAGGCCCGGGCCGACGCGGACCGGCTGCGCGCCATCCTGGAGCGCAAGGAGATCAAGGCGCCCTTCGACGGCGTGGTCGGCATCCCGCGCATCGATGTCGGCGCCTATGTCCAGCCCGGCACGGCCATCGTCTCGCTGCAGGACCTCGACCGGATGCAGGTGGACTTCACCGTGTCCGAGCAGGGAGCCGCCCGCCTCGCGGTTGGCCAGGAGATGATGTTCCGCGGCCGCGACGGCGGGTCGGACCTCACCGGCCGCATCGTCGGCATCGACCCGCGCGTCGACCCGACCACCCGCCTGGTGACGGTGCGCGCCGAGATGATCGACGCCGCCGGCAAGGTGCGGCCGGGCGAGTTCGTCCGCGCCAACGTGCTGCTGCCGGCCGAGGAGAACATCATCGCCCTGCCGCAGACCGCCGTCGTCAACAGCCTGTACGGCGACTACGTCTACCGCCTGGACAAGGGCGAGAAGGACGCGCTGGTCGCCCGCCAGGTCTTCGTCAAGGTCGGCCGCCGCAGCGGAATGATGATCGAGGTGGTTGAGGGCATCGAGCCCGGCCAGACCATCGTCACCTCCGGCCAGAACAAGCTGTTCAACGGGGGCGTCGCCGTCGTCGACAATACCGTCGACCCGACCAAGCTGGCGGCGGCCGCCCCGGGAGTGACCCAGCGATGAGCTTCACCGAACTCTTCATCCGCCGGCCGGTCCTCTCGACCGTCCTCTCGCTGCTGATCCTGCTGCTGGGCCTCCAGGGCATCCTCGGCCTGTCCGTCCGCCAGTATCCCGAGGTGGACGAGACGGTGGTGACGATCCGCACCATCTATCCCGGCGCCAGCGCCGACCTGATGCAGGGCTTCGTCACGACGCCCATCGCGAAGGCCGTCTCCAGCGCCGAGGGGGTGGACTACGTCACCTCCTCCTCCGTGCTGAGCCTCAGCACGGTGTCGGTGCACATGCGCCTGAACACCGACCCGGACAGCGCGCTGACCGAGGTGCTGACCCGCGTGCAGCAGGTGCGCGGCGAGCTGCCCCAGGACGCCGAGGACCCGATCATCCTGAAGGGCACCGGCCAGAACTTCGCGCTCATGTACCTGGCGTTCGGCAGCCAGCGCATGAGCCCGCAGCAGGTGACCGAGTACCTGACCCGCGTGGTGCAGCCGCGCCTCGCCACCATCCCCGGCGTCGGCAGCGCCGACATCTTTGGCGCCGGCACCTTCGCCATGCGCATCTGGCTGGACCCGGTCCTGCTGGCCTCGCGCAACCTGACGGCGGCCGAGGTGGTGACGGCGGTGCAGGGCTCCAACTTCCTCGCCGCCCCCGGCAAGGCCAAGAACGAGCTGGTCGCCTACCCGGTGCAGACCGAGACGACGCTGCAGAGCCCCGAGACCTTCGGCATGCTGCCCGTGCGGCAGGGCGCCGACGGCGTCGTGCGCCTGCGCGACGTCGCCCGCGTCGAGCTGGGCTCCGAGAACTACGAGACCCGCGTCGCCTTCTCCGGCAAGGAGGGGAGCTTCGTCGCCATCTTCCCCGCCCCCGGCGCCAACCCGCTGGAGACGGCGGCGGCGGTGCGCGAGATCATGCCGCAGATCCAGCAGACCCTGCCCGAGGGCATGGTCGGCGAGGTCGCCTACGACGCCTCCAAGTTCATCTCCGCCTCCATCGACGAGGTGTTCACCACCATCGGCGAGGCGGTGCTGATCGTCGTCGTCGTGATCCTGCTGTTCCTGGGCTCCTGGCGCTCGGTCCTGATCCCGGTGGTGACCATCCCGCTGTCGCTGGTCGGCGTCTGCTTCCTGCTGTTCGCCATGGGCTACTCGCTGAACACGCTGACGCTGCTGGCCATGGTGCTGGCGATCGGCCTGGTCGTCGACGACGCCATCGTGGTGGTCGAGAACATCCACCGCCACATCGAGGAGGGCCTGTCCCCGATCGACGCGGCCGTGAAGGGCATGAGGGAGATCTTCGGGCCGGTGGTCGCCATGACCATCACGCTGGCGGCGGTGTACGCGCCGATCGGCTTCACCCAGGGCCTGACCGGCGCGCTGTTCCGCGAGTTCGCCTTCACGCTGGCCGGCGCCGTGATCATCTCGGGTGTCGTCGCGGTGACGCTGTCGCCCATGCTGTCCTCACGCCTGCTGAAGAAGCACGGGGCGGGCGGCGGCGGGCGCTTCGCCCGGGCGGTGGACGCCGCCTTCGAGCGGCTGGCCGGCGCCTATGAGCGGCGCCTGTCCTCCTCGCTGCGCTCGCGCGGCACCACGCTCGCCATGGTGGCGGTGCTGCTGGGCCTCACCGCCTTCATGTTCATGAACACCGCGGGCGAGCTGGCGCCGGAGGAGGATCAGGGCGTGGTCTTCTCCATCGTCAACGCGCCCCAGTACGCCACGACCGACTACACGAACGTGTTCGTGAAGGAGTTCGACCGGCTGACGGCCGACATACCGGAGGTGGACAACACCTTCCGCGTCGTCGGCGAGGGCGGCAACGGCGCCTTCATGGGCTGGAGCTTCAAGCCCTGGGACGAGCGCGGCCGCAGCCAGCAGGAGCTGCAGCAGGAGATCCAGAGCCGCATCGACAAGGTGGCGGGCGTCCAGGCCTTCGCCTTCGGCATGCCCTCCCTGCCCGGCACCGGCGACGGCCTGCCCGTGCAGATGGTCATCCGCAGCACCGAGGAGCCGTCGCGGGTGTTCGAGGTCGCCGAGGCGATCAAGAACAAGGCGCAGGCGTCGGGCCGCTTCATCATCGTGCAGAACTCGGTCAGCTTCGAGACCCCGCAGGCGCGCGTCATCGTCGACCGCGACCGCGCGGCGGCGCTCGGCGTGTCCGTGCGCGAGATCGGCACGACGCTGAACATCCTGCTGGGCGAGGGCCAGATCGCCAAGTTCGACCGCGACAACCGCAGCTACGACATCATCCCGCAGGCGGAGAAGCAGTTCCGCATGACGCCGGAGAGCATGGGCGACTACTACGTCCGCTCCGAGGGCGGGGGCATGGTGCCGCTGTCGGCCCTGGTGCGGTTCGAGACCAAGGCGGCCCCGGCGGCGATCGAGCAGTTCAACCAGCTGAACGCGGCCACCATCTCCGGCCTGCCGCGCCCGGGCGTCACGTCGGACACCGCCCTGCAGGTGATGGAGGACGTCGCCCGCCAGGAGATGCCGGCCGGCTTCTTCGTGGACTACAAGGGCGAGTCGCGCCTGTCCAAGCAGGAGGGCAACGCCATCGCGCTGGCCTTCGCCTTCGCCGTGGTGGTGATCTACCTGGTGCTGGCGGCGCAGTTCGAGAGCTTCCGCGATCCGTTCATCATCATGATGTCGGTGCCGCTCTCGATCTTCGGCGCCATGCTGCCGCTGAACCTGGGCCTGGGCACGCTGAACATCTTCACCCAGGTGGGACTGATCACCCTGGTGGGGCTGATCACCAAGCACGGCATCCTGATGGTGGAGTTCGCCAACGAGCTGCGGGACAAGCAGGTGATCAGCCGGGAGGCCGCCATCGTCGAGGCCGCCCGGGTGCGCCTGCGCCCGATCCTGATGACCACCGCCGCCATGGTGCTGGGCGTGCTGCCGCTGCTGACCGCGTCCGGCGCCGGCGCCGCGGCCCGCTTCTCCATCGGCCTGGTCATCGCGGCGGGCATGAGCATCGGCACGCTCTTCACCCTGTTCGTGGTGCCGATGTTCTACACCTACATCTCCCGCCGCGACCGCGCCCCGGCGCCGGCCCCCGCGGCGGAGCGGCGGCCGCTCTCGCACGCCGCGGAGTAAGCGAGGACCGGATGAGCGGCCCGGCCGGCGGGCGCGTCTCCTGATCGGGAGGCGCGTTCCGCCGGCCGGGCCGTTCGCTTTTGCGCCCGGAACCAAGCCGGCGCGCCCGCCGTTGCCGGGGTGGCGGCCTCGAGCGCCGTACCCGCTATACCGGTTCCGCGCATGCCCAGGCGTCCCGCTCCCCTTCGCGTCCCCCTCTACGCTTCAGCCCTTCTGCTGTCCGGAATCCTGACCATGGGCCTTGCCCCCAAGGCCGGCTCCACGGCCGCGCCGACCTCCCTCGTCGTCCTCGGCGACAGCCTGTCCGACACCGGCAATGCCGGCCGCTTCTCCAACGGGCCTGTCTGGGTCGAGCACATCGCCGAGGCCATCGGCACCACCCTCCGCCCGGCGCGCACCGGCGGCACCAATTTCGCGGTTGGCGGCGCCCGCACCCATGGCGGCACCATCGACATGCGGGTGCAGGCCGACGCGCTGCTGGCCCATCGCCGGCAGGAGCTGCGGCCGGGCACGCTGGTGATCGCCTATGGCGGCGGCAACGACCTGCTGGCGGCGGCCTTCTCGCCCGACCGCGACCGGGCGGCGCGCCAAGCGGCCGCGGCCCTGGTCGACATCGTCGACGACCTCGCCGGCGCCGGAGCCCGGCTGATCCTGGTGCCGAACCTGCCGGACATCGGCCGCACCCCGGCCGTGCGCAGCCAGGGAGCCGCCGTGGTGAAGGAGGGACGGCGCCTGTCGCAGCTGTTCAACGCCAATCTGGAGGCGGGCCTGAAGCAGGTGGAGGGGCGCCGCGACACCCGCATCGTGCGTCTCGACGTCTTCGCCCTGGCCGAGAAGGTGATCGCCGATCCCGCGTCCGGCGGCTTCCGCGACGTGACCTCGCCCTGCCAAGCGCGCGGAGGGTGTGAGGCCGCGCTCTTCTGGGACCAGATCCACCCGACGGCGTACGCCCATCGGCGGTTGGCCCGCGCGGCCTTGGAATCGCTGGGGTTGCCGGCCGAGAGCCTGGAAGCCCGGCGCTGAGACTCTTTACCCCTTTGTTGCAACCACCTGGTGAGTGCCGTATCAAGGGGCGGCGCCTCGCGGCGCGCGTCGGTCACGGACTGCAGCGGGGCGTTCGGTGGCGGTACTGGGGCAGATATCGCCCGAACTGATGAAGGCCATGTCGCAGCACGCGGCCTTCGCTAAAGGGCGCGGCGGACGCCGGCTGATCGTGCAGAACGCCGATCTGACCGGGCTGAACGCCTGCGGCCTGAACCTGCACCGCGCCGTCGTGCTGAACAGCCGGTTCAACAAGGTCTCGCTGGAGTCCGCCAACTTCTCCGACGCCGACCTGACCGGCTCGGTCTTCTACTTCTCGCGCCTGACCGGCTGCGACTTCTCCCGGGCTCAGCTGCGCGGCGTGCGCTTCCACGACAGCGACATGAGCGGCGCCCGCATCACCGGCGCCGATATGCAGACCGTCCCGCCCGCCTTCCAGTACCGCCAGGACGGCAGCATGCAGGAGGTGCGGTCGCGCACCACCGAGATCTCCGCCTGCAACCTGGAGGGCGCCGACCTGGAGGGGGCGAGCCTCGCCGGCATTACGCTGAAGGGCGTGAACCTGCGCGGCGCCAACCTGCGCGGCGCGAACCTGGCCGGCACGCAGCTGACCTCCGTGGTGCTGGACGGCGCCCGGCTGGAGGGCGCGCGGTTCGACGGCGCGGTCCTGCAGGACGTTGTGCTGGGCAGCAACGCCGAGGCGGCGGCGCTGGGAACGGCGCAGGCGCTGAACACGCTGCGCATGGACGATGGCAGCCAGGCGCTTGCCATGCTGAAGGGGCACAAGGAGTGGGTCGCGGCCCTCGGCCGCAGCGGCCAGCGCGCCGACTTCGCCGGCCGGGTGCTGCGCGACATCGACTTCTCCGGCCTGGACCTCTCCGCCGTCTCCTTCGCCAGGGCCGAGCTGCTGGGGCTGCGCTTCGACGCGGCGGTGCTGGCCTCCTGCGACTTTTCCGGGGCGACGCTGCGCTACTGCACCTTCGCCGAGGCCGATCTGCGCGCCGCCATCTTCGCCAAGGCCACCGTCTCGCATTGCCGGCTGAGCGGCGCATCCATGCAGCCGCTGAAGCTGCGCGACAGCGGCCGCGAGGTGCCGGTGCGCTTCGAGGGCGCCCGCTTCGACTGGGTCGATTTCAGCGGCGCCAAGCTCGACCGCGAGGCCCTGCGCAACGCGCTGGCGACGAACTGCCGGTTCTGAGGTCACGCTTTCAATCCCTCTCCCCGTGCGGGAGAGAGAGGGACCCGCGCGAAGCGTGGGAGGGTGAGGGGTCGGCGGGCGCAAGCCCGACGTTCTCTACCTTCATTGCAAGATCAGCCGTTGAGAACGCCCGCCTGCGGCGGCCGACCCCTCATCCTCCCCAAGCAGGCTTGGGGCCCCATCCTTCTCCCGCA
>DASPNP010000077.1:0-43479 GCA_035626475.1 Azospirillaceae bacterium
GCGACGTCGATCAGCCCGCCCAGGCCCACGGTGGAGTTGATGACGAAGCGCTGGAGTGCGACCTGGGTGCCCTCCCAGTCGCCCTGCAGCGCCTGGTTGGCGATGGTCAGCGGCGAGCGCAGGTTCTGCAGCACGTTGCGCAGGCCGGTCTTCAGCGGGTCCGGCACCACGGCGCGGTAGACGCGCGAGGCCGGCTCGATCAGCGCCCGGTCCACCGCCTCGTTGAACCAGAACACGCCCCGGTTGAACGGCTCCAAGGGATCGTTCACCTGCTCGCGCGGGGCGGCCGGCGCGGCGCCGGCGCCGGCATCGGCGCCCTGCAGCGCCACGGCGGCGGAGGCCTGCGGCGCGGCGGACGCCGTCTCGGCGCGGTTGGAGGCGCACCCCGTCAGGGCGGGGACGGCGAAGGCCAGCAGAAGCAGGGCCGGAAGGGAGGGGCGGGCGGGGGGCATGGGGCGGAGGATACTCCGTGAACGCCGGATGGCGAACGCAATTAAGGAACTCTGGACGCGATATAGGCCCGACCGCGCCCGGGCGGAAGCCCTCCGATCTCCGGCGCGCCTCCGGTCTGCCATGCGGGCGGCGGGGGCGCGCCGTCGATCCCGTGGCGTGAACGCGGATCGGGCGGCGGAGTTGCGGCGCCCGCTCCGACGCATGCGGGGTGAGTCGGACGGCTCATCCTGCTTTACTGGACATAAAGACATCTTTATATATGCAAATCGAACCGCTCCACCGGAGGCCGCATGGATTTCCTGCTGAACGCGCTGAAGGCCGCCGCCGAGCCGACCCGGCTCCGCCTGTTGGCGCTCTGCGCGCATGGCGAGCTGACGGTGAGCGAGCTGACCCAGATCCTGGGGCAGAGCCAGCCGCGCGTCTCCCGCCATCTGAAGCTGTTGTGCGACGCCGGGCTGCTGGACCGCTTCCGCGAGGGCATCTGGGCCTTCTACCGGCTGGCGGAGCGGGGCTCTACGGCGGAGCTGGCGCGCACCCTGGTGGACGCCATCCCCGGCGACGACCCGACGCTGGCGCTGGACCTTGAGCGGCTGGACCAGATCAAGCGTACCCGGCGCGAGGCGGCTGCCCAGTATTTCCGCGACAACGCCGCCCGCTGGCACGAAATCCGGGGTCTGCACGTGCCCGAGCGCGAGGTCGAGGAGATGCTGCTGAGCCTGCTGCCCGAACGCGGCATCCAGGATCTGCTGGACATCGGCACCGGCACCGGCCGGGTGCTGGAGCTGCTGGGCCCGCGCGTGGCCCGCGCCACCGGCGTCGACAGCTCGCGCGAGATGCTGGCGGTGGCGCGCGTGAACCTGGAGCGGGCCGGCCTGCGCAACTGCCAAGTGCGGCTCTCCGACATGTACCAGCTGCCGCTCGCCAGCGGCAGCCAGGACGCCGTCACCATCCACCAGGTCCTGCACTATGCCGAGGATCCGGCCGAGGTGCTGGCCGAGGCGGCGCGGGTGCTGCGCCCCGGCGGCCGGCTGGTGGTGGTGGATTTCTCGCGCCATGACCTTGAGTATCTGCGCACCGAGCATGCGCACCGCCGCCTGGGCTTCGACGACCAGGAGGTGCGCGGCTGGTTCAGCCAAGCCGGCCTCGAGCCGCAGCCGCCCGTGCACCTGCCCGGCACGCCGCTGACCGTCACCTTCTGGCCCGCCGTCCGGCAGGCCGCCGCCAAGCCCGTTTCCACCCCCGCCCTGACCGGAGCGACCGCATGAGCCTCGCCGATCTCGTCCGCAACACGCGCCGCGCCCCTTCGGCGGAGGGGGAGCCTCTGGTCGCCACCCCGGCCGGCCTGACCGTCAGCTTCGAGTTCTTCCCGCCCAAGTCGGAGAAGATGGAGCAGAGCCTGTGGCAGGCGATCCGCCGGCTGGCGCCGCTGAACCCGGCCTTCGTCTCGGTGACCTACGGCGCCGGCGGCACGACCCGCGAGCGCACCCACGCCACCGTCACCCAGATCCAGAAGGAGACGGGCATCCCCGCCGCCGCCCACCTGACCTGCGTGGCGGCGACCAAGGAGGAGATCGACGAGATCGCCCGCGCCTACTGGGATGCCGGCATCCGCCACATCGTGGCGCTGCGCGGCGACCCGCCGCTGCGCGCCGACGGCACCGGCGGCCTGGGCGGCTCCGGCTACGAGCCGACGCCCGGCGGCTATGCCTACGCGTCTGACCTGGTGGCCGGTCTGAAGCGCGTCGCCGATTTCGAGATCTCCGTCGCCTGCTTCCCCGAGGTGCATCCCGAAGCCGGCAGCCCCGATTCGGACCTCGACAACCTCAAGCGCAAGGTCGACGCCGGCGCCACCCGCGCCATCAGCCAGTTCTTCTTCGACACCGACCTGTTCCTGCGCTTCCGCGACAAGGTGGCGGCGGCCGGCATCGACATACCCATCGTGCCGGGCATCCTGCCCATCACCAATTTCGGCCGGGCGGTCGAGCTGGGCAGCAAGTGCAACTGCCATGTCCCGGACTGGCTGGCGCACCTGTTCGAGGGGCTGGACGAGGAGCCGGAGACCCGCCAGCTGGTGGCGGCCACGGTCGCCATCGAGCAGTGCCGGCGCCTGGAGAAGGCGGGGGTGAAGGACTTCCACTTCTACACCCTGAACCGCGCCGACCTGACGGTCGCCATCTGCCACATGCTGGGCGTGCGGGCGAAGTAGGGGAGCGTGCTCGACGTCCCCGGCGGGGACATGTCGGGATACGCTCCGCTCCTCCCGACCTACTTGTGTCGACGTCGTGCGTGCTTCGACAGGCTCAGCATGAAGGGGATTTAGCTGCTCCCCAGGGTGTTGGGGAGTGCCAGGCATCCCCCCTCCCTCAGCCTGAGCTTGTCGAAGGCCGCACCACATAGCGTCCTCTGACCGCTCGTGGCGCCCGTCAGCACCAGCCGTCGCCGGCCAGGACGGCGGCGGTCTCGTCCATGATTTCCGACAGGCGCGCCATGTAGCGGGCGACGTGGATGCCGTCCACCAGCCCGTGATGCGCCTGCACGGCCAGCGGGAAGCTGACCCGCCCGCCGGCCTGGTCGAACTGGCCCACCGCGACGCTGGGGATGGAGCAGTCGGCGGCCTTGGCCACCGGGTGCTGGATCTGGGTGAAGCGCAGCCAGGGCAGGCAGGTGGTGAAGAGATAGCCGCGCCCCTGCAGCGGTTGCAGCCGCAGATCGCCCGCCGCGGCCGCCCGCGCCGCCTCCCGGTCCTCCAGGTAGCGCGCCAGGAACGTCTCCCGGTCGGCGTCGAAGGCGAAGGTGGAGAAGGTGAGGTGCCCGTCGGCGCCGACCATGGTGTAGGACATGGTCAGCGCGTCGATGCGCACCGGCTCGCCCCCCTCCAGCCGCCAGCGGAACTCCTCCACCTCCAGGCTGGCGCGGCCGATGCCGTGCAGCAGCAGCGCGAAGGGCGGCAGCCCCGCGCGTTTGGCCGGCGCCACGAAGTCGCGGCAGTCGCAGACTGCGGCGATGTTGACCAGCGGCAGGTCGTAAGGGGCGAAGAGGTCGAGCTGGGCACGGCGCGTGAACATGCCGACCTCTGAGCATATCCGGCGCCCGGGCGCAAGCGGCCGCGTGCGCGTGCGGCAGGCGCGGCGTAGGGCCATCGGATGCGACCGACGATACCGGGCGGTCATGTTAACGCACGTTTAACAAGAGTATTTTTAATGCCGTCCCTTGTAGGTTGATGATGGCGCGAAGCCATGCTACCCGGGCTGTGGATGCCCATCAGGCGCCGGTCTGACCGGAACGCCGTCGGGACGTCCCAAGGGAAGGCAGGCTGGGAGCGGTCTACGCGCCCCGGCGCGGACGCTTGCCGCCCGTCGGCCCTCACGACAATGACAGCCTGGGGAATGGGGAAAAGCATGCCGTTGTTTCAAGGTACGGATTTGAACGACACGCTGACCGGTGGTTCTGGGGACGACGAGCTGCGTCCCGGGTTCGGCCGCGACACGGTGGATGGCGGGTTGGGATCGGATCTGCTGGTGGTCGACTATGGTAGCCTGACGGACGGCATCCGCTACGAGAGCAGCGGCACGTTTCGTACGCTCTACAGCGGCGGGTTCAGCTCGTTCAGCGCCCCGAACCTGGTCTCCTACCGCAACATCGAGCGGGTCGACCTGAGGGGAACGCGCGGCAACGACCAGCTGGAGGGCACGTCCGGCAACGACACGCTGCGCGGCGGCGACGGCAATGACGGCATCTCCGGCTTCGGCGGCGTCGACCTTATCGACGGCGGTTCCGGCATCGATGCTGTCGGGCTGAGTTACGGGTCTGTCCAGGCGCCGATCAGCATCACGCTGTCCGAGGACGTCACCCTGTTCGACGGCACCCGGCTCATCTCGATCGAGGCGCTCTACCTAACGACGGGCAGCGGCAACGATTCGATCGTGGCCGGATCGGGTGACGACTCGATCGTCACCGGAGCCGGCGACGACGTCATCGTTTCCGGCCTCGGCCGCGACACGGTGGATGGCGGCAGCGGGTCCGACCTGCTGGTGGTCGATTACAGCAGCCTGACGACCGGCATCGATTATGAGAGCAGCGGCACGTTCCGCACGCTCCATACGGGCGGCTTCAGCTCGTTCAGCGCCACCAGCCTGGTCTCCTACCGCAACATCGAGCGGATCAACCTGACCGGCACCCGCGGCAACGACGTGCTGGAGGGGACCACGGGCAACGACACGCTGCGCGGCGGCGACGGCAACGACATCATCTTCGGCCTGGGCGGCGTCGAGGTGATCGACGGCGGCGCCGGCACGGACGTCGCCGTGCTCGACTACGCGGCGGTCTCCAGCTCCGTTTCCATCGCCCTGTCGGAGGATGTGGTGCTGTTCGACGGCACCCGCCTCACCAACATCGAGGCGCTGCGCCTCACCACGGGTGGCGGCAACGACACGGTCTCCGGCGCGGCCGGCAACGACTCGATCCTCACCGGCGCCGGCAACGACCGGATCGATGCCGGTCTGGGCCGCGACGCCGTCGATGGTGGGTCGGGCACCGACCTGCTGGTGGTCGACTACAGCGGGCTGACGGAGGCCATCCGCTACGACAGCGACGGAACTTTCCGCACGCTCTACAGTGGCGGGTTCAGCAGCTTCAGCGCGACGCATCTGGTGAACTACCGCAACATCGAGCGCGTGAACCTGCTGGGGACGCGCGCCTCCGACGTGCTGGAGGGCGTGTCGGGCAACGACACGCTGCGCGGCGGTGCCGGGAACGACACAATCAACGGGCTGGACGGCGTGGACACGGCGGTCTTCACCGGCGCCCAATCGGGCTACACGGTGACGCGCAACGCCGACAACTCCTTCACGGTGCGCCACCTGAACGGCGGCACCGACGGCACGGACACGCTGACCAACGTCGAGCGGCTGCAGTTCGCCGACCGCTTGGTCACGCTGGTCCCCTCGGCCAGCGAGTTCCTGCTCCGCCGGACCGACGGCGAGCTGATCGCCTGGGACCAGACCAAGGGCGCCGCAGGCTTCGCCGGCCTCGGCAATTTCGGCGCGGGCTCCTCGGTCGCCGGCGTGGCGGACTTCAGCGGCGATGGGCAGGCCGACGTCCTGATCCGCAACGCGGATGGCAGCCAGATCATCCTTAACCCGGCGGCGGGCACCCAGCAGGCGGTGCCCGGCTTCGGCCTGTTCCAACAGGTGGCGGTCGGCAATTTCACCGGAAGCGCCGGTGCCGACGTGCTGCTGCGCAATGCCGCCGGGACCCTGATCTTCTACGATCCCTCCACCACGGCCGGCGCCAACCCGTTCAAGGACTTCATCACGCCGGCCGCCAACTTCCGGTTGGTGGGCACCGGCAATATCGACAATACCGGCTTCGACGATGTCGTCTTCCAGAACACCGGTACGGGTGGCCTTCTCTACTGGAACGGCAGCCAGTTCCGCGACCTGCTGACGTTGGCGCCCAATTCCGGCTGGTCGGTCCAGGCCGTGGGCAACTTCCTGGGCGATGGGGCGGCGGACTTCCTGCTGTTCAACCAGAACAACAGAGTGATGATCTTCTGGGACGCGACCAAGGGCAGCGCCGGTTTCGCGGACTTCATCACCCTGGGGCAGGGCTCCAGCGTCCTGAATGCCGGCGACTTCAACGGCGACGGCCGCGACGATATCCTGATCCAGACCGGCCAGTCAGCCGTCTATTGGACCGGGACCGGCTTCGTGGACGCCAGCCTGGTGGTCACCCCGGGCGTCTCCCTGGTCGGCATCGGCGACTTCGGCTGATCCTTCCGCTCCCGTACCCGACGCGTCCCGACGGGCAGCCCTTGCGGCTGCCCGTTTCGCGTTCTGGCAAGCGACATCGCCCGGCGTGCCCGGAATGTCACCCCGGCGAAATCAGGTGTGACGCTCGACACAGCGTATCGATCTATAAAGCGGCAAATAACGGCGGCACGAACGTGCTTGTGGATCACTAAAAGCTGATCGATCCCGAGTGCATCGCCGTCAACAAGGTAGTTTTGCAGCGCCCGTTTCATAATGTTTACATGTCAGAAACAAAACTCTTCTGGCTGAAACAATCGAAACGGAGCGCGCGAGCGGCCTGGATATTCACGGAACGGCAGGGCGGTGCCTCCCGCAAGGGGCGGAGGCGCCGGAGCCCGGCCGGGCCGAGCCGAAACGGAAGCTGAGAGAGGCACCCGCATGTCCACCACCGGTCTGATCAACGTCGCGAACGACACCGACTTCTTCCAGGTGTCGCTGAACGCCGGCACCACCTACCGCATCGCCCCCAGCGCGCAGGGCATCAACCTGCAGCTCTTCAGCCGCACCGACGGCGAGCTGGCGCCGGCGCAGGGCCGGGCGGAGACCGCCGGCAACGACGGGTCGATCGTCTTCACGCCGCTGACCTCGGGTACCTTCTTCGTCTCGGCCCAGGGCCGCCAGGCGGGCGCCACCTACTCGATCACCGCTACCACGGTGCAGGACGATTTCGCCGACAACGCCAACACCACGGGCGTGCTGACCGTCGGCCAGGCCGCCTCCGGCATGCTGAACGTCTCTGGCGACCAGGACTTCTTCAAGGTGACGCTGCAGGCCGGCCAGACCTACCGCATCGACCCCACCGGCGCCGCCGGGCTGGTCGAGGTGCTGAGCCTGACCGACGGCGTGCTGAAGGCCGGCGAGGGCCGTGAGGTCCGCGGCGCCTCGCTGGGCGACAAGTCGGTGGTCTTCACCCCGCTGACCTCCGGCACCTTCTATGTCAGCGTCAGCGGCGGCACCGGCGCCTACGGCGTGACCGTCTCGCCGCAGACCGACGACTTCGCCGACAATGCCGGCACCACCGGCACCCTGGCGGTCGGCGGCAGCACCGCCGGCGTGATCAACGCCACCACCGACGCCGACATGCTGAAGGTGACGCTGGCCGCCGGCCAGACCTACAGCTTCGAGCTGAGCGGCGGCGCCACCGACATCAGCGTCGTCAGCGCCACCGACGGCATCCTGGCCAGCAACACCGGCCGCGACGAGAGCTCCACCCAGAAGACGGTGACCTTGACCGCCCGCGAGGGCGGCACCTACTTCGTCAAGGTGGATGGCGGCGACGGCGCCTACTCGGTGTCCGCCAAGACGGTGCAGGACGATTTCGCCGACAATGCCAACACGACCGGCACCGTGACCGTCGGCGGCTCGCGCTCCGGCTCGCTGGAGACGCTGGATGACGCCGACTTCATCCGGGTCGACCTGACCGCCGGCACCACCTACCGGATCGAGCTGCAGGGCACGCCGGAGACCATGGCCGTGATCGGCGCCAATGACAGCGCGCTGGCCACCAACGTCCAGGGCGGCCCGTTCGCCATCGCCGGCCTGGGCCGCGTCGAGGCCGGCTTCGGCGGCAACGCCGTGGTCTTCACCCCGCGCGTTTCCGGCGCCTTCCTGATCGCTGTGTCGGGCGACGAGGAGACGCTGGGCGACTACACCGTCTCGGTCGCCACCCAGATGGATGATTTCGCCGACAACGCCAACACGACGGGCCGCCTGACCGTGGGCCAGATGGGCGCCGGCATGTTCGAGACGAGCGGCGACGAGGATTACTTCCGCGTCAGCCTGACCGGCGGCCAGACCTACACGATCAAGCTGGACGGCCAGCAGTTCGGCTTCCTCAGCGTCGTCAGCGCCACCGACGGCGTGCTGCAGGCGGGCGAGGGCCGGTTCGAGTTCGCCGACTTCCAGTCGCGCACCGTGGTCTTCACCCCGCTGCAGTCCGGCGACTTCTACGTGGCGGCGCAGAGCTTCGGCCCGGCCGTCGGCACCTACACCGTGTCGGTGCAGGCCATCGCCGATGATTTCGCCGACAATGCCAACACCACCGGCCGCCTGACCGTGGGCGGCGCCAACCCCGGCCCGACGACCACCCCGACCGAGTTCCTGCTGCGCCGCGCCAACGGCGAGCTGGTGAGCTGGGACCAGACCAAGGGCGGCAACGGCTTCACCACCCTGGCGAACTTCGGCACGAACACGGCCGTGAACGGCGTCGCCGACTTCACCGGCGACGGCAAGGCCGACGTGCTGCTGACCGGCCCGAACGGCACGCTGATCTGGGACGTCAGCAAGGGCGGCAACGGCTTCGCCTCCGTGCCGGACTTCGGCCAGTTCCAGACCGTGGCGCTGGGCAACTTCACCGGCGGCAAGGGCGAGGACTTCCTGCTGAAGAACGCCGCCGGCACCTACATCTTCTACGAGCCCTCGGCCACGGCCAACCCGTTCAAGGACTTCATCACCCCGGCCGCCAACTTCCGCCTGGTCGGCACGGGCAACGTGGACAACACCGGCTTCGACGATGTGGTGTTCCAGAACACGCAGAACGGCGCGCTGCTGTACTTCGACGGCGCCAACTTCAAGGACCTGCTGACGCTGAGCCCCGAGAGCGGCTTCCGGGTCGAGCAGGTCGGCAACTTCCTGGGCGACGGCGCGGCCGACTTCCTGCTGTTCAACACCAACAGCCGCGTCATGATCTTCTGGGACGCGACCAAGGGCAGCGCCGGCTTCGCCGACTTCATCACCCTGGGGCAGGGCTCCAGCGTGGTCGGCAACGGCGACTTCAACGGCGATGGCCGCGACGACATCCTGATCCGCAACGCCGACGGTTCCACCCTGTACTGGACCGGCAGCGCCTTCGTGGACGCGAGCCTCGTCACCGCGCCCGGCCTGACGCTGGTCGGCATCGGCGAGTTCGGCTGAGATCATGCCGTACTGAGACAGGGGAGGGGGGCCGCTCGGCCCCCCTTTCCGATTCTAGAACCAGCGCCGGTCGGGGCGGTGGGCGGTGGCGTCAATCGCCGGGCGGGTACCGGTGACAAGATCCGCCAGCAGCTTCCCGCTGCCGCAGGCCATGGTCCAGCCCAGCGTGCCGTGGCCGGTATTGACCCAGAGGTTGGCGGCGTCCGGCACCGCTCCGATGGCCGGCCCGCCGTCCGGCAGCATCGGCCGCAGCCCGCACCAGAACCGCGCCTCCGCCACCCGCCCGCCGCGCGGGAACAGGTCGCCCACCACATGCGCCAGCGTCGCCCGCCGCCTCTCCGGCAGCGACAGGTCGAAGCCCGCCAGCTCCGCCATGCCGGCCACCCTGATCCGGTCGCCCAGCCGGGTGATGGCGACCTTGTGCGCCTCGTCCATGACCGTGGAGACCGGGGCGGCCTCGGCATCGGCGACGGGGATGGTCAGGGAATAGCCCTTCACCGGATAGACCGGCAGCTCCAGCCCCAGCGGCCGCAGCAGGGCGGGGCTGTAGCTGCCCAGCGCCAGCACGTAGGCGTCGGCGGTAAGATCGCCGGCATTGGTCTCCACCGCCACGATCCGGCCGCCCTCGCGCACCAGCCGCTCCACCGCCACGCCGGGCTGGAAGCGCACGCCGCGCCGGGCCGCCATGACGGCCAGCCCCTCGGTGAAGGTGAAGCAGTCGCCGGTCTCGTCGCCCGGCAGCCACAGCCCGCCGACGATGCGGTCGCGCACCGCGGCCAGGGCCGGCTCGCGCTCCAGGCAGCCCTCCACGTCCAGCGTGCGGAAGCGCACCCCCTGCCGCTCCAGGATCGCCGTGTCGCGCCGGATCGAGGCCATCTGCCCGGCCGTGCGGAAGAGCTGCACCGTGCCGCGCGTGCCCTCGTCGTAGGAGATGGCGGTGGCGAGCCGCAGGTCGCGCAGCAGGTCGCGCGAATATTCCGCCAGCCGCAGCATCCGGTCCTTGTTGGCGGCGTAGCGCGCCTCGGTGCAGTTGGCGGCCATCAGCGCCATGAAGCGCCACTGCGCCGGGTCCGCCTGCGGCCGGATGATCAGGGGCGGGTGCTCGGCGAGCATCCATTTCACCGCCTTCAGCGGCACGCCCGGCCCGGCCCAGGGCGAGGAATAGCCGGGCGACACCTCTCCGGCGTTGGCGAAGCTGGTCTCGCGCCCCGGCCCGGGCTGGCGGTCCACCACCGTGACCTCGCACCCGGCCTCCGCCAGGTACCAGGCCGTCGCCACGCCGATCACCCCGGCGCCCAGCACCAGCACCCTCATGATTGGTCACCCCCGAGGGTGAAAAGCGGGCCGGCGCGGAAGAGGGGTTGAGCCCGGGCCGCCGCTTGGCGACAGTGCGGACGGGCCGGCCCTCCAGCCGGCGAGACCCTCATCGATGGTGCGACCATGCCCTGCCCGTCCCCGTTCCGCCCCGCGCGCCGCAGCCGAGCCCCCGCGGCCGGGGCGGGCCTGATCCTGGCGGTTCTCGCAGCCATGGTGGCGCCGGTGGGGGCCGTGGGCGTCACCGCCACGGCGGCGCCCCTGACCGTCACCGTCGCCAACGCCGTCCCCGGCCTGGGCGAGATCCGCGCCGCCATCTTCGACAGCCCGGAGGCGATGGACAAGGGCGATCAGCCGCTGGCCGCCCTGAAGATCCGCAGTTTCGGCGACCGCACCAGCTTCACCCTGGACCTGCCGGCCGGCACCTACGCGCTCCGGGTCTTCCAGGACATTGACGGCGACGGCGCGCTGGGCCGCTCGCTGCTGGGCATGCCGACCGAGCCGATCGGCTTCAGCAACGACGCCATGGGCGCCATGGGCCCGCCCAGCTTCGACCAGGCGGCGGTCCGCCACGGCGAGCAGGCCGGGGCCATCACCGTGACGCTGCGGCGGTAGGGTTCCTCACCCCTTCCGCCGCGCCTTCCACTTCCCGGACTTCTCCCCCGGCCGTCCCCCCGTGCTGCGGGCGCCCACGGCGCTTGCGCGGATGGGGGTGGCTTCGCCCAGGCCGAGGTCGGCCTGTTCCAGGCGGCGGAGCTCGTCGCGCAGGCGGGCGGCTTCCTCGAACTCCAGGTCGGCGGCGGCGGCGCGCATGCGCTTTTCCAGGTCGGCGATGACGGCCTTAAGGTTGTGGCCGACCAGGGCGCCCTCGGCGGCGACGCCGTCGGTGCCGACATTGACCCGGTCGCCGCGCTCATAGACCGAGTTGAGCACGTCGGAGATCTGCTTCTTCACCGACTCCGGCGTGATGCCGTTGGCGAGGTTGTAGGCGACCTGCTTCTCGCGGCGGCGCGCCGTCTCGCTCATCGCGAACTTCATGCTGTCGGTGATGCGGTCGGCATAGAGGATGGCGCGGCCCTCGACGTTGCGGGCGGCGCGGCCGATGGTCTGGATCAGCGAGGTCTTGGAGCGGAGATAGCCCTCCTTGTCCGCGTCCAGGATGGCGACCAGGCCGCATTCCGGGATGTCCAGCCCCTCGCGCAGCAGGTTGATGCCGATCAGCACGTCGAAGGCGCCCAGGCGCAGGTCGCGGATGATCTCGATGCGCTCCAGCGTCTCCACGTCGGAGTGGATGTAGCGGACCTTGATGCCGGCCTCGTGCAGATACTCGGTCAGCGCCTCGGCCATCTTCTTGGTCAGCGTCGTCACCAGCACGCGCTGGCCCTTGGTGATGCACTCGCGGCACTCGGCCAGCAGATCGTCCACCTGGGTCTCGGTCGGGCGGACGATGACCTCCGGGTCGATCAGGCCGGTGGGGCGCACCACCTGCTCGGTGAAGACGCCGCCGGTGCGCTCCATCTCCCAGGGGCCGGGGGTGGCCGAGACGAAGACCGACTGCGGCCGCATCGCCTCCCACTCCTCGAACTTCAGCGGCCGGTTGTCGGCGCAGGAGGGCAGGCGGAAGCCGTACTCGGTGAGCGTCGACTTGCGCATGAAGTCGCCGCGGAACATGCCGCCGATCTGGGGGACCATGACGTGGCTCTCATCCACGATCAGCAGGCCGTTCTCCGGCAGATACTCGAACAGGGTCGGCGGCGGCTCGCCCGGGTTGCGGCCCGACAGGTACCGGGAATAGTTCTCGATGCCGGCGCAGGAGCCGGTGGCGACGATCATCTCGATGTCGAAGGTCGTGCGCTGCTCCAGCCGCTGGGCCTCCAGCAGCTTGCCCTGGGCGTAGAACTCCTCCAGCCGGATCTTCAGGTCGCGCTTGATCTGCTCCACCGCCTGCATGAGCGTGGGCTTGGGCGTGACATAGTGGCTGTTGGCGTAGATGCGGACCTGCTGCATGGAGCCGACCTTCTGGCCGGTCAGCGGATCGATCTCCTGGATCGACTCCAGCTCGTCGCCGAACAGCGACAGGCGCCAGGCGCGGTCCTCCAGGTGGGCGGGGAACAGCTCGATCGTGTCGCCGCGCACGCGGAAGGAGCCGCGGGCGAAGGCGATGTCGTTGCGCTTGTACTGGATCTCCACCAGCCGCTGCAGGAACTGGTTGCGGTCGATGCGCTGGCCCACCGCCAGCGGGATGGTCATCTCCGAGTAGGTCTCGACCGAGCCGATGCCGTAGATGCAGCTGACCGAGGCGACGATGATGCAGTCCCGCCGCTCCAGCAGCGCCCGCGTCGCCGAGTGGCGCATACGGTCGATCTGCTCGTTGATCGAGCTTTCCTTCTCGATGTAGGTGTCGGTCCGGGGCACGTAGGCCTCGGGCTGGTAATAGTCGTAGTAGGAGACGAAGTACTCCACCGCGTTGTTCGGGAAGAAGCTCTTCATCTCGCCATAGAGCTGGGCGGCCAGGGTCTTGTTCGGCGCCAGGATCAGGGTCGGGCGCTGCAGCCGCTCGATGACATGCGCCATGGTGAAGGTCTTGCCCGAGCCGGTCACGCCCAGCAGCACCTGGTCGCGCTCGCCCGCGTGCAGCCCGGCCGTCAGCTCCTCGATGGCGCGCGGCTGGTCGCCGGCCGGCTTGAACTCCGACACCACCTGCAGCGGCACGCCGCCGGTGGGCGGGGCGAGGCGCATGCGGAAGGGCATGGCCTGCGTCATGACGCCGGCGGGCGGCGGCATCATCATGGGCAGCCCCTGGATGCCCTCGGCGGGCATTCCCGCCTGGGACATGCCTTCTGGGACGAACGGGGTTTGGGCGTCCTCGAAACCGAGGCGGTCGAGATCCTGGGGCATGCCCCTAAGATACGACGGACCGGCCCCTTGTTCCAGGGGCCGATCCGCTTTTGTTCCCGTGTTTGGGGCCCTTAGAGAAGGAGGGCGCCGGCATCAGGCTTTGCGCCGCCGATCCGTAGGTCGCATGGAGCGCAGCGTAATGCGACGTCCCGGCGGGGTGATGTCGCATTGCGCCTGCGGCTCCATGCGACCTACGGGTAGCCGAACCTCACTGCGGCTTTACCGGCCGGAAGCCCACGGCCTTGCAGGTGCCGTCATAGAGGTAGTCGTACTGGGCCAAGACCATCCGGCCGGTGTTGGTGTGGTTGGTGCCGCCGGTGCCCGTTTCCTGGACGCAGTTGTCGCCGCTGGAACCGGCCGCCGACGTCGTCGCCTGACCGAAATTTGCGGCATAACTCCAGTTCAGGACGGCCCCGGCGGGATCGGGCGCCGTGACCTGCACCGCCACGGCGGACTTCGGCGGGCAGCTGTTCGGCGGCATGGTCAGGTACAGGTGGTTGATGCCGGTGTCCATCAGCAGGGTGCCGCAGAGGGGAGCGCCGGTGTTTCCCCCGACCGTGTAGGAGATGCAGCCGCTGGGAGACAGGCGACCGCTCTTGTCGGCCGTCACGGGAAGCTGGCCGAACTGCCCCGTGGTCCGGCCGTCGATGCCCAGCCATACGCGGGAGGCGGTGATGACGTAGCCCGGGTTCGCCGCGGTGGCCGGCAGGGCCAGGAAGGCGTTGGTCGGGTTGCCCTGGACCTGGGTCGGCAGGGAATAGGGGTTGTAGCTGACTCCCATCATGCCGAGCGGGTCGGACGGGTCCAGCTTCAGGCAGTCGGTCGGCGCCTCCAGCGTGCCGCTGCAGGTGTCGGTCGTGCCGAAGACGGCGAGCGTGTCGGTGCTCAGGCCCGGCGTGGCGCCGATGGTCGGCAGCGTGACCTTCACAAGGTACCAGTTGCCTTTGTAGATCCTGCCGCTGCTCACATAGGAGTAGTAGACGCCCGTGACCGCCGGGGTCACGCCTTGCAGGAGCGCGGCGGGCACGTTGATCGCGGACGAACCGGTGTCGATCAGCACCTCGCGCTGCTGCCCGTTCACCGTGATCCGGGTCTTGAAGGCGGCCGTCTTCAGGTTCGCACCCGGTGACGAGGACAGCGCCAGTTCATAGGCCTGTCCAGCCGGGGGCTGGCATTGCTGCGCTCCCGCGGCCGGTGCCAGCGCCAGGATTGCGGCGGACGTCAGGGCGAGAAACCTGGCTGATTTATGCATGTTCGACCCCTCTTCACATCTTATCGCGAGTATGAGGGGTGCCCGCACCGGCACAAGGGACAAGCGCCGCGCCTGAACCTCCGTATAGGGTGTGCCCCGCCCGGAAGGGTCAGCGGGCGCCGGCGGCCTGGGCGCGGCTGGCGATCTCGGCGCTGGCCTGGGCCAGGGCGCGGCTGAGCGGGTCCCAGGCGGCCTCCACCGCCTGCGAGGCGACGCCGTCCTCGGCCGCCATCTCCTTGATCATCTTCACCACATCCTCGCCGCGGCAGACCGTGCGCAGCTGGTGGCCGGTCAACTCGGCGGTGTTGGGGAAGACGGTCAGCACCCGCACCCGCACCAGCGGGAAGCGCGAGCGCACCGCCTGGATCAGAGGGTGCAGCTGGATGACCGGGTTGATCATGCTGCCGACGGCGCCGCCGGGCGCGACGTAGCGCCACTGGCCGGCGGCGGGCGAGGCCTTCACCTGGCCCACCGCGTCGTGCGGGCCCGAGGTGACGATCAGGATGCTGGCCGGCAGCCGCAGGATGTGGTCGACCCGCATCACCTTGCCCTGGCCGTCGGTGATCCGCACGTCGTGCAGGATCGGGTAGGGCAGCTCCTCCAGCGCGATCTTCCGGCGGTAGAGGTCGGCGCTGTACTGCTTGCGGTTCATCGGCCGGCGGCGGGGGCGCAGCGCCATCATCAGGACGAGCATGAGCACGATCAGCACCAGGGCCCCGGTGCCGATCACCACCATGTCGCTGAGCGTCAGCATGTTCGCCGTCTTGTCTGGCATGGCGGCTTGGATAGCCGAACGCTCCGGCCTTGTCACCGTGGGCCGTCACAGTCCCCGAGGGGATAGGCCGGGCTTGACGGGCGGCCGGCAGGGCTGCCATGCGCCGGGGCGCCGGGCTGGCCCCGTTGCCGTGCCGCTTCTTGCGCAGTATCGTCCCGCCCCGGAATTTTCCTGTCTGGAGGCCAGTCCCACCATGTCGATCGTTGCCGACCGCCTGAAGCGCATCAAGCCGTCGCAGACTATCGCGGTGACCGCCAAGGCGCGGGCGCTGAAGGCGGCGGGCCGCGACGTGATCGGGCTGGGCGCCGGCGAGCCGGACTTCGACACGCCCGACAACATCAAGGAGGCGGCGATCCGCGCCATCCGCCAGGGCGTGACCAAGTACACCGACGTCGACGGCACGCCCGAGCTGAAGCGCGCGGTCTGCCTGAAGTTCAAGCGCGAGAACGGGCTGGACTACACGCCCGAGCAGGTCAGCGTCGGCACCGGCGGCAAGCAGCTGATCTTCAACGCCATGATGGCGACCGTGAACCCGGGTGACGAGGTCATCATCCCCGCGCCCTACTGGGTCAGCTATCCCGACATCGTGCTGATGGCCGAGGGCACGCCGGTCTTCGTCGAGTGCCGCGCGGAGGCTGGCTTCAAGATGAAGCCGGAGCAGCTGGAGCGCGCCATCACCCCGCGCACCAAGTGGCTGGTCCTGAACAGCCCGTCCAACCCCACGGGGGCCGCCTACACCCGGGCCGAGCTGAAGGCGCTGACCGACGTGCTGCTGCGGCATCCGCATGTCTGGGTCTTCACCGACGACATGTACGAGCACCTGTCCTATGACGGGTTCGAGTTCGCCACCGTGGCCCAGGTGGAGCCCGGCCTGTACGACCGCACCCTGACCATGAACGGCGTGTCGAAGGCTTACGCGATGACCGGCTGGCGCATCGGCTACGGCGCCGGGCCGAAGGATCTGATCAAGGCCATGGCGAACGTGCAGGGCCAGGCGACGAGCAACCCGAGTTCCGTCAGCCAGGCGGCCGCCGTCGAGGCGCTGACCGGGCCGCAGCACTTTATCAAGGAGCGCGCGGAGATGTTCCGCCAGCGCCGCGACCTGGTCGTCTCCATGCTGAACCAGGCCACCGGCCTGCACTGCCCCCGGCCGGAGGGCGCCTTCTACGTCTATCCCAGCTGCGCCGGCACCATCGGCAAGGCCACGCCCGACGGCAAGCGGTTGGAGACGGACGAGGACTTCGTCACCTACCTGCTGGAGTCGGAGGGCGTGGCGGTGGTGCAGGGCAGCGCCTTCGGCTTGGCCCCGCACTTCCGCATCAGCTACGCCACCTCGACGGAAGCGCTGGAGGAGGCCTGCCGCCGCATCCAGCGCGCCTGCGCCGCCCTGCGCTGAGGCCCCGGCGCCTCAGCCCCAGGCGCCTTCCGCCGGCAGCCCCGCCAGCCCGATCTCCTCCGGGGGAGCCGAGGCGGGCGGGGGCGAGGCCGGGGTGAGCAGGGGGGCGATGCCGCGGATGGCGCCCACCTCCGTCACGCCGATCCAGTGCCACTCGCCCTTCATGAAGTCGAAGGCGGCGGTGGCGCCGTCCACCGTCGTGGCCGCGCCCGTCGCCGGGGCGGCGTAGCGCACGACGACGTCGTCGATGCCGTCGCCGGTCAGGTCGCCGGTGGTCACGACCGACCAGCCCTCGTTGGGCGTGAAGATGCCGCGGAAGCCGGCCGAGCCCTTGGCCGGGTCCCAGGCGATCAGCTCGCGCGTGCCGTCCTGCTGGAACAGGATTTCGTCCCGGTTGGCGGCGCCGGCGAAGTTGCCGATGCCGACGACCTGCGTGCCCGGCCGCAGCTGGTCGATCAGCGTCTTTCCGGAGAGCTGGATCGTGGTCAGGTCGGCGCCGAAGATGGACAGCCCGGCATGGTAGATGGCGCGGACCTCGCCGTCGTCCGTGAAGCGCCCCGCGCCGAGATAGCTCCCGGTGCCGCCCAGGGACAGGAGCGGTACGGCGGCGCCGGACTTCACATCCTGCAGGAAATAGCTGTTGCCGGTGATTGGCCGGCTCATGCTGCCATTGTGCTCGAACCTGACCATCGGCACGCCGGTATCCCAGGGCGTCGGATCAAGGTCGTAGATGTGGGTGCTGCCCCACTGCGTTCTGGGAACGTTGTCCGGGCCGTACAGCGACACGCCGGTCAGGGTCGGCGCGGCCGATCCGGGAGCGTAGGAGACGGCGATGCCGCGCCCGCCGCCGAAATCGTAGACGGCCTCCGCCCGACCGTCCTTGTCCGTGTCGGTCAGCGCCACGCGCCCGACCCGGGAGTTCCCAGGCACGCCCGGCGCGAACAGTGCGGGATCGACATAATGCAGATAGCGCAGCCCGCCGGCGGGGGTCCAGAGATGGGCACCGCCATTCATGACGAGATAGAGTTGCTCGGCCACGATCCAGACACTCCTTCAAACGCCTTTGCATCAATTAAACACCGGTGCCGCGAGAGAGGCTGTGATGAATCCTGTATCCGAATGGAGGTGGCGATGAGCGCATTGGAGACGGACCGGCTGCGCGGCACGCCGCTGGGGCCGGCGGACCTCGGGGACATGCGGCTGATCCATGCCGATCCCACGGCCATGGTGACGCTGACGGCCGACGGGCGCCCGCTGGCGGAGGCGGTCACGGCGGAGCGGCTGGACCTCTTCGCCCGGCATTGGGCCGAGCACGGCTTCGGCCCCTGGGGCTGGCGCCTGCGCGGCGGCGACTTCGTCGGCTATTGCGGGTTGAAGCGCGGCCCGGTGGACGGGGGCACGGAGGTGGAGCTGCTCTACGGGCTGCGGCCGGCTTACTGGCGGCAAGGGCTGGTGCGCGAGGCGGGGCGGGCGGTGCTGGCCCATGCCCGCGACGCGCTGGGGCTGGACAGCCTGGTCTGCTTCACCCTGCCGACCAACCGCGACAGCCGCCGCGCCATGGAGGGGCTGGGCTTCGCCTTCGAGCGCCACATCCGACACGCCGGCCTGCCGCACGTGCTGTACCGGCTGCGGCTGCGCTGATCCGAGAGAAGGCCGAAGGGCCGGGCCGCCCGCGTGCTTTTTGACCTGCATCATTGTCCGGGCGCACCGTTGCCGCGATCCTGCGGGCACGATTAAGCTTCGACGAACCATCGCAGACGGGGAACGGGACCATGGGCTTCAAGACGATCCAGGTGCATGTGGGAACGGACGCCGCCAGCGACGACCGCGTCGCCGCCGCCGCCGACTTCGCCCGCCGGCAGGATGCGCGCCTGCGCGGCGTGCTGACCCTGGCGCCGTCGGAGCTGCCCGGGCTGGATCTGGGCGACGGGATCGAGGAGGCGCGCCGCGTCGCCGCCCGCGTCGCCGCGCCGATCGAGGAGCGGTTCCGCGCCGTGGCGTCGCGCGAGGGGCTGCGCTTCGACTGGATCATGGAGGTGGGCGACGAGGCCGAGCATCTGGCCGTCCACGCCCGCTACGCCGACGTGGTGGTGCTGAGCCAGGACCGGCGCGAGAGCCTGTGGAACGACTTCAGCACCAACCTGCCCGACCATCTGCCCTTCGCGGCGGGCTGCCCGGTGCTGGTGCTGCCGCCGGACCGGACGGCGCCCGTGGACGCCTCGAACATCCTGGTCGCCTGGAAGCCCACCCGCGAGGCCGCGGCCGCCGTCCGCGCCGCCCTGCCGGTGCTGAAGGAGGCGGCGACGGTCACCGTCATCACCGCCGGGTCGCGCGACGAGACGGAGCTTCACGGCGCCGGCATCCTCCGCTTCCTGGGCGAGCATGGCGTGAAGGCCAGCCTGCGCACGCCGGAGGCGCCGGAGGATTCGGCCGGCCGCTCGCTGCTGGTCGAGGCCGGGGCGGTCGGTGCCGGGCTGCTGGTGATGGGCGTCTACGGCCATTCCCGCCTGCGCGAGCGCATCCTGGGCGGCACCTCGCGCCACGTGCTGCACCATGCGGAGATCCCGCTGCTGGTCGCGCATTGAACCGGCTATTCCCGCTCCAGCCGCAGCCGGGGCCAGGACAGGTCCCAGCGCTTGGCGTCCAGCCGCTCGCGGTACTGCGCCAGCTTGTCGGGGCGGGAGAGGGCGTGCGGCGTCGGGCGGACCCTCAGGCCGAACAGATCGGCCGTGCCCAGCGGCGCCAGCACGTCGACTCCTCCTGGTCCTAGCCTGGCGGCGACGCAGGTCGGCGTCTCCAGCCAGCGGGTCAGGGCCTCGGCCGTGTCTTGGTAGGGCGTGTCGCCATTGCGTACGTGCATCCGCGCCTGGTTGCGGGCCGACCAGACGGGTGGCGGGTCGTAGGGCGCCGGCGGTGACATCGCCTCCAGGCGCGCCTCGATGACGGGTTCCCCCCGCCCCTCGGGATCGGCGGGGTCGAAATAGACCACATCCAGGTCGGGCAGCGGCGTCGGCCGGTCGAAACCGTGCAGCCGGTCCCATACCGCGCCCCGGACGAAGCCGGCGCCGATCCAGGCGTCCGGCAGGCCGAGCGTCGCCAATGCCTCCAGGCAGGCCATGTGCCAGGAAGACGCCGCCAAGATGTCCGCGATGCGGGTCCGGTCGGTGAGGGCGGTCATGGCGAGCACTCTTGCGCGCGGCGGGGGAGCCCCCATACTAGGCGCAAAGCCCGAAGGGCAGGGAAGGGGAGAGGATGATGGGCGATCTGTTCGAGCGCCAGATGGCGATGTACGTGACCTACCACCGCGACGCGCGCAACCGCGCCACCCATTTCCTGGGCATCCCCGCCATCGTCTTCTCGCTGATCCAGCTGAGCGCCCTGGTGCGGCTCCCGGTGGGCGAGCAGGGCCTGTCGCTGGCGGTGGCGCTGACCGTCGCCGTCTGGGCGCTGTGGGTGGCGCTTAACCGGCCGATCGGGCTGGCGATGGCGCTGTTCCTGGCCCCCTGCGTGTGGCTGGCGGAATGGGTCGCGGCGACGCAAGGGCCCGCCACGGTCTGGTGGGTGTTCGGCGCCACCTTCGTCGGCGGCTGGGCGCTGCAGCTCTGGGGCCATGTCTACGAGGGCAAGCGGCCGGCGCTGCTGTCCAACCTGTTCCAGGCGCTGATCGGCCCCATGTTCCTGGTGGCCGAGATCTTCGAGCATCTGGGCCTGCAGAAGGACCTGCGCGACCGGGTCGAGACCATCGCCCGCGCCCGCGAGGCCGGGATGGTGAAGGCGGCCGCCGAGTAGACGGCCGCCTTCACGCCTCTATTCCAGCAGCGACCGCAGCATCCAGGCGGTCTTCTCATGCAGCTGCATGCGCTGGGTCAGCAGGTCGCAGGTCGGCTCGTCGCTGGCCTCCTCGGCGATGGGGAAGACCGAGCGCGCGGTGCGGGCCACCGTCTCCTGGCCGGCCACCAGCTGGCGGATCATCTCGTCGGCGCTCGGCACGCCGCTCTCCTCGGGGATGGAGGTCAGGGCGGCGAACTTGGACGCGCTGCCGGGGGCGGGGAAGCCCAGGGCGCGGATGCGCTCGGCGATCTCGTCCAGCGCCGTCCACTGCTCGGTGTACTGCTCCATGAACATGGTGTGGAGCGTGTTGAACATCGGACCCTTGACGTTCCAATGGAAGTTGTGGGTCTTCAGATAAAGCGCGAAGCTGTCCGCCAGCAGCCGGGACAGCCCGTCGGCGATGCGGGCGCGGGCCTCGGCGGGGATGCCGATGTCGATCTGGGGGGCGGTGGCCATGGCCGGGTCCTCCTGGTTGTCGTCCTTGGCACCAAGGATAGGCCGCCCGGCGGAGCCCGGCAAGTATGTTTGGAATGGTTCTAAAGTGGAGAATGGGTGTTGCTGAGGATCATTGCGGGGAGGGACGCCTGATGCCGCGCCCCTCCGGCCTGAAGGACATGACCGGCGCCGAGGTGCCGCTCTACGACGCCGCCGAGTTCGAGGCGCTGCGCCGCGCCGGGGCGTTGGCGGCGGCCACGCTCGATTTCATCGCGGGCCATATCCGCCCGGGCGTCAGCACCGGCGAGATCGACCGGCTGTGCGAGAGCTTCATGCGCGACCGCGGCGGCGTTCCGGCCACCATCGGCTACCATGGCTACAAGCACGCCTCGTGCATCTCCGTAAACCATGTGGTGACACACGGCATCCCCAGCGACGACAAGCGGCTGGCCGAGGGCGACATCGTCAATGTCGACGTGACGCCGATCCTGGACGGCTTCTACGGCGACAGCAGCCGCACCTTCCTGGTGGGCGAGCCGCCGGTGCTGGCGCGCCGCCTGGTCAAGGCCACCGAGGAGGCGCTGTGGGCCGGCATAAACATCGTGCGTCCCGGCGCCACGCTGGGCGATGTCGGCGCGGCGATCCAGGCCGTCGCCGACCGCGAGCGGTTCAGCGTCGTCCAGGATTATTGCGGACACGGAACGGGTGCCGTCTTCCACGACGCGCCGCAGGTGCTGCATTACGGCAGGAAGGGGACCGGGCTCCGTCTCGAAGCCGGAATGGTCTTCACCATCGAGCCGATGCTGAACGCCGGCAAGCCCGGGGTGAAGACCCTGCCGGACGGCTGGACCGCCGTCACCCGCGACCGCTCGCTGTCCGCCCAGTTCGAGCACACGATCGGCGTCACGGAGACGGGCGTGGAGGTGTTCACCCTGTCGAAGGCGGCTGCCCGGTCGGCATGACCCGACGGTGATGTCGCATTGCGCTCCGCTCCATGCGACCTACGAACGCTTGCCCGTAGGTCGCATGGAGGCGCAGCCGCAATGCGACGCGTCCCGGTGCGGGACCGCGATTAGCCGAAGCTCGCGCGCAGCATCCAGGCGGCCTTCTCGTGGGCCTGCATGCGCTGGTTCATCAGATCCTCGGTGACGGTGTCCTCGGCCTCGCTGGCGAGCTTGGCGACCTCGCGGCAGCCGCGCACGACCGTCTCGTTGTCGCGGACCAGCTGCTCCAGCATGGCGCGGGCGTCGGGCACGCCCAGCTCGTCCTGGATGCGGGTCAGCTTCAGGAACTGGCTGAGGCTGCCGGGCGCGAAATGGCCCAGCGCCCGGATGCGCTCGGCGACCTCGTCCACCGCCTCGGTCAAATCCTCGTACTGGTCCTGGAACATGGCGTGCAGGCTGTGGAACTGCGGCCCGGTGACGTTCCAGTGGAAGCCGTGGGTCTTGCCCAGCAGCGTGTAGCTGTCGGCGAGCACATGGGCGAGGCCCTCGGAGATCGCCTTGCGCTGGTTGTCCCCGATGCCGGTCTCGACGCCCAGCGCCTCGTCGGAAGCTGGGGTCTCGGCGGTCTGCAGGCGGTTGTCCATGCGGGTCTCCCTGGTATGGAAAGGGCGGCCGCCGGGTCGTCCCGGGACCGCCCTTCCAACGCTCCGGCTCCCCCACACGTTCCTTTGGGGGCCGCCCCTACTGCGCCGCGACCCCGGCCTGCCGTAGCTCCGCCACCCGGTCGGCCAGCCGCCCGGTCAGCTCCTGCAGATGGTCGAAGACCGCCGTGTAGCTGCCCAACCCCAGCGTGATGGAGCGCAGCTCGATGATGAGGTCGGCCATGTCGGCCTGCGGCATGTAGACCTTCACCTCGTCCCAGCCGGCCCAGCCGGGCCTCACGTCGAAGCCCAGGATCTGCCCGCGTCGCCCGCTGGCCAGCCGCTGCACCCTGGCGGTGAACTCGGTCGGGGTGGAGAGATTGACCAGCATGATCGGCTCCAGCAGCACCGGCTCGCACTTGCCCAGCGCCTCCTGCAGCGCCTGCCGGCCGACCGTGCGGAAGGCCTGCTCGCTGCTGTCCACCGCATGGTACTGGCCGCCGGTCAGCGTCACCTCCAGATCGACCACGGGGAAGCCCATGGGCCCGGAGGCCAGAGCCTCGCGGCAGCCCTCCTCGACGGCGGGGATGAACTGACGCGGCACGGCGCCGCCCACGACCGCGTCCTTGAACTGGAAGCCGGATCCCCGCGGCAGCGGCCGCACCGCCACATGGACGTCGGCGAACTGCCCGTGCCCGCCGGTCTGGCGCTTGAAGCGGCTGTGCAGCTCCGTTCCCTTGCGGATGGTCTCGCGGTAGGGGATGACCGGGGCATGGGCGCGGACGGGGACGTTGTGGCGGTTCCGGAGGCGGTCGGCGGCGATGCCCAGATGCACCGGCCCCTGGCCGCACAGCACCATCTCCGCCGTCTCCGCCCGGTGGTGCAGGGTCAGCGACGGGTCCTCGTCCACCAGCTTGTGGATGGCGGCGGTCAGCTTCACCTCGTCGGTGCGCTGTTCGGCCTGCACGGCGATGGCGTGGACCGGTTCCGGGGCATCCGGCCAGAAGGCGGCGCGGATCGACTGGCCCTTGTCGGTCAGCACGTCGCCGGCGCGCGCCTTCTCCAGCTTGCCCAGCGCCACCAGATCGCCGGCCTGGGCCCCGGCGATCTTGGTGACGGTCCCGCCGAACAGCGCGAAGAGGCCGCTGACCTTCTCGCCGCCCAGGCACATGCCGTCGGCCACCTGCCCGCGCCAGACGCGCGACAGCGACAGGCGGCCGGTGTGCGGCGTGTGCAGCACCTTCGCGACCTGCGCGACGGAGCCGCCCTCGGGGATGCCCAGCCGCTCGGCCGTGGCGGCAGGCTCCGGCGTCTCGTGGCGCAGCGCCTTCAGCAGGCGGCGGACGCCATGGTCGCGCTCGGCGCTGCCCAGGAAGACCGGCACGATCAGGTCCTGCGCCAGGTCGGCGGCCAGCTGCCGGTAAATCTCGTTGCGGTCGGGCGCGACGTCCTCGAGCAGCTTCTCCAGCAACCCGTCGTCGAAATCGGCCAGCGCCTCCAGCATCTCCTGCCGGGCCTCGCGCTCGCGGTCGCGCACCGTCTCGGGCATCTGCACCAGGTCCGACGCCTGCCCCGGCTTGAAGCGGTAGGCGCGCTCGGACACCAGGTCGACATAGCCGGTGACGTCCTGCCCGTCGCGGATCGGCACCTCGCGCAGCACCAGCGGCCGCTGCGACACCGCCTGCAGCGCCTGCATCAGGTCGCGGATCCGGGTGCCGCCGGCGCCCAGCTGGTCCACTTTGTTGATGAACAGCATGTGGGGGATGGCGTTGTCGTCGAGGAACTTGAAGAGCGGCGCCAGCATCAGCGCCTTGTCGGGCACCGGTTCGCAGACCACCACGGCCACGTCCGCCACCATCAGGGCGCGGCAGGCCTCGGACATCAGCTCGATGGAACCGGGGCAGTCGATCAGGTGCCAGCGGTCGCCCAGGTAATCCAGGGAGGCGACGCCCATCTCCACGGTCATGCGGCGCGCCTTCGCCTCGGCCGACGCGTCGCCCACGGTGTCGCCGCTGCCTGCGCCGCCCTTGCGCTGGATGGCGCCCGCGGCCAGCAGCAGGCTTTCCATCAGGCTGGTCTTGCCGCTGAGATAGGGGCCGACCAGGGCCGCGCAGCGCGGCGCGGCTCTCTTGCCGTTGTGCATTTTCCGCCTCCGGGTGCTGTTCAGCGCCCCTTAGGCATCTTCGACCACGACCGGCCCGGACTGGCCGCCCGCGGCGGGGCGCCCGTTTCCTCCGCCGAAGATGACACACCCACCCTCCCGCGGAGTCGAGAGCGAAAAGGGAGGGGCACCCCGCCCGGGGCAAGACTCCGCCGCATGCCCCCGAGCCCGCCATTGCGCCGCAGCATGATCTGGCGGCCGCGGGCCATTACCTCATCTATGGGGGCGGGGGCGGCGGCGACTACAATCCGTTGATCCGCATCTGTCCCGGGTTGCTAAAAAGCCATGGGCATTTGCCATATTTACAGAAGCATTGAGTAATCCACGGTTTCAACTAAAGTATAGGTTCCTGAAAGCTGCCGGAGGGGGCGGTTTTGACGGCCGGTATCCTGGCCATGCTGGAGTTCGCGCTGATCGTCTTCCTGGCGTCGGTGGGCCTGTCGGTCCTCGTCGCGGTGGGGACGCACGGCTACACCCTGCTGCTGGACCGGCTGGCCGGGACCGAGCAGCTGCGGCAGAAGCTCGCCCGCTATTCCCGCATCGCCAGCGGCCTCGGCGACCGGGTGGAGGCGCGCAAGAACACCGCCGCCGGTGCCGCGACCCTGCTCTTCTCCGCCCAGCGCCAGGAGAACCAGCTGAAGAAGCGCATCCGCGAGCTGGAAGCGTCGCCCCACCGCTTTGTCCGCCTGATCGGCCAGGAGGTGCAGCCGAACCGCGGCTTCGAGCTGCTGGTGATGAACAGCTCCGTCGCGCACCAGGTGAAGCGCGGGGAGCGCCATCCCTTCTACGACAGCAGCTGGGCCCGGCCGCAGCCGGTGCATGTCTGGGCGATCGGGATCGAGGAGGCCAAGGTCGAGCTGGACCGCGCCTTCCCCAAGACGGTCGGCTTCAAGATCGTCCACGCCGCCCCGATGGCGGCGGACGCCGTGTCGGCGGAGGCCGCGTCATGAACGGCTTCGGCATCGGCCTCGCCTGCATGATCGTGATCCTGGCGGTGAAGCCGGCGGTCCTGAAGGCGCGCAAGAGCATCAAGCAGGCCCGTCGCAGCATCAGGGAGCTGCGGCACCGCCAGCACGCCATCAGCCACCAGATCCGCGCCCTGGCGCGCGAGAGCCTGGCGCAGCGCCACACGGCCGACGCCGACGACGGCGAGGTCGGGGAGATGCACCAGGCCATCGCCGGCCTTACCCGCCGCATCCAGGAGCTGGAGGCGATCGACCGGCGCATCCTGGTGCTGGACGAGCGGCGCGGGCTGCAGGAGACGGGCTGGATCATCCTGGTCCGCCGCGAGGGCGAGGTGCCGCCGCTGGAGCCCACGCGCGTCACCCGCGCCTGGCAGGAGGGGCGGTACATCTTCTATTTCGCGACCGACCTGAACCGCGCCCGGCGCAAGGCGCAGGCCCGGTTCCCGGCCGCCCAGGGCTATCAGGTGATCGACGTCTTCCCGCACGAGGGCGATTTGTCGGAACCGCCCACCTTCGGCGCCAAGCGCGAAACCGCCTGATCAGGCCGACAGGGCGGCGGGCGCTCCTTGCGCCTGCGCCGCGCGCTGCTGCCGGCAGGCCACCAGCAACCCGTCGATCGTCTCGCCGTCGCCGGCCAGGGGCAGAAGCAGCGCCTCGAACTCCATGACCCGGCTCTCCCCCGTGCGGTTCTCGCCGTTCACGCGGGCGGCCAGCTCCACCGGCGCCTGGCGGCTGACGGCGCGGTTCAACGCGTCCAGGAACAGGCGGAAATGCGGATGCGGCGCCAGCTCGTCCAGCCGCATGCCGGTAATGTCGCGGCGGAACCACATGACCATGCTGGTGCCGATCCAGCTGACGCGGAAATGCGGATGCGGCGCCTCCATCTCCACCCGCAGCAGGTCGCCGGCCATAGCGGCCAGATCGACCGGGTCGAGATCGGCCGAGCGCGGGAAGGAGGAGGCGCCCCGGGCGGCCTCCCAGCGGCGCCGGAGATCGGCCAGCAGGGGGTCGCGGACGGCCGCCTCCCGCAGTTCCGCGTCGCCCGTCGTCACTCCAGCCACGCCGGCCTCCTCCCGCAGTGTCTGGCCCACCGGCGCATCGGCATGTGGGGATCCTTCGGTCCTCGCAGGGTAACGGGCCCTGCGCCAGGGGAAAGCACGACCTTGGGCGGCGGCGGGGGCGCTTTGGATTTATCGCGAAAGCCGTGGATATGCGGCGTCGGAGCACGCCTCGGTCGAAAGTCCTAGCCGCGACCCCGCGCGGCGCTGGCGCTCATCGGCAAGGCGCTACCCTCGGGCCCGCCGCTGCCCTATATGATGGGCGTCGGCGCCGCCGCGCCGGGACTGGTCGGGAAAGGTTTGGTCATGGCGCACAAGAAGTGGGGTCTGGGGCTCAAGATCAAGCTGGCGATCATTCCCCTCGCGACCATCCCGGCCCTGGTGCTGGTCTTCGGCAACGAGCGTCCCTCGGATTTCCGGGTGGTGAAGCCGCAGGGACCGGTCGTCATCTATGTCGACCCCAAGGACGAGCCGACGCCCGAGCCGGTGTCGCTGAAGGGGGCGGCGCTGCCCGCGCCCGTTCCGCCGCCCGACGTCACCGGCGCCCTGCCGCCGCTGCCCCGGGTGCGCTGACACGCCGCGGAGCCGCCTCGCCATCCCCGGGAGCCAAGCTGCCGCCGCGCTGTTTACCGGTGTGGTGACGCTTTTAAGGCGGCGGGATGATGGCCCCGGACGACGACCGGCAGAACGCCCCCAGGGGCGACAAGACGCCCGACGTGCAGGGCGGCGGGCAGAGCGTGGGCATCCCCGCGGCCGGCGAGCATGAGGGCCACGCCTACACGCCCCAGGGCGACAGGCCCGGCTTGCGCCATTGGCAGGAGAGCCGGATCACCAAGCCCGGCTTCGACGACCGGGGCGACATCTTCTTCGCCGCCGTCGAGATGACCCGCATGCCGATGGTGGTCACCGACCCGAACCAGCCGGACAACCCCATCGTCTTCGTCAACCGCGCCTTCCTCGACCTCACTGGCTACGAGGAGGACGAGGTCATGGGGCGCAACTGCCGCTTCCTGCAGGGCGCCCAGACCGACCGCCACGCCGTGGGGGAGATCCGCACGGCGCTCGAGGAGCGGCGCGCCATCGCCGTGGAGATCCTGAACTACAAGCGCGACGGCACGCCCTTCTGGAACGCGTTGTTCATGGGGCCGATCTTCGACAAGGAGGACAGGCTCCTCTACTACTTCGCCAGCCAGATGGATGTGACGCGGCGGCGCACCTCGGAGCAGAGCTTCCGCCAGGCGCAGAAGATGGAGGCGATCGGCCAGCTGACCGCCGGCCTGGCGCACGACTTCAACAATCTGCTGCAGGTGGTGACCGGCAATCTGGAGATCGCGACGGAGGAGCTGGACAACGACAAGGTCCGCGCCCGCCGCGCCCTGGAGAACGCCGACCGGGCGGCGCAGCAGGGCGCGCGGCTGACGCAGCAGCTGCTGACCTTCGCCCGCAAGCAGCGGCTGGAGCCCAAGCGCGTCAATCTGAACGCGCTGGTGGTGGAGTTCAGCGAGATGCTGATGCGCTCGCTGGGCGACCGGGTCGACCTCCGCCTGGACCTGCGGCCGGGCCTGCCGCACTGCACGCTGGACCCTGTTCATCTTGAGATGGCGCTGCTGAACGTGCTCATCAACGCGCGCGACGCGATGCCGGCCGGCGGCCGGGTGACGGTGGGGACGTCGGTGCAGCGCCTGGACGGCGGCGCCGCGGCCCATGGCTTGCCGCCGGGCGACTTCGTGGCGCTGTGCGTCCATGACGAGGGGCAGGGCATGCCGCCGGAGGTGCTGCAGCGCGCGACCGAGCCCTTCTTCACCACCAAGGGGCTGGGCACCGGCCTGGGGCTTGCCATGGTCCACGGCTTCGCCCAGCAGTCGCACGGCCGGCTGGAGATCGAGAGCGAGCTGGGCCGGGGGACCACGGTCCGCATGCTCTTCCCCGTCACCGCCGACCGCGTCGCCGCGCCGCAGGCGGAGATGGAGCCGGAACCGGCGCCGGCCGAGGGCACCGAGACGGTGCTGGTGGTGGAGGACAATGACGACGCCCGCGAACTCGCCGCCACCCACCTGCGCAAGCTCGGCTACCGGGTGCTGGCCGCCCGCAGCGGCGAGATCGCGCTGGAGATGCTGGACAAGGAGCCGCGCGTCGACCTGCTGTTCAGCGACCTGGTGATGCCGGGCGGCATGAACGGGCTGGTGCTGGCCGAGAAGGTGCGGCAGCGGCGCCCTGATATGCGCATCCTGCTGACGACCGGCTACACCGACGAGCCGGTGGCGCGGGGGACGGAGGCGGCGGGCATGGACGTGCTCAGCAAGCCCTACCGCCGCACCGAACTGGCCGACCGCATCCGCGCCGCCCTGAACCGGAGCGAGGAGCGCCCGCCCCACCAGTCCAGGATCTTCCCGCTGAAGGATTGAGGCCGGCCGGGGCTCGGCGGTCCAGGGCCGGGGCGTCCGGGGCCTCAGGCGGCGTCGAGCAGCTGGCGCACCGTGCGCACCAGGGCGGCGGGGCTGACCGGCTTGTTCATCAACCGCGTGTCGCCGTCGCCCATCGCCTCGAGGTCGCCGACCTCGTGGCTGTAGCCGGTGACGATCAGCCCGGGCGTGCCGGGACGGATCGCCCGGGCCGCCTGCAGCAGACCGGCGCCGTTCATCACGGGCATGGAGAAGTCGGTGACGATGATGTCCGCCGGCTCCTCCCGGAACCGCGCCAGCGCATCGGCCCCGTCGCGGGCCCGTGTTACCCGGAACCCGGCATCGGCCAATGCCTCGCCGAACATCTCGCGGATGAGCAGCTCATCCTCGGCGAGCAGGATATGCGGCACGTCTGCTGTTCCCGACCACCCGTCCGGGCGACCTGCCCCGGACTCCGTTGCCGCCGCACACTCGTGAAACGGCGCACCGGAAGCAATTCAGCTTTTCGGGATAGGGCGGGACGGCGATGCCATCCGCCATCTGTCGGCGACATACCGATGTGGAATGCGTCAAACCGACGGGCCATGCCGGGCGTCGGGCCCTATCCCAGTGCATAGGTCAGAAAGTCATGCTACCCATGGAGTGCGTTGTTCCGGGAGGAGGTCATGAAAAATGCCGAACTACTCAGAATTGGCCTCTTCCCTCAATGAAACCATCATTGGTTCGACCGGTGACGACACGATCACGCTGACGCTTCAGGGCACCGGCTTGAACACGCTGGTCGCGGACCTGGGGAACGACACCATCTCGAGTCTGGGGCTGTCTCCCGGGATCGTGGACGGTGGTGCCGGTGCCGACCTCTTCATCTTCAGCGGGACCGTTCCGACTTCCCCCGCCCTTTCACAACGGCTGGTCATCCTCCTGGACGTCTCGCCGGATGACGCGATCCGGGTTCCTTCCATACGGCCGCTCTTCGCGCAGTCCCTCTTCGTCTTGCCCGACTTCGCGCCGCAATCCTACATGGCCGGGTATCTGCCCGGCTTCAGCTCATCCAGCTCCACGACAGGGCTGCTGCTGCTGGAGACGACGGGGGACCGCCACTGGGATTACGCGATCGGCCTCGGGTCTTCGGCGTCGGGTTTCACGCCCCCATCCCTCTCCTCCCTCACATTCCAATCCGATCCGACCAGTCCGGATGGTACGACGGTCATCCGACTCTCGCCGACGGGCACGGGGGGCGCCACCGGTGACACGGTTCCGGGCAGCGTGCTCACCAGCGCGGTCATCGGTGTCGGCGCCAGCATCACGGGAAACATCGACCCGGCCGCCAACCCCGATACGGACTGGTTCGGGATCGATCTGGAAGCCGGTACGAGCTATCTGTTCGATCTGCAGGGTCAGTCCAGTGGCGCCGGAACGCTCTTCGACCCTCACCTGACCCTTTATGACAGCACCGGCCTGCCGATCGCCGCCGACGACGACGGCGGTTCCGGATTCGACAGCAGGCTCACTTTCACGCCGACCTCGTCCGGCCGCCATTACCTTGCAGCCGAGAGCCCGTTCTCGACTGGGACCTACCGCCTTGCCGCCATGGCGACAACGGCGCCCGCCGCGGACTTGCCCGGCAGTGCACTGACCACGGCTTCGCTGACATCCGGCGCCGCCACTGTCATCGGTACCATCGAGAACGCCTATGACGAGGATTGGTACGCGATCGACCTCGTGGCCGGCCAAGCCTATCGGTTCGATCTGGAGGGCGACGACACACGCGGCGGAACGCTCAACGATCCAGTCCTGACCCTGCGGAACTCCAGCGGTGCCGTGATGGGGCAGGATGATAACAGCGGCACCGGCAGCAACAGCCGGCTCGGTTTCGTGGCGACGGTTGGCGGCCGCTATTTCGTATCGGCCGAGTCTCCCTTCGGAACCGGCACCTACCGGCTGACGGCAGCGGGCTTCGATGACGTGCTGGGCAATGCCTCCACCGCGGCTGTCCTCGTCGTCGGCGGTAGCGTCGGCGGCGCGGTCGACATCCCCGGCGACCAGGATTGGTACGCCATCGACTTGGTCGCCGGCCGGACCTACACCTTCGAGCTGAAGGGCGCGGACTCGCGCTCCGGGACGCTGGCCGACCCTGATCTTCGTCTACGCAACGCCAGCGGCGCAACGATCGTGGTCGACAATGACGGTGGAACCGGCTTAGACAGCCTCGTCACCTTCGCCGCCACGACGAGCGGGCGGTACTACCTTTCGGCTGCGGGCGGTCAGGGGGCAGGGACCTACCGGCTAACCGCCACGTCGACACAGGCGAGCAACCCGTCCGAGTTCCTGCTTCAGAGCACGGACGGTACGCTGTTCGGCTGGGATCAGACGCGGGGCAGCGGCGGCTTCACGAACCTGGGCGTGCTGAGCTCCGGCGCCACCGTGCAGGGTGTTGCGGACTTTACCGGCGACGGGCGGGCCGACCTGCTGCTGAGCACGGCCGACGGCCAGTTGCAACTGCGGGAACTGGCGGCGGGCGCGCCCGGACCCCAGACCCTGCAGCCCTTCCATGGCGCCACTCTCCTTGCCGTCGGCGACTTCACCGGCAACTCCGCCACCGACCTGCTTCTCCGCAGCGCGCACGGCCCGCTCACCTTCTATGATGTCGCCGCGCGGGCCACGCGCGCCTTCATCACGCCGGCACCGGAGTTCTACGTCGTCGGGACGGGTGACATAGACGGTGCGGGGGGGAGCGACATCGTCTTCCAGAATTCCGCTACGGGCGCCCTGCTGTACTGGCACGGGAGCGGCTTCCGCAACCTGATCACCCTGGCGCCGGAATCCGGCTGGCATGTCTTGTCGGTGGGCGATTTCGTCGGCGGCGGGGCAGCCGACTTCTTGTTCTACAACCAGAACAGCCGGGCGATGATCTTCTGGGAGGTGGCCAAGGGAAGCCAGGGCTTCACCGACTTCATCGGCCTGCCGCAGGGCGTCGTCTTTAAGGGCACGGCGGATTTCAACGGCGACGGCCGCGACGACATCCTGATGCAGCAGGGCGGGGCGGCACGCTACTGGAACGGAACGCAGTTCGTCGACGTCAGCACCATCCTGTCGCCCGGCCTGGAACTGGTCGGCGTCGGCGACATCGGCTGAGGGGCGGGGCCAAAAAAAACCGCCCGCTAAGCCATTGGCCTAGCGGGCGAGTTGAACAGGGAGGCTTCACGTCTGGGAGACGTCGGGTCAGAGGACCCGCCCCGGCCGGGTAGCCGGGGGAACATCGATGCTGCAGCGCAGCAACCGATGCACAGAGATTTAATCATCCCGGTCCCGGATTGAAGCCCGAATTGGGGAGTCGTCCTATGCACCCTGCGCATGACTTGCCGGGAACGTTTCCGCGACCTTCTTGACGAGGAAGTCGCGGAACACGGCGATGCGCTTGGAATGGCGCAGCTCCTCGGCATAGACGAAGTAGGCGTCGATGCGCGGGCCGGCCACGTCGGGCAGCACGCGGACCAGATCCTCGTTGCCCTCGGTGATGAAGTCCGGCACGGACGCGATGCCCAGGCCGCTGTCGACCGCCCGGTAGATGGCGTAGAGGCTGTTGACCCGCAGGATCGGCGAGCGCTCCTGCGGCGGGTCGCCCACGGTCAGCGCCCAGTTGATGTTGGGCACCGGCGCCTTGGCCTCCGGCGGATAGGCGATGAGGTCGTGGTTGTCGAGGTCGGCCACCGTCTGCGGCGTGCCGCGCTTCTCCAGGTAGCTCTTGTGGGCGTAGAGATGCACCCGCACCGTCATCAGGTGGCGCTGGATCAGGTCGGGCTGGCGCGGCGGCACCATGCGGATGGCGATGTCCGCCTCGCGCATGCTGAGGTCGAGCTCGTTGTCGTCCAGCAGCAGCGTCAGCCGCACGTCCGGATAGATCGACAGGAACTCGCGGATGCGCGGCGTGAGCCAGGTGGAGCCGAAGGCCACCGTGGTCGTCACCTTGAGCGGGCCCTTCGGATGCTCCTTGCTTTCCGAGAGCATGGCCTCGGTCATGGAGAGCTTCGCGAAGACCTCGCGCGCGGTGCGGTACAGCAACTCGCCCTGCTCGGTCAGGATCAGGCCGCGGGCGTGCCGGTGGAACAGCGGCACGTGCAGGCTTTCCTCGAGCGCGCTGATCTGGCGGCTGACCGCCGACTGGCTGAGATTAAGGGTCTCGCCGGCATGCGTGAAGCTGCCTGCCTCCGCGACGGCGTGAAAGACGCGAAGCTTGTCCCAATCCATGCCCTGTCCCTAGGTTCCCCGGCTCGCCCGTTCGAGGGGTCCGTCCGGCTGGGTTGGCCGCCCAGTGCATAGCTGGGAGCCCGGTCATGATATACCGGGGGATTGACGGACGCCACAGCTAGCGACTAGCCGCGGCCCGGCGGGACCGAAAAAGTGGGCAATCCATCCTTTAGGACAGCAGGGAAGGCTCCCCGCCGCGAGTCGCGCCCCGCTGGTCGGGGTGATGAGAGCGCGACTCCGGCGGGTGGCGGGGTCAGTCCCAGCTGCTGATCATGTCCGGGCGGCTGGCCTCGGCGAAGGCCTCGGCCGGCGGGGCGGCCATCTCGGCCAGCCACTTCTCGACCTCCAGCGCCGCCATGCAGCCCATGCCGGCGGCGGTGACGGCCTGGCGGAACACCTTGTCCTTCACGTCGCCGGCGGCGAACACGCCGGGGATGTTGGTGCGGGTGCTGTCGGGCGCGGTGAGGATGTAGCCCTCATCGTCCATATGGACGTGGCCCTTGAAGACCTTGGTGGCCGGGTCGTGGCCGATGGCGACGAAGACGCCGTCCAGCGCGATCTCGCGCATGGAGCCGTCCACCGTGCTCTTCAGCCGCACGCCGGTCACCCGCTTGGGGTTCGACATGTCGGTGCCGCCCTCGCCCAGGATCTCGTCCACGGCCGAATTCCAGACCACCTCGATCTTCGGGTTGGCGTGGACGCGGTCCTGCAGGATCTTCTCGCCGCGGAACTTGTCGCGGCGGTGGATCAGCGTGACCTTGGAGGCGTGGTGCGTCAGGTACAGCGCCTCCTCCAGCGCGGTGTTGCCGCCGCCGACGACCGCCACCTCCTTGCCGCGGAAGAAGAAGCCGTCGCAGGTCGCGCAGGCCGAGACGCCGGCGCCCTGATAGTGCTGCTCGCCCGGCGCGCCCAGCCAGCGCGCCTGGGCGCCGGTGGCGATGATGACGGCGTCGGCCACGTACTCGTCGCCGCTGTCACCCTTGCAGACGAAGGGACGGCGGGAGAAGTCGACCTCGGTGATCAGGTCGAAGATCATCTTCGTCCCGACATGCTCGGCCTGCTTCTGGAACTGCTCCATCAGCCAGGGGCCCTGCACCGCCTCGGCGAAGCCGGGATAGTTCTCGACCTCGGTCGTGATCATCAGCTGGCCGCCGGGCTGCATGCCCTGGACCATCAGCGGCTGCATGTTGGCGCGCGCGGCGTAGATGGCGGCGGTGTAGCCGGCCGGGCCGGCGCCGATGATCAGGACCTTGGTGCGATGCTGGGCCATGGGGAACTTCCGGGTGGCGTTTGCGACAGGGGAGGGACCTTAGCCCCTCGGGCGGGCGGGCTCAACGGGACTCACGAGGGGCGCCGGCCGGGGTGCCGCCGGGAGGACAGGCAAGTGGTCCTTCACGGAAAAAGGCAAGTGGCCCCTTGCGGTAGGGGGGCGGGAGGCTGGCGCGATGGTCGCGTCTCACCTAAATGAAGATGATGTTTCCTGCACCGGAACGGGATGCCCCATGAAGAAGGTCTGGTCTGCGCTGCTGGCACTGCTCGCTCTGGCCGGTCCCGCCCTGGCGAATCCGGTGCGCACGGAGAATGTCGAGGCCGAGCTGTCGGCAGAGCCGGCGGCGGTGGCGCCGGGCCAGCCCTTCTGGGTGGCGCTGACCCACCGCATCCGCCCGGGCTGGCACACCTACTGGATCAACCCGGGCGATAGCGGCCTGCCGACCACGATCGAGTGGACCCTGCCCCAGGGCTGGACCGCCGGCCCCATCGTCTGGCCGGCGCCGGAGCGGCACCCGGTCGGGCCGCTGATGAATTTCGGCTATCATGGCGAGGTGCACCTGCTGGTCCAGGTCACCCCGGCGGCGAACGCGCCCGCCGGCGGCACCGCGCCGCTGCGGGCCAAGGCCGACTGGCTGGTCTGCGAGGAGATCTGCATCCCCGAATCGGCGGAGCTGGCGCTGGACGTGCCGGTCGCGGCATCTCCCGCCGTGCCGACCGCCGCCATGGCCAAGCGCTTCGCCGATGCCCGCGCCGCCCTGCCGACGCCCAGCCCCTTCACCGCCAGCCTCGTTCCCGGCACCGACGCGCACCGCCTGAAGGTCGCGGTGTCCGGTATCGAGGGCGGCGCGCTCAGGGACGCCTTCTTCTACCCCGAGCAGGACTCGCTCATGGAGGCGGCGGCGCCCCAGGCGCTGACCGTCGACGCCGAGGGCCTGACGCTGGCGATCAAGCCGGGCTTCAAGCCGCCGGCCGCCCCGGTGCGCGGCGTGCTGGAGCTGGTGGAGGAGATCGACGGCAAGCCGGTGCGCCGCTCCCTCGCGCTGGAGCCGACCCTGGGAGCGGCCGGTGCCGGCACGACCGCCGCCGCCGATACGGCCGGGCTGCCCATCTGGCAGGCGGCGCTGCTGGCGCTGCTGGGCGGCATCGTCCTGAACCTGATGCCCTGCGTCTTCCCGGTGCTGTCGCTGAAGGCGCTGGCGCTGGTGCATGAGGACGGCCGCACGGCCCGGCGCGACGCGCTGGCCTACACCGCCGGCGTGCTGGCGAGCTTCGCCCTGATCGCCGGCGTGCTGCTGGCGCTGCGGGCCGGCGGCGCGCAGATAGGCTGGGGCTTCCAGCTGCAGTCGCCGCTGTTCGTAGCGGTGCTGGCGCATGTGCTGTTCCTGCTGGGCCTCAGCCTGTCCGGCGTCTTCACCGTGGGCGGCGGCATCATGGGGGTGGGGCAGGGGCTCGCCAGCCGCGGCGGCATGGCCGGGTCCTTCTTCACGGGCGTGCTGGCGACCCTGGTGGCGACGCCCTGCACCGCCCCCTTCATGGGCGCCGCCATCGGCTTCGCCCTGCTGCAGCCCTGGCCGGTGGCGCTGGGCGTCTTCCTGGCGCTCGGCCTGGGGCTGGCGCTGCCCTTCCTGCTGCTGGCCTTCGTGCCGGGCTTCCGCCGGATGCTGCCGAAGCCCGGCCTGTGGATGGAGCGGATGAAGCAGGTCCTGGCCTTCCCGCTCTACGCTTCGGCCGCCTGGCTGGTCTGGGTGCTGTCGATCCAGGCCGGGCCGCAGGCGGTGGCCGGCGTGCTCGCCGGAATGGTGATCCTGGCCTTCGCCGCCTGGCTCTACGGCATCACCCGCCACTCCTCCGCCGGCTGGCGCCATGGCGGCGCGACGGTGGCGGTGCTGGCGCTGGCCGGTGCCGTGCTGCTGGCCCGGGCGCCCGAGGCGGCGTCGCCGGACACCACGCAGGCGGCGGCCGGCGAGGGCTGGGAGCGCTTCTCCGAGACCCGGCTGGCCGAGCTGACAGGGGAGGGGCGGCCGGTCTTCGTGAATTTCACCGCGGCCTGGTGCATCACCTGCCTGGTCAACGAGCGGGCGGTGCTGTCCACCGGCCCGGTCAAGGCCGCCTTCGCCGACCGCAACGTCACCTACCTGAAGGGCGACTGGACCAACCGCGACGCCGAGATCTCCCGCGTGCTGGAGCGCTTCGGCCGCAACGGTGTCCCGCTCTATCTCGTGTACCTGCCGGGAAAGGCCGAGCCGCTGATCCTGCCGCAGATCCTGACCGAGGGCGCCGTGCTGGAAGCGCTCTCGGGCCTGCCCGTGAAGACCTCGTGACGGTTCTTGGCGCCCGGCAGGCGCGCCCTATGTCCAGCAGGCAAGGTCCCGCCCGAGGGGCCGTTCTCTAGGGGAGAGTTTCACCATGGCCGTTACCCGCCGCTTCCTCGGTGCCGCCGCCATCGCCGGCGCCGCGCTCCTGGGCACCGCCTTCGCCCTGCCGGCCGCCGCCGCGCCGACCATCGGCCAGCCGGCGCCCGCATTCACCGCCACCGACGTCAACGGCAAGACCGTCTCGCTCGCCGACTACAAGGGCAAGGTCGTGGTCCTGGAGTGGACCAACCATGGCTGCCCCTTCGTGAAGAAGCACTACGGCTCCGGCAACATGCAGGCCTTGCAGAAGGACTACACGGCCAAGGGCGTGGTCTGGCTGAGCGTCGTCAGCTCCGCCCCGGGCGAGCAGGGCCACGTCTCGGCCGAGGAAGGGCTGAAGGTCATGAAGGAGGCCGGCGCCGCCCCGACCGCCAAGCTGCTCGACCCGACCGGCACCATCGGCCGCGCCTACGACGCCAAGACGACGCCGCACATGTACGTCATCGGCACGGACGGCAAGCTGCTCTACAACGGCGCCATCGACGACAAGCCGACCGCCAAGGCCGACGACGTCAAGACCGCCACGCCCTATGTCCGCCAGGCGCTGGACGCCGTGCTGGCCGGCAAGCCGGTCCCGGTGGCCGAGACCAAGCCCTATGGCTGCAACGTGAAGTACTCCAAGGGCGCGTAAGGGCCGGGAACTTCCAGCGGCGGCGCGGCGATGTATAATGAACATCGCCGCGCCTGCCGCAGGAGGCACAAGTGACCATCCAGATCGCCGATCCCAGGCTCGTCGCCAAGATTGAGCAGCTCGCCGAGGCGACCGGCCTGAGCACGACCGCCGCCGTGGAGCAGGCGGTCGACAAGCTCATCGCCGAGCGGGGACCCAAGGACTACGACCGCGAGGCCGTTCGGGCCCGCTTCGACGCCATCCTGTCGGAGATACATAGTATCCCCGACAGGCCGGATGCCTTCGATCCGCTGGAGTGGGACGAGAACGGTCTGCCGAAATGATTGCGGTCGATACGTCGGCCCTACTGGCACTCCTCTTCGAGGAACCGGAGCATACCCTCTTCAGCGATGTCCTGTTCAGCCAACCCAAAGCTTTGATCAGCAGCGTCACGGTGGTGGAAGCGCGCATGGTGGTTCAGGCGCGCAGAAATGACCGCGTTCTCCAACTGACCAACGACCTGCTCGGTTTGCCGGTCTTCGAGATCGTGCCGCCCGGCCCCGCCGAGGTCGAGGCGGCGATCCGCGCCTTCTCGACATTCGGTAAGGGCATGGGCCACCCCGCCCAGCTAAACTTGGGCGACGTGTTCTCCTATGCGCTGGCGAAGGTCCACGGCGTGCCCCTGCTCTACAAGGGCAACGACTTCAGCCGGACGGACATTGTCGCGGTGATCGCCGGTTGACCGTCAGCCTTCCACCCGCTCACCCCAGAGGTCGTATTCCTCGGCGTGCTCGACCTTCACCTTGACGATGTCGCCGACGCGGACGTCGCTGTCGCCGTTCAGGAAGACGGCGCCGTCGATCTCGGGGGCGTCGGCCTTGGAGCGGCCGATGGCACCCTCCTCGTCGACCTCGTCGATGATGGCTTCCACGATCGTGCCGACCTTGGCCTGCATCTTGGCCTCGGAGATCTTCTGCTGGTGCGCCATCAGGCGGTTCCAGCGCTCCTCCTTCACCTCCAGCGGGATCTGGTCGGGCAGCTCGTTGGCGGCGGCGCCCTCGACGGGCTCGTACTTGAAGGCGCCCAGACGGTCGATCTGCGCCTCGGAGAGCCAGTCCAGCAGGAACTGGAAATCCTCCTCGGTCTCGCCGGGGAAGCCGACGATGAAGGTGGAGCGGACGGTCAGGTCCGGGCAGTCGCGGCGCCAGGCGCGGATGCGCTCCAGCACCTTCTCCTGGTTGCCCGGCCGCTTCATCGACTTCAGCACCTTGGGCGAGGCGTGCTGGAACGGGATGTCGAGATAGGGCAGCACCAGCCCTTCCGCCATCAGCGGGATGACCTCGTCGACATGCGGGTAGGGATAGACATAGTGCAGCCGCACCCAGGCGCCGAGGCTGCCGAGTTCGCGGCAGAGCTCGGTCATGCGGGCCTTCACCGGGCGGCCCTGCCACTGGCTCTCGGCATAGCGTAGGTCGAGGCCGTAGGCGCTGGTGTCCTGGCTGATGACCAGAAGCTCCTTCACGCCGGCCTTCACCAGTCGCTCGGCCTCCCGCAGCACGTCCACCGCCGGCCGGCTGGCGAGATCGCCGCGGAAGGAGGGGATGATGCAGAAGGAGCAGCGGTGGTTGCAGCCCTCCGAGATCTTCAGATAGGCGTAATGGCGCGGCGTCAGGCGGATGCCCTGCGGCGGCACCAGATCGACGAAGGGGTTGTGCGCCGGCGGCACCGCCTCGTGCACCGCGTTCACCACCTGCTCGTACTGGTGCGGCCCGGTGACGGAGAGCACGTTCGGGTAGAGCTCGCGGATGCGGCCCTCCTCCACGCCCATGCAGCCCGTCACGATGACCTTGCCGTTCTCGCGCATGGCCTCGCCGATCGCGTCCAGGCTCTCCTGCTTGGCGCTGTCGAGGAACCCGCAGGTGTTGACCAGCACCACGTCGGCGCCGTCATAGGTGGGGGAGACCTCGTAGCCCTCGGCGCGCAGCTTGGTCAGGATGCGCTCGCTGTCGACCAGCGCCTTGGGGCAGCCGAGGGAGACGATGCCGACCTTAGGGGCGGCGTGCTTGGCGGTCAGGGTCATGGGCCTGCTCTGGCGCTGGGGCGGCGGCGCTCTTGCGCCCGCGGCCGGGTCATGGCTAATAGGGCGGCAGCCCTAAGGACCCCGCTTCCGAACGCCCTATATAATAAGGCGCGGCGCCCTTGCCCACCGTTCTAGCGCCGGACTCCGCCTACGCAGGTCGGAGGTGTGGCAGACGCAGGGCTCCCGGCGCAATTAGGTGCCACGGATGCGCTTGACGCCAGGGGTTCGCATCCATATAGTCCGCCAACTGTTTTCGGGGGGCAGGCTGTAGCCCGCCCCAGGCGGTCTAGACGCTGTCCCCAGTTTGGCTCTGCCAGACACCAGGAACCCCCCGGAAAAAGATAGCCGCACCCGAGTCCTTGTTCGGACGGCGTTCGAAAATGCCCATGCGAGGCGCATTGCTTCGTAGGCGGGCGTTTTTCGTCGTTTTAAAGGACTCGGTGGCAGAAGTTTTGGAACCGAACTGAAGAGCGGTCGATGCCGACGATCAACCAGCTGATCCGCAAGCCCCGTGAGGCTGTGGAGTCTCGGGACAAGGTCCCGGCCCTGCAGGAGTGCCCCCAGAAGCGCGGCGTCTGCACGCGCGTCTACACGACCACCCCGAAGAAGCCGAACTCGGCGCTGCGTAAGGTCGCCCGCGTACGCCTGACCAACGGCTACGAGGTCATCAGCTACATCCCCGGCGAAGGCCATAACCTTCAGGAGCACTCCGTGGTCATGATCCGCGGCGGCCGCGTGAAGGACCTGCCCGGCGTGCGCTACCACATCATCCGCGGTTCGCTCGACACCCAGGGTGTCAAGGACCGCCGCCAGCGCCGGTCCAAGTACGGCGCGAAGCGTCCGAAGTAAGGAGAACTTCCCATGTCCCGTCGTCACCGCGCGGAAAAGCGCGAAGTTCTGCCGGACGCCAAGTACGGCGACATCGTGCTGACGAAGTTCATGAACTGCCTCATGTACGACGGCAAGAAGTCCGTCGCCGAGCAGATCGTGTACGGCGCTCTGGAGCGCATCGAGGGGAAGGCCAAGGCCGACCCGGTGCAGCTGTTCCACGATGCCCTGAACAACGTGAAGCCGTACCTCGAGGTCCGTTCCCGCCGCGTCGGCGGTGCGACCTACCAGGTCCCGGTCGAGGTCCGTCAGGAGCGCGCCCAGGCTCTGGCCATCCGTTGGCTGATCACGGCGGCCCGCGGCCGTTCCGAGACCACCATGACCGACCGCCTCTCGGGCGAGCTGCTGGACGCTGCCAACCAGCGCGGCACCGCCGTGAAGAAGCGTGAGGACACCCACCGGATGGCGGAGGCCAACAAGGCCTTCTCCCACTACCGCTGGTAATGGCCGAGAGCTGATCGGAACCTCACGGCCATGTCCCGCTCCCACCCCCTGGATCGCTACCGGAACATCGGGATCTGCGCGCACATCGATGCGGGCAAGACCACGACGACCGAACGCATCCTCTATTACACGGGGAAGTCCTACAAAATCGGCGAGGTGCACGAGGGCACCGCGACGATGGACTGGATGGAGCAGGAGCAGGAGCGCGGCATCACCATCACGTCCGCCGCGACGACCTGCTTCTGGCGGGAGCACCGCGTCAACATCATCGACACGCCGGGCCACGTCGACTTCACCATCGAGGTCGAGCGTTCCCTGCGTGTCCTTGATGGCGCGATCGCGGTGTTCGACAGCGTGGCCGGCGTGGAGCCGCAGTCGGAGACCGTGTGGCGGCAGGCGGACAAGTACCGCGTGCCCCGCATGTGCTTCGTCAACAAGATGGACCGCGTCGGCGCGGACTTCTACCGCACCGTGGAGATGATCCGCGAGCGGCTGGGGGCCAACGCCGTCGTGACGCAGCTGCCGATCGGCGTCGAGGCCGGGTTCTCCGGCGTCGTCGACCTGATCGCCAACAAGGCGGTGGTCTGGAAGGACGAGACGCTGGGCGCCGAGTACTCGGTGACCGACGTCCCGGCCGAGATGGTCGAGCAGGTCGCGGAATACCGCGCCCGCCTGATCGAGCAGGCCGTCGACATGGACGAGGCCGCGACCGAGAAGTACCTAGAGGGGGTCGAGCCCGACGCGGCGACGCTGAAGGCCCTGATCCGCAAGGGCACCATCGGCCTGCGCATGGTCCCCGTGCTGTGCGGCTCCGCCTTCAAGAACAAGGGCATCCAGCCCATGCTGGACGCCGTTGTCGACTATCTGCCGTCCCCGCTGGACATCGAGGCCGTCTCGGGCGTCACGCCCGACGGCGCCGAGGACCGGCGCACGGCGGACGACGCCCAGGCCTTCTCGGGCCTGGCGTTCAAGATCATGAACGACCCCTTCGTGGGCTCGCTCACCTTCCTGCGTGTGTACTCGGGCGTCGTGAAGAGCGGCGACCACGTGCTGAACGCCGGCAAGGGCGAGCGCGAGCGCATCGGCCGCATGCTGCAGATGCACGCGAACAGCCGCGAGGAGATCACCGAGGCCTATGCCGGCGACATCATCGCGCTGGCCTCGCTGAAGGCGACCACGACGGGCGACACGCTCTGCGACCCGGCCAAGCCGGTGATGCTGGAGCGGATGGAGTTCCCGGAGCCGGTCATCGAGGTCGCGGTCGAGCCCAAGACGCAGGCCGACCAGGAGCGTATGGGCGTGGCGCTGCAGCGTCTCGCCGCGGAGGACCCGTCCTTCCGCGTGACGGTCGACCGCGAGAGCGGCCAGACCATCATCCGCGGCATGGGCGAGCTCCACCTGGAGATCATCGTCGACCGCATGCGCCGCGAGTTCCGCGTCGAGGCGAATGTCGGCGCACCGCAGGTCGCGTACCGGGAGACGATCCAGGCGCGCGCCGAGGTGGACTACACGCACAAGAAGCAGACCGGCGGCACGGGCCAGTTCGCCCGCGTCAAGCTGGCCTTCGAGCCGCTGAAGGCCGGCGAGGGCTTCCGGTTCGAGAACAAGGTGGTCGGTGGGGCCGTGCCGAAAGAGTACGTCCCCGGCGTCCAGAAGGGCCTCGAGGGGGCCGCGGATGCGGGCGTCATCGCCGGCTTCCCGGTCATCGACGTCAAGGTGGAGCTGGTCGACGGCGCCTACCACGACGTCGACAGCTCGGTGCTCGCCTTCGAGATCGCGGCCCGGGCGGCTTTCCGGGACGGCATGGCCAAGGCCAAGCCCGTCCTGCTGGAGCCGGTCATGAAGGTCGAGGTGGTGACGCCTGAGGATTATCTCGGCGACGTCATCGGCGACCTGAACAGCCGCCGCGGCCAGATCAGCGGCATGGACCAGCGCGGCAACGCCCGCGTCCTGGACGCCATGGTGCCCCTGGCCAACATGTTCGGCTACGTCAACAACCTGCGCTCCATGAGCCAGGGACGGGCCCAGTACACGATGCAGTTCGACCACTACGAGCCGGTGCCGCAGGCCATCGCGGACGAAGTCCGCGCCAAGATGGCGTGACCCGGGCCAGCATTGAGAAGGAAGAGTAACCATGGCGAAGGCGAAATTCGAGCGGACGAAGCCGCACTGCAACGTCGGGACGATTGGTCACGTTGACCACGGCAAGACGTCCCTGACGGCGGCGATCACGAAGGTGCTGGCGAAGTCTGGCGGCGCGTCGTTCACGGCGTAC
>DASPNP010000078.1:0-81766 GCA_035626475.1 Azospirillaceae bacterium
ACCCGGCGGCGGCGCACCGGCAGCTTGAGGAAGTCCTCGCCCGCGAACTGCACCTCGCCGGCGTCAGGCGTCTCGAGGCCCGCGAGCACGCGCAGCAGCGTCGTCTTGCCCGAGCCTGAGGGCCCAAGCAGCGCCAGGAACTCCTTGTCCTTGGCCTGCAGCGAGACGTTCTTGAGCGCCGGGAAGCGGCCGTAGACCTTGGAGATCCCGCGGATCTCCAGGGCTTCGCTCTCAGTGTCGGCGGTTGGCTGATAGTTCACCGGAATGGCGCCACTCCAGGCCTGTCTTGAGGACGAGGGTGAGGACCCCAAGTCCGGCGAGGATCGAAGCCGCGGCGAACGCGCCGACGGAGTCATAGTCATTGTAGAGCACCTCGACGTGGAGCGGCAGGGTGTTGGTGAGGCCCCGGATGTGGCCCGAGACCACCGAGACCGCGCCGAACTCGCCCATGGCGCGCGCATTGCAGAGCAGGACGCCGTAGAGCAGCGCCCAGCGGATGTTGGGCAGGGTCACCCGCCAGAAGGTCTGCCAGCCGCTGGCGCCCAGGCTCAGCGCCGCCTCCTCGTCCTCCTGCCCCTGCTCCTGCATCAGCGGGATCAGCTCGCGCGCGACGAAGGGGAAGGTGACGAAGATGGTCGCCAGCACGATGCCGGGCACGGCGAAGATGATCTGGATGTCGTGCTCGCGCAGCCAGGGGCCCATGAGCCCGTGCAGGCCGAACAGCAGCACGTAGACCATGCCCGAGATGACGGGCGAGACCGAGAAGGGCAGGTCGATGAGCGTGATCAGCAGGCTCTTGCCCGGGAACTGGAACTTGGCGATGGCCCAGGAGGCGGCGACGCCAAACACCAGGTTGGCCGGCACGGCGATGGCGGCGACCAGCAGCGTCAGCCGGACGGCCGCCAGCGCGTCGGGTTCGGCCAGCGCCTCCAGATAGGGCCCGAAGCCCTTCTCCAGCGCCTGCACGAACACGGCCAGCAGCGGCATCGCCAGGAAGGCCGCCAGGAACAGCAGGGCGGTGGCGATCAGGGCGAAGCGGGTCCAGCGGGACTCCGCCAGGGCGGGGCGGGCGGTCTCAGCCATGGCGGGCCCGGGTCCAGCGTTGCAGCAGGTTGATGCCCAGCAGCATCAGGAAGGACAGCCCCAGCATCAGCGTGGCGATGACCGTGGCGCCGTTGTAGTCGAACTGCTCCAGCCGGATGATGATCAGCAGCGGCACGATCTCCGACACCTTGGGCAGGTTGCCGGCGATGAAGATGACGCTGCCGTACTCGCCGACGCCGCGCGCGAAGGCGAGCGCGAAGCCGGTGATCAGCGCCGGCAGGAAGGTCGGCACCAGCACGCGGGAGAAGGTCTGCCAGCGGGTGGCGCCCAGCGAGGCCGCGGCCTCCTCGACCTCCGCCTCCAGCTCCTGCAGCACCGGCTCCACCGTGCGCACGACGAAGGGCAGGCCGATGAAGACCAGCGCCACGACGATGCCCAGCGGCGTGAAGGCGACCTTGATCCCCATCGCCGCGAACCACTGGCCGATCCAGCCGTTCGGGGCGTAGAGCGCGGCGAGCGCGATGCCGGCCACGGCCGTGGGCAGGGCGAAGGGCAGATCGACCATCGCGTCGATGATCTTGCGGCCGGGGAAGCGGTAGCGCACCAGCACCCAGGCGACGATCAGGCCGAACACCGCGTTGACGGCGGCGGCGATCAGCGCCGTGCCGAAGCTCACCCGGAAGGCGTGCAGCACGCGCGGCTGGGTGGCGATGTCCCAGAACTGGGCGGGGCCGACGCTGGCCGCCTTCAGCGCCATGACGCCCAGCGGCACCAGCACGATCAGACCGAGATAGGCCAGCGTGAAGCCCATGGCCGGGCCGAAGCCCGGCAGGATGGTCTGCTTCACCCAGCGCTTGCGGTGCGTCCGGACGGTGACGGCGGAGGGGAGGGGCACGGACATCTCGACGCTCACGCCCGCCTCCCCGCCGGCACCGCCGGTCCGGGCGACGCCACGCGGCGCTTGCGGACGGCGCGATCCTTGCCGACGATCCGGTGATCCGTCCGGTGGGCAGGAGGGCGCTTCATGGGCATGTGCCGCGGTCCCCGTTGCGGTTGAGGGAAGATTAATGCACAGGGGCGCCGCACCGCACAACCACCCCGAATGTGTCGAAGGGCACGATTTCACATTCTACCTATGCGCCAAAGTGTAAGCGGCACACCTGTTTTGTGTGAAATAGCGGAAAAGAACAGCATCGATCGAACGGGCAGGGAAGGGGACGAGGATGGCGGGTGCGGCGGTACGGCTGGGACAGCGCTTTCCCGGAAGACGGGCCCTGGTGACGGGCGCGGCCTCGGGGCTGGGGCGGGAAGTGGCGCTGGCCCTGGCGCGCGCGGGCTGGCGGCTCGCGGCGCTGGACCTGAACGCGGACGGGCTGGCGAAGGTTGCCGGCGAGCTGAGCGCCGCCGGAGCGTCCAAGGTCCACACCGGCACGGTCGACGTGCGCGACGCCGAAGCCATGGCGGTGGCCTACGCCCAGGCGGCGGAGGCGCTCGGCGGGCTGGACCTGGTGGTCAACAACGCCGGCGTCGCGGTCGGCGGCCGCTTCCTGGAGACGCCGGTCGAGGATTGGCGCTGGGTGCTGGACATCAACCTGCTGGGCATGGTGAACGGCTGCCGCGCGGCGCTGCCGCTGCTGCTGGCGGGCGGCGGCGGGCATGTGGTGAACGTCGCCAGCGCCGCGGCCTTCGGCACCATGCCGGGCATGGCTGCCTACAACGCCTCCAAGGCGGCGGCCCTGTCGCTGACCGAGACGCTGCACTGCGAGTACCTCGACGACGACAGGCTCTCCTTCTCCTGCGTCATGCCGGTGTTCTTCAAGACGGGGCTGGGCGACGCCATGCGCGCGCCGCCCGCCGAACGGACGGCGGGCCGCCTCCTGATGGACAATGCCGACTTCACCGCCGCCGACGCCGCGCGCTTCCTGCTGGAGGGGGTGGCGGCGAAGGAGTTTTACGTCTTCTGCCCGCCCAGGGTGCGGGGCTTCTGGCGCTTCAAGCGGTTCCTGCCGATGGCCTTCATGCGCAAGGTGCCGGCGATGCGGCAGAAGCGGCTTGAGGCGCTGATGGCGGCGGGCAAGGCCCCGACTTGAGGGATAGGGAGGGGCGGTGGCGGGCGCGGACGGCGCGTGCTAGGCTCCGCCCATGGAGATCCGCCCCATCGACCCGTTGCAGACCGCGCTCCAGGGCGCCGTCGACAGCACCGCCCGACTGACCGAGAGCGTCCAGGCGCTGGCGGAGGGCAACCTCGACCCGGCCGTCCTGCTGGACATCCGCTCGGCTGAGGTCGCCGTGGCCGCCAACGTCAAGGTCGCCCAGGCCGCCGACGAGAGCTTCAAGCGCCTGCTGGACGTGCTGGCGTAGGGCGGTAGCTGCCGCGCCGTAGGTCGCATGGAGCCGCAGGCGCAATGCGACGCTGATCCGCTGGGAATGTCGCATTGCGGCTTCGCCTCCATGCGACCTACGGGTCAAGCTCCGAGTGGCCGGTCGCGTCCTTCAGCGTCCAGCATCATCACTCCCCACCGCACCTTCCCGACCTCCTCCACCGGCGGCGCCAGCAGCTGCAGGCCGTCCGCGTTCCATCCCTGAAGCTGGGCGAGCGCCCGGTCCTCGCCCCGGGCGTCGGCCAAGCAGGCCAGTAGGCCGGAGGCGGCGCCTTCGGGCAGGGGCGGGGCGGCCTCCGGAGCCAGGGTGACCGGCACGGCATCCCGGAGATGCGCCTGGAAGACCGCGCGGCGGGCGGCGCGGCGTTCGCCGTCGGTCTTGCGGCGGGCCAGCGGAGAGGGGGCCAGCGCCGCCAATTCGACGTCGGGGCGGGCCGTCGCCAGGGCCGCCCGCTCCGGCCAGTCGCCCAGCGTCACGACCAGGGCGGGCGCCGCCGCGTCGATCGTCGCGAGGGTCAGCGGGTGCCCCGGTCCCCGGACCAGCCCGCCGGTATTGATCACCAGCGGCCCATCCGCCCCGCCCAGCGAGGCGATGCCGTGGAGCAGCGCCGCCCGCGCGCGCAACGGGTCGGTGCTGCCGGCGAAACGCATTCGTTCCAGCGTGCCGTCGGCGCGGCCCAACGTCACGCAGGCCGGCGGCCCCACCATCTTCTGGCCGAGGTCGGAATCCAGCAGCCTGGCCCCGGCGGCATCGGCCAGCAGCCGGCAGAGCGTGCTCTTGCCGGCATCGGGCGGGCCGAGGACCAGGATGCGGGGAAAGTCGGCGGCGCGCTCCAGCAGGGCGCGCCAATCGGCGGGAATGTCGGGGGTGGCGCTCACGCCTCGCCGGCGGGGCCGCGGCGCATCGGCTTGGGCGGCTGCACCAGCATCGCCAGCCGGGTCATGTACTTCTCCGCCTCGCCCTGGCAGAGCAGGGGGAACTCGGCGGCCGCCGCGTCCAGCAGCTGGTCGACCCAGGCCTCCTCGGCCTTGGCGAAGTTCGACAGGACGTAGCCGTTGACCAGCTCCTTGGCGCCGGGATGGCCGATGCCCAGGCGCACGCGCCAGTAATCCTTGCCGATATGCTCGTCGATGGAGCGCAGGCCGTTATGGCCGCCATGGCCGCCGCCCTGCTTCACGCGGACGCGCGCCGGCGGCAGGTCCAGCTCGTCGTGCAGGACGATGACCTGGTCCGGGATCAGCTTGTAGAAGCGCATCGCCTCGCCGACCGACTGGCCGGAGAGGTTCATGAAGGTCTGGGGCTTGAGCGCATAGACCTTCTCGCCCTCGACCGTGCCCTCCGCGGTCAGCCCCTGGAAGCGCTTCTTCCAGGGGCCGAGGCGGAAGCGGTCGGCGAGCCGGTCCACCGCCATGAACCCGATGTTATGGCGGTGGCGGGCATAGTCCGGGCCGGGATTGCCCAGACCGACGACCAGTTTCATCGCTGCTTACGCCGTGGCGGCGGCAGCGTTGTCCTCCGAGCGCATGCCCGACGGAGCGGCCAGCGTCGCGACGGTGAAGTCGCGGTCCGTGATGGTCGGACGCACGCCCTCGGGCAGCTTGAAGGCGCTGATATGCACCGACGAGCCCACGTCGAACCCGGCGAGCGACACCGTCAGGTGCTCCGGGATGTCGTTGGCACGGCAGTACACCTCGACGTCGTGGCGCACGATGTTCAGCATCGCGCCCTTCTTCAGGGCCGGCGACTGCTCATGGTCGGTGAACACGACCGGGATCTTCACGACGATCTCGGTGGTGTCGCTGACGCGCAGGAAGTCGACATGCAGCGGACGGTCGGTGACCGGGTCGAACTGGACGTCGCGCGGCAGGGTGCGGTAGGTGGCGCCGTCGACGGTCACGTCGAACAGGTGCGTGAAGAAGCCCGGCTTGTGCAGCTCGCGGGTGAACCCCCGGTTCTCCAGGGAGATCATCACCGGCTTCTCCTTGTTGCCGTAGATCACGGCAGGGATGCGCCCGTCGCGGCGAGTCTGGCGGGCGGTCCCCTTGCCGGCCCGCTGACGCACCTCGGCGGTCAGCGCGATAATCTGGGTCATCGTACGCTCCTCAAGCAAACGGACCCGACGGGGCGACCAGGCCCCCGGGTCCGGGGTTGTGCGCCAGCCTCCAGGGGTGCTGAGCGCGGAAGTGAATGCGCGGGTGTAGGCGCGCGGACGCGGGAAGTCAAGTTCAGCCTTATCCTTCTCCCCTTGCGGGAGAAGGATGGGACCCGCCGCGAAGCGGTGGGAGGATGAGGGGGGGGCCGGGCGGCAGCCCGGACCTTCTCGACGGGTGACTTTGTGTCAGGGTGGAGAGCGTCCGGCTTCGCCGTCCAACCCCTCACCCTCCCACGCTGCGCGTGGGCCCCTCCCTCTCCCGCAAGGGGCGAGGGATGTTAGTCGAACAGCGAGGACACCGACCGCTCGTGGCTGATGCGCTCGATGGCCTCGGCGATCAGCGGGGCGATGGTCAGCTGGCGGACGTTGCGCGAGACGCGCACCGCCTCGGTCGCCTGGATGCTGTCGGTGGTGACCAGCGCCTCCAGCGGCGACTGCGCGACGCGGGCGACGGCGCCGCCCGAGAGCACGCCGTGGGTGACGTAGGCGCGCACCGACTTGGCGCCGCGGTCGCTCAGCGCCACGGCGGCGTTGCACAGCGTGCCGGCGCTGTCGACGATGTCGTCGACCAGGATGCAGTGGCGGCCCGACACGTCGCCGATGACGTTCATCACCTCCGACACGCCGGCGCGCTCGCGCCGCTTGTCGATGATGGCGAGGTCGGCGCCGAGCCGCGTGGCGATGGCGCGGGCGCGCACCACGCCGCCGACGTCGGGCGACACGATCATGAGGTTGTCGCGGCCCATCGTCTCCTCGATGTGCTGCACGAAGACGGGCGCGGCCACGAGGTTGTCGGTCGGGATGTCGAAAAAGCCCTGGATCTGCCCGGCATGCAGATCCATGGTCAGCACCCGGTGGGCGCCGGCCTGGGTGATCAGGTTCGCCACCAGCTTGGCCGAGATGGGCGTGCGCGGGCCGGTCTTGCGGTCCTGGCGGGCATAGCCGTAGTAGGGGATCACCGCCGTGATGCGGCGGGCCGAGCCCCGGCGCAGCGCGTCGATGGTGACCAGCAGCTCCATGAGGTTGTCGTTCGCGGGGTAGCTCGTCGACTGGATGACGAACACGTCCTCGCCGCGGACATTCTCCAGCACCTCGACGAACACCTCCATGTCGGAGAAGCGGCGGATGCTGGCCTTGGTCAGGGGAACCTGCAGGGCGGCCGAGATGGCCTCGGCAAGCGGACGGTTGCTGTTGCCGGCAATGATCTTCATGACCCGCCCTGATATCAAGGGGTTGCGTCGTATTTCGGACCGGTGCGGCCGCTGTCGCCGAACCGTCACGAAGGCGCGCGGACCATATCAATCCGTGTACGGGCTGTAAACCGGCGCGGTCTAGGCAGGTTCCCCTTCAGGCGCATGGGACCTATCCCATAAGCCCGTACCCCCTCTGATTTTTCGGCTACTCCGCAAGCGCGATGGCGGAGAGGCAGCGGCCATAGTCCGCCTCGCCCCGCAGCGTCGCTCGCCGGTAGCTGAAGAAGCGGCTCTCCTCCAGCAGGGTGCAGTGGGGCGCCCGCTGCACGAAGCCGACGCCCGCATCGCCCAGCTTGCCCTCGACGAAGCCGCCCAGATCAAACAGGAAGTGTCCCTCGCGCCGGGAAGGGACGAAGTAGAAATCGTTGCCCGCGTCGGCCTCCAGCAGCCGGTCGCGGAACTCGGGGCCGACCTCGTAGGAGCGGTGGGAGATGTGCGGGCCGATGCCGGCGACGATGCGGCCGCGCTCGGCCCCCAGCGCCTCCATGGCCGCAACCGTGCCCTCCACCACGCCGCCGAAGGCACCCTTCCAGCCGGCATGGGCGGCGCCGATCACCTGGGCCTTGGGGTCGCAGAACAGCACCGGCGCGCAGTCGGCCGTCAGGATGCCCAGCGCCACGCCGGGGCGCTTGGTCACCAGCGCGTCGGCCTTGGGTGCATCCTTGTGGGCGAAGGGCTGCTCCACCGTCACCACGTCGGGGCTGTGGACCTGATGGACGGTGACCAGGGCATCGGCCGGCAGGTCGAGCGACTCCATGCAGCGGCGGCGGTTCTCGGTCACCGCGACAGGGTCGTCGTTGGAGCCGAAGCCGACATTCTTGCTGGCGTACAGCCCGGTGGAGACGCCGCCCGCGCGGGTGAAGAAGCCGTGGCGGACGCAGGCGAGGTCGTTGAAGGCGCCGAGTGTGATCAATTCAGCTCTCGAATCCCGCCGGCGGGGGAGCGCCGGGACTGGTTAGCGCGATGCCCTTGAAGAGGCGGCCCATCTGGTCGGGCGCCACCAGACGGTTCAGGGCCTTATCTATAGCATCGGCCTGGATCGGGCTCGCAAGCCGCTTGAGCGCCGCCGCCCTTTGGTGGATGCCCAGGCGCGCCAGCAGCTCGCCCTGGTCGACCGGGCCGAAGGCTTGCGAGCCGGCGCTCCGGGCGGCGTCGGCGAGCGCGGCGAAGTCGACATGGGCGGTGAGGTCGGCCTCGCCGGGCGCCTCCAGCACCGGTGCGAAGGCATGGCGGCGCACGGCCTGCAGCGTGTCCCCGGCCATCGGTCCGCGATAGCCGTAATCCACCGCCAGCGCCGCCCCGGGATGGCGGGCGAGCCGCCCGCCGATCTCCGCCGCCACCGCCATGGACGCCGGCGCGATCTCCACCACGCGGCCCTCGGGCGAGGCGCGCAGCCGGACCGGCACCAGCGCGTCGCCGGGGGCGAGGTCCACCAGCCAGCCGAACCCGTCGCCCTCCAGCCCGACCTTGCGCTCGCCCCAGCCGCGCGCGGTGCGGACGAACTGGCGGATGGGCAGGGCGTCGAAGAACTCGTTCGCCAGCAGCAGCATCGGCCCTTCCGGCACCTCGGCCAGCCCGTCGTGCCAGCTGGGCTCGAAGCCGGCCAGCGCCGCCGCTTGGGCGCGCCGCAGGGCCGGGCTGGTCTCCACCAGGTGCAGGCGCAGGGCGGCATGCAGGCCAGGCACCCTGGCCATGGCGCGCAGGGCGTCCGCCATCAGCGTGCCGCGCCCGGGGCCCAGCTCCACCAGCCGCACCGGATCGGGCGATCCCATGGATAGCCAAGCCTGGGCGCACCAGAGGCCCAGCAGCTCGCCGAACATCTGGCTGATCTCGGGCGCGGTGGTGAAATCGCCCGCCACCCCCAGCGGGTCGCGGGTGACGTAGTAGCCGTACTTGGGATGGCCCAGCGCGTCCGCCATGAAGGCGGCGACGCTCAGCGGTCCCTCCACCGCGATCCGGCGGCGGAGATGCTCCTCCAGCTCAGCCGGCATGGGCGGGGGCGGGCGAGGGCTTGGCGCGGGCGATCATCCAGATGCCGACCAGCACCATCGGCAGCGACAGCAGCTGGCCCATGGTGAAGACGCCCGCCAGATAGCCCAGCTGGGCGTCCGGTTCGCGGAAGAACTCCACGATGATGCGCGACAGGCCGTAGCCGATGAAGAAGACGCCGCAGAGGATGCCGTGGCGCTCCATGATCTCGCGGCGGCGGGACAGCAGCCACAGCACGACGAACAGCACGATGCCCTCCAGCACGGCCTCGTAGAGCTGGCTGGGGTGGCGCGGCACGGCGCCGGCGCGCGGGTCGGGGAACACCACCGCCCAGGCGACGTCGGTCTGCCTTCCCCACAGCTCGCCATTCACGAAGTTGGCGATGCGGCCCAGGAACAGGCCGATCGGGCCGCAGGCCGCCACCAGGTCGCCCAGGACGAAGGGGGAGAAGCCGTGGCGCCGGGCGAACAGGATGACGGCGGCGATGATGCCGAGCAGCCCGCCATGGAAGGACATGCCGCCCTGCCAGAGGAAGAACACCTCCAGCGGGTTCTCCAGATAGTAGGGCAGGTTGTAGAACAGCACCGAGCCCAGCCGGCCGCCGATGAGGATGCCGAGGATCGCCCAGCTGGCGAAGTCGCCCAGATGGTCTGATGTCAGCGGCTCGGGCTTCCGCCGGTTCAGCTTGGACGCGTACCACCAGCCCAGCACCACGCCGACGATGTAGGCCAGCGCGTACCAGCGCAGCGCGAAGGGGCCGATCTGCAGGGCGACCGGATCGATGTCCGGGAAGGCGAGGGCGGCGAGCATCGGGCCTCAGGCGTAGGGGGAGGGCCGGGAGAGGAAGTCGCGCACATAGCGGCGCACCCCCTCCTCCAGGGACGTGAAGGGGGCGGTGTAGCCCGCCTCGCGCAGCCGGTCCATCCTCGCCTCGGTGAAGTACTGGTACTTGCCCCGGAGGTGGTCGGGCATCGCCAGGTACTCGACCTTCGGCGGCAGGCCGGCGGCGTCGAAGAGGGCGGCGGCCAAATCGTTCCAGCTGCGGGCCTGCCCGGTGCCGAGGTTGTAGAGGCCGCTGACGCCCGGATTGTCGTGCAGCCACAGCATCACGTCGACGCAGTCGCCGACCCAGACGAAGTCGCGCATCTGCCCGCCATCGGCATAGTCGGGCCGGTCGGAGGCGAAGAGCCGCGCCGGCTCCCCCGCCATGACCTGCGGGTAGAGCTTGGCGACGACGCTGCGCATGTCGCCCTTGTGGTACTCGTTCGGGCCGTAGACGTTGAAGAACTTCAGCCCCGCCCATTGCCGGGGCTGCCGCCGCCCGTCGGCCGTCAGCCTGACGACGCGGCGGTCGAACAAATGCTTGGACCAGCCATAGGCGTTCAGGGGGCGAAGCCTCGCCAGCCCCTCGGGCGTCGAATCGTCGTCGAAGCCGGCCGAGCCGTCGCCGTAGGTCGCGGCGGAGGAGGCGTAGATCAGCCGGGCGCCGGTCTGCGCGCACCAGTTCCAGAGGTCCAGCGACAGGCGGAGATTGTTCTCCAGGATCAGGTCCACGTCGCGCTCGGTCGTGGCCGAGATGGCGCCCAGGTGGAAGACCGTCTCCACCGCCCCGGCATGCTCGCGCAGGAACTCCGGCAGCCGCTCGGGCGGGATGATGTCGGCGAGCTCGCGGGCCGCGAGGTTGCGCCACTTATCGTCCTTGCCCAGCCGGTCGCAGACGACCACATCGGCATGGCCGCGCCGCTCCAGCCCCGCCACCAGGTTCGAGCCGATGAAGCCGGCGCCGCCGGTGACCAGGATCATCAAGGGCCTCGGAAGTGGGTGGAGGAGCCGCCTTTATAGGAGGCGCCTCGGGTGCGGCGCAAGGCAGCGCCCGGCCGCCGGCGGGTTGCAAGCGGGGGACCCCGTCCCCATAATGCCCGGCATCGTAACGGAGTAAGTGACCATGCAGGTCGACAACAAGCTGCTGGATGACCTCGCCCGCCTCGCCGGGGGCGCCGTGGGTGCCCTCACCGGCATCCGCTCGGAAATGGAGGGGCAGTTCCGCCAGCAGCTCGAGCGGATCCTCGCTCAGATGGACGTCGTCGGCCGCGACGAGTTCGAGGCGGTGAAGGCCATGGCCGCCAACGCCCGCGCCGCCCAGGAGGCGGCAGAGGAGAAGGCGGCGGGCGCCGGCGATCTCGCCGACCGGGTCACCCGGCTGGAGGCGCTGGTCGCCACGCTGATGGCCGAGCGCGAGCTTACCCACGCCGAGGCGGCCCCGAAGCGTCCGGCCCGCAAAGGGGGCACTTCCGCCCCTGAGTCGGGCGGGTCAGGCGCGGACTGATCCCGCCGGACCGCTGTTCAAACCTTGTACCGAAGGGTTTGACGGGCGCCCGACTCGGCGTCCGCCGGCGATATCGCGCCACCATCCCGGGCACGGGGGGCAATTGGGTTGCGGAACAAAATGCCTTCTGGCACCGTAATTCTAGTAGCCCCACGGACGCCGGCCACAACATTTGGGCCGTCAAGCCGGGTCGGGGGTCGGGTTTCCCCTTCCCACCGCGCGCAACAGGAGGGCGTACCATGTCGGCACTCGCTACCGACACTTCCACTTCCACCCATAACCCGCTCGACATCGTCGAAGAGATCGTCACGGCGAACGAGTGGGCCTTCGAGCGCGTGAGCGACGACGAGATGGTCGTCGAGATCGGTGGGCGCTGGTGCGACTACCGCCTCTTCTTCATGTGGCAGAAGGAAGTCAGCGCAATGCAGTTCTCCTGCCAGTTCGACATGAAGGTCCCGGGCAACCGGAAGGCCGCCGTGAACGAGCTGCTGGCCGAGGTGAACGGCAAGATGTGGCTGGGCCATTTCGACGTCTGCAGCGACGAGAACACGCCCATGTTCCGCCAGACCCTGCTGCTGCGCGGCGCGCGCGCGGCCTCGGTCGAGCAGATCGAGGACCTCGTGGAGATCGCTCTCTGCGAGTGCGAGCGTTATTACCCCGCCTTCCAGTTCGTGATCTGGGGCGGCAAGAGCGCGTCCGAGGCCGTCACCGCGGCCATTCTCGACACCATGGGCGAAGCCTGATACCCAAGTCCCCCTGAGAAAAACCTCGGGGGGACTTTTCCATGGGTGCGGATCTGCTGCTCGTCGGCTGCGGCAAGATGGGCGGGGCGATGCTGGCTGGCTGGGTGTCCGCGGGCGTGGCCGGCCGGGTCGTGGTGGTGGAGCCGCAGGCGCCGCAGGGCCTGCCCGAGGGCGTCGAGCACGCCGCCTCGGCCGAGGCGATCCCCGAAGGCTTCGACCCCGCCGTCGTCATCCTGGCGGTGAAGCCGCAAATCATGGACGGCGTGCTGCCGGCCTACCGCCGCTTCGTCGGCCGGTCGCTGTTCCTCTCCATCGCCGCCGGCAAGCCGGTGGAGTATTTCGAGCGCCAGCTGGGCGCCTCGGCCGCCATCGTGCGCGCCATGCCCAACACCCCCGCCGCCGTCGGCCGCGGCATCTCCGCCGCCTTCGCCAACGGCCACGTCACGCCGGAGGGCCGCATCCTCTCGCAGCGGCTGCTGGAGTCGGTGGGCGAGGTCGCCTGGCTGGAGGAGGAGGGCCACATCGACGCCGTCACCGCCCTGTCCGGCAGCGGCCCGGCCTATGTCTTCCTCACCGTCGAGGTGATGGCCCGCGCCGGCGTCGCCGCCGGCCTTCCCGAGGCCCTGTCCATGCAGCTGGCCCGCGCCACCGTGGCCGGGGCCGGCGAGCTGCTGCACCGCTCGCCCGAGAGCGCCGAGCAGCTGCGCCGCAACGTCACCAGCCCCAACGGCACCACCCAGGCCGCGCTGGAGGTGCTGATGGCCCCCGACGGCATCGCCCCTGTGTATGAGCGCGCCGTGGCGGCGGGCACCCGGCGGTCGCGGGAGCTGGCTGGTTAAAATCTCTCGGCTGGAATCCCCTAATCCGTCATCCCGGCGAAAGCCGGGATCCAGGGGTTGCAGCGGGATGCGGCCGATGCAGCACGCTCGGCACCAGCCGTTCAGCGTCTGGTAGAGGTCGTTCCACTGCGGGTTCTTGGACTCGATAAGCTCAATTTTCCAGGATCGCCGCCATTCCTTCAGCCGCTTCTCGCGGGCGATTGCATACTCAGCCGCCTCGAAAACTTCGTAGTGGACGAGCATCTTTACGCCGTACTGCTTGGTGAAGCCCTCGATTGCGCCAACCCGATGTTCGTAAACGCGGCGCGAAAGGTCCGAGGTAATGCCGATATAGAGCGTGCCGTTGCGACGGCTGGCGAGGATATAGACGAAGAACAGCTTCTCCATCCGGCACCTCTGCATTGAGGTCGAGCGCTGCAACCCCTGGGTCCCGGCTTTCGCCGGGATGACGGTATATATATCGAGGGTAGCAGAATGATGGTGGCGTGCAATGCTAGTGCATGCAGGATAGAAGAACCACCCGCCCGCACCCATATTCCTCCCGAGCAGCTGCAGAGGACGACCATGGCGACCAAGGGCACGCGCAGGAAGAAGCAGGAGGCACCCGATCCGATCCGGGCGGCGCTGGACCTCGCGGCCGAGCGGGGCTGGCGCGATATCGGCATGGCCGACATCGCCGGACGGGTGGGGCTGTCGCTGAACGAGCTGCGCCGGCAGTACCCGTCCAAGGGCGCGCTGCTGGACGGGCTGGCGCGGCGGGTGGACGAGGCCGTGCTGGCCGGCGGCCCGGCCGATGCCGACGAGCGGCCGCGCGACCGGCTGTTCGACGTGATGATGCGCCGCTTCGACGCGCTGGTGCCCTACCGCGAGGGGCTGCGCGCCGTCGCCCGCGATGTGGGCGCCGACCCGCTCTCGGCGCTGGGCACCGCGCGGCAGCTGCGCCGCTCGATGGACTGGATGCTGGAGACGGCGCGGGTCGGCTCCTCGGGCCTCTGGGGCATGGCGCAGGCGCGCGGCCTGCTGCTGGTCCACCTCTCCGTCCTGCGCGTCTGGTTCGAGGACGACAGCCCCGACCTGGCCAGGACCATGGCCGCGCTGGACGCCCGGCTGCGGCAGGCGGAGGAGCTGTCCAACAGCGTCCGCGGCCTGTCCCGGTTCATCCCCGGCAACCGCGGTTTCCGGCACGGGGCGGCGGCGGCGGAGTAGGGGCGGAGACCCTCACCCGGTGCTCCAGCCGGCGCTTGTCCGGACATTTTGCTGCGCTGCACAAAATCCGTTGACGGGTGCCTAAACGATAAGCATATTGCGCTCATCGCATGCTGCGCTGCACAAGCGCCTATCCGGGGGACACCATCATGGCCGCTGCCAACAAGACCAAGTATCCGTTCATGGACCTCGACATGTCCAAGTTCGACATGACCAAGTTCATGGACCCGTCGAAGTTCGCCGACTTCACCAAGATGGACCTGACCAAGATGATGGCGGACTACAAGGTCCCCGGCGTCGACGTCGAGGCGATGATGGCCGCCCAGCGCAAGAACATCGAGGCGCTGACCGCCGCCAACCAGCTGGCCGTCGAGGGCGTGCAGGCCGTGATGCGCCGCCAGGCCGAGATCCTGCGCCAGACCATGGAGGAGGCCTCCTCCATGATGTCCGAGATGGTCGCCGCCGGCACCCCCGAGGACAAGGTCTCCAAGCAGGCCGAGCTCGCCAAGACCGCCTTCGAGAAGGCGCTGGCGAACATGAAGGAGCTCGCCGAGATGGTCGCGAAGTCCAACAGCGAGGCCGCCGACGTGCTCTCCAACCGCGTCAAGGAGAGCATCGAGGAAGTGAAGTCGGCCATCGCCAAGGCGCAGCCGAAGAAGTAAGCTCCCGTCCCTGACGGCAGCAGACAAGGGGCCGCTTCCGCGAGGAGGCGGCCCTTTCGCGTTTCCGGGCGCTCTTGCGGCGGTCATAAGCCGGAAGGGGGGTGGACGCGGGCCCCCCGCTGCCGGATAGCTTTGCACCGCGAAACTTTTTCCGAACCGGATCCCACGCCGGATGCCCGCCTCCCAGGCCACCACCCGGGCCACCTCCATCCTCCGCGCCCTGATCGCGGCCTGCGTGCTGCTGCCGCTGGCGCTGTTCGGCCTGGCGATCGTGCAGGCGCACCGGCAGGTGGTGGCGGAGGTGCAGAACCGGTCGGTCGGCGCCGCCGCCCTGCTGCACGAGCATCTGCTGAAGGTTTTCGAGACCCAGGAGCTGATCCTGGCGCAGGCGGCGCTGCAGATGCGGGGGCTGGGATGGGAGGAGGCGCGCGTCTCGGAAGTCCTTCGGCAGAGCCTCGCCGACCTCAAGGAGCGGCATCCCCAGGTCGCCGCGCTGGGCGCCATCGGGCCGGACGGGCAGGCGGTCACCAGCCTGGCGGGGGAGGATCGCGCCGCCGACCTGTCGGGCCGGGTCTGGCAGTCGGTGCCCGGGTCCGGCATCCGCGTCGGCGCGCCGGCGGCGGCCGGGCCCAGCGGCTTCCTCCTCTCCCATCCCGTCGCCGAAGGCGCGCCGACGCCGTTCCTGGTCGCCTCGCCCGAATATCTCACCGACTTCTACCGCTCGCTGGAACTGGACCCGCAGGCCTCCATCACGGTGGTGCGCGCCGACGGCGTCATCCTGGCCCGCGACCCGCCGGTGAAGGGCGGCAACGACCGCTTCTCGCCCAGCAGCGGCATCATGCGCGGCATCGCCCGGGCCGACAGCGGCACCTACCGGGTGGTGTCGCAGCTGGACGGGGTGGAGCGGCTGCACGCCTACCGCCGCGTCGGCACCTATCCGGTCTACGTCACCGTCGGCCTGAGCGTCGAGTCGGCCTGGGCGGCGTGGCGGCGCACCGTGGCGCTGTACGCGCTGTTCGCGGCGCCGGCGACGCTGGCGCTGGCCTTCCTGGGCTTCACCGCCCTGCAGCGCGCCCGGCGGGCCGAGCGGGCGCAGGCCCAGCTGATCGAGGCCAACGAGCGGTTGGAGGAGCGCGTCGCCGAGCGCACGGCCGAGCAGGCCGCGACGCTGCGGGCGCTGGAGGAGGCGCTGCACGGCAAGGACGTGCTGTTCAAGGAGGTGAACCACCGCGTCGCCAACTCGCTGCAACTCATCTCCAACCTGCTGACCATGCAGCGCACCCGCGAGACCGACGAGCGGGTGCGCGACAAGCTGGAGGAGGCGCGCGGCCGGGTGATCAGCGTCGCCGAGGTCCACCGTCGCCTCTACAAGGGCCACGACGTCCGCCGGGTGGAGTTCCGGGCTTATCTCCAGGCGCTGTGCGGCGACCTCATGGCCTCGCTGCCGGAGAGCGTGTCCTCGATCGAGGTGGAGGGGGACGAGGCGCTGCTGCCGACCGACATGGTCGTGCCGCTGGGGCTGGTGGTGAACGAGCTGGTCACAAACGCCGCCAAGTACGCCTATCCCCAGGGCGGCGCCGGCACCGTCACCGTCACCTTCCGACGGGAGGGGGACGGTTTCAGCCTGGCGGTGGCCGACCGGGGCATCGGGCCCGGCGCCAAGGCCACGTCCGGCTCGGGTCTGGGCATGCGCATGCTGGAGGCGCTGGCGGCGCAGCTGCACGGCACGCTCGCCGTGCAGGACAACCGGCCGGGAACCCGGGTGGAGCTGCGCTGGCCCGGGGGCCGCGACGGCGCCTCAACGCCGGCGGGCGAGGCTGCCGTCGCCCGCGCCTGACGGGCCCAGATGGCGCTCGACGATACGCTCCACCCCGCCCTCGTCGCGCAGCCGACGGATGGCCGCGTTCAGCCGGGGCAGCAGATGCGCCTTGTCGCGGTGCACGCCCAGCCGGTAGGCGTAGCTGTCACGCACCGGCCCGAACTCGACCGCCAAGCCCATGCTGCGGGCGATGTGGCGGCCCACGTTGCGCTCCACGATCCCGACCGGCACGACGCCCTTGGCGACGCTGACCACCAGCGTCGCCTCCTGCGGCATGTCCACCCGGCGGGCGCCGTCGATGCCGGCATAGCTGTAGTGGCGGATGGTGGCGACCTCGCGGCCCGCCAGGTCGCCGGGGCCGGAGACGGGGAAGGCCCGGCCGGGCGTGAACAGCAGCACCTCCTCGCCCTGCATCAGCGGGTCGGAATAGACGATCAGCTGCTCGATCTCGGTGCCGCGGCGCCAATGGTCGGCGACCAGCGTCTCCAGCGTCAGGATGCCCTGGCGGAACTGGACGAAGCCCCGCTTCATCGGCACGTAGCGTGTCTCGATCCGGATGCCGCTGAGGCGCGCGATCTCCGCCAGCAGGTCGAGCGCAATGCCGCCGCCGGCCGCCTCGCCATAATAGTAGGGCGGCCAGCCCTCGGGACCGACATGGTTCACCAGCACGTCCCAGTCCTCCGCCCGCGCCGGAGGCGCGAGCAGCAGCAGCGGCAGTGCCAGCAGTCCGCGGCGGCCGAAGCTCGGTAGAGGGCGGCTCATGGTGTCCCGGATCATGTGACGGAATGACTGTGGCCTCAACCGGGGCCGGCGACAACTCCCCCTGGCGCACCGTCACGGGAAATTCTTGCGAATGCCATCTCAGACCGGCAGCCGCAGGACGGCGCGCAGGCCGCCCTGGGGGCTGTCGCCCAGCAGCACGTCGCCGCCATGGCCGCGCGCCACGTCGCGGGCGATGGCGAGGCCGAGGCCGACGCCGCCCGTCTCGGGGTTGCGGCTGTCCTCCAGCCGCAGGAAGGGGCGGAAGACCTCCTCGCGCATGGCCGGGGGGATACCGGGGCCGTCATCGTCGATGACGATCTCCGCCGCCAGCCCGTCGCGCCGCAGCGTCACGCGGATGGTGCCGCCATAGCGGTGGGCGTTGGCCAGCAGGTTGCCCAGGCAGCGCTTCAGCGCGTTCGGCCTCAGCGCCAGCACCAGCGGCTCCTCCGGATAGGTCTCGCCCGCGACCACGGCGCCCTCGCGCCGGGCGTTGACCACGGCCTCGGCCACCAGCCGGCCCAGGTCGGTCGGCTGCGCCGGCTCGGCCCCGGCGCCGCGGGCGAAGGCGAGATAGCCCTCGATCATCGTCTCCATCTCGACGACGTCGGCGCGCAGCTCCTCCACCTCCGGCCCCTCGGGCAGCATGGCGAGTTCCAGCTTCATGCGGGTCAAGGGCGTGCGGAGGTCGTGGCTGACGCCGGCCAGCATCTCGGTGCGCTGGCTGATCTGGCGCTGGATGCGCTCTCGCATCAGCAGGAAGGCGGTGGCGGCCTGCCGCACCTCCGCCGCCCCCTCCGGCCGGAAGTCCGGCACGTCGCGCCCCTTGCCGAAGGCGTCGGCGGCGCTGGCGAGGCGGCGGATCGGGCGGATCTGGTTGCGCATGAACAGGATGCCGATGGTGACCAACACCAGCGAGCTGCCGATCATCCACATGATGAAGAGGTAGGAGGTGAAGCTGAACAGGCGCCGCTCCGGCGACATGATCGACAGCACCCCGTCCGGCATCTGCACCCGGATCTCGTACCATTCATGGGCGACGTTGGTGTCGATGCGCCAGGGCCGCCGCACCCGCTCGTCCAGGGCGCGCGCCAGCGTGTGCTCCAGCGTGCCGCGCAGGCGCTGGCGGGGCGGCAGCTCCTCGCCGGGCAGCCAGGTCAGCGCCAGATCGACCGTGCCGGCGGCGCGGGCCAGCGTGTCGGCCCGCTCGTCGGACGTGGCGTCGCGCTCGATCTCCTCGATGATCATGGCGATCTCGCCGGCGACCGCGAAGGCCAGCCGGTTGGTCATCGTGTCCCAGTGCCGGTCGTAGAAGACGAAGGTGGCGATGGCCTGGGCCAGCACCACGGGCGTCATCATGATCAGCAGCGAGCGGCCGAACAGGGTGCGCGGCAGGAAGCGCTTCAGGAAGCGGAAGGGGCGGGGCCGCCGTGCCGCCGCCGCCCGCGCGATGCGCTCGCCGACGACGCTCATCCCAGTCTGACTCCCATCAGTCGGGCCTCAGCACGTAGCCCTCGCCGCGGACCGTGTGGAGATAGCGCGGCATGCGCGGATCCTCCTCGATCTTGCGGCGCAGGCGGGTGACCTGCACGTCGATGGTGCGGGCATTGCCGTCCACCTTGGCGCGCTGCACCAGTTCCTCGCGGGTCAGCACGATGCCGGGCTCGGCCGCCAGCACCTTCAGCAGGGCGGACTCGGCGGTGGTGAGGCGGACCAGCGTCTCGCCGTCGCGCAGCTCCTCGCGCTGCGGGTCGAACAGCCAGCGCCCCAGCCGCACCTCGGCCGCCAACGCCTGGGGGCGGGGCACGCGGCGCAGGATGGAGTTGATGCGCAGCACCAGCTCGCGCGGCTCGAAGGGCTTGGCCAGATAGTCGTCGGCACCCGCCTCCAGCCCGGCGATGCGGTCGTCCGGCTGGCCGCGCGCGGTCAGCAGCAGGATCGGCACGCGTCCCTGGGCGCGCAAGGACCGGGTCAGCTCCAGCCCGCTCTCGCCGGGCATCATGACGTCCAGCACCAGCAGGTCGAAGCTCAGCGCCTCCAGCCGGGCGCGCGCCTCGGACGCATTGCCGGCGGTGCTGACCATGAAGCCGCTCTGCGCCAGATAGCGCCTGAGCGCCTCGCGCAGGCGGGTGTCGTCGTCAACGACCAGGATATGCGGAAGGTCCTCGCTCACCGGCTCGACCCCATGGGCAAAGGGAGACGGATCATAACACGGAACTCAAGGTCGGGCGCTCAACGGCGCGGCCCCGGCACGGGCGGCTTGGGCGGCGCGAACTTGGCGCGGTCCTCCTCGTCCACGATGCCCAGCATCACGGTGCGGAAGCCCTCCACCGCCTCGGCGCCGGCACGGCGGTAGGCGCGGGCGATGCGCTGGCGCTGGTTCTCCGACAGCTGCCGCTCCAGCTCCACCCCCTTGGGCGTCAGCTCCAGCAGGCGCTGGCGGCGGTCGCGGGTGCCCTGGCGCTGCACCACGAACTCCTCGCGCACCAGGTCCTGCAGCACCCGCGACAGGCTCTGCTTGGTGATGCGCAGGATCGCCAGCAGCTCGGTCACGGTGATCTGCGGGTGCCGCCCCACGAAATAGATGACCCTGTGATGCGCGCGGCCAAGGCCGATTTTTGCGAGCATCGCGTCGGGTTCGGCGGTAAAGTCCCGGTAGGCGAAGTACAGGAGCTCGATCGCCTGACGCAGCTCCTCCTCGCGAAGGAACAGCGGGTTCACCCCGGTCTTGACGTCGGTCATGGAAGTACGTCAGCCATGTTGACATTTCCGGGTTGGATCGTATCGTAAAACGACCCGGCTGGGACAAATTGTTTCCGCAAAGGCGGCGACGTTGGAACCCGGCGGGAGACAGACCAAGGAAACGGCCCCAAGATGTCCATCATCCCCTTTCACGACCGCGACGGCGTCATCTGGTTCGACGGCGAGATGGTGCCGTGGCGCGACGCCAAGATCCACGTGCTGACGCACGGGCTGCATTACGGCAGCTGTGTATTCGAAGGGGAGAGGGTTTACAACGGCAACGTCTTCAAGCTGCGCGAGCACTCGCAGCGCCTGATCGACAGCGCCGAGCTGCTGGGCTTCAAGATCCCCTACTCGGTCGAGGAGATCGACCGCGCCACCATCGACACGGTGAAGGCGACCAACCTGACCGACGCCTATGTGCGCCCGGTCGCCTGGCGCGGCAGCGAGATGATGGGCGTCGCCGCCCAGGCCAACAAGATCCACCTCGCCATCGCCGTCTGGGCCTGGCCGAGCTACTTCTCGCCCGAGGCGAAGATGGCCGGCATCAAGATCAAGACCTCGCCCTGGAAGCGCCCGGCCCCCGACACGGCGCCGACCCGCTCCAAGGCCGCCGGCCTCTACATGATCTGCACGCTGAGCAAGCACTGGGCGGAGAACCAGGGCCTGCAGGACGCGCTGATGCTGGACTACCGGGGCCAAGTGGCCGAGGCGACGGGCGCCAACTTCTTCATGGTGGTCGACGGCGTCATCCACACGCCGACGCCGGACTGCTTCCTGGACGGCATCACGCGCCGCACCGTTATCGACCTCGCCAAGCGCCGGGGCTACAAGGTGGTCGAGCGGGCGATCTTCCCGGACGAGCTGAAGAACGCCCAGGAGATCTTCCTGACCGGCACCGCCGCCGAGGTGACGCCGGTCGGCCAGATCGACGACATCAAATACACCCCGGGCGAGGTCTGCCGCACTCTGGTGCAGGACTATGACGATTTGGTTCGCGGCCGTCTGGACGTGAAGGCCGCCGAGTAAGGCATCGTTCCGGGAACGGAATGAGCAAGGCCCCGGGGGAAGCCCCGGGGCCTTTTCTATTGTTTATCCCTCTCCCCCTGCGGGAGAGGGATGGGACCCGCGCGGAGCGTGGGAGGGTGAGGGGGCGGCAGCCCTTGGGCTGACGTTCTCAACCGTTGTCCCAGGACCACCCGTCGAGAAGGCCCGGGCTGCCGCCCGGTCCACCCCTCATCCTCGCCAAGCCATGGCTTGGGGCCCCATCCTTCTCCCGCAAGGGGAGAAGGATAAAAATCATCACCCCACCGCCGCCTCAACCGCCGGCGCATCCGCGTTCGCCACCGGGTCGGGGGGCAGGCGGATGGTGACGGTGGTGCCGGCGCCGGGGGTGGAGGAAATCTCCATGCTGCCGCCCAGCATCTCGACGAAGCGGCGGGTCAGCGGCAGGCCGAGGCCGGTGCCCTTGTGGCCGGCATGGGGGCTGGCGCCGCGCACCTGGCCGAAGGGCTTCATGGCGGTGGCGAGGTCCTGCGGCGCCATGCCGACGCCGGTGTCGCGCACCACCAGGATCAGCGCGCCGCCGTCCGTCTCCGGCTTCACCTCGACCGTCACGCGCCCGCCCTTGGGCGTGAACTTGACCGCGTTGGAGGCGAGGTTCAGCACGATCTGACGGACCTTCTCCGGATCGGTGCGGATGGTAAGCGGCGTCGCCGGCACATCGACGTTCAGGATGACGCCGCTGCCCTCCGCCAGGGTGCGCAGCAGGCGCACGCTGTCGGAGACGACGCGGCCGACATCGACGCTGCGGATCTCCAGCCGGCCCTTGCCGGACTCGGCCTTGGCGAGGTCCAGCGTGCCCTCCACCAGGTCGAGCAGGTGGGTGCCGGCCTGGTGGATGTCGCCGGCGTACTCGACATAGCGCGGATCGCCTACCGGCCCGTGCACCTGGGCGCGCAGCAGCTCGGCGAAGCCGATGACGGCGTTCAGCGGGGTGCGCAGCTCATGCGCGGCGTTCGCCAGGAACTCGCTCTTGTCGCGGTTGCGCTGCTCGGACCGCGCGAGTTGCGTCTCCAGCCGGGTCTCGGCCTGGCGCAGCACGTCGATCGCCTCCTGCAGCCGGGCGGTGCGCTCCGCCACGACCGCCTCCAGCCGCTGGTTCTGCTCAAGCAGCTGGCGCCGCAGATACTGCATCTGGGCGAGGTTGGCGACGCGCGCCAGCAGCTCGTGCCGGTCGCAGGGCTTGCTGACGAAGTCGTTGGCGCCGCGTTCCAGCGCCGCGACGCGCAGGTCGCGCTCGGACTTGCCGGTCAGCATCAGCACGGCCGGCCGGGGGGCGAGGTCGGCCGCCTCCAGCGCCTCCATCACCCCGAGGCCGTCCAGGTGCGGCATGACATAGTCGAGGATGAGGACGTCCGGCCGGAACTCCTTGCAGGCGCGCAAGGCTTCGCGCGGGTCGGCCAGAGTCTCCACGGCGCCGTAGCCGGCCTGCCGCAGCAGATCACCAATGAAATGAAGGTTCGTCCGGCTGTCGTCGATCACGAGAACTCGTGACGATTCTAGCACCGGAGCACGTATCGCTGCTGGCATGTGAGGCGTTTTCCCTCTCCCTTGGTGCTATCCTAGCGGGGAGCGGGCGCCCTGTCGCCTGCGCGATTCGCAAGAGTGGGTGAAAGGAAGCGGTGGGTCTCGGAACTAAGGAGTAGTTCCCCAGCGCGCGGCAGCATCGTCGTCGCTGTCCTTGGCCTCGACCCAGCGGGCGCCCGTCCCTGTCTCCTCAAGCTTCCAGAAGGGAGCTCTGGTCTTCAGCCAGTCCATCAGGAACCAGCAGGCCTCGAAAGCGGCGGCGCGGTGGGCGCTGGCGCAGGCCACCAGCACGATGCGGTCGCCGGGCTCCAGCCGGCCGTAGCGGTGGATCACCAGCGTGGCGTCCAGCGGCCAGCGCGCGCGCGCCTCCGCCTCGATCGCCTCCAGCTGGCGCTCGGTCATGCCGGGATAATGCTCCAGCGTCATGGCGCCGACCGTCTCGCCGCCCGCCATGTCGCGCACCAGCCCGACGAAGCTGCACAGGCCGCCGATCGAGGGATTGCCCCGGGTCAGCGCATCCAGCTCGGCGCCGATGTCGAAATCCTCCGCCTGGACACGAACTGCCATGGCGCGCCTCAGCCGCCGGTGACGGGCGGGAACAGCGCGACCTCGTCGCCCGGCCGCACCGGGTGGGAGAAGGGAACGTATTCCTGGTTCACCGCCACCTTGACCACCGAGACGTTCGCCAGCGCGTCGGCATAGCCGGGGCCGCGGCCCTTCAGCCATTCCACCAGCCCGGCGACGTCGCGCACCTCGGCCGGCGGGTCGAGATCCTCCTCGGAGCGGCCGATGCGGGTGCGCAGCCAGGCGAAGTAGAGCAGCTTCACGGGAAGAACCTCTCTCAAACGCCGCGCGACGGCTCCAGCATGTGCTTCAGCCCCGCGCGCAGATAGTCCCAGCCGGTGACCAGCGTCAGGATCGCCGCCGCCCACAGGCCGACGTCGCCGATCAGCGTCACCGGCAGAAAGTCCGGCCCGTCGTCGCCCACGATCAGAACGCCGATGGCGACCATCTGGATCGCCGTCTTCCATTTGGCAAGGCGGCTGACCGGGACCGAGATGCGCAGGCCGGCCAGATATTCGCGCAGGCCCGACACCATGACCTCGCGCAGCAGGATGATGACGGCGGGCAGCACGGAGCTGTCCTCGATCTTGTCCACGGCCACCAGCACGAACAGCACGGCCGCGACCAGCAGCTTATCGGCGATGGGGTCGAGGAAGCGGCCGATGACCGACTCCTCGTGCCAAGCGCGGGCCAGGTAGCCGTCGACCCAGTCGGTGAAGCCGGCCAGCGCGAACAGCACGCAGCAGGTCCAGGCGGCCCACGCCTCCGGGATGAACAGCAGGCCCAGGATCACCGGGATCACGGCGATGCGGGATAGGGTCAGGAGGTTCGGCAGACTGGTCAGCATGATCACCCGGGCGCACCGGCCGGCGGTTTTCGCCCCGCTTGGCCGTCGCCGCGCATCCTAACCGTCCGGATGGAAGTGGTCATAGATGATTTTGGCCACCGACGCCGAGATGCCCTCGACATTCATCAGGTCGTTCAGCCCGGCGCGGCTGATGGCGCGGGCGGAGCCGAAGTGCAGCAGCAGCGCCTTCTTGCGCCTCGGTCCGATGCCCTGGATCTCGTCCAGCGGCGAGACGCCCAGCGCCTTCTCCCGCTTGGCCCGGTGGGTGCCGATGGCGAAGCGGTGCGCCTCGTCGCGCAGGCGCTGGAGGAAGTAGAGGACCGGGTCCTTGGCGTCCATGCCGAAGGGCGGGCGGCCCGGCATGAAGAAGCGCTCCTTGCCGGCGTCGCGCTGCAGCCCCTTGGCGATGGCGACATAGGGCACGTCGTCGATGCCCAGTTCCGAGAAGACCTCGGTCGCCACCTTGAGCTGGCCCTCGCCGCCGTCGATCAGCACCAGGTCCGGCCAGGCGCCCTGGTCGCGCTCCGGATCGTCCTTCAGCGCGCGCTCGAAGCGGCGGGTCAGCACCTCGCGCATCGAGGCGTAGTCGTCGCCGCCCGCGCCGGCGGTGCGGATGTTGAACTTGCGGTAGGCGTTCTTCATGAAGCCTTCCGGCCCGGCCACGATCATGCCGCCGACGGCGTTGGTGCCCTGGATGTGGCTGTTGTCGTAGACCTCGATGCGCTTGGGCGGGGCATCCAGCCCGAACGCCTCGGCGACGCCGGCCAGCAGCTTCGCCTGGCTGCCGGTCTCGGCCATGCGGCGCCCCAGCGCCTCGCGGGCGTTGGTAAGCGCGTGGTCGATCGGCCGGCGCTTGTCGCCGCGCTTGGGCACCTGGATGTCCACCTTGTGGCCGGCGCGCATCGACAGCGCCTCGGCCAGCAGCTCCTGCTCCGGCAGCTCCTCGCTGACCAGCACCAGCCCGGGCGCCGCCTTGTTCTCGTAGAACTGGGCGACGAAGGCGGCCATCACCTCCGCCGCGTCCTGGTTCTTGTCGTGGCTGGGGAAATAGGCGCGGTTGCCGTAGTTGCGCCCGCCGCGGAAGAAGAAGACCTGGATGCAGGTGGATCCCCCCTCCTGGAAGCCGGCCACCACGTCGGCATCCTCCACGCCGGGCACGTTGATGTCCTGGTGCGCCTGGATGGCGGTCAGCGCCCGGATGCGGTCGCGGAAGCGGGCGGCGGCTTCGAAGTCCAGCGACTCGGAGGCCTGCATCATCGAATCGGCCAGGCGCCGCTGGATGTCGCTGCTGCGGCCCGACAGGAAGTCCACCGCCTCGCGCACCTGGCCGGCATACTCCTCTTCCGAGACGCGGCCGACGCAGGGCGCGGTGCAGCGCTTGATCTGGTGCTGCAGGCAGGGCCGCGTGCGGCTGGAGAAGACGCCGTCGGCGCAGTTGCGCAGCATGAAGGCGCGCTGCAGGGCGGTCATGGTGCGGTTCACCGCCCCGGCCGAGGCGAAGGGGCCGAAATAGTCCGCCTTCTGGTCGCGCGCTCCCCGGTGCTTGGTCAGGGCGGGATAGGGGTGGTCGCGGGTGATCATAATGTGCGGGAACGCCTTGTCGTCCCGCAGCAGCACGTTGTAGCGCGGCATCAGCCGCTTGATGAGGTTGCTCTCCAGCAGCAGCGCCTCGACCTCGGTGTGGGTGGTGATGAACTCCATCGACACCGTTTCCGAGATCATGCGCTGGATGCGCACGGGCTGCTTGGCCGGCAGGGTGTAGTTGGCGACGCGCTTCTTCAGGCTGCGCGCCTTGCCGACATAGAGGACGTCGCCCTCGCCGTTCATCATGCGGTAGACGCCGGGCGTGCCGGGCAGGGTGCGCAGATAGCCCCGGATCGTCTCCACGCCCCGGTTCAGGTCGGCGACGGTGCGCCTGCGCGGCTTCGCCGCAGCGGCGGTCGGGGTCGCGGCGGCCTCCTCGGGGGCGGTCTGCGGAATCGTGTCCTCGGTCATGGCCGACATGTTGGCGATCCGGCGGCTCCGGTCAATCGGCATAGGAACGGGCGTGGCGCTCGTCCGGCCCGGGCATAGTCCCCTGCCGAACGGCCGACTCTGGCCGGTCTAATCCGATCGGTGGAGAACCCGGATGGAAATCCACGATTCCTGTGGATAAGTCATGGGACAACCCACCTGCTGACGTGTGCGGGGCCAGAGTCCGCAAGGGATTCAGCGTTCTGCACAAAAATTAGGCAGAAAAAGCTAAGTCTTTGAAACAGGCCGATGTTTTTTCTGTCAAGGGGACACGGATGAGTCACAAAAGGGAATATTCGGCTTGACAGCGACTCGGTCGGGGGCGCTTCGCCGGGTGTGCAAAACTTTGCGTCCGGAAGCGCCCGTTGACTCCCATTGTTGCGCGCGATTTTGGGGTGGTATGACCCGGTGATCCCTCCGATCGGACTAAGACCCGCTAATCTGCGGCCCTGCCACCTGCGACTCGGTCAGGTTCCCCGGCGCGTCCGAGACGAGTCCGACGGCGCTTTCCCACAACCGGCGGCATGGTTAAGGTGCCCCCCCAAGAATCGGGTGGAGGGAACCATGCGGATGTGGATGGCGGTCGCGGCGCTGGCGGCGCTGCTGTCGGGACGGGCGCTGGCGGCACCGGCCGACCTCATCCTGTGGGGCGGCCCCATCCACACGGCCGAGGATACGGCCCCCATGGTCGAGGCCGTGGCGGTGGCGGCCGGCCGCATCGTGCATGCCGGCGACCGCCGGGGCGCCGAGGCGCTGAAGGGTCCCGCCACGACCATCATTGATCTCCGGGGGGCGGCGCTCTATCCCGGCTTCACCGACGCCCACGCGCATCTGCGCGGCATCGGCGAGCGCGAGATCACCTTGAACCTGGAAGGCACCGCCTCGCTGGCCGAGCTGGCGGCGAAGGTCGCCGAGGCCGCCCGGGGCGTGCCGGCGGGCGGAATCGTCGCCGGCCGCGGCTGGATCGAGACGCACTGGCCGGAGAAGCGCTTCCCCACCCGCCAGGACCTCGACGCCGCGGCGCCGGGCCGTGCCGTGATCCTGATGCGCGCCGACGGGCACGCGCTGGTCGCCAGCTCACGCGCGCTGGAGCTGGCCGGCATCACCCGCGCCACGGCGGCGCCCAGCGGCGGCGAGATCCTGAAGGATGGGGCGGGCGAGCCCACGGGCATGCTGATCGACGCCGCCATGCCGCTGGTGACCCGGCTGCAGCGCGAACCGGACGAGGCCCAGCGCCGCCGCGCCTACGGGATCGGCGCCAGGGTCTACGCCGCCCAGGGCTGGACCGGCCTGCACAATATGGGCATCGAGCTGGAGGACGTGGCGCTGCTGGAACGCATGGCGGGAGAAGGCGCGCTGCCGCTGCGGGTCTACAACTCCGTGGCCCGCATCCAGGGCGAGCGGCTGGTGCGCGAGGGCGCCCGCGCCTCGGCCGACGGGCTGGTGGTGACGCGGTCGGTAAAGCTCTATGTCGACGGTGCGCTGGGCTCGCGCGGGGCGGCGCTGCTGGAGCGGTACGAGGATGCCGACACGCGCGGCCTGCTGCTGGCGAGCCGCGAGGAGTTGATGCCCTTCCTGACGGCGGCGCTGGAGCGCGGCATCCAGGTCAACACCCATGCCATCGGCGACCGCGCCAACCGGCTGGTGCTGGACTGGTACGAAGAGGCCTTCAAGGCCGTGCCGGCCGCGCGCCGCGCCGTCGCCGACCCGCGCTGGCGGGTGGAGCACGCCCAGATCGTCGACCCGGCCGACATCCCCCGGTTCAAGACGCTGGGCGTCATCCCCTCCATGCAGCCGAGCCACGCCGTCGGCGACCTGCACTTCGCCCCGGCGCGGCTGGGGCTGGACCGGCTGGGCGGCGCCTATGCCTGGCGGTCGCTGGTGGCGCAGGGCGGCATCGTCGCCGGCGGCTCCGACGCGCCGGTGGAGCGCGGCGACCCCCGCATCGAGTTCTACGCCGCCGTGGCGCGCAAGGACCTGAAGGGCTTCCAGGGCCCCGGCTGGCACCCGGAGCAGGCGGTGGACCGGGCGACGGCCCTGAAGATGCTGACGCTGTGGCCGGCCGTGGCCGCCTTCCAGGACTCGGACCTCGGCAGCATCAGGGTGGGCAAACGCGCCGACCTGACCGTCTTCGCCACCGACCTGATGAAAGTGCCGGAGGCGGAGATCCTCACGGCCAAGCCGCTGCTGACCCTGGTGGACGGGAAGGTGCGGTTCCGGGCCGAGGGCTGGTGAGTGGGACGATTCGTAGGTCGCATGGAGCCGCAGGCGTAATGCGACGTGCCCCGCCGAGGGTGTCGCATTGCGGCTCCGCCTCCATGCGACCTACGGAAGCCGTCTACGAGACGCCGTCCAGCATGGCGGTCAGCGCCCCGGTCAGATCCTCGGCGGTGACGGGCTTGCGCAGCACCGGTTCGCCCGGGGCCGGCAGGTCCGTCTCCTCATAGCCGGTCAGCCAGGCGAAGGGCACTCGGCGGGCGCGCAGCGCCTCGGCCACGGCGGCGGAGAGCCCGTCGGCCAAGCGGCAGTCCAGAAGGGCGCTGTCCGGAACCCGGCTCGACAGCATCTCCAACGCTTCCCGAACCGAACGCACGGGTCCCACCGGCTCGTGGCCGAGCCTTGAGACGAGGTCGCACAGGTTCAGCGCGATCAGGAATTCGTCCTCGACGATGAGCACGCGCTTGGCACCGCTCGGCATCGCCAATCCCCCGTCCGGTTCGGGACCATCCGCCCCGGTTTCATTCGTTTCAGGGCGGGGGGATGCTGATCCCGGTCGCCCGATCCGCCTGTGACCGCGCTCACACCGCTTCGGAGAAGCGCTTGACCGCCTGTTTGCTCATCCGCTGCAGGTAGAGGTAGAGGTCGTCGAAATCGGCGACGTCCGCCAGCGCCCTCACGTCGCGCAGGAAGATGTTCTGCCCCTCGATCTCGATCAGCCCGCTCTCGCGCAGCTTGCGCATGGTGCGGTTGGCGTGGACCAGGCTGAGGCCCAGCGTGTCGGCCAGGATTTCCTGGGTGACGGGCAGCTCGAACTTGTTGTCGTTGGCGAGCGACACGACCTCCAGCCGCTTCAGCAGCTCCAGCAGCATGTGCGCCATCCGCTCGAAGGCGGTGCGCTGGCCGAGGCCGGTGGCGCGCTCGGCGATGATCGCCTCCTCGCGCGCGCTGAACCAGGCGAAGGCGGCGGCCAGCTTGGGGTGCTTGCGGTACATCTCCGCCACCAGGTCGGGCGAGAAGACCGAGAGGCTGGCATCCGTCAGGGTCGCCACCGAATGGTCGGACAGCTCGAACAGATTGGCGAACAGGCCGAAAGCATCTCCCGGAAGGAGAAAATTCACGATCTGCCGGCGCCCGTCGGACAAGGACTTGTATCGGATCGCCCAGCCGCTGTGCAGGATGCCGACGCCGGGATATTTTTCCCCCTGCTTCACCAAGTCGGTACGGGCGGAGACTGTCCTTCTGTCGCGCTCAAGTTCCGCGATGAAGTCGCGCTCGTCCGTTTGAAGGGGAACCACCGCCTCGATCTTCTTGATGAGCGGGCTCGTCTTCGTAGGCATCAGGTCCCTGCGTCCGGACAGTTTTAACTAAGTTCTTGATGGCGCGGGCCGAAGACCCGGTGCCGCAATATGGACGTGCCGGTCCCGCTGCTCCTTAACAAATGTGAATAGAAGACCGGCCACAGCGAATTTAGTGCTAGGGACAAAGTAGCCGCCGGCCTGTTGTCGTACTTCAAAGGCGTGCGTGGTGGCCGAGACGGACCCCGGAGGGAAGGGGTAGCGCCGGCCGGAGGTGGCATGGATGAGTGACCCGGCCGGTGGGGGCCAAGCGCGGACGGGAGGGAAGCGGACGGTGGCGGACGACCGCGCCGCCGCCCGTGCCGCCTTGTCCCTGCTCGAATCCCTGATCATCGCCCTGCTCGAGGCGGGCGTCGTAACGCGGGCGGAGATCGAGGGGCTGTTGCTGGACGCCCGGGCCAGCCATGACGGCCAGCCCGGGGATCACGACGGTGTGGGCGCCCACGAGCCGACCGACGCCATCGACGTCAAGGCGGGCCGGTTGATCCAGCGCATCGTCGAGGGCTCGCTGCGGGCGGAGCAGGGGGCGCCGCCCAACGTGTCCTCCCCGGGCGGGCCGTCCTGACCGGCGGAGGGGGCGCACACCTGCAATCACTTCCGGACTAGCCTCGCGGCTCATCCATTCCGGGAGATTTCCATGAGACGCCGCGTCCTCGCCGCCCTCGCCTTCCTCTGCTTCGCCATGCCGGCCGCCGCCGAGCCCGACACCGAGGCCTGGCGGCGCGAGGTCATGGCCGTGGAGACGGCCTGGAACAAGGCCGTGTCCGACCGCGACCCCAAGACCATCGAGGGCATCCTGGACGACCGCTTCGTCTTTGTCGGGCCGAACGGCGCCATGGCGGACAAGGCCGGGCTGGTGGCCATGGCGGCGACGCCCGACGCGACGGTGGAGCCCTTCGTCACCGAGAACGTGAACGTCCGTTTCTATGGCGAGACGGCCGTGGTGACGGGCCATTTCGACCAGCGCGGCACCTGGAAGGGCAAGCCCTTCGCCAGCCGCTACGCCTACACCGACGTCTATGTGCGCGGCCCGTCGGGCTGGAAGGCGGTGTCCGCCCACGCCACGCTCGTTCCGCAGGCGAAATAGCCTGCCCCGGCAAATCCGCGCGGACGCCATGCCGACGCCATAAATCCCGCGTTTCCTACAGTGTGCGCGGGAACCGTCCCGCGCCTGCTCATGCGGGCCCTGGAGGGCCGGGATGGTCACCATGTCGAGGATGCGTATCGCCGCCGTTTCCCTCGCCTTGCCGCTGTTGGCCGCCGGGTCCGCCGCCGCCGGGTCGATCACCCTGTACGAGGGCGGCGGCTTCCAGGGGCAGAGCGTCACGGTGCGGGGCGACGTCGAGAACTTCGCCCACTACCATCCCTGGAACGACCGTGCCCGGTCGCTGGTGGTCAATTCCGGCACCTGGGAGGTCTGCAAGCACAAGAACTTCAAGGACTGCACCATCCTGCGCGGCGGCGCCCGCGTGCAGGATTTGGGCGCCATCGGCCTGTTCGCCCGCATCTCCTCGGTCCGGCAGCTGGACGACCATGCCTGGCGCGACCGGGACCATGATTGGCGCGACCGGGACTGGCGCGACCGAGACTGGCGTGACCGTGACCGTGACCGCGACTGGCGGGATCGCGACCGCCGCGACTGGGACCGCCGCGACGATTGGGGCCGCGATCCCTGGGGCCGCGACTCGCGCTACGACGATCCGCGCTACCGCGACCGGACCGGCTGGGGCACCCCGCCGCGCGGCCGCGACGACGTGATCTGGAACGATGGCCCGCGCGGCGGCGGCCTGTCGTCCTGCCAGCAGCGGGTCTACAACGGGCTGGCCCAGCGCTTCGGCTACAATGCCCGCGTCAGCTTCAGCGGCGCGGCGAACGAGGGCGCGGTCAACTGGAACGGCGAGTACTGGCAGTTCCGCTGCACCAACAGCGAGATCAACATCTGGCAGTAGGTCGGGGCGGCGCCTGAATCCCTCTCCCCCTGAGGGAGAGGGATGGGCCCCAAACCGCAGGTTTGGGAGGGTGAGGGGTCGGCGGGCGACAGCCCGACGTTCTCGACCTATGTTCCAGGATCAGCCGTCGAGTACGTCCGCCTGCGGCGGCCGACCCCTCATCCTCCCACGCTTCGCGCGGGTCCCATCCTTCTCCCTCAAGGGGAGAAGGATCATGAGGACACCGCATCCTTCTCCCGCAAGGGGAGAAGGATGAACAACCCTCACGCCGCCGCGGTCTTCTCGGCCGGACGGCTCTCGGCGTCCGGGTCGTAGTTCAGGTTAGGCATCAGCCAGCGCTCCATGGTCGCCATATCCATGCCCTTGCGGCGGGCATAGTCGGCGACCTGGTCGCGCTCGATCTTGCCCAGGCCGAAATACTTGGCCTCCGGATGGGCGAAGTAGAGGCCGCTGACCGCCGCCGTCGGGAACATGGCGAAGCTCTCGGTCAGGGTGATGCCGGCGGTGCGCCGGGCGTCCAGCAGCGTCCAGAGCGTGCCCTTCTCCGTATGGTCGGGGCAGGCCGGATAGCCCGGGGCGGGGCGGATGCCGCGGTACTTCTCGGCGATGAGGTCCTCGTTGCTGAGGTCCTCGGCCGGGGCGTAGCCCCAGAACTCCTTGCGCACCCGCTCATGCAGGCGCTCGGCGAAGGCCTCGGCCAGGCGGTCGCCCAGCGCCTTCAGCAGGATGGCGCTGTAGTCGTCGTGCGCCGCCTCGAACTCCTTGGCCTTCTCCTCCAGCCCGATGCCGGCGGTGACGGCGAAGCCGCCGATCCAGTCCTTCAGGCCGGTGTCCTTCGGCGCTATGAAGTCGGCCAGCGCGTGGTGGGCGCGGTCGCGGCCGGCGTCGCGGGCCATCTGCTGACGCAGCGTGTGCAGCGTCGTGAGCCGCTTGGTCCGGCCCTCGTCGGCATAGACCTCTATGTCGTCGCCGACCGCGTTGGCCGGCCAGAAGCCGACGACGGCGCGGGCCGTCAGCCATTTCTCGCCGATGATCCGCTGCAGCATCGCCTGGGCGTCGTTGAACAGCGACGTCGCCGTCTCGCCCACTACCGGGTCGGTCAGGATCGCCGGATAGGTGCCGGCCAACTCCCAGGCCTGGAAGAAGGGGCGCCAGTCGATGCGGCGGGTCAGTTCGGCCAGGTCGTAATCCTCGAAGACCGTGATGCCGGGCTTCAGCGGCTGCGGCGGCTCATAAGCGGCCCAGTCGATTCGGGTGCGGTTGGCGCGGGCGTCGGCGATCGGCAGCCGGGCGCGGCCGGCCTGGGCGCGGGCATGGGCCTCGCGCATGCGGGCGTAGTCGGCCTTGAGATCGGACACGTAGCCGTCGCGCGCGGTCGGCGACATCAGGTTGGAGGCGACACCCACGGCGCGGCTGGCGTCCATGACATGGACCACCGGGCCGGCATAGTTCGGGTCGATCTTGACGGCGGTGTGGACCTTGCTGGTGGTGGCGCCGCCGATCAGCAGCGGGAGCTTCAGCCCCTCGCGCGTCATCTCCTTGGCGAAGTACACCATCTCGTCCAGCGAGGGCGTGATCAGGCCGGACAGGCCGATGATGTCGACCTTCTCGGCCTTGGCGACCTCCATGATCTTGGCGGCCGGCACCATGACGCCGAGGTCGATGACCTCGAAGTTGTTGCACTGCAGGACCACGCCGACGATGTTCTTGCCGATGTCGTGGACGTCGCCCTTCACGGTCGCCATCAGCACCTTGCCGTTGGTCTCCGAGGCGCCCGCATCCTTCTGCGCCTCGATGAAGGGCAGCAGGTAGGCCACGGCCTTCTTCATGACGCGGGCGGACTTCACGACCTGGGGCAGGAACATCTTGCCGGCGCCGAACAGGTCGCCGACGACGTTCATGCCGTCCATCAGCGGCCCCTCGATGACGTCGAGCGGCCGGCTGGTCTGGAGCCGCGCCTCCTCCACATCCTCGTCGATCCATTCGGTGATGCCGTGGACCAGCGCATAGGTCAGGCGGCCCTGCACGTCGGCCTGGCGCCAGCTGAGGTCGGCCTCCTTCTTGGTGCCGCCGCCCTTGTACTTGTCGGCGATCTCCAGCAGCCGGTCGGTGGCGTCCGGGCGCCGGTTCAGGATCACGTCCTCGACCCGCTCGCGCAGCTCCGCGGGGATGTCCTCGTAGACCGGCAGGGCGCCGGCGTCGACGATGCCCATGTCCATGCCCGCCCGGATGGCGTGCAGCAGGAACACCGAGTGCATCGCCTGGCGGACGGGGTTGTTGCCGCGGAAGCTGAAGGAGACGTTGGACAGGCCGCCGGAGACATGGGCGCCCGGCAGCTCGGCCCGGATGCGCCTGGTCGCCTCGATGAACTCGACCGCGTAGTTGTTGTGCTCCTCGATGCCCGTGGCGACCGCGAAGATGTTCGGGTCGAAGATGATGTCCTCGGGCGGGAAGCCGACCTTCTGCACCAGGATGTCGTAGCTGCGCTTGCAGATCTCGAACTTGCGGGCGGCGGTGTCGGCCTGGCCCTGCTCGTCGAAGGCCATGACCACGACGGCGGCGCCGTAGCGGCGCACCTTCCGCGCCTGCTCGACGAAGGGCGCCTCGCCCTCCTTCAGGCTGATGGAGTTGACGATGGCCTTGCCCTGGACGTTCTTCAGCCCGGCCTCGATGACGCTCCATTTGGAGCTGTCGATCATGACCGGGACCCGGGCGATGTCGGGCTCGGACGCGATCAGGCGCAGGAAGCGGACCATCGCCGCCTCGCTGTCCAGCATCGCCTCGTCCATGTTGACGTCGATGACCTGGGCGCCGTTCTCCACCTGCTGGCGGGCGACGTCCAGCGCCTGGTCGAACTGGCCCTCCAGGATCAGCTTCTTGAACTTGGCCGAGCCGGTGACGTTGGTGCGCTCGCCGACATTGACGAAGATCGCGGTGCGGGGTTCGGTCATCGCTTCAATTCCGGTAGGGCGCTTCGGGAAGGCGTCTTGGCAGGGGACAACCGGCTCAGAAGGCCGGCATCTCGAACGGCTCCAGGCCGGCGAGGCGCATGCGGGCGGGGCGCTCCACGGGCGGGCGGGGCTTCACGCCCCGGACCGCCTCGGCGATGGCCTTGATGTGCGGCGGCGTGGTGCCGCAGCAGCCGCCGACGATGTTGACCAGCCCGTCCTGCGCCCAGCCCTGCAGGTGGGCGGCGGTCTGGGCCGGCGTCTCGTCATAGGCGCCGAACTCGTTGGGCAGGCCGGCATTGGGATAGGCGGACACGAAGGCGTCGGCGACCCGGCTAAGCTCCTGCACATAGGGGCGCATCAGCTCGGCGCCGAGAGCGCAGTTCAGCCCGATGGAGAAGGGCCGGGCGTGGCGCACGCTGTTCCAGAAGGCCTCGGTCGTCTGGCCCGACAGGGTGCGGCCGGAGCGGTCGGTGATGGTGCCAGAGATCATGACCGGCAGGCGCAGCCCCGTCTCCTCCAGCACCTCGTCGATGGCGAACAGGGCGGCCTTGGCGTTCAGCGTGTCGAACACCGTCTCCACCAGCAGCAGGTCGGCGCCGCCGTCGATCAGGCCCCGGGTCTGCTCGGCGTAGGCCGCGCGCAGCTCGTCGAAATCGACGTTGCGGAAGCCGGGGTCGGTGACCAGCGGGCTGATGCTGGCGGTGCGGTTGGTGGGACCGAGCGCGCCGGCGACGTAGCGCGGGCGGGACGGGTCCTTCGCCTCGGCCTCGTCGGCGGCCTCTCGCGCCAGACGGGCGCCCTCGAGGTTCAGCTCGTACGCCAGCTCCTCCATGCCGTAGTCGGCCATGGCGATGGTGGTGGCGCTGAAGGTGTTGGTCTCGAGGATGTCGGCGCCGGCGGCCAGGTACTCGGCGTGGATCGCCTTCACGATGGCCGGTTGGCTGAGGTTCAGCAGGTCGTTGTTGCCCTTGACGTCCTGCTTCCAATCACGGAAGCGCTCGCCCCGGTAGCCGTCCTCGTCCAGCTTGTAGGTCTGGATCATGGTGCCCATGGCGCCGTCCAGCACCAGGATGCGCTCGGCCATCAGGCGGGGCAGCAGCGTCAGGCGGTCGTCGCGGGTCATGCGCGGCATGGGAGGCGCCTCCAGGCAAACGGCGAAGGCCGCCAGGGAGGGCGGCCGGTCGATCGCAACTTACACGCCCCGACCCACGCTTTCAAACATAAAGATATCTTTATGTGACGCATGTGATGCTCCGGGGCGGGTTTCTGTTCCAATCCGGTCGTGCCAATTGCCCCGCCGTAAATTCGTGTAACCCGGCCGTAACGTTTCGGGACATGCCGGGGAGGGAGGAGTACAGCCCAGTCTGGGAAAGGGTTCGCAACTCCAGGCACGAGAGGAGAGCGAGGGTGAAATACGCTCTGACGGTCAATGGGTCGAGGCGGGAGGTGGAGGCGGATGCCGACACGCCGCTGCTGTGGGTGCTGCGCGAGGAGCTGGGGCTGACCGGCACCAAGTTCGGCTGCGGCGCCGCGCTGTGCGGCGCCTGCACGGTGCATGTGGACGGCGTGCCGGTGCGCAGCTGCTCGCTGCCGGTGGAGGGCGCGGCCGACCAGCGCATCACCACCATCGAGGGCCTGTCGACCGACCGCTCGCATCCGCTGCAGAAGGCTTGGATCGAGGAGCAGGTGCCGCAGTGCGGCTACTGCCAGTCCGGCATGATCATGGCCGCCGCCGCCCTGCTGGCCGAGAAGCCGCAGCCGACCGACGCCGACATCGCCGAGGCCATGACCAATCTCTGCCGCTGCGGCACCTACACCCGCGTCCGCAAGGCCATCCGCCGCGCCGCCGGCATGGTCGCCGACGCCGCCCCGGGGAGGGCGCCGGCATGAGCCCGACCCTTTCACGGCGGGGCTTCCTGGCCGCCACCGGCGCGGCCGGGCTGGTCCTGGGCTTCGAGTTGCCCCTGGGGGCCAAGCGGGCCGAGGCCGGCATGCCCGGCGGCACGGTGGTGAACGGCTTCCTGCGCATCGGGCCGGACGGCGCCGTGACCATCTACACCGCCACCACCGAGATCGGCCAGGGCACCGGCAGCACGCTGGCCCAGGCGGTCGCGGAGGAGCTGGAGGTCGAGTACAAGCACGTCCGCGTCGAGATGGCGCCGATCGAGCCCGCCTACTTCATCAAGCCCTTCGGCGGAGCCGTCTACGCCACCTTCGGCAGCATGGGAACCTACTCGCAGTTCGAGCCGCTGCGCCGCGCCGCCGGCGCCGCCCGGATGATGATGCTGCAGGCCGCGGCCACGCGCTGGGGCGTCAATCCCGAGGACTGCGTCGCCCGCTACGGCGTGGTGAAGCACCCGCCGAGCGAGCGCCTGGCCGGCTATGGCGAGCTGGCGCCGGTGGCGGCCTTGCTGACGCCGCCGTCGGAGGTGCCGCTGAAGGCGCGGGAGCAGTGGAGCGTCATCGGCAGGCCCATGCCGCGCCTGGACACCCCCGCCAAGGTGGACGGCAGCGCCGAGTACGGCATCGACTTCTCGCTGCCGGGGCTGCTGGTGGCGACGATCGCCCAGTGCCCGGTCTTCGGCGGCACGCTCGGGTCGGTCGATCCGGCGCCGGCGCTGAAGGTGCGCGGCGTGCGCAAGGTGGTGCGGCTGGAGAACGCCGTCGCCGTGGTCGCCACGGGCTGGTGGGCGGCCAAGAAGGGGCTGGACGCGCTGTCGCCCGCCTGGAATGCCGGCCCCAACGCCGGGCACAGCAGCGCCGACTATGCCGGCCTGCTGCGCGAGGCGGCCGGGCGGGGCGAGGCGGTCTTCGCCGCGCCCGGCCAGGATCCGGCGAAGATCCGGGCCGACCACGATGCGGCGCTGGCGGGGGCCGTCCGCCGCGTCGAGGCCGTCTACGAGGCGCCCTTCCTCGACCATGCGCCGATGGAGCCGATGAACGGCACCGCCCGCGTGACCCGGGACGGCGTCGAACTCTGGCTGGCGACGCAGAACCAGTCGGTGATCAAGGATATGGTCGCGAAGCAGCTGGGCATCGCGCCGGAGAAGGTGGTGATCCACACCATGCCTGCCGGCGGCGGCTTCGGCCGGCGGATCGAGATCGACTATGTCCGGCAGGTGGTGGAGATCGCGCGGCAGGTGGGCCAGCCCGTCAAGCTGATCTGGAGCCGCGAGGAGGACATGACGCACGGCTTCTACCGCCCCGCCGCCGCCGCCCGCATCATGGCGGGGCTGGGGCCGGACGGCATGCCGGTGGCGCTGCGCTTCGACGCCGCCTGCGAGTCGCTACTGGACCACAGCGTCCAGGGTCAGAAGGGCCAGCGCCCGCCGGTGGACTTCATCGGCCTGATGTACGCGGCCAAGCCGCCCTACGCCTTCCCCGGCTACATGGCGCGGCTGACCAAGGCCGAATACGGCGTGCCGGTCGGCTTCTGGCGCTCGGTGGGCACCTCGCAGAACTGCTTCTTCCTGGAGAGCTTCACCGACGAGCTGGCGGCCGAGGCGAAGCTGGACCCGGTCGAGTACCGCCGCCGCCTGCTGAAGCACCTCCCGCGCGAGCTGGCGGTGCTGGAGAAGGCCGCCGCGGCGGGTGGCTGGGGCAAGGCCGCACCGGGCCGCCACCAGGGCGTGGCGCTCTCGCGCGGCAACGGGTCGGTCGTGGCGGCGGTGGTCGAGCTGTCGGTGACGGACGGCGCCGTGAAGCTGCACCGCATGACCGGCGTCATCGATTGCGGTATCGCCGGCAATCCCGGCAACATCCGGCAGCAGGTCGAGGGCGGGCTGATCTTCGGCCTGAGCGCGGCGCTGTTCGGCGAGATCACGCTGAAGGACGGGGCGGTGGAGCAGCGCAATTTCGACGCCTATCCGCTGCTGACCCTGGCGCAGACCCCTGCCATCGACGTGCACATACTGGAGACGGGCGAGCGCATGGGCGGGGTGGGGGAGGAGGCGGTGCCGGTCGCCGCCCCGGCCGTCGCCAACGCCCTGTTCGCCGCGACGGGCAAGCGGCTGCGCGTGACGCCCTTCGCCAAGGCGGGGCTCAGCTTCGTCTAGCCCCGCCCCCGGGCCGCGGGACGCGCTCGCGATCGGCGCCGCCCCGCCGCATCGCGGCTCGGCGCCCCCGCGGCCCGCGGCATCTCCTCGGGCACCCTTGCGCGGCGGCCCCGCTCCGCTCTACGGTCCCGCGCACGAATTCCAGACGCGAGGCATTCCCGTGGACAGCAGCCAGACCTCCTACCGGGGCGACGACCATCTCGCCCGCCTGCTGGCCGAGGCCGGCATCGAGCGTTCCGTCGCCGACATGCGCGGCCTGCTGGCCGGCGTCGCGGCGGCGCCCGCCGGTGTCGACCCTGACCGCTGGATGGTGCTGCTGGGCCGCCCCGTGACCGGCGAGCTGGCCGACCAGCTGCGCGCGCTCAAGACGCATCTTGCCCCCAAGGCGCCGCCGGAGGAGGGCGACCATGCCCGTCGCGTGTCCGACCTGCGCGCCGAGCTGCGCCGCCGCGGCCTGGACGGCTTCGTCGTCCCGCGCGGCGACGAGCACCAGGGCGAGTATGTGCCGCTGCGGGCCGAGCGGCTGGCCTGGATCACCGGCTTCACCGGTTCCGCCGGTGCCGCCGTGGTGCTGCTGGACCGCGCCGCCATCTTCGTCGACGGCCGCTACACGCTGCAGGTCCGCCAGCAGGTGGACGAGGCCGTCTACGGCATCGAGCATCTGATAGAGACCTTCCACGGCGACTGGGCGGCGCGGAACCTGCCGCGCGGCGCCAAGCTGGGCTTCGATCCCTGGATGCACACGGTCAGCTGGGTCGAGCGTATGCGCGCCGTGCTGGCGCCGGCCGGCGTCGAGCTGGTGGCGGTGCCGGACAATCCGATCGACGCCGTCTGGTCCGACCAGCCGCCGGCGCCGCTGGGCCCCGTGGTGCCGCACGAGCTGCGCTATGCCGGCAAGGCGTCATCGGACAAGCGGGCGGAGATCGCGGCCGAGCTGAAGAAGCGCGGCGAGAACGCGGCCGTGCTGACCCAGCCCGACAGCATCGCCTGGCTGCTGAACATCCGCGGCTCAGACGTGCCCTCGACGCCGCTGCCGCTGTCCTTCGCCACCATCACCGACGAGGGCGAGGTCGATCTGTTCGTGGACGGGCGTAAGCTGGCGCCGGGCATCGAGTCCCACCTGGGCAACCAGGTCGCCGTCCGCCCGGCCGAGGAGCTGGGCGCCGCGCTGGACGAGCTGGGCCGGGCCGGACGGCGCGTCCGCGTCGACCCCGGCACCGCCGCTGCCTGGATCTTCGACCGGCTGGGCCGGGCCGGCGCCAAGGTGGAGCGCGAGGCCGACCCCTGCATGCTGCCCAAGGCCGCCAAGAATTCGGTGGAGCTGGAGGGCGCCCGCGCCTCGCACCGCCGCGACGGCGCCGCCATGGCCCGCTTCCTCAGCTGGCTCTCGGTCGAGGCGCCGAAGGGCAAGCTCACCGAGATCGACGCGTCGGACCGGCTGCTGGACATCCGCCGCCAGGGCGAGCTGTTCCGCGACATCAGCTTCGACAGCATCTCCGGCGCCGGGCCCAACGGGGCGGTGGTGCATTACCGCGCCACGCCCAAGACCAACCGGACCATCGAGAACAACAGCGTCTACCTGATCGACAGCGGCGGCCAGTATCTGGACGGCACCACCGACATCACCCGCACGGTCGCCGTCGGCACGCCCCCGGCCGAGGCCAAGCGCCACTTCACTTTGGTGCTGAAGGGGCACATCGCGCTCTCCCGCGCGCTGTTCCCGAAGGGCACGACCGGCTCGCAGCTGGATGTGCTGGCCCGCCAGTTCCTGTGGCAGGAGGGGCTGGACTACGACCACGGCACCGGCCACGGGGTGGGGAGCTTCCTGTCGGTCCATGAGGGGCCGGCGCGCATCGCCAAGATGCCGAACAGCGTCGCCCTGCTGCCGGGCATGATCCTGTCCAACGAGCCCGGCTTCTACAAGACCGGCGCCTACGGCATCCGCATCGAGAATTTGATCGCCGTGCGCCCGGCCGAGGAGCTGGGGAACGCCCCGGCGGACCCGCAGATCACGCTCTACGGCTTCGAAACGCTGACGCTCTGCCCGATCGACCTGGCGCTGGTGGAGCCTGATCTGCTGGACGCCCATGAGCGCGCCTGGCTGAACGCCTACCACGCCCGCGTCCGCGGGGCCCTGGCGCCGCAGCTCTCGGGCGCGGAGCAGGAGTGGCTGGAGCGGGCGACGGCGGCGGTTTAGTCCTCAGTCGTCGCCTCTATTCCCGACCGTCATCCCGGCGAAAGCCGGGACCCAGGGGTTGCAGCCATGAACGGTTGATGAAGCGCGCCCGTAGGTCGCATGGAGGCGCAGCCGCAATGCGACACCCCGGCCGGAGCATGTCGCACTGCGCTCCGCTCCATGCGACCTACGAACCAGACGAGTGCTGCATCGGCCGCATCCCGCTGCAACCCCTGGGTCCCGACTTAGGCGCTGCGCGCCAGCTTCGCAAACGTCGGGATGACGGAATTGGGGGGGCGAGGGATGATGACTACTCCGCCGCCTTCTGCGTCGGCATCTCCTCGCCGGCGGGGCGGAAGGCGATGATGACCTCGCCGAGGTCGATGCCGAACTTGCTCATGGTGGCGCGGTTCAGGACGGTGCCGCCGGGCTGGAGGAACATCCAGTCGTCGAAATGCACCCGCATGCGGCCGTCGCCGACCTTCAGGTTGAAGTCGTAGCGGAATCGGAAGGCCGGGCCGTAGAGGGTCCCCTCGGCCACGCCGATGGCGTCGGGGGTTCGGCCCTCCCAGCGGTGCTCGTCCAGCCTGGTCAGCTCCCACACCCGGCGCTCGGTCTCGCCGTCGTCATAGGTGAAGTCCTCGACCAGGGTCAGGACCTTGCCGTCCCACTTGCCCTCGATCTCCACCACGAACTGGCGGCGGACCTTGCCGAAGCGGTCCTGGAACAGGCCCCAGGCGCGGGTCCGGCCCTGGAAATACTCCTCCAGCTTCAGCACGGGCGTCTTGCCGGCGAACTCCTCGGGCTTCATGGCGCCGCACCCCGCGAGCAGCGCCAGCGCCGCCAGCGCGAACCACTTCCGCAGCATCGACCCTTCACTCCTATGAAAGCGCCCGGGCCTCGATCAGGCGGCGGTTCTCCGCCTGCCGCTCGGGCGTGATCTCGTAGCCGCGCATGAGCGCGATGGCGGCCAGCTTGAAGCCGATCGGAACCAGGCTGTAGAGCAGGGTCAGCGCCCACAGCGCCCGGGCATCGTTCGGTCCGCCCGCGCTGAAGCCCGCCGCCTCGGCCAGCGGCAGGCCCAGGGCGGCCAGCGCCAGCGCCAGCTTCGTCGCCAAGCCCCAGAGGGCGAAGTAGAGCCCGGTGCGCGGCGTGCCCGTCCGCACCGTGTCCTCGTCCACCACGTCTGCCTGCATGGCGGCCGGCAGCACCAGGTCCGCTCCCAGCGCGGCACCCGTCAGCAGGCAGACCGCCAGGAACAGCGTGCCGTCGCCGGGCTCCAGCAGGGGCACGGTCGCGAACCAAGCGCAGGCCCAGAGCATGGCCCAGGACCAGACCCGGTGCTTGCCGAACCTCTTGCTCAACCACAGCCACAGGGGGACCGCCGCGATGCCGCTGATGAAGTAGGCGACCAGCAGGGGGCCGGCCATGCCCGCCTCCCCGAGCACGTGCTGCACGAAGAAGAGGAAGAGCTGGGCCGGCAAGCCGTTCGCCAATCCGTTAAGGACATAGGCCAGGACCAGTCTTCGGAAAGGGGCGTTGGCGCGCATTATTCGCGCGCCGTCGGCGAACCCTACCGGCGCCGTGGCCGAAAACTTCGGCTCGGGCACGAATGCCAGCAGAAATGCTATGGTTAATGGCAGGGCGGCGAGGGTGAAGAGGGCGATGACGTACAGCGCGCCGCCCTGGTCGGACGTGCCCTGATCCGCGGTCCCCGCCACCACCGGCAGCACCATGGCGACGACGGTGCCCAGCACCGCCAGGCCGTTCAGCCAGCCGCTGATGCGGGTGCGCTCGTCATAGTCGCCGGAGAGCTCGGCGCCCCAGGCGGTCAGCGGCACGATGACCATGGTCCAGCCGAGATAGAGCGCGAAGCTCCAGCCCAGCAGGTACGCGGCCCCGGCACCCGGCGACGGCACCAGCAGGAACCAGACGGCGAGGCAGACCAGCGGCGTGCCGGCCAGCACCCAGGGCCGCCGCCGCCCCAGCCGCCCGCCGGTACGGTCGGACAGCCAGCCGACCAGCGGGTCCGTCACCCCGTCCCACAGGCGCGACAGCAGCAGCACCCAGCCGATGGTGCCGAGGCTGAGTCCCAGCGTCGCGTAATGCGCCGGCAGGAAGACGAAGACCGGCAGGGTCAGCGCCGCCAGCGGCAGGGCCGGCCCGCCGAAGGCCAGCAGGCGCAAGGGGGAGAGGCGGGCGGGGGCCGCCACGGGAACCGCTACTCCCGCGCCACCGTCGCCTGCACCACGTCGATGCAGCCGGTCTTGAAACCCGCCTCGCAGTACCAGAGATACTGCTCCCACATGCGCTTGAAGCGGGCGTCGAAGCCCATCGCCTGGATGGTCGGCCACGCCGCCTGGAAGCGCTTCTGCCACTCGTCCAGGGTGCGGGCATAGTCCAGCGCGAAACCGTCGGAGCCCTGCCAGGCCAAGCCGGCCCGCTCCACCTCGCGCTTCAGCGCGGTGGGGGAGGGCAGCATGCCGCCGGGGAAGATGTATTTCTGGATGTAGTCGGCGCTGGTCCGGTAGCGGTCGTAGAACTGGTCGGCGATGGTGATGATCTGCAGCGTCGCCCTGCCGCCGGGCTTCAGGCGCTCGCGCACCGTCTCGAAATAGACCGGCCAGTATTTCTCGCCCACCGCCTCGAACATCTCGATGGATGCGATCCGGTCGAACTGCCCCTTCAGGTCGCGATAGTCCTGCAGCCTGATCTCGACCTTGTCCGACAGGCCGGCGCGCTTCATGCGCTCGGTGGCGAAGGCGAACTGCTCCTGGCTGATGGTGATGGCGGTGACGCGCGCGCCGACCGTGCCGGCCGCGTACTCCGCGAAGCCGCCCCAGCCGCAGCCGATCTCCAGCACATGGTGCCCGGGCTGCAAATCCATGCGCCGGCACATCTCGGCATATTTGCGCCGCTGCGCCTCGGCCAAATCCTCGCCCTCCGCCGCATAGACGGCCGAGGAGTAGGTCATGGTCTCATCCAGCCACAGCCGGTAGAAGTCGTTCCCGAGGTCGTAATGGTAGGCGATGTTGCGGCGGCTGCCCTTGCGGGTGTTGGGCTTCAGCTTGTGGAAGACCCAGGACACGGCCCGGAACCAGCCATGGCCGTACAGCACCTTCTCCAGCGCCTCCTCGTTGCGCAGCGCCAGCTCGAACAGGGCGGGCACGTCGGGGCTGCTCCAGTCGCCGTCGAGGTAGGACTCGCAGAAGCCCAGCGTGCCGCCGACGATGAAGCGCCGGGCCATGCGGTCGTCATGCACCACCAGCACCGCGTCGGGGCCGGGCGCCTTGCCGCGGAAGCGGTGCACCGCCCCGTCGGGCATCACCACCGTGACCGCGCCCAGCCGCAGCCCGGGGCCCATGCCCAGCAGGAGCCGCATCCAGCGCGACGGGGTGTAGCCCGGCTTGCGGTGGCTGACCGCGAGCTCGTTGCGCTCCACGCCCTGGTAGCTGCCGTCGTTCATGATGCGATGATCCCCGAGTTGAAGCGTACGTGGTTCAAGCGATGCGCGGACCGCCGGCCGGCCGCACGGGCGGCTCGGGGCGGCGGTGGAAGGTGGCGCCCTTCAGCCAGAGCTTCAGCGCCTCCCAGTGGATGGCGCCGACGACCTTGAGCGTCATCAGCGGATGGGTGAGGAAGGCGGAAGCCAGCGCGCCATCGTCCAGGTCGCGGCGGTCGCCGGTCAGCGCCGCCACCAGCAGCTCGCCCTCCGGGTCGCTCTGCCGGATCAGCACCGACAGGCGCTCGTCCGGCGGGCGGATGCGGAACCGGTAGGTCCCCTCCATGCCGATGAAGGGTGAGACGTGGAACTCCTTGGCCTGGGCATGGACGACCGGGCCGTCGCGCCCATCCACCGGCAGCACGTAGCAATGCTGGTCACCGAAGGTGTTCTTGACCTCGTAGATGACGGCGCCGAGCCGCCCGTCCGGCCGGTGGCAGAAATAGATGCTCAGCGGGTTGAAGGTGAAGCCCAGCACCCGCGGGAAGCAGAGCAGCCGGATCGGCCCGCCGCCGAGATCGATGCCGCGCGCCGCGAGAGTCGCCTCCGCCCAGGGCCGCAGCGGCCTTCCGTCGCGGTGGCCGTGGTCGCGGTCCTGGAAGGACAGCAGGCCCCGCCGGTTGTGCGGCATCAGGCGCGGCAGCTCCGCCAGCCGGTCCAGGTCGAGCAGGCAGTAGAAGACCCTGTAGTCCAGCCGGTGCCGGAACGGCTTCAGCCGCCGGTGCATCACCCTGCCGACATAGAGGGCGTGGGGTCCGGCCATCAGTCGGCCGCCGCCACTTCGGCGCCGCGCGGGCGCGGGCGGGCGTTGCGGCCGGCGGGGGAGACGTCGGCCACGTCCCAGGGCCGCTTGGCTCCCAGCGACTCCGCCACCGCCAGGCCGGCCGACAGCCCGTCCTCATGGAAGCCGTAGCCGCAATAGGCGCCGCAGAACCAGGTGTTGCGCACACCCTGGATGCGCCACAGCTCGCCCTGGGCCCGCACGGCAGCGCTGTCGAACATCGGATGGTCGTAGATGAACTCGCGGATCTTCAGGGCCGGCAGTGGCTCGACGATCGGGTTCAGCGTGACGAACAGCGGCGAGCGCGGGTCCAGCCCCTGCAGCATGTTCATCCAGTAGGTCACGGCCACCTTGGCGTCGCGGTCGCGGGTGCCCTGGGCCAGGTAGTTCCAGCTGCACCAGGCGCGCGGCCGCTTCGGCATCAGGGCCGGGTCGCGGTGCAGCACGGCGCGGTTCAGCTGGTAGCGGAAGGCGCCCAGCACCCGCCGCTCCTCGTCGCTGGGATCGGCGAGCAGCGCCAGCGCCTGGTCGGCGTGGCAGGCGGCCACGACATGCTCGAAGCTCTCGGTCCGGCCGTCCGTGTCCTGCACCTCCACCCCCTGGGGCGTGCGGCGCAGGCTGGTGATGGCGCGGTTGCGGTGGATGGCGCCGCGCAAGGACGCGGTGATCATGCGGACATAGGTCCGGCTGCCGCCGCGCACCGTGCGCCATTGCGGCCGGTCCTTCAGCTGCAGCAGCCCGTGGTTCACGAAGAAGCGCACGAAGCTGCGCACCGGGAAGGCCAGCATGTCCGCGATGGAGCAGGACCAGATGGCCGCACCCATGGGCAGCAGATGGTCGTAGATGAAGCGGTGGCCGTAGCGCCCCTGGACCAGGTACTCGCCCAGCGTCGTGTCGCCGGCCATGGCGTCGTCCAGCACCGCCGGCGCGTGCTTGTAGAAGCGCAGTATGTCGCGCAGCATCATGTGGTAGCCGGGCGAGAGCAGGTTGCGCTTCTGCGCGAACATGCCGGCCAGGTTGCTACCGGAGTACTCGAGCTTGCCGCGGTCCAGGCTGACGGCGAAGGACATGTCCGACGCGTCGGTCGGCACGCCCAGGTGCGCGAAGAGCTGGATCAGGTTCGGGTAGGTCGCCTCGTTGAAGACGATGAAGCCGGTGTCCACCGGGATCGGCGTGCCGTCGATGCCAGGCGCCTCCACCGTGTTGGAATGGCCGCCGATATAGTCGTTCTGCTCGAACAGCGTCACGTCGTGGCCCTGGCGGTCCAGCAGCCATGCGGCGCCCAGCCCCGTGATGCCCGCCCCGATAACGGCGATCCTCATGCCCCCAAACCCCTTGCCTTGCCTATGTTGGTCACGACGCTTCCCCGAGCGTCGCCAGGGCCGCCAGCGCGCGGTCGCGGCCGGCGGCAAGATCCACGATCGGGCGCGGATAGACCGTGCCCAGCGTCACACCGGCCCGGCGCAGCACGTCCGCCGGCGCCGTCCAGGGCTCGTGCAGCCATGCGTCCGGCAGGCCGGCCAGTTCGGGCACCCAGCGCCTGATGTAGGCGCCCTCGGGATCGAACTTGCGGGACTGCAGGACCGGGTTGAAGACGCGGAAATAGGGGGCGGCGTCCGCGCCGCAGCCGGCGATCCACTGCCAGCCGCAGGCATTGTTGGCCAGGTCGGCGTCCACCAGCGTGTCCCAGAACCAAGCCTCGCCCGCCTGCCAGGGCTGCAGCAGATGCTTCACCAGGAAGGACCCGACGATCATCCGCACCCGGTTGTGCATCCAGCCGGTCCGCCAGAGCTGGCGCATGCCGGCATCCACGATCGGATAGCCGGTGCGGCCGCGCTGCCAGGCGGAAAGCGTTGTGGCGTCTGGCGTCCAGGGAAATGCCTCGAATCGAGGGTTGAGCGGCCTATCAGGTATATCGGGGTAATTATAAAGGAGATTGTAACAGAACTCACGCCAGCCGATTTCGCGGAGGAATGAGTCGATTCCCGACGTGCCGGTCCCGCCTTCGACGGCTTCCAGCATCCGCGCCGCCGCCCAGACCTGCCGCGGCGAGACCTCGCCGAAATGCAGGTGGGCGGCGAGGCGCGAAGTGCCCTCGACGCCGGGAAAGTCGCGCATCGTCTTATAGCCGGCGACCGGCCCGTCCAGGAAATCGGCGAGGCGCGCCTGGGCCCCGGCCTCCCCGGGCGTCCAGGTCTCGCGCAGGCCGCCAGCCCAGTCCGGCCGGGTCGGCAGCAGCCGCCAGGACGCCAGATCGTCGGCGGCCGGCACCCGCGCGGGCGGGCGCAGGCCCCCGGGGACGGGCAGGGGCGGCTCGGGCGGCGGGGCGGCCAGCAGCGCCTTCCAGAAGGGGGTGAAGACCCGGTAGGGCTGGCCGGCGCCGGTCTTCAGCGTCCAGGGCTCGGCCAGCAGGCTGCCGTTGAAGCTGCGGGCGGCCAGGCCGCGCTCGGCGAACTCCGCCTTGATGGCGGCGTCACGCTTGGTGGCGTAGGGCTCGTAGCAGCGGTTCCAGTGGACGGTGTCGGCGCCCGTCTCGGCCATCAGCGCCGACAGTTCCCGCCCCGCCGGGCCCCGCCGCAGCACCAGCGGCAGGCCGCGTGCCGCCAGCCCCTCGGCCAGCGCCGTCAGGCTGTGATGCAGCCACCAGCGCGCCGCCCCGCCGATGCCCCAGGCGCCCGGCGCCTCCTCGTCCAGGATGTAGACGGGCAGCACCGTACGGCCGTCGGCGGCGGACAGGGCCGGATTGTCGGACAGGCGGAGGTCCTGGCGGAACCAGACGATGATTGGAGGCGACGGGTCGGACACGCGGGTACCAGGGGTGACGGAACGGGCCTAGGCCCTCTCTCACCCACTTGTACGCGCACTCCGAACTTTCGGATTAGTCCTATGCCTGTGAGAAATGCGGCACCGGCCAGACGGCCTCAAGGCGCCAGCCGCTCCGCCGGGAAGGCGTGCAGCTTGTCCCGGCCCAGCAGGATGGCGGTGAAGCGGCGGCCCAGCAGGGCGCCGATGGCCGGGGACAGGACGTTCAGCCCGCCGGTGAAGGCGCCGAAGGCGGGCAGGATCAGGCGCATGCCGTCGGTGGCGAAGCAGCGCGCGCTGATCCGGCCGGCGCGGGTGCCGACAGCGGCCTTGGGGTGGTAGTGGCCGGACACCTCGCCGGCGACGGGACCGGGCAGCGCCTCGTGCCGCAGCACCAGCGGGCCCTCGGTGATCTCCTCCACGACGCTGCCGCCCCATTCCTTCGGCGGGGCGGGGTCGTGGTTGCCGGCGATCCAGACCCAGTCGCGCGCGGCCGTGAGATCCTGGATGCGCCGCCCGTCCGCCGCCGACACGCGCTCGGCGGCGCGGCGGTCGTGGAAGCTGTCGCCCAGGCAGATCACGCGCGCCGGGTCCAGCCGGGCGCAGGCCTCCTCCAGGCGCGACAGGGTGGCAGCGGTGTCGTAGGGCGGCAGGAACTGGCCGCGCGTCGCAAAGGCCGAGCCCTTCTCCAGATGCAAATCGGCGACCACCAGCCAGCGCCGCTCCGCCCACCAGAGCGCGCCGGACAGGTCGGCGGTCAGCCGCGCGCCGTTCAGGGTGAAGTCGATGCTGGTCATGCCGGGGCCCGGGATCAGGTTCGGGCCGGACTGGAACATAGCGCGAACGCCCCTGTAAAGCCGCCGAAGGGGGCAGCGACACGTTGCCGTAGTTGGGGCCGTATGCCGGCCGCCGCTCAGTAAGACAGCGAGGCGGCGTTGATGATCCCGGTGGTGATGGACAGGCCGGCGACCAGGATGCCGTAGCTGACCTTGTCCTCCTCGATCCCCTGGCGCAGATCGCCCATCAGCCGGCCCGCCAGCAGGAAGGCCACCAGCTGGCCGACCAGCGCGATGACGCTCCACATCAGCATGTCCAGCACATAGGTCGTGGCGGACGCGACGCTCGCCAGCGGCAGGGCGAAGCCGATCAGCACGCCGGTGAAGCTGACGGCCGCGGCGTTGTTGCCCTGGCGGATCAGCGTGATCTCGCGATAGGGCGTGATCCACATATAGGCGGCTACGAACCCCGCCAGCAGCAGCCCCAGCGATAGGGCGTAGGTCAGGTAGATGGGGAAATTGTCGAGACCGTAGGCGACGGCGGCATCCATGCTGTGCTCCAGGGCGGCGGTACCCCGAAGGTCGCATGGCGGCGGGCGGTGTCAAGCGGGGTGAGGTGCGCGCCGCTCTTCCTTGTTCGTCATCCCGGCGCAGGCCGGGACCCAGGGGTTGCAGCAATGCACCGTCGATGAAGCCGGCCCGTAGGTCGCATGGAGCGCAGCGCAATGCGACATTGCCTCGGCCCGATCATGTCGCATTGCGCCTTCGGCTCCATGCGACCTACGAACCACACCCGTTCTGCATCAGCCGCATCCCACTGCAACCCCTGGGCCCCGGCCTGCGCCGGGGTGACGGGTAAAGGGGTGACGCGGTCTCGGCCTCAACGACCGCCCCCTCACAACGGCAGCCGCGCCTGCCCGTCGCTCGGCGGCGCCAGCTCCGGCATGGCCTCGCGGATGATCTCGTCGGCGGCTTCCTCGAGCGCCGCGTCGGTGGCGTCGCCGCGCACGCTCACCCGGCCGATCTCCAGCACCACCGGCACGGCCAGCGGCGACATGCGCTCCAGCCGGCGGTGCTCGATCCGGCCGCGGGCGCGGGCCAGCAGGTCGGACAGGCGGCGCACGTCGGTGAAGCCGGTGGCGGCGTCGGCGCGGGTGGCGCGCAGCAGGACGTGATGAGGGTCGTGCCGGCGCAGCACGTCGTAGATCAAATCGGCGGAGAACATGACCTGCCGGCCGCTCTTCTCCTGGCCGGGATGCCGGCGCTCGATCAGGCCGGCGATGATGGCGACGTTGCGGAAGGTGCGGCGGAGCATGCTGGACTCGTCCATCCAGGCCTCCAGATCGTCGCCCAGCATGTCCTGGTCGAACAGCGCCTCCACGTCGCGCACGGGCTTGAGGGACCAGACGGCCACGACGTAGTCGGTCGCGACGAAGCCCAGGGGCGACAGGCCCGCCCGCTCCATCCGCCGGGTCAGCAGCATGCCCAGCGTCTGGTGGGCGTTGCGCCCCTCGAAGCAGTAGGCGACCAGGTACTCGCGGCCATTGCGGGGGAAGGTCTCCACCAGCAGCCCGTCGGGGCCGGGCAGGGAGGAGCGCCAGCGCTGCAGCCGCAACCATTCCCGCACCGCCTCGGGCAGCGCGTTCCAGTGCTCCGGGTCGGACAGCATGGCCCGCACCCGGTCGGCCAGATGGCTGGAGATCGGCAGGCGACCGCCCATGTAGGCGGGGATCTTCGGCTGGCCCTGGCCGCCCTTGGCGACCTGCGCGTCCATCTCCCGCACGCCCAGGAACTTCAGCAGCTGGCCCGCGAACAGGAAGGTGTCGCCAGGCACCAGCCCCTGGATGAAGTACTCCTCGACCTCGCCGAGATACTGGCGGCCCAGGCGAACCTTCAGCGTCGCCTCCTCGACGATGGTGCCGACATTCATCCGGGCCTGCCGGGCGACCATGGCGGAGGTGACCTCCCAGCTGCCGTCCTCGGTCTGCCGCAGCCGCTTGAACCGGTCGTAGCTGCCGAGCGCGTAGCCGCCCGTGGCGACGAAGTCGAGCACGGCGTCGAACTCGGCCCGGCTCAGCCCGGCATAAGGGGCGGCGCCCGCCACCTCTGCATATAAGGCGTCCGCGTCCAGCGGGCCGGAGCAGGCGGTCAGCACCAGGTGCTGCGCCAGCACGTCCAGGGCACCGGGGCGGGGTCGGTCGCCGTCCAGCGTGCCGTCGGCGACCGCCTCCAGCGCGGCGCGGCACTCCAGCACCTCGAAGCGGTTGGCGGGGACCAGCAGGGCGCGGCTCGGCTCGTCCAGCCGGTGGTTGGCGCGCCCAATGCGCTGCAGCAGCCGGCTCACCCCCTTGGGCGCTCCGACCTGCACCACCAGATCGACCGAGGCCCAGTCGATGCCCAGATCCAGCGAGGCGGTGGCGACGACGGCGCGCAGCCGCCCCTCGGCCATGGCGCCCTCGATCTTGCGGCGCTGCTCCACCGCCAGGCTGCCATGGTGCAGGCCGATCGGCAGGTTCTCCTCGTTCAGCCGCCAAAGCTCCTGGAACACCATCTCCGCCTGGGCGCGGGTGTTGACGAAGACCAGGGTGGTGCCGTTGACCCGGATGCGCTCGTAGATCTCCTTGGCCGAGTGCGTCGCCATGTGGCCCGACCAGGGCAGGTAGGCCTCGGTCTCCAGGATTTCCACCTCGGCCCGGGCGCCGCCCCGGCCAAGCACCGTGCGCACCTGGGGGTCGGCGGGATCGGCCGTGGGGGAGAGGAAGGCGCGCAGCGCGTCCGGGTGCGCCACCGTGGCCGACAGGCCGACGCGGCGGGCGTGCGGGGCGAGGGTCGACAGGCGCGCCAGTCCCAGCGCCAGCTGGTCGCCGCGCTTGGTGCCGGCCAGCGCGTGCAGCTCGTCGACGATGACGCAGCGCAAGCCCCGGAAGATGTCGGCGGCGTCCTTGTAGGACAGCAGCAGCGCCAGGCTCTCCACCGTCGTCATCAGCACATGCGGCGGGTGCGTGCGCTGGCGCTTGCGCTTGGCCTCGGGCGTGTCGCCGGTGCGGGTCTCGGCCCGGATCGGCAGGCGCAGCTCGGCGACCGGGATTTCCAGGTTGCGCCGGACATCCACCGCCAGCGCCTTCAGCGGTGAGATGTAGAGCGTGTGCAGCCCCTCGCGCGGGCGCTCCGACAGCTCGATCAGGCTGGGCAGGAACCCCGCCAGGGTCTTGCCGCCGCCGGTGGGCGCGATCAGCAGGGCGCTGGCGCCGTCCCGGGCCGCCCGGACCATCTCAAGCTGGTGCGCGTGCGGGCTCCAGCCGCGCGAGCGGAACCAGCCCGCGATGGCGGGCGGCAGGAGCGCGGCGTCATGGCTGGGTACATCGGGCATGGGGACAGGATATATGGATTACCAGCAAGAATGGACAATGCGGGGGGACGCGATGGCGAACGGGAAGGCTGTTCTGGCGGAGCTGCTGAAGCTGGTGGTGGCGGGCGACGCCGAGGCGGCGCTGGCCATGGCGACGGTCGATCCGTCCCTGCTCGACGCGCGCGGCCCCAACGGCGCCACGCCGATCCTGACCGCCATCTACTACCGCCAGGAGCATGTCGCCCGCGCGCTCGCCGCCGCCAAGCCGGAGTTGAGCCTGTTCGAGGCCTGCGCCCTGGGGGAGACGGCCAAGGTCGCAGCATTGCTGGACCGCGATCCCGGCGCCATCGCCTCGTACGCGCCCGATGGATTCTTCCCGCTGGCGCTGGCCTGCTATTTCAGCCGGCAGGAGTTGGCGGAGATGCTGCTGACCCGCGGCGCCGACGCCAACCAGGCCGCCAGCAACCCGACCCAGATCCGTCCCATCCACTCCGCGACGGCGGCACGCAACATCCCCCTGGCGCGCCTGCTGCTGTCGCACGGGGCCGACGCCAACGCCCGGCAGCAGCGCGGCTTCACGCCGCTGATGGCCGCCGTCCAGCACGGGCAACTGGACATGATCGCGTTGCTGCTGGACCACGGCGCCGACCCCGCGCAGCCGGCGGACGACGGGCAGACGCCGCTCGCCATGGCCGAGGCCGCCGGCAATGCCGAGGCGCTGTCGCTGCTGCGCACGGCGGCATCCAAGGCCGCCTCGCGCCCGCTCGGCATCATCTGCGCCATTCCCGAGGAGATCGCCCATTTCGGCGGGCACTTCGCCGGCACGGACGAGCGCCGCGTCGCCGGCTTCGTCTTCCGCCGCGGCCTGCTGGACGGCAAGCCGGCGGTGCTGGTGGAGGCCGGCATCGGCAAGGTCAACGCCGCCACGGTGGCGACGCTGCTGCTGGAGCGGTTCGACTGCCGGGTTCTGCTCTTCTCCGGCGTGGCGGGCGGGCTCGACCCGGAGTTGTCGGTCGGCGACGTGGTGGTGGGGCGCCGGCTGGTGCAGCACGACTATGGCGCGCTGGTGTCCGGCACCATGAGGGTCTACCAGCCCGGCGCCTTCCCGCTGCCCGGCATGGACGACAGCCACGGCTACGATCTCGACGCCGGGCTGGAGGCGAAGCTGCGGCCGGTGCTGGAGAGCGTGGAACTTCCGGAGATGCCGGCGGCCGTCACCGGCGGCGCGCCGCGCCGGCCGTCCGTGCGCTGGGGCACCATCCTGACCGGCGACCAGTTCCTGAACTGCGGCGCCACGCGCGACCGGCTGCACCGCGACTTCCGCGCCCAGGCGGTGGAGATGGAGGGCGCCGCCATCGCCCAGGTGGCATCCCGCTTCGGCGTGCCCTGCCTGGTGGTGCGCTCGCTCAGCGACCTCGCCGGCGAGGAGAGCCACATGGACTTCCCCCAATTCTGCCGCGCCGCGGCCGAGGGCGCGTCCATCCTGCTGCGCCGGGTGGCGGCGGTCCTCTAGGATTCGTTAGAGAAACGTCTGTTTGTTTCTCACCGGCTTTGCCCCTCTTCCCCGTCATCCCGGCGAAGGCCGGGACCCAGGGGTTGCAGCCATGGGCGACCAATGAAGCACGACCGTAGGTCGCATGGAGCGGAGCGCAATGCGACATCGCACCGGCCATGTAACGTCGCATTACGGCTCCGCCTCCATGCGACCTACGAATCGCACGGGCGCTGCATCCATCGTATCCCGCTGCAACCCCTGGGTCCCGGCTTGCGCCGGGATGACGGTCGAGAGTGGCAACGGTAGGCGAGAACCAAACCAACGGTTCTCTGACAAGCCCTACCGCCCCTTGCCCATCCGCCCCTTCTCCACCCAGACGCTGACCTTGCCGGGCGCCGTGCGGAACGGGGCCCAGTCATTGTCGGGGGGCGTACAGATGCGGCCGGGGACGTTGCCCAGCACGTCGACATAGCAGCGGTTGCCGTTGCCCCGGCCCATCTTCATCCAGATCTCGGCGCGGGATGCCTGGGCGTTGTCGCTGACCACCACCGCCAGCCCGCCGGGGCGGCCGGCCGTGCCCTCGCGGGTGAAGCCGACCACGTCGCCGTCGCCGAAATAGTCTCGCTGGACGCCGTGGGCATGGTCGCGGCGGGCGCGCATCAGGATGTCCAGGGTCGGCTTGAAGCTGGTCAGCGTCACGCTACGGCCCCGGTCGGTGTAGCGGGCGCCCTCATAGTCGCCCCAGAAGACCAGCGGGATGCCGTCCCGGCGCAGCAGGATGAGCGCGTAGGCCGCGGGCTTGAACCAGTCGCGGATCGGGCTCTCCAGCGCCTGCAGCGGCTGGGTGTCGTGGTTGTCGACGAAGGTCACGGCCTGGTCCGGCCGGCGGGTCACCAGCGTGTTCTCGAACAGCCGGTTCAGCGGGTAGGCGCCGCTGCCGTCGGTGTCGCCCACGTCGCGCAGCCGGTAGTGCAGCGCCACGTCCAGCAGCTTGGCGTCCGCGCTGCCGGTGTTGACGCGGTCGAGCCAGGCCTCCAGCCGCGTGGCGTCACCGCTCCAGTACTCGCCGACGGCGAACAGGTCCTTCGTCGGGTGGGCGGCGCGCACCCGCTCCAGCCACTCCCTCATGAAGCCGCTGTCGATGTGCTTGACCGCGTCCAGGCGCCAGCCGTCCAGATCGGCGAAGCCGGTGTACCAGCTCCCCCAGGCGATCATCTGCTCTCGGACGGAGGCCGCCTGGAAGTCCAGATCGGCCCCCAGCAGATAGTCGTAGTTGCCGTTCTCGGCATCGACGCCCTGGTCCCAGCCCTTGAAGGCGAAGCGGTAGACCCGCCCGAAATCGTCCACCCCGTCGAAATGGATCCAGTTCCACTGGAAGGTGGAGTATTTGCCCGCCCGACCAGGGAAGGTGAAGCGGGTCCAGACTTGCTTGTTGAACGGGGCGGAGACGGTGCGGGTCCGGTCGTTGGACGCGACCTCCTGCACCTGGACCGTCTCGGACGCGTCGGCGCCCAGCAGGTGGTTCATCACCACGTCGCCATAGATCTTCACGCCCGAGGCGTGGGCGCCCTGGACCAGCGCCAGATACTGGTCCTTGGTGCCGTACTTGGTGCGGACCGTGCCCTTCTGGTTGAACTCGCCCAAATCGTAATGATCGTAGACGCCGTAGCCCACATCGTTGATGCCGCCCAGCCCCTTATAGGCGGGCGGCAGCCAGAGCGCGGTGACGCCGTTGGCGGCGAGGTCGGGGACCTGGGTCCGCAGGCGCTCCCAATGGCCGCCATCGTTCGGCAGGTACCATTCGAAGGCCTGGAAAATCGTCTCGTTCGCCCCCACATGGCCGGGCATAAGGGCCCACGCCATGGAAGCCGCCGCGACGCACCGGGCCATCCACTTGCGGAGAGTTTCCATGAGCGCAACCCAGCCTATCCGGCCGCGACCTTATGCGCCCGGCGGGGCTGATGTACAGTGTGCGGGAGCATGAGGGCCGCCCGCGACGTTATCCCGGCAGCGCGCCGCCCCGGAGGCAGAGCATGGTGACGTTCCGTTCCTTCGCAGCGATCCTGGCCGTGGTTTGCGGCCTGATCACGCATGCGCCGGCGGCGGATGCCACCGAGATCAAGGCCGGCGTGGTCCGCCAGGATTTCAGCAGCCTCTGGGCCGCCGGCCCGGAGTTCGAGCGCGGCTGGGGCCTGAACGGCGAGATCGAGTTCGATCCCGTGGTCGACCTGATCGGGCTGGACCTCTCGCCCTATGTGGGCGGCACGCTGACGCCCGGCAGCGAGGTCGACAAGGTATATGCCGGCCTCGGGCTGGAACTGGGCGCCGGGCCGATGTTCTTCCGCCTGGGCCTGGGCGCCGCTCTCCACAACGGCGACACCGAGGACCCGGACGACTTCTTCAGCCGCCGCCAGTTCGGCTCGCAGGTGCTGTTCCACATCCCGGTGGAGGCCGGCGTCGGCATCGTCCCCGGCGTGCGCGTCAGCCTCTATTTCGACCACATGTCGAACGCCGGTCTGGCCGACTACAATCCGGGCATGGACACGCTGGGCCTGCGCATCGGCCTGGGCTTCTGACGCCCTCCCCACCGCCGCTCCTCCCCACGCCCCGGACGCACGCCGCGCCCGGGGCTTTCGTGTGCCTATCGCTATAAATCCCTCTGGACGCGCAACCTGATCGGCGCAAGCATAGGGTTGTGGCCGGGCCCGCCTCTGCGACCGCAAGCGGGCGATGACCGCTTGTTCGCCTGTCGTTCAAGGGGGGGCTGTGCAATGGGGATGGAAGCCGAGAAAAAACCGGAAGTTCGCTACATCGCGCCCAGCAGCGCTGATGCGGCCGCGGAATTCTGGAAGGATGAGGGAAAGTATATCCGGAAGCGGTGGAGCGAGGCCGGTCTGCTGAATGCCGGATCACGGGAGCGGGGTCGCGTCACGATCAATGGAGGGGAGGCAAGCTCGCCCGGCGGTGACGGAGACGCGGAGCAACCCCGTCCGAAACTGGCCGGTCTAGCCCTCTCCGGCGGCGGAATCCGCTCTGCCACCTTCTGTCTCGGCGCGCTGCAGGCGTTGGCGCACAAGAACGTTCTCAGGGCGTTCGATTACATGTCCACCGTCTCGGGCGGCGGCTATATCGGAGGCTCGCTGTCCTGGTACTGGGGGACCAGGCAAGGAGGACTCGGTCCCGCGGACTTCCCATTTGGAACCGACGATCCAGCGGCTCCCAATATGCCTTCCGGCCAAGGAGCTAAGAGACCCCTGTCCCATCTGCGTAATCGGGCAAATTATCTCATGCCAGGGGACGGTATCACGATTGGTTCAGGCGTCGGGGCAGTCTTGCGCAGTTCGGCAGTTAATTTGCTTCTGATCCTTGGAATTCTGTTCGCTCTAATCAGCGCATTGATGCTCGTCGGGTATGTCCGCTGGGATTGGGCTTGTGTCAGTGAGCCTGCGTCGGGAGGATGTGAGATCGCTGACCTGAGATATACCTACCCTGTTCTACTGTTGATTCCGGCTGTCCTGGGGTTGGTCGCAATCCTGATTTTTACTCTGTCCCTGATTGCTTACTGGTTGGTGACCGGCGGACCGCGTAAGCCGGAGAAGATGTCGTCAAGTGAAGATCCACCGAGCGTCAAGCTGAAATCATACAAGTATCGCCGTATGTTCGATGTACATGCGTGGAAGCTGGCGGCCATCGGGCTTCCCCTTACCGCCATCGGAGCACTGCCGCTGGCGGCGGCCCTGGTAACGGATGCCGGTGGTCCGGTGGCGGCAGCGTTCGGCATGATCTCCGCCTTGAGGATATTCAAAGGCGGCGGCAGCAGTCTGAGTAAGCTGGTAATCGCGCGCGTGGGCGCGGTCATCCTTCTGCTAAGTCTGCCTCTCATCGCCTACAGCTTGGCGGAATATTACGTGGATTGGGCTGGCAGATCGTCACTGGTCTCCATAAAGTCGCTGTCGCACTTATCTGATGTCGAAAACGCTGTCCTGGCCTTCCTTAACATGAAGGCTGTGCAGTTCGGTGCCATTTCTCATCCTGGGACTTGGGGCCTGTTGGGTACGGGGCTGGCGGCTGGTCTGATTCTTCTCGCGGTGCTGCTTGTGTTTATGGCGGTCCGCCCGAACTTCAATCTGGTCACGCTGCACCGCTTCTACCGGGATCGCCTCATGGAGGCGTTCATGGCCCCGGGGGCGGCGCCGGCCTCGACGGATCCGGACAAGTTCAACATCGGGGAGCTGAATACCCTGAACGACGCGGTGCCTTATCATCTGATCAACACGAATGTCGTGATCACCAAGGTCATTGACAAAGCGGCTCCCGGATTGAAGCGCGCCGAACGACGGGCCGGCGACAATTTCATCCTCTCCAGATTCTTGTGCGGGAGCTCGGCGACTGGGTGGCTTGACACCTCCACCTTCATGGCCGGCCAGATGAGTCTTGCCAGCGCCGTCGCCGTGTCCGGCGCGGCCGTCAACCCGGACGCCGCCGGCGGCGGCGGCTTGGCGCGGAGTTGGGGAGTTTCGGCCCTCCTGGGCGTCCTGCAACTCCGCCTGGGTTTGTGGGTGCCGAATCCGAGGCGCTGGTTCGAAGCGGCCAGCCGCATCACAAACGGAGCGGAAGATTCAGTGGCGCTCCGGAATGCCTTGGAAGCCGAGGAGGGGAGCTTGCAACCGAACTTCTGGCGGGTTGGTTGGCGCGAGGCGCTGGCGTGCCGCCAGAAGGTCGAAGGAAGGAGCCAAGTCGAACTCGCCGATGGCGGACATTTCGAGAATCTCGGCATTTACGAGCTGGTCCGCCGCCGGGTCGACTTCATCCTGGTGGTGGACGCCACGGCCGATCCGAAATGCACCATGTCCGACCTGATGCGTGCCTCGACGCTGGTCCACCAGGATTTCGGAGCGGTGATCGATGTGCCGCTGAGTGAATTGAAGGAGCTGATGTCCGTCGGGCGCACGGGCTATCCGCTGGGCCTGAAAAGCGCGCGGCGGCCCTTCGTCCGCGGTACCGTCACCTATCCCGCCAGCGGCGGCCGCGAATCCTACTCCATCCCGATCTATATCCTGACGACCGTCCTTACCAAGGGGGTCGGGTCCCGTCTGCTCGGCTACACCAGCGACAATCCCGACTTCCCGGACAATTCGACCGGGGACCAGTTCTTCGACGAGATCAAGTTCGAGGCTTACCGGGAACTCGGCTACAAGTTGGCGATGGACATGATGACGTCCGGTGATCCCAGCCGGCCGGATTTCAACGAGGAGATCGAACCCTATCTGTGAAGGCGGTCGACCCGTCCGACCACTCCCCCGCCATGGCCGCCAGGGTCTCCGTCCCCCGGCCATGGCGGGAGCTTGGCTCGGCGGACCGTTTCGGTATCAGCCGCCCCGCGTATCCGCCGCGCCCGCTCCCCTCCACCCGGTGATACGGCTTAATGCGGAGCGACCGGGCGACGGGAACATCCTAAAATGCAGGTTCCGTCGGCGGCGGATCCGCCGGGACCGTGCGAGGATGATCCGGAATGAGGTACCTGCCCGCCTGCCTGCTGATGCTCGTCCTGTCGAGTCCCGCCGCCGCCGGGTCGCAGAAGGCGGAGGCCGGCACCCAGACGCCGCCCGCCGCCGCTGCCGCCGACGGTGCCGCGGCGGCGGAGGACCCGAACCGCGAGGTCTGCAAGATCATCTACCCCACGGGCTCGCGGGTGAAGGGCGTGAAGGACTGCCGCACCGCCGCGCAGTGGGCCGACATCGAGCGGAATTCCCGCGAGATGCTCGACAAGCACACCCAGCGCGCCAAGCTGCCGTCGTCGCAGTGATAAGGGCGCCATCGGCTCTGGCCGCGGCGCGGCCGGCCGGCTGAAGGGCGGGCCTATTCCACCACCATCGCCGCCAGCGTCTCCACCCGGTCGGCCTCGGCCGGCGGCTTGTCCCAGCGGATGCGGTGGACCCTGGGGAAGCGCATGGCGAGACCGCTCTTGTGCCGGGTGGAGCGGTGGACGCTGTCGAAGGCGATCTCCAGCACCAACCCGGCCGAGACCTCGCGCACCGGGCCGAAGCGGTTGGTGGTATTGTTGCGCACCCAGCGGTCCAGCCGCCCCAGTTCCTCGTCGGTGAAGCCGGAATAGGCCTTGCCGACGGGCACCAGCTGGCCGCCGTCGGCGGGGTCGCCGGCCCAGCAGCCGAAAGTGTAGTCGGAATAGTAGCTGCTGCGCTTCCCGTGGCCGCGCTGGGCGTACATCATCACGCAATCGACCGTCAGCGGCCCGCGCTTCCACTTGAACCAGGGCCCCTTGGGCCGGCCGGCGGTATAGGGGCTGTCGGCCCGCTTCAGCATCAGCCCCTCGATGGCGTTCTCCCGCGTGCCGGCGCGGATCGCTTCCAGCTCATCCCACGACGCGAAGGGCACCATCGGCGACAAATCCATGCGCTGCGGCCGCACACGCTCGAACCAGGCCTCCAGCCGCCTGCGGCGCTCGTCGAAGGGCAGGGGGCGGAGGTCCTCCTCGCCGTCCATGAGGATGTCGTACAGCCTGACATGGCCGGGGAAATCCATCAGCATGCGGGCGGTCGGCTGCTTGCGGTTGAGGCGCTGCTGCAAATCGTTGAAGGGCCGGATGTCACCGTCCTTCACCACCAGCAGCTCGCCGTCCAGCACCGCGTCGAAGGTCAGGCGGTCGACGATGTCCGGGAAGGCACCGCCAACGTCATCACCCGTGCGGGAATAGAGCCGGCCGGGGCCCTTGGTGCTGCCGGCCACCTGCACGCGGATGCCGTCCCACTTCCATTCCGCCCGGTAGGCGGCCGGGTCCAGCGCGGCGATGTCGGGCTCCTCCAGCGGGTTCGCCAGCATCAGCGGGCGGAAGCCCTGGGTGCCCGAGACCTCCGGCCGCGGCCCCCGGCCCTCCAGCCAAGCGAACAAGCCGGCATAGGGCGGCTCCAGCCCGTGCCACAGCTCCTCGATCTCGCCGACATCGACGGCCGTGCCCTTCGACGCGCCCCATTCCGCCAGCGCCGTCTTCGCCAGCCGCGCCGAGACGCCGACGCGCAGGCCCCCGGTGATGAGCTTCAGCAAGGCGAAGCGGCCCGATGCGTCCAGCGCGTCCAGCCATTCCGCCAGGATGCGGGGCACCTCGGCCCGCTTGGCCACGGCCAGCGTCTCCGCCACCTCCGACAGGCCCGGCGGCGGCCGGTTGGTGCCGGGCCGGGCGGGCCAGATCAGGGCGGCCGTCTCCGCCAGGTCGCCGACGAAGTCGTAGGACCAGCCGAACAGCTCCGGATCCACGCGGGTCATGACCAGGTCGCGGATGGCGGCCGGCTTGGCCTCGCGGAAATCCAGGCTGCCGGTCATGGCCGCCAGCGCCAGGCCGCGCTCGGGGTCCGGCACCTCGGAGAAGTACTCGCCCAGCAGCCTTATCTTGCCGTTGCGCGACGGCATGAAGACCAGCGCGTCGATGAGGGCGGCGAAGCGGTTCACGTATCCTCGTCCTCGAATCCCACCAGCGCCAGGGCCCGGGCGCGGATGCCGCGGCCGGTGGCGTGGTGGACCAGCGCCTCCTCCCGCCCATGCGTCACCCAGACCTCCGGCGCGGCCACGTCCTCCAGCGTCTGCACCAGCTCGTCCCAGTCGGCATGGTCGGAGATGACCAGCGGCAGCTCGACCCCGCGCTGGCGGGCACGCTGGCGCACCAGCATCCAGCCCGAGGCGTAGCCGACGACCGGGTCCGGCAGCCGCCGCGACCAGCGGTCGGCCCCGGCCGAGGGCGGCGCCAGCACGATATGGCCGCGCATCTCCTCCTTCGACGCCGCCAGCGCCGGCCGCAGCTCGCCGAGAGGCACGCCCAGGCGCTCATACAGCTCGCACAGCGGCTGCAGCGCGCCGTGGATGTAGATCGGCGCATGGTGCCCAGCGTCGCGGATCAGCCGGATCAGCCGCTGGCACTTGCCCAGGGCGTAGACGCCGACCAGGTGCGCCCGCTCCGGAAACAGCGACAGGCTGTGCAGCAGCTTGGCGACCTCGCCTGTGTCGGGTGGGTGGCGGAAGACCGGCAGGCCGAAGGTCGCCTCGGTCACGAACACGTCGCAGGGCACCGGCTCGAAGGGCGCGCAGGTCGGATCGGGGCGGCGCTTGTAGTCGCCGGAGACGACGACGCGGCTGCCGGCATGCTCCAGCACGATCTGGGCGCTGCCCAGCACATGGCCCGCCGGCACCAGCGTCACCCGCACGTCGCCGATCGTCAGCGGCCTTCCGTAGGGCAGGGCTTGCTTGCTGGCGCCGGAGCCCTCGCCGTAGCGGCTCTCCATGATCGCCAGCGTGTCGGGCGTCGCCAGCACGCGTGCATGGCCGGGGCGGGCATGGTCGGCATGGCCGTGGGTGATGACCGCGCGCTCCACCGCCCGGACCGGATCGATGTGGAAATTGCCGGGCGCCACCCAGAGGCCGCCGCCCTGCTCGGGCGGGCAGGGGTGGACCCAGCTTTCGGGGAGGGGAACGGAGGGAGATGCCATGCGGGAAATATGGTCCGGGGATGCGCCACCGCCACCCTTGGGCGGTTGCGCTCTCACAGGTCCAACGGCATCCTCCGGCCGCAGTTCCAGGAAAGCGGCGGGAAGCGGGGCATGCAGGACTATTGCAAGATCCATCCGGAGGTGGCCGAGGCGCTGAAGGCCGGCAAGCCCGTGGTGGCGCTGGAGAGCACGCTCATCAGCCACGGCCTGCCGCACCCCACCAACCTGGAGACCGCCGCCGCCATCGAGGCGGCCGTGCGGGCCGAGGGCGCGGTCCCGGCCACCATCGCCGTGCTGGACGGGCGGATCCGCATCGGCCTGGAGAAGGAGGATCTGGAGCGCCTGTCGGCGCCCGGCGTCCGCAAGGTCAGCCGCCGCGACATGCCGATCGTGCTGGCGGAAGGCGCCGACGGCGCCACGACGGTCGCCGCCACCATGATCGCCGCCCGGCTGGCCGGCATCCCGATCTTCGCCACCGGCGGCATCGGCGGCGTGCACCGGGGCGTGGAGACGACGCTGGACATCTCCGCCGACCTGGAGGAGCTGGCCTCCACCAGCGTCGCGGTGGTCTGCGCCGGCGCCAAGGCCATCCTCGACCTGCCGAAGACGCTGGAATATCTGGAGACCAAGGGCGTGCCGGTGTTGGGCTTCGGCACCGACTGCTTCCCGGCATTCTACACGGGCTCCTGCCACCTGCCGGTGGATACGCGCTGCGACACGCCGGATGCCGCCGCCCGGGTGCTGCGCGCCAAGTGGAACCTGAACCTCAAGGGCGGCGTGGTCATCGCCGTGCCGATCCCGGAGGAGGCCGCGCTCGACGCCGAGGCGGTGGAGGGCGCCATCCGCCAGGCCGTGGCGGAGGCCGACCAGCGCGACGTGCGCGGCAAGGAGCTGACGCCCTTCCTGCTGAAGCGCATGGAGGAGCTCACCGGCGGCGCCAGCCTGGTCGCCAACCGGGCGCTGCTGCTGAACAACGCCACGGTCGCCGCCCGCATCGCCTCGGCTTATGCCCAGCAGAAGCAGGACATCGCCCTGCCGCGCCGCCCGGCGGCGAAGCGGCCGCTGTACTGAGGTGGCTGCCGGGGCGACATCGCGATGCCTCAGGGGCAACGTTGGCGGCGTGCGTCCTTCGACAAGCTCAGGATGAGGATGTGGTTGCTGCTCCTGGTCGAGTTCGCGGGACGGGAACTGGGAGTGCCTGGCATCTCCCCTTCCTCATCCTGAGCTTGTCGAAGGACGCACCACGCCTCAGCCGCTCCCGACGCGACCATTAAGCGTTTCGAAACGGCGGCAGTGCTCCCGCCGCCAGGGCGCGCCCGCTCCTCGCCTGCATGACGAAGGCGCCGACGCCGACCGCCAGGGCCACGAACAGGGCGACGTCGCCCAGCACCGGCACGATCCCGACCATGGTCAGCAGCAGCGCCACGAAGGCGTAGCGCTTCAGCGTGTCGCGCGGGGCCGAGGGCCGGCCGCGGTCGCGCCGCACCAGCTCCGCCAGACCGAAGCCGGCCACCGCCACGCCCAGCGCCATCACCGCCATGTAGGCGAACAGCGCCACCAGCGCCAAGGGTATGCCGATGATGGTGATGCACAGCAGGACCATCAGCAGCGGCGCCAGCACCAGCGTGCCCAGTCCCGTCAGGAAGGCGCGGCCGGGCGCGGCCCCGACCGAGAGCGCGGCGCCGGAGACGAAGCGCGGGAAGATCAGGTACAGCACCGCGCCCATGACGAAGAGCCCGACGGCCGAGCCGATCGTGCCCCAGAGGGTGGGCGCCACCTCGTCGGCGATGCCGCGCTCGGGCTTCGGCGCGGTCTCGGTCACGACCGTGCCGCCGACGGTGACACCCGCCGGCACTTCCTCGCGGTCCGGGCCGGTAAGGCGGATCGAGCCCATGATGGCGGCGCCGGGGACCAGCGTCAGCTCGCCCGCCGTCACCTCCAGGTCGCCGTTGATGGTGCCGCGCACCGTGACCGAGCCGCCGGCCACGGTCACGCCGCCGGCCACCGTGCCGTCGATGTCGACCTGCCCGCCGGTCACCGCCAGGTCGCCGGCCACCGCGGCGTTGCGCGCCACGCTGATGCTGGCGCCGGCCAGCGCCGCGTCGCCGGCGACGTTGCCGGTCAGCGCGACCGAGCCGCCGATGGCGAAAAGGTCGCCGGCGATGTCGCCGTCCAGGGTGACCCGGCCTCCGGCGACGAACGCCTCCTCCGCCACGGGGCCGACCACGGCGACGCTGGCGCCGGCAGCGAACAGGCCGCCGGCGATGGGCGCGTCCACCGCCACGGTGCGGCCGGCGATGAAGAGATCGTCTTCCACCGGCTTCGACGCCACCGGGCGGTCGCCCGAGCGGAACTCGCCCGCCCCGGCCGCGCCGGAGAGGACCAGCGACGCCAGCAGCGCCGCACTGAGAACACCACGCATGACCCAAGACCTCCCCAAGTCCGAGCCGTCACACTCCCCGGGGCGGAGTGTGGGCGCCGGACGGGGGGATGGCAAGGACCACCCGGGGGCGGAGCGGCGGAACCAAAGCGGTGTCCGCGGCTGCGCCCGCGCCATGCTTCCGCCACCATCGCGGGTAGAGTGCGGCGGTGGGAGGAACGCCGTGGACCATCACCGCCTGATCCGGGGACGCCATTTCATCAGCACCGATCCCGGGCTGATCGACATCGACGCCGTCCACCGCTTCCTGTCGACCGAGTCGTACTGGGCCCGGGGCATCCCGCGCGAAGCGGTGGAACACGCCGCCCGGCATTCCCTGTTGTTCGGCCTCTACGACGCGGAAAGGACGAGAGAGGACGGCGCTCCGGTCCAGCTGGGCTATGCGCGGGTGCTGAGTGACCGCACCATGCTGGCCTATCTGCTCGACGTCTTCATCCTGGCGGAACACAGGGGACGGGGGCTGGCGCGCTGGCTGGTGGAGACGATCCTCGACCATCCGGAGCTGCGGGAGGTCCCGACCTGGATGCTCGGCACCCGCGACTCGCACGGGCTCTACGCCAAGCTCGGCTTCGTCCCGGTGGAAGGCAGCGGCCGCTACATGCGGCGCGCCGTGCCGCCGCCCTGGTCGCGCTAGGCCGCGCTGGATCGTTCCGGTACCGATAAGCGCGCGGCGCGGCTCTGCTCCATGGCCCAGTCCACCACCGTGCCGATGACCCGCTCCAGGGTCGGGATGATGCCGGCCACAGAATCGTTACGGAAGCGGAACGGTTCGTCCTCGTCCATGTAGACGCCGCGGCTGATCTCCAGCTGCAGGGCGTGGATTCCGTCGGCGGGCCGTCCATGGGTGCGGGCGCCGTAGCCGCCGCGGATGCGGCCGTTCAACTCGACGCTATGCGGCTCGGCCGCGCCCAGCACGTTCGCCAGCCGCCGCGCCAGCACCGGCGAGCAGGTGCGCCCCTCGTCGGTGGCCAGGCTGAAGTCGGGCAGCGGGCTGTCGAACAGGCGGGGGATGCTGCGGCGTACCGAATGCGCTTCGAACAGCACGGCCACGCCGAACCGGTCGCGCATGGCGCCCAGCTCCGCCGACAGCCTGTCGTGATAGGGGCGCCAGTAGGCGTCGACCCGGTCGCGCACCTCCTCGGCGTCCGGCTCCTGGCCGGGACGGTAGAGGGCGGTGCCGTCGAAGCTGGAGACGGGCACCACCCCGGTCGCCTCGATGCCGGTGCCGGGGCGCCAGGGGTCGCGGTTCAGATCGACCAGATAGCGCGACTGGGTCGCCGCCAGGAAGCCGCAGCCCAGCGCCGGGGCGAAATTGTACAGCCGGTCAAGGTGCCAGTCGGTGTCGGGCAGGCGTCGCGCGGCGTCGGTCAGGCGTGGGGCGATCTCGTCCGGAAGAGCGGTGCCGCCGTGCGGGATGGCCAGCAGGACCGGCACCTCGCCGCGTTGGAAACGGTAAAGCTCCATGGCCCACCTCCGTATCCGCCATACTCCCCAGGACCCTCAGCTTCGCACCTGCAGCATGATTGATGCAAGTGCGAACATTGGAGAGGCGCGGTCGTTTCACGGATCGGTGCGACAAAGGACCGAAAGTTTCGCGCCAGCCCGCCGGCCGAAACGGGGCGCTCCCGCTCAGCTGCTCAGAAGTTTCGCTCCGTCCGGCACGCAGGCTTCGGGCGTGGCGATGCTGGCGACGATGTCGCCGGCGCCGACATAGCGGTCACGGGCCCGGGCCCAGACCAGCCCCTCCAAGGCGGAGGCCACCGGAGTGCGGGTACCGGCGACGGGATCGACCAGCTCCGCCACGACCTCCCCGGCCGCGACCCTCGTCCCGAGCGCCACCTTGTGCGCGACGATCCCGGCGGAGGGCGCCCGCACCCGCAGCACGCCAGCCAGCGGGGTCGCCTCGCACAGGGCGGGCGGCAGCGGCGGCGCCTCGCCGGCGATCAGACCGCGGCGGGTGAGGAAGCGGAGGATGGCGGCGGCGTCCTCCGCCGCCAGGGCATCGTCCACGTCCGACTGGCCGCGCAGCTCCAGCGTCGCCGCCAGGCAGGCCGCCGGCAGCGGCGCCTCGCCGCCCAGCCGGGCTCGCAGGCGCCACCACAGGCCGGAGCATGCCTCGTCGAAGGGCTCGCCGCCCGACTCGGACGCCAGGAACACGGCGCGGCAGCCGGTCTCCGCCGCCAAATCTGCTGCGGCCGGCCAGAGCTCGGCGCCGGTGTACATGTGCATCACCGCCTCGGCGTCGCAATGCAGGTCCAGCACGATGTCGGCATCCGCCGCCAGCGACAGCAGCAGGCGGCGCAGCGCCTCCGCCTCGGTCTGGGCAGGAAGGGTCCGGGCGGCGGCGCGGAGTTCGGCGCGGACCAGCTGGACATTGCGGCCGGCGTCCGGGCCCAGCCGTCCCGCCACGCGGTCGGCGACCCGGGCTGCAAGGTCGGCATAGGCGCGGTTGAAGTTCACGCCGCTCGCCAGCTCGAACCGGCCGGCATGCTGGCCGAGCAGCACCTGGTCCAGCCCGATCGGGTTGGCGCAGGGCACCAGCACGATCTCGCCCCGGACCAGACCCCCGGCGTCGAGATCCGTCAGCCGCTCGCGCAGATGCTGCGCCACGAGGTGACCGGGCGACTCGTCGGCATGCAGGCCGGCCTGGATATAGGCTTTGGGGCCGCCGCCGGCGGGGGCGCCGAAGCGCAGGACGGGCACGGAGCGGCGCGTGCCGGGCCGGCCGTGGGGGAGGGGGATGTCTTCCGCGATCATGGCGCCGATTAGGGCAGCCGCGGCGGCGGAGCGCAAGCCCCGCCCCGGTGGAACGGACCTCAGTCCTCCGGATGGTCGCCGCCGGCCAGCGCCTTCACAAGTTCGAAGGCGCGGCGGCGGACGCTGCCGTCATTGATGCGGTAATAGGCGCGGACCAGTTCCAGCGTCTCGCGCCGGGCCATCGAGTCGGTCTCGGACGCCACCGCGGGCACGCCGCCGATGTTCAACTCGTCGAAGAAGAAACTGACCGGAACACCTAGTACCTGCGCCAAGTTGAACAGGCGACTAGCACTGATACGGTTGGCGCCGCGCTCGTATTTCTGCAGTTGCTGGAACGTGATGCCGACAGCCTCGCCTAGGCTCTCCTGGCTCAATCCCAGCAGAGTGCGGCGCAGGCGCAGCCTCTGGCCGACGTGAATATCTATGGGATTGGGGCCTTCGCCCCGTTTAGACAGCGAAACCGCGGCGGCAAGCGTTCCCGCTTCCGTCCTTTTCTTGGCGCCCATACCATTCCCCTAGCCAGAGCAGCGCCCGAAGTGTGTAGCTCAGATTCCTTAGGGAATAAAAGAAATTCTATCGATTTCGAGGAATTCGTCCCTATCGCGTCGCCGAAACAAAAAACCCCGGCCGCGTCGGCGGCCGGGGTCGTGGGTGCGGAGGCGGATGGTCTCAGCCGCGCGGGGTGCGGCCGTCCAGCGTCATGATGGCGCCGTACAGCTCCGGCCGGCGGTCGCGGAACACGCCCCAGCCGGCACGGGTGCGGGCCACGGCGTCCAGGTCGAAGGTGTGGGTCAGCACCGTCTCCTCCCCCCGGTCGGCCTCGGCGACCTTCTCTCCCTTCGGCCCGGCGATGAAGGACGAGCCGTAGAAGGTGATGCCGCAGGTCTCCGCCTGCTCGCGGCCAATGCGGTTGCTGGCGACCAGCGGCACCAGGTTGGCGCCGGCATGGCCCTGCATGACGCGCTGCCAATGGTCGCGGCTGTCCAGCCCGTCATCCTGCGGCTCGGTGCCGATGGCGGTCGGATACAGCAGCACCTCCGCCCCCTTGATCGCCATGACGCGGGCGGCCTCGGGGAACCACTGGTCCCAGCAGATGGCGCAGCCGACCTTGGCGTACTTGGTCTGGTAGACCTGGAAGCCGGTGTCGCCCGGGTTGAAGTAGAACTTCTCCTGGTAGCCCGGCCCGTCGGGGATGTGGCTCTTGCGGTAGACTCCCAGCACCGACCCGTCCGCGTCGATCATGGCGACGGAGTTGTAGTGCGCGTTGTGCTCCTTCTCGAAGAAGCTCACGGGCAGCACGACCTTCAGCTCCGCCGCCAGCTTGCGCATGCGCTCGACGACCCAGTGGCCCTCGGCCGGCGCGGCCAGCTCGAACAGCTCCGCCTTCTGGTCCTTGCAGAAGTAGGGGGTCTCGAACAGCTCCTGCAGCAGGATGATGTTGGCGCCCTTGGCGGCGGCGCGGCGCACCATCTCCTCGGCCTTGGCGACGTTGCCCTCGCGGTCCCAGCTGCAGGCGAACTGGGTGGCGGCGACCGTGACTTCCCTCATGCTCCCCCTCGTCTTCCCCCGGCCGGTGCGGCGCGGCGTGAATGGCATCGGCGCGCAGATGGGCACGCCCCGGCCCGCCTTGTAGCGCCAGGGACGGTCCTCTGTCATGCCCCTGCCGCATGTGGGCGGACCGGGGTTCCGCAAAGGTCACGGGGGCCGCCCTGTACTGACGTATGCCCCTGCCTGAAAAATGGCCTTTGGCGTTGCCAAAAATGAACGGTCCCGCCACATTCCTGTAACGATTACCAAAGGTCACGCGGGTCTGGGCCCGCACCCGTTTCGGTTTCCCCTGGTGCGGCGGCGCAAGCGCGGCCCCGAGGGTGCCGACACGGCGTGCAGTCGAAGGTTGAATGTTGAAGCGCAAGGGCGAATCGGTACTGGACGGCATGGGCGGCGGGCAGGACGGCAACGGCATGGCCGGGCGGTTCGACCAACTGCTCCGCGACGCGCACCGCGGCTACACGCGGGCGTTGGGCCGGCGCATCGGCCAGACCGGCATCACCATGGGGCAGTGGATGTTCCTGCGGGCGCTGTGGGAGGAGGACGGGCTGACCCAGCGCGTGCTGAGCCAGCGGGTCGGCATGATGGAGCCCACCACCGTCACCACGCTCCACGGGATGGAGGAGGCGGGGCTGGTCCGGCGGGTCAAGAACCCGCACGACCGCCGCAAGGTCAACGTCTTCCTGACCGACAAGGGTCGCGAGCTGCAGGGCCGCCTGCTGGAGGAGTGCGACTCGGTCGACCGTCAGGCGTCGGCCGGCATCGACATGGCCGCGCTGCAGACCACCCTCCGCACGCTCGGGCGCATCGCCGCCAACCTGACCGACCGCGACCCGCTGCCCGACCCGGCGGGTTAAGGCCGCACCAGCCGCCGCCAGGGCACCTGCAGCGTCTCCCCGCCCGGCAGTTCGGCGGTCGCCATCTCCACCCCGTAGACAGCACCCAGGCGCCCCGGCTCGAGCACCTGGCCGGGTGCGCCCTCCGCCGCCACGCGCCCGTCCTGGAACAGGGCGAGGCGGGTGCAGAAGCGCGCCGCCAGAGCCAGATCGTGCAGCACCACCAGCACGCCGGTGCCGGCCTGGGCGCGGGCGCGCAGCACCTCCATGACCTGCAGCTGGTGATAGGGATCGAGGCCGGCGACGGGCTCGTCCGCCAGCAGCAGCGCCGGTTCCGACGCCAGCGCCCGCGCCAGCAGCACCCGCGCCCGCTCGCCGCCGGACAGGCTGGTCACCGGGCGGTGGCGGAAGTTGAGCGCGTCGCAGGCGGCCAGCGCCCGCTCCACCGCCGCCGCATCCCCGGGGCCGGGGCGGGAAAAGGGTCCCAGATGCGGCAGCCGGCCCAACTCCACCAGACGCTCGGCCGTCAACGGCCAGTGCAGGTCCCGCCCCTGGGAGAGATAGGCGACGGCCCGGGCGCGCTCCCGCCGGGAGAGGTCCGCGAGGGTGCGGCCGCCTAGCGTCAGGGTGCCGGCGGCGGGCTTGAGCAACCCGGCCATGACCCGCAGCAGCGAGGTCTTGCCGGCGCCGTTCGGCCCGATCAGCCCCAGCAGCTCGCCCGGCCGCAGCTCGAGATCGGCGCCGTCCAGCACGCGCGCCGCGCCGTAGGAGAGGGCGATGCCCCGGGCCGCCAGCGCGCTCATGCCACGCTCCGCCGGGTCCGCAGCACCAGCGCCAGGAAGAAGGGCGCGCCCAGCAGAGCGGTCACCACCCCAAGCTTCAGCTCCGGCCCCGGCCCGCCCAGCCGCACGGCCACGTCGGCCGCCAGCATCAGCGCCGCCCCGCCCAGCAGGGAGAGCGGCAGCAGCCGGCTCGGCCGGTTCTCCGCCAGGGGGCGCAGCAGATGCGGCACGATCAGCCCGACGAAGCCGATGGCGCCCGTGACCGCCACCGCCGCGCCCACCGCCAGCGCCGTGCCGACGACGATGCGGAAGGCGACGGCGCCGGTCGCGAAGCCCAGGGTGCGCGCCGTGTCCTCCCCCAGGCTGAGCGCGTCCAGCGCCCGGCCGGTGCTGAGCAGCAGCAGGGCCCCCACCGCCATGAACGGCGCGGCGAGGGTGACGTGCTCCACCGACCGGTCGGCGAGCGAGCCCAGCATCCAGAAGACGATCTCGGTCAGCGCGAAGGGGTTGGGCGACAGCGACAAGGCGAGCGAGGTCAGGGCTCCGGCCAGGCTGCCGATGGCGGTGCCGGCCAGGATCAGGGTCAGCACCGACGCGTCCCGCCCGGCCAGCGCATAAAGCAGGGCCACGGCGGTGAGCGCCCCGGCGATGCCGCCGGCCGGCAGGGCCATGGGGATCGTGTTGACCAGCCCGCTGTAGAAGGCGACGACGGCGCCGAGCGAGGCGCTGGCCGACACGCCGATCAGGCCCGGCTCCGCCAGCGGGTTGCGCAGCAGCCCCTGCAAAGCGGCACCCGACAGGCCCAGCACCGCGCCGACCATCAGCCCCAGCAGGGCGCGCGGCAGGCGGATCTCGGCGAAGATGACGGCCGCCGTGCTGTCCCCCGCCGCCAGCCAGTCGCCGACGGCCAGCCGCATGGAGACGGCGCTGGGCCCGACCGACAGCGACAGGGCGAACAGCGCCAGGACCAGCAGCGCCAGCAGCGGCAGGACCATCAGGCGGAGCGTCGGCGGGGCCATGCCTCAGCGGTCCTGGCCGCGGGCGGCGACCTGCGGACGGGTCAGCAGCCGGGCGCGGGCCTCGGCCAGCCGGGTGACCGCCTCGGCGGTGAAGGGGCCGCCGCAGGTGACCAGGCCCGGCTCCATCTTCAGCCGCGACCCGGCCGGCACGGCGCGGTCCAGCGCCGGATGGCTCAGCAGCCGGCCGGCCAGCGACGGCCGCGCCTCCTGGTCGGTGTCGGCCACCAGCAGGTCGGGCGGCGCCTCGGCGACGCTCTCCACCGGCAGGTAGCCGTAGCCCTGCAATCCCTTGCCGGCGGCGTAGTTGGACAGGCCCGCCGCCTCCATGACCGCCGCCGACAGGGTGCCGCCGCCGGCGGTGAAGCCGCCGGGCGCGAAGGTGAGAGCGGTCGGGCGGGCGGAGCCGCGCGCGGCATCGGCCGCCTCGGCCAGCCGTCCGTCCATCTCGGCGATCAGGGCCTCGCCCCGCGCCGCCTCGCCCAGCGCCGCCGCGACCTGCCGCAGCTGCGCCCGGATGGTGTCGAAATCGTTGGGCATGTCCAGCGCCAGCACCGGGATGCCGCGCGCCTTCAGCAGCGCCACGGTGGCGCGGGTGGTGTAGGTGCCGGCCAGCACCAGGTCCGGCTTCAGCGGCAGGATCTCCTCGGCCGAGCCCTGCACCACGGGCAGGGATCGGGCCCGCGCCGCGACATAGGAGAGATCAGGGTCGCGCGCCAGGAAGGACAGCGCCGCGATCCGCTCCGGCGGCAGCAGCAGCACCGCCAGCTGGTCGGTGCAGAGGTTCAGCGAGACGACGCGCTGCGGCGCCGCCTCGGCACTGAGCGCACAGAATGCGAGCGCCGGCCCCAGCAGGGTTTGGAGAACCTTATGGAGCCGGCGCCGCCGCATCAGAAGGACGCCCGCAGGCCGACCAGACCGCCCCGATCCGGCTGCGCGAAGCCGTTGGGGTTCTCGATCCGGCGGTCGGCCAGGTTGGTGCCGCGGGCGAAGACCGTCAGCCCGTCGGTCACCGCGTAGCTGACGGCCAGGTTCATCTGCCAGTAGCCGCCGACGGCGCGGGTGCCGATGAAGTTGCCGGCGTCACCGTAGATCACGTCCAGCCGCCGCCCGACGAACATCGCCTCGGGCGAGATCGTCAGGCCGGGCAGGGGCTCGACCCTCGCGGTGGCGCCGACCTGGTGCTCCGGCCGGCGCAGCAGCCGCGTCCCGGTGGTGCCGTCGCGGGCATCGGTCCAGGTGTAGTTCAGCCGCGCCTCCAGCCAGGGCAGGGGCGTCAGGGCGACGAAGCTCTCCACCCCCTCGATGTCGGCCTTGGCGAGGTTGAAGGAGGAGTTGCGGATGAAGTCGAACTGGATCAGCCGGTCGACATCATTGGCGAAGTAGCTGGCGCCCAGCGTCGCGACGCCGCCGGGCACATCGAACTCGGCGCCCGCCTCCCAGCCCTCGCTCTCCTCGGCCTGCAGGTCCGGATTGCCGCGGTAGCCGAAGTTGGTCAGGCCGTAGCGGTCGTACAGCGTCGGCGCCTTGTAGGCGGTGCCGCCCGCCGCCTTCAGCCGGCCGTGGATCTCCGGCACCGCCACGACGGCGCCCAGCTTCCAGGTGGTCCGGGTGCCGTAATCGTCCGGCAGGTCGTGGCGGATGCCGGCGGTCACGTCCACGCGCTCCGCCAGCCGCAGCTGGGCCTGGGCATAGGCGCCGAAGGCGTCGGCCCTTGCGTCCACGTCCTGGTTGAAGGGGCCGAAGGCGGAGGTGGAGCGGGTCGTGAAGACCGCGTCCTCATGCGTCGCGGTGGCGCCGGCGGTGAGCGTCAGGTCCCGGGACGCCGCGAGGGTGTTCTGCCAGTCGAACTGCAGCCGCTCGCCGTCGAAGCGGTCGTTGTTGGTGGAGACCGAGAAGACGTCGGCGGCGTTGCGGAAGCCGCGCTTGGTCTCGATCCGGCCGGCGGAGAGGCGCGAGGTCAGGCGCTCGTCGAGCAGCTTGAGTTCGCCGGCCGCCTGCAGGGTCAGCGTCTCGGACCTGCCGGTGTAGTTCGGATCGTCGGTCGGCACGCTGTCGATCTGCAGATCGGCGTCGCGCCAGCGCAGCAGGGCCTCGACCTTGGCCGTCTCGCTCACCCGCAGCACGCCCTTGGCGGTGGCGGTCAGGTTCTCGAAGCCGTCGGCCTCGCCCAGATTGCGGCTGGTGAAGCGGCGCGGCGTGTAGTTGTCGCCGCCGGTCGTCAGCCCTTCGACCGACAGGGCGTAGTCGGCCTGGTCGAGCGTGCCGCGCAGGCCGGCGCGGCCCTGCAGCAGCCCGTCGGTTCCGGCGGCCGCGGCGGCCTCCGCCACCAGGGGGCGGTCGGCGCCGGCGCGGGTGATCAGGTTGATGACGCCGCCGATGGCGGCGCTGCCGTAGAGCGTGGAGGCGGGCCCGCGCACCACCTCGATGCGCTGCAGGTCGCCCAGCAGATCCTCGCCGAAATTGAAGGCGCCGGCGGACAGGGCGGGCTCGTTCACGGGCAGCCCGTCCAGCAGCACCAGCACATGGTCGCTGTTGGTGCCGCGCAGGAACACCGAGGTGTTGCCGCCGGGGCCGCCGCTGGAGACGACGCTCATGCCGGGCAGGGTGCGCAGCGCCTCGGGCAGGGTCTGCCAGCCGTTGCGGTCGATGTCGTCCCGGGTCACGACGCTGACGCCGGTCGCGATCCGCGACAGGTCGGTCGGCACGCGGGTGGCGGTCACCACCACTTCCTCCTGCGGGCGCCCCGATTGGGCGTCGGCGGCGGCGGGCATCAGGGAGGTCGCGGCGAGCGCGGTGGTCAGAAACAGTCTTTCACGCATCACAATCGTTCCGTCACGCGCCGGCGGGATCTGTCCCGCGCGGCAGGTCGAAGACGGGCGGCCGCGACGGGCACGCTTCGCGCCGGGGCGGGCTGTGCCGCGCCTGGACGCGAGGGGACGGGAACGAAGAGGACGCGCCGACAACAAGCGAACCTCCGCCACGGACCACCCAACGGGCACGTCAACGCGAACGGAAGTCCGTCCCACCAGGGCACCCCGCCCAGTGGCTGCGTGACGCTCGACGCCGGCAGGTCTCCTGGCTCTCGGGTCATCGATCGCCGCCCGGCCTTCCCAGGTCCCGGTCTCCCGGTTCCCAGTGGCATCACCAACGCTCTCCAGGGCGGGGCCCGGGAGGAGGCGGTGGCGGGGCGGCGGTCTCTCCGATCACAGTTGCGGGGGCAGCCGCGGCTTGGGACCAGCGCCTGGACAAGGCCTGCTCCGTTCCGCGTTCCCTTTTCACCCGGTTGGGGGACCGACGCTGCCTGTACTGTAGCCGCGCTGCACCACCCGCCGCAAGACGTCGTCCAAGTCATCGCTGATATGCGGCGGAGCGCCATGGGGCGTGTTACTTTCGTCTGGCAACGATCAGGCGGGCGAGACATGCACCCGGTCCGTATCGGCATCGCCGGCAGCGCCGGCACCGGCAAGACGACACTGGCGCGCCACCTGTCGGCGCGGCTGGACGCCCCGGTGGTGGAAGAGCCGATGCGGGCCCGGCTCGAGGCCGGCTTCGACTTCCACGCCATCACCCGCGACGAGCACCGCGACATGCTGCGCCAGGACATGGCGGGGCTGGTGCGCGAGGCCGCCCGGGCCGACGGCTTCGTCAGCGACCGCACGCCGCTGGACTATGCCGCCTTCTGGCTGTGCAACGGCTACGGCGTCGACGACCCGGCGGCGACCGGCGCGCTGGTCGGCCGGGCGGTGGCGGCACTGGCCGACTTCACCGCCGTGGTGCTGACGCCCTGGGGCGTGCTGGCGCCGGACGCGGACGGGGTGCGCTCCACCAATCCCTGGCTGCAGCTGCATTTCCAGGCGGTGGTGCAGGACCTCTGCCGCCGCTATGTCGAGCCGGACCGCCTGCTGCTGCTGCCGGAAAAGCCCATGTCGGCGGAGGCGCGCGCCGACTGGGTGATGGAACGCATCCCGGCGGCGGTTGCCGCCTGAGCGTCACAGATCGTCGTCGTCATCCACCATGACGGGCATGGCGGTGCCCTGCAGGATGGCGCCGTCCAGCTCGGCGCCGCGGATGTTGGCGTCGATGAGGTTGGCGCCCGTCAGGTCGGCTCCGCGCAGATCGGCGCCGGCCAGGTTGACGTTGCGCATCTTGGTCTTGACCAGGCTGGCGCGGACCAGCTTGGTGCCGGCGAGGTTGGCCGGCCAGAGACGGCCGGTGGGCTTGCCGTCCGGTCCCTTGATGTCGACCGAACCGACCTCCGCCAGATCCAGCTTGGCGCCCGACAGGTCGCAGCCGCGGAGGTTGGCGCCGTCCAGCGTGGCGCTGGTGAAGTCGCAGCCGGTCAGGTTGGCGTTCGACAGGTCCGACATGATCAGCAGCGACTCGCGCAGCTTGGCGCCGGCGAGGTTGACGTTGCGCAGGTCGGCGCCGCTGAGGTTCACGCCGATCAGATCGATGTGCTGCAGATCCTCGCCCACCAGGATCGCCCGGGCGCCGCGGGCGCCGTTGGTGTTGATCCAGGCGTAATGGTCGGCCAGGGCCTTCTGGATGTTCTCCGGGTAATGCTCGGCCGAGCGGGCGAGGTTGGCGCCCGTCGTGTCGACGCCGGTGAGGTCGACCCCCTCCAGATTGGCGCCCATCAGGTCGGCGTTGCGCAGATTGGCGCCGGCCAGCGACGCGCCCATCAGGTTGGCGCCCTTCAGCACGGCGCCCGTGAGATTGGTGTTGGCGAGGTTGGCGCCGCGCAGGTCGCAGCGGGCGAAGTTCACCGACTTCAGCACCGAGTTCATCAGGTTGCAGCCGCTGAGCTGCGCCCCCTCGCAATCCGCCCCCACCATGGAGCAGTCGCGCAGATCGGCGCCGGCCAGGTTGGCGCTGGAGAGCGACGCCTCGTCCATGTCGGCGCCGGCGAGGTCGGAGGGCTGCACCGTCACCTGGCCCGGGCCGCGCCGGTCCAGCAGCGCGCCGCCGCGCAGATCCGCCTCGCGCAGGATGGCGCCCTTCAGCCGGGCGCCGCGCAGGGACGCGCCGCGCAGATCGGCCCGGTAGAGGTTGGTGTGGATCAGCACCGCCTTGTTCAGCTTGGCCGCGAACAGGTCGGACATGCTGAGATTGGCTTCGGAGAAGTCGCACAGCGACAGGTTGGCGCCGGAGAACTTGGCCGACTGCAGGTTGGCGCCGACGAAATTGGTGCCCTGGAGATCGGTCAGGGCCAGCATGGCCCGCGCGCCCCCGTTCTTCTTCTTGAGCCAGCGATCATGCTTTTCCAGGATCGCGATCAGTTCATGGGGCGTCATGCCGGTGCCGGGGCTCCACCGCCGGAAGGGCGGGTCAGTCTCGAATGGTCCATCCGTTAGGGGTCATCCTGTCAAATATTGAGCAATTAGGCAGCATTAATTCGTTGACCCGCAACGCGTCCGGACGGAGTTTCGCCTGACGGGGCGGGATGCCGCCATGACGACACGCGCGAGGGGACGGATTTGAGCATGCAGTCGGGCCATATCGTGAGTTCCTACGACCAGGAGCTGGCGCGCCTGCGGCAGGTGATCGCCGACATGGGCGCCCTGGCCCTCGGCCAGCTGGAGCAGTCGGTGGCCGCCGCGGTGGCGCGCGACGGCGACCTGGCCACGAGCATCATGAAGCGCGACGGCGAGCTGGACGCGATGGAGCGCCAGATCGAGGCGCTGACGCTGCGCATGCTGGCGCTCCGCCAGCCCATGGCCCGCGACCTGCGCGAGATCGTGGCGGCGCTGAAAATCTCCGCCAATCTGGAGCGCATCGGCGACTTCGCCGCGAACCTCGCCAAGCGCTCGCTGGCGCTGAACACCCTGCCGGAGACCTCGCACGGCGAGGCCTTCGCCCGGCTGGGGGGCCAAGTGGCCGGGCTGCTGCGCGACGCCATGGCGGCCAACGCCGCGGACGATCTCGACGCCGCCCTGTCGGTGCGCGAGCGCGACGAGGCGGTGGACCAGGCGCACACCGAGCTGCACCGGGCGCTGCTGGCCGACATGACGGCGCACCCGGCGCTGATCATCGCCGGCACGCACCTGATGTTCGCCGCCAAGAACCTGGAGCGGATCGGCGACCACGCCACCAACATCGCCGAGATCGTCTGCTTCAAGGTGAAGGGCCACGCGCCGGGCGAGGAGCGGCACAAGGACGACGGCAGCAGCTTCGCCGTGCTGGACTGAGCGGGGCGGGCGGAACCGCGGCGCCTCCCGCGCCGTTTCCCGGCGGCCAGTCCACCCGGAGCTCCGCCATGATCCTGCAGTTCATCGAGGAAGACCACGCGGCCGTCCGCGACCTGATCGGGGTGATCGGCAACAGCGAGCAGCAGGCCTTCGCCGCCCGCCAGGAGGAGTTCGCCCGGCTGGCGGCGCTGTGGCGCGCCCACGGCGCCATGATGGACGGGGCGGTCCACCCGCTGATGCTGGACAGCGCCGAGGGCGCCGACCGGGTCAGCCAGGCGCTTTCCCTGCAGCGCCAGTTCGAGCGGCTGGCGCAGGAGCTGTCGGAGCGGCAGAGCGACCCGTCGCTGTCCTGGCGCGACGGCTTTTCCCGCCTGGGCGAGCTGTTCGAGCATCAGCGCGCGCTGGAGGAGGTGGCCTTCATGACCCGGGTGCCGAAGCTGGCGCCGGAGCGGGTCGCCGACATGACCCGTACCGCGCTCGCCATCCGCAGCAGCCGCGCCGCCCGCGTGGCCTGAAATCCCCTGTTCGACCGACGGCATAGGCGGCCAGTCCGGTTGACCCCGCCGCCCCGCCGGGCTTAGGCTTGCCGTTGCGAAAGAGCCGGCGGGGAACGCCGGCCGTTGCGGGGAGGAACCGGGTGGAGCCGGCTTACGAACTGGCGCCGCTGACGTCGCGAGCCGAGCTGCGCTCGCCGCTGCTGGCACGGCTGCTGGACCATTGGATCTCCGCCGGCGGCGGGACCATCCCGGCGCCGGGCACGATCGACCTCACCGAGCTGGTGGAGGTGGTCCCGTACCATTGGTGCTTCCAGGTCCAGGACGGGGGCGCCGACTTCCTCTGCCTCAGCTCCGGCGCCGAGACCGACCGCACCTACGGCATCGCCATGACCGGCCGCACCCTGCTGGGCGCCGGACGCCTGTCCTTCGCCTCGCGCGCCATGCTGGTGATGCGGGCACCGATGCGGGAGCGCCGTCCGGTCCGCTTCGCATCGGAGGCGACTGTCATCCCCGACCGCATGTTCTACGACATAGAGGCGCTGTCCCTGCCGCTGTCGAGCGACGGCCGGACCATCGACCAGATCCTGGGCGCCACCGTGGCGCGGCATCTCTGACCCGCCGGCCTCGCGGCACGGCGCTTGCTTATAGCGGGCGAGCCCTCCATTCCGGGACCCCGCGATGACCATGCCCGCCCCGCACCCGAGCCGCCCCGCATCCTCCCGCGCACTGCTGCGCTTCGCCCTGGCGGTGCCCCTGCTGGCGCTTGGCTTGGCGGGCTGCGCCGACCGGCCGCCGGCCGCCTCCTTCCTGGCGATGCCGCAGAAACGGATCGGCTCGGCGGCCCATTGGCAGACCATCGCCAACGACGTCGCCTCGGCAGTTTCCGCCCACCTGATGGCGGAGGCCGGGCAGAATCAGCCCGGCATGGCCGCGTTGGCCCCGGCTGTCGGCCCGGCCGTGACCCCCGCCTCGGGCCTGGCGCCCGTGCCTGCGGTGGCCCAGCCGAAATCCTTCTTCGAGCGGCGGGTGGCAACCCCGCGCGGCGGCCTGCCCCGGGGCGAACCGTCCGTGGCCGGAGGGGCCGCCAACGCCGCGGTCGAGCCGCCGCCGGTGCCGCGCCCGGCCGTTATGGTCTATATGATGCGCAACGAGGATACGCCCTTCGCCGACGGCTTCATCCAGGCGCTGACCACCGCCTTCGTGCAGCTGGGCCACGCCGTCTCCATGGACAGCCGGCCCGACGTCGTGGCGGTGGGCATCGACGTGTCGCTGCTGAAGCACGAGCAGAGCCGCCCCAACCGCACCTTCCCCGGCCCGCTGACGGCGCTGGGCGCCGGCGTAACCGTGGCGAACTGGCTGAAGGACCCGTTCCCCTGGGGCGTCACGGCGCTGGGGCTGGGGCTGGACGCCGCCCGCGCCACCGTGTCGGAGACCGACACCGAGCTGCTGCTGTCGGTGTCGCTGGCGAAGGACGGGTTCTATACATTCCGCTCCAGCGCGGTGTACTACGTGGCGGATGCCGAGGCGTGGCACTACCAGTCGCTGGGCGACCCGCGCATGGTGCGGAGCCTGAACGACCTGCCGGAGAGCGCCATCTCCTACGACATCGCCGGAAAGCCCTACGTGAACACCCGCAGCCCAGGACGCCGATGATCGAGGGAAGGGACCCGCCGCCCGGGTCCGACACCGGCCCATCCGGCGCCGACGACGCGGACAGCCGCCTCGACGCCTTCCTGGAGCGCGAGGGGCTGGCGCCCGTGCCGCCGGCCTGGACCGCCATCCCGCCCGCCCCGGGCGAGCCGGCGCCCGTCGAGCGGCGCCGCCATCCCCGCACGCCGATCGAGGACGAGGTGCTGCTGCTGGTCGGCGGCAGCCTGCTGATCGCCCGCGGCGTGGATGTCTCGGAGGGCGGCGCCTGCGTGACGCTGGAGAGCGACCCGCCCGCCGACGACACGCCGCTCACCGTCACCATCCCCGGCCAGCCGGCCGCGCGCGCGGCGCAAGTCGTCGCGGCCTACGGCGGGAAATGGCACCTGAAGTACCGGGACGGCGGGGAGTAGGCGACTGGTGCCGGCTGCGAGACTTGAACTCGCGACCTACCGCTTACAAGGCGGTTGCTCTACCAGCTGAGCTAAGCCGGCCCCACAGTCGCAGGCGCCCGCCCCGGGCGTTGCCGGGGCGGGGGAGGGGAGACTAGCGCCGGCGGGCGACCTCGTAAAGCGCCACGGCGGCGGCGTTGGACACGTTCAGGCTGCCGATGGGCGGCTTGGTCGGCAGGAAGGCCAGCTCGTCGCAGCGCTCGGCCGTCAGCCGGCGCAGTCCCTCGCCCTCCGAGCCCAGCACCAGGGCGGTGCGGCCGGACAAGTCGACCTCGTGCAGCGCGCGGGCGCCTTCCTCGGCCAGGCCGACGCACCAGAAGCCCGCCTCGCGCAGCTCCGACAGGGCGCGGGACAGGTTGGTGGCGCGGACGATGGGCACCACCTCCAGGGCACCCGACGCGGTGCGGGCCAGCACGCCGGTCACCTCGGGCGCGTGCCGGTCCTGCACCACCACGGCCTTGGCGCCGAAGGCGGCGGCGGAGCGCAGGATGGCGCCGACATTGTGCGGGTCGGTCACCTGGTCCAGCACCACGATGATGTCGGTCGGGCCGGCATTCTCGCAGAGATCGACCACGTCCAGCTCGGGCAGCGGGGCGACCTCCACGGCCATGCCCTGGTGCACGGCGCCGGGCGGCAGCATGCGGTCCAGCCCGTCCTTGTCCATCAGCACCAGCTCGGGCCGGTCCAGGTCGAGCTCATGCGCGGCTTCCATGGCCGGGTCCAGCGCCTCCAGCCCCGATTCGGTGACGAAGAGCTTCTTCACCTTGCGCTTCGGGTTGGTCCAGGCCGCTGCCACGGCGTGCAGCCCGTAGAGGAGGTGGCCGCCGCGGCCGCCGCCGGGACGCGGCGACTGGCCGCGACCGCCGTCGCGCTGGCCGTCCCGCCGGTCCTCCCGGGCACCCTCGCGGCGCTCACCGCCCTCGGCCCGCGCGGGGCGCTCCTGGAAGCGGTCGCCGTCGGGCCGGTCGAAGCGGGGGCGGGGCGGACCCTTGGGGCCGCGCTTCGCGTCTGAGGGCGAATCAGCCGCCCGCGACTCCGGGCGCGGCTTGCCCTTGCCGCCGGGATGCTTGCCATGGGGAGGGCGACCGGTGGGGCCGGAAGCGGCGCCGCCGGGGCCGCCGGCGCGCGGCCGGCGATCGGAACGGGTATTTTTCATGCGCGGGATCCTTGCCCGAAGTTCGTGTCGTTGCCAACCGAAACCGCGTTCTCCCTAATTCGACGGCGGTACCGATTTCCGTGTTGACTCCGAAAAATCAATTCGCATAGTGCGCATCTCCGTTCCGGCCCCGGCCGGTCACGCGGTGCCTTGGAAGGGTGGCCGAGTGGTTAAAGGCAGCAGACTGTAAATCTGCCCGCGTCAGCGTACGTAGGTTCGAATCCTACCCCTTCCACCATCCTCCGATGCACGGCCCCCAGGCGGTCCACCGACCCCGGGGAGACCGGGGCGTCGGTTTCCGCGTGTTCGATTGAGGCCCAGGGACGGACGGGATCGGCGGGTGTAGCTCAATGGTAGAGCAGAAGCCTTCCAAGCTTACGACGGGGGTTCGATTCCCCTCACCCGCTCCAGAGTACTTGTGACAACGCATCGGTTCGACGGGAACCGTGGGCAAAGGCGGATACGACTATGGCGAAGGCGAAATTCGAGCGGACGAAGCCGCACTGCAACGTCGGGACGATTGGTCACGTTGACCACGGCAAGACGTCCCTGACGGCGGCGATCACGAAGGTGCTGGCGAAGTCTGGCGGCGCGTCGTTCACGGCGTAC
>DASPNP010000079.1:0-25481 GCA_035626475.1 Azospirillaceae bacterium
AATCGCCCAGGGCACTCTGTAGGTGCTGTTCGAGTTCCAGACCCAGGTCGCGCGGTTGTTCGGCTGCGAGGTCGCCAATGCTTCGATGTACGACGGCTCGACCGCCTGCTGGGAAGCGATCGGAATGGCGCGCCGGATCACCCGGCGGACGCGCACCGTGGTGTCTTCGGGCCTTCACCCGCATTACGTCAGCGTCTGCAAGACCATGGCGCGCTTCACCGGCGACCAGCTCGACACCGAGCTGCCCGAGCTTGCGGCCGAGACCGATGCCGAGCGGCTGATCGCACGCATCGACGGCGAAACCAGCGCGGTGGTCGTCCAATATCCCGACATCCTCGGGCGGATCGCCGACCTGACGCCGATTGCCGAGGCGGCACATTCGGCGGGCGCGCTGCTGATCGCGGTGGTGACCGAGCCGGTGGCGCTCGGGTTGATCAAGTCGCCGGGCGAGATGGGCGCCGACATCGTCGTCGGCGAGGGCCAGTCGATCGGCGTCGGATTGCAGTTCGGCGGGCCCTACGTCGGCCTGTTCGCCTGCCGCGAGAAGCACGTGCGCCAGATGCCCGGGCGGCTGGCCGGCGAGACCGTCGATGCGGAGGGCAAGCGCGGCTTCGTGCTGACGCTGTCGACCCGCGAGCAGCATATCCGCCGTGAGAAGGCCACCAGCAACATCTGCACGAACTCCGGCCTGTGCGCGCTGGCCTTCACCATCCATCTGTCGCTGCTGGGCGAGGCGGGCTTCACCGGCCTGTCGCGCCTGAACCACGCCAAGGCGGTGCAGCTGGCCGGCAAGCTCAAGGGCGTGCCGGGCGTCGAGATCGTCAATGGCGGCTTCTTCAACGAGTTCACGCTGCGCCTCAAGAAGAACGCCAGCGAGGTCGTGAACGAGCTGGCCCGCCGCAAGATCCTGGCCGGCGTGCCGGTCTCCCGCTTCTATCCCGAGGACGCCTCGGTCGCGAATTTGCTGCTGGTCGCCGCCACCGAGACCGTCACCGAGGCCGACATGGACGCGCTGGCGGCCGGCCTGAAGGAGGTGCTGTGATGAATACCCAGGGCCGCAAGACGACCCCGGACGCCGTCGCGTCCGACGCCTCCCCGATCGCCACCTTCACCGGCAACCGCGCGCTGGTGCATGAGGAGGCGCTGATCTTCGAGATGGACAATCCGGGCGTCACCGGCGTCGACCTCGAAGCGCTCCCGACTTCTGAGCTGCGCCTCGGCAAGCTGAAGCCGCGCGCGTCGGTCGGCCTGCCGGGCCTGTCCGAGCCGCAGGTGGTGCGCCACTACACCCGCCTGTCGCAGAAGAACCTGGGCATCGACACCACGCTGTACCCGCTGGGCTCGTGCACCATGAAGCACAACCCGCGGATCAACGAGAAGCTGGCCCGCCTGCCCGGCTTCGGCGACATCCACCCGATGCAGCCGGAGAGCACGGTCCAGGGCGCGCTGGAGCTGATCGACCGGCTGGCCTACTGGCTGAAGACGCTGACCGGCATGCCGGCCGTCGCCATGAGCCCGGCCGCCGGCGCCCATGGCGAGCTGTGCGGCCTGCTGGCGATCCGCTCGGCGCTGGCGGCCAAGGGCGAGGCCCACCGCAAGCGCGTGCTGGTGCCGGAGTCCGCGCACGGCACCAACCCCGCGACGGCGGCCTTCTGCGGCTTCACCGTCGACCCGATCCCGGCCGAGGACAATGGCCGCGTCAGCGTCGAGGCGGTGAAGGCCAAGCTCGGCCCCGACGTCGCCTGCATCATGCTGACCAACCCCAACACCTGCGGCCTGTTCGAGCCGCATGTGAAGGAGATCGCCGACGCGGTGCACGCGGCCGGCGGCTATTTCTACTGTGACGGCGCCAACTACAACGCCATCGTCGGCCGGGTGCGCCCGGCGGACCTCGGCGTCGACGCCATGCACATCAACCTGCACAAGACCTTCAGCACGCCGCATGGCGGCGGCGGCCCGGGCTCCGGCCCGGTGGTGCTGTCCGAGGCGCTGGCGCCCTACGCGCCGCTGCCCTTCGTCGTGCACGGCAAGGACGGCTTCCACCTGGTCGAGCATTACGGCGAGACCGAGCTGAAGCCGTTCGGGCGCCTGAAGGGCTTCCACGGCCAGATGGGCATGTTCGTGCGGGCGCTCGCCTACATGATGAGCCACGGCGCCGACGGCCTGCGCCAAGCCTCCGGCGATGCGGTGCTGAACGCCAACTACGTGCTGGCGCAGCTGTCGGACGTCATGACGGCGCCCTTCGGCGGTCCCTGCATGCACGAGGCGCTGTTCGACGACAGCTTCCTGAAGGGTACCGGCGTCACCACGCTCGACTTCGCCAAGGCGATGATCGACGAGGGCTTCCATCCCATGACCATGTACTTCCCCCTGGTCGTGCACGGGGCCTTCCTGGTGGAGCCGACCGAGACCGAGTCCAAGCAGTCGCTGGACCAGTTCGTCGGCACCATGCGCCACCTCGCGGAGAAGGCGAAGGCCGGCGACGCCGCCCACTTCCTGGCCGCCCCGGTCTACACGCCGCGGCGTCGCCTGGACGAGACGGCCGCGGCCCGCAAGCCGGTCCTGCGCTGGACCCCGCCCGCTCCGGCCCACAGCCAGGCGGCGGAGTGACGGCCGGCCGGCTTCGGTTGGGCTGAGCAGGTAAGGATGAGGGCGGCGCCGGCGATGGCGCCGGCCTTTTCCTATATGGAGAGGAGGGGCGATCCTCTCCTTACAGTTACTTGTGGAGCTCCGGCGGGTTGCACTAATGTGACGGCCTCGCCCCTCCACCGGTGGCCGCCGTCAACGAATGCCCCTCCGCCTCCGCCATCTCCTGACGCTGCTCGGCGTCGTCCTCGGCTGCGCGCTCGGCCCGGGCGGCGTGGGACAGGCGCGGGCGGCGGATGTGCTGATCGTGTCCGATCCCTGGTGCCCCTACGCCTGCGATCCGTCGGGCGGGCAGGACGGCTACATGATCGACATCGCCCGCGAGGTCTACAAGGACGCCGGGCTGACGGTCGAGTACCGGCTGGTCAACTTCCAGGTGATGAAGCGCATGATCCTGGACGGGTCGGCCGACGCCGTGCCGGGGGCCAGCACCGACATGGACGGCGCGCTGCTGCTGCCGCGCGTGGCTCAGGGCCGCTCGGCCAACGGCGTGGCGGTGCGGTCCGACAGCCGCTTCGCCTATGAGGGGCCGGAGAGCTTCCTGCCGCACAAGCTGGCGGTGGTGCGCGACTATAATTACGGCAAGGCCATTCAGGCCTACATCGACACGCACAAGCACAATCCCGCCCGCATCGAGACCCTGGCCGGCTACGGCTATTCCCAGGTGCCGCAGGGGCTGCGCCTGGTGGCGGCGGGCGGCGCCGACCTGTTCATCGACGACCAGAACGTGCTGCTCTGGAACCTTGCGCGGCTGCAGATGGCCCGGAACATCCGGGTCGTCAGCCTGCGCGACGACGCCGACCTCTTCATCGGCTTCTCCAAGAAGGCGCCCAAGGGCGCCGAGCGCATGCGCATCCTGGAGCAGGGGATCGAGAAGCTCCGCGCCGACGGCCGCCTCTCGCGCATCCTCGCCGTCTATGGCCTGACCGACTGGAAATGACCGCCCTATCCTGAGGGTCAGCGTCGGCCGTCGCCGGGACGCCGCCGGCCGATTTCCCCTGCCCCGGCGGCGGATTTTCGGGAATACTTCCCTCAGTATGGCCGCGCCGGACGCGGCACGGTGGGAGGGCCCTTGCGGAACCCCTGGAAGAATGCCCTGGGACTGGTCCTCGGCATGGCGCTGCTGGCGATCCCGGCCGCCGCCAAGGCGCCGGCGCAGTCCGGGCCGGATCCGGCGTCCCGGGCGGAGGGAAAGCCCGAGCCCGCCGACCGCCTCATCGTGCTGGCCGCCGATCCCTGGTGCCCCTACAACTGCGATCCCCAGGCCGACGGCCAGGAAGGCTACATGGTCGATGTCGCCCGCGCCGTGTTCGAGCCGCTGGGCTACCGGGTCGAGTACCGGCTGATGAGCTGGACCCAGGCACTGCGCATGGCCGAGGACGGCAAGGTGCACGGGCTGGTCGGCGCCGGCGAGACCGACTTCGCCGACCTCATCTTCCCCGCCCATCCGCTCGGCCTGTCCGAGAACGCCATCGCCACCCGGCGCGGCCATGCCTTCGCCTGGAAGGGACCGGCCTCGCTGGCGGGCCACCGCATGGCCGTGATCAAGGACTACTCCTACGGCAGCGTGCTCGATCCCTACATCGAGGAGCATGCCGACGACCCGTCCCGCGTCACGGTGCTCAGCGGCTTCGGCTACGCGCTGCTGAACCAGAGCCTGCGCGGGCTGGTGGAGGGGCGCTACGACCTGGTGCCGGAGGACGCCAACGTGCTGGCCTGGGGCCTGCGCCGCATGAAGCTGGAGGAGCGGGTGGCGCAGCACCCGCTGAACGACGGCGAACCCGTCCATATCGGCTTCCCCAAGGGCCAGCCGCGCTCGGCCGAGCTGGCGCGGCTGATGACGCGCGGGATCGAGGGTATGCGCCGCGACGGCACCCTCGCCGCCATCCTGGCGCGCTACGGCCTGACCGACTGGCAGCCGGCCCAGGCGGCGCGTTGAACCTCCCCCGGCGCCTCTTGACGCCGGCCCGCCGCTCGCCGACCCTTCGCCTCCCATCCAGCACGACCCCGGGGAGCGCCCGCGTGAAGTCCGGCAACGCCATCCTGTCCGGCTACGGCACCACCATCTTCGAGGTGATGTCGCGGCTGGCGAACGAGCACAAGGCGGTCAATCTCGGCCAGGGTTTCCCCGACGACCGCGGCCCGCCCGACGTGCTGGAACATGCGGCCACGGCCCTGCTGGAGGGCTGGAACCAGTACCCGCCGATGATGGGCCTGCCGGCCCTGCGCCAAGCGGTGGCCCACCATGCCGGGCGCTTCTACGGGCTTGAGGTCGACTGGCAGTCCGAGGTGATGGTGACCTCCGGCGCCACCGAGGCGCTGGCCGCCTGCCTGTTCGGGCTGATCGAACCGGGCGACGAGGTGGTGCTGTTCGAACCGCTCTACGACTCTTACGTCCCCATCATCCGCCGCGCCGGCGGCGTGCCCCGATTCGTGCGGCTGCGCCCGCCGGGCTGGAGCTTCACGGAAGAGGATCTGCGCGCCGTCTTCTCCCCGAAGACCAAGCTGGTGCTGCTCAACAACCCGCTGAACCCGGCGGCCAAGGTGTACGGCAGGGCGGAGCTGGAGCTGCTGGCGAAGCTGGTCCTGGAGTTCGATTGCCTGGCGGTCTGCGACGAGGTGTACGAGCACCTGGTCTTCGACGGCCGCGCCCACATTCCCCTGATGAGCCTGCCCGGCATGCGCGACCGGTGCCTTCGCATCGGCTCGGCCGGCAAGACCTTCTCGCTGACGGGCTGGAAGGTCGGCTACGTCACGGCGGCGCCTTCCGTGCTGCAGCCGGTGGCGAAGGCGCACCAGTTCCTGACCTTCACCACCCCGCCCAACCTGCAGGCCGCCGTCGCCTACGGCCTTGCCAAGGACGATGCCTATTTCCACGGGCTGGCGGCGGAGATGGGTGCCAAGCGCGACCGTCTGTCCGCCGGGCTGGCGCGGGCGGGCCTGCCGGTGCTGCCGGCCGAGGGCACCTACTTCGTCGTCGCCGACATCGCCGGGCTGGGCTTCCAGGGCTCCGACACTGATTATTGCCGCCACCTGACGGTCGAGGCCGGCGTCACCGCCATCCCCGTCGGCGCCTTCTATGAGCCCCGCGCGGACGCCGAACCGCCGCCCTCGACCCTCATCCGCTTCTGCTTCGCCAAGCAGGACCAGGTGCTGGACGAGGCCGTGGCAAGGTTGGAGCGGTTCTTCGGGCGAGGCTGAAACATCCCTCGCCCCTTGCGGGAGAGGGATGGGCCCCGCCGCGAAGCGGTGGGAGGGTGAGGGGGCGGACGCCGCAGGCGGACGTTCTCATCGCATATTAAAGGCACGACCGTTGAGCAGGCCCGGCTTCGCCGGTCCACCCCTCATCCCCCCACGCCTCCGGCGCGGGTCCCTCCTTCTCCCTCAAGGGGAGAAGGATTTACGCCGCCGCATCTCCCACCAGCGCATCGCCGCCACGGCGACCACCAGGGTGGCCAGCCAGATCATGCGGCTCTGGTAGCGGTCATGGGGGTTGGAGAGCACGCCGCAGATGAAGGCGTTGCCCAGCAGGGCGAGCCAGACGAAGGCTATCAGCATGACGATCTCCCCCTGACGCTCCCGCACGGCCCAGGCCAGTGCCGCCAGCGAAAGGACCAGCGACAGCCAGCCGACCGGCACATGGACCGCGTTCAGCGCGTCGAACAGCCCCTGGGTCGTCTCCTGCCGCTGCTGCCTGGCGGCGGTGAAGCCCTCGTTCAGGTGCGGCAGGTAGCCGGAGATCATCCAGCGCGTGACCTCCTGCCACTCGTCCAGCCCGTCGCCGGTCTTGAAGGTGGCGAACTGCGCCAGGGTGGAGCGGAGCGCCGTCGTCGCCTGCATGCCGGGATAGCGGCGCAGCGTCTCGGCGGTGATGGCCGCCAGCTCCGCCTCCGCTCCCTCGAATCCGCCCATCATCTGGAAGGGGCTGTCGGCGTGCCAGATCCAGTCGTCGGCGGTCCGGGGCATCCGGTCCTTGTAGTCGCACAGCCGGTAAGCCGGATCGGGGCAGGTCTCGTCCAGGAAGCGCTGCGCGATGCCGTCCTGCACCAGCCGGCCGAAGATGAAGCTCGCCCCGCCGGGGGTGAAGGCGTAGCTGCCGGTGATCAGCCCTGTCGCCAGCGGCATGCCGACCACGGCGCCCGCCAGCAGCAGGGCCGGGGCCAGCGGGGCGGGGCGGCCCAGCCAGGACAGGCGCTTGGCCAGCAGCCACGCCGCGCCCGCGCAGATCACCAGCCCGCCGGCCAGCGCCATGCTGGACATGTGCGACAGCAGGGCCAGCAGTCCAACGGCGGCGACGCCGACGGTCTCCAGCCCGCTCAAGGTCCGGCGGTGGAAGGCCAGCAGCCAGACGCAGAGCACCAGCAGCGGCACCAGCGCGTCCGGCATCAACTGCGCCGCGTACCAGCCGATGCCGGTGCCGAGCGCCAGCAGCGCCGTCACCGCCAGGGTGGCGAGCGCCCCGTGCGCCACGCCGCAGGCCCGGAGCGTGAGGCGCACCAGCCAGACGGTCGAGGCCGCCTGCAGCAGCACCGGCCCCCACAGGCTGAGCCAGCCCAGGCTGCTCCCGGCCAGGAACAGGCCGTAGAACAGCGAGCGGCCGGGCTCCAGCGTCAGGTCGAAGGCGCGCTTGATGTAGCCGCCCGTGTCGAAGAACACGATGGGCCAGCCGTTCCAGATGGCCGGCGCCAGCAGCAGCGCCACGGCGACGGCTATCGCCAGAGCGGCGCTGAAGCGGCGGGCGGCGGGGGTGTGCATGAGGGCATCGGCTCCCGGTGGCGGTGTCCGGGGCATCGCACACCCCCCGCGCTGCCGCAAGTGCTCAAGTCGGGGGTTGCAAAGATGGTGGAATCGGCCCCAATTGGCCGCGATGGCGCCATCATCGGGCGGTAACCCTCGCGCGAAGCCCCTCGCGCGGCGGTCCGGCCGGGCGGCCGCCGCGTTCCGTCACCTCCTCTCCCGGGTATAAGGCCAGGTCCGTAATGGTGCGCAGCCTCCTAGCGCTTCTCCTCGCCACGACCGTCGCCGCGCCCGCCCTGGCGCAGGAGGCCGGCAAGCCCGTCGCGGGTCCCCCGCCGGGCGCGGCCCCGACCGAGGCCCCGGCGCCCGCGCCCGACCCCGCGACCCTGCCCTTCGGCGTGACCGGCCTGGAGGTGGCGGCCGAGCGCGACCGGCCGCAGGTCTGCCTCGCCTTCAACCGCGACCTGCCCGAGGCCCGGCCCGGCGCGCGCGGCCCCAATCTGCAGCGCTTCGTCGAGGTGGCTCCCCAGGCGGAGACCGAGCTGGTGGTGCGCGGCCGCCAGCTCTGCGTCGAGGGGCTGGCGCACGGCCAGCGCTACACCCTGTCGGTCAAGGCCGGCCTGCCCTCCGCCAACCCGGGCGAGCTTCTGGCGGAAGCGGTCGAGCGGCCGGTCGAGGTGCCGAACCGCCGTGCCGTCCTGGCCTTCCGCGGCGCCGGCTACGTGCTGCCGCGCATCGGGCCGGAGGGGCTGCCGCTGCGCACCACCAATGTCGAGCGCGCTCGCCTGGCCGTGCTGCGCATCGCCGACCGGGCGCTGGTGGAGCAGATCTATTACGGCCGCATCAACCAGACCCTGACCGACTTCGACGTCGGCCAGATCCTGGAGCAGAAGGGCGAGCGGGTCTGGGGCGGCGAGATGGCGATCGGCAGCACGCCGAACCAGTCCGTCGTCACGCCTTTCCCGCTGGAGGCGGTCACCGGCGCGCTCCCCCCCGGCGTCTACGTCGCCGTCGCCGAGGATGCCCGCCTGCAGTCCCAGGGTTGGGACACCAAGGCGACGCAATGGTTCGTCGTCTCCGATCTGGGCCTGACCGCCGTCACCGGGTCGGACGGGATCAGCGCCTTCGCCCGCAGCCTCGCCAGCGCCAAGCCGCAGGCCGGCGTCGAGCTGCGCCTCGTCGCCCGCAACAACCAGGAGCTGGGCCGCGCCACCACCGGTCCCGACGGCATCGCCCGCTTCGCGCCCGACCTGGTCGGCGGCAGCGGCGACACGGCACCCCAGGCGCTGTTCGCCTACACGCCGGCCGGCGATTTCGGCTTCCTCGATCTGGGCGCGCCCGCGATCGAGCTGGCGGAGAGCGCCGCCGGCGGCCGCCCCGCGCCCGGCGCGCTGGACGCCTGGGCCGCCACCGACCGCGGCGTCTACCGCCCGGGCGACACGGTCCACCTGACCGCCCTGCTGCGCGACGCCGACGCCCGCGCGGTGACGGGCCGGCCGCTGACGCTGAAGCTGGTCCGTCCCGACGGGCTGGAATCGAGCCGCCGGCCGCTGGAGGACCGCGGCGCCGGTGGCTATGTCGCCGACCTGGCGCTGCCGGCTTCGGCCCTGGCGGGCACCTGGAAGGTGACCCTGCATGTCGAGGCCGAGGGGCCGGCGGTGGGGCAGGCGGAGTTCACGGTCGACGATTTCGGCCCGCCGCGCCTGGACCTCGCAATCCGCGCCGACCGGAAGCACCTGGGCGCCGACGGCAAGGCGGTGCTGTCGGTCGAGGGCGACTATCTCTACGGCGCGCCGGCCGCGGGCCTGCCCGGCGAGCTGTCGGTGACGCTGCGCCCGGCCGCGACGCCATTCCCCGAGTTCGCCGAGTACCGCTTCGGCCTGGCGCAGCAGGAGACGGCGCCGGAGAAGCGGCCGCTGCCCGGCTTCACGACGGGCGCGGACGGAACCGCTTCCGTAACGGTCGAGATCGGCCCGCGCCCGCAGACCACCCGGCCGCTGGAGGCCGTCTTCCGCGCCACCCTGTTCGAGGTCGGCGGCCGGCCGGTCAGCCGCGAGCTGGCCCTGCCGCTGCCGGCCCAGCCCTTCGCCATCGGCATCCGCCCGCGCTTCGCCGGCGACGCCGTGCCGGAGGGGGCGGCGGCCGGCTTCGACATCGTGGCGCTGTCGCCCGAGGGCAAGCCGATCGACCGGCCGGGCCTCTCCTACGACCTCTATGAGGAGGAGTACGACTACAGCTGGTACGAGGCCAACGGCCGCTGGGACTACAAGACCACCGTGCGCGACCGGCGCCTGACCGGCGGCGGGCTGGACCTCTCCGCCGCCCAGCCGAAGCTGCTGGAGGAGCAGGTGAAGGCCGGCCGCTACCGGCTGGAGGTCTTCGACCCCGCCAGCGGCGTCGCCACCTCCGTGCGCTTCTCCGCCGGCTGGTGGGTGGCCGCCACGGTGGGCGACACCCCGGACCGGGTGGAGGTCGCCGCCAAGGAGCAGGCCTACAAGCCCGGCGAGACCGCGTCCGTCTTCGTGCGCCCGCCCTATCCCGCCACGGTGCTGGTGACGGTCGCCGATCGCGCCGTGCGCCGCACCATCATCCAGGAGATCGGCAAGGAGGGCGCCTTCCTCGACATTCCCGTGGAGGCGGGCTGGACCGGCGGCGCCTATGTCGTCGCCACCGCCTTCGCCCCGGCCGACGGCGCCAGCCGCACGCCGCGCCGCGCCGTCGGCATGGGCTGGTTGCCGGTGTCGCGCGAGGCGCGCACCCTGGACGTGAAGCTGGAGCTGCCCGAGGCGCTGCGGCCCCGCGCCACCGCCACCGTCCCCGTCACCCTGGCCGGCATGGAGCCGGGCGCGCAGGCCTTCCTCACCGTGCAGGCGGTCGACTCCTCGGTCATGGAGCTGGGCCAAGCCGGGCGCGGGCCGCTGGACTGGTACCTGGGCAAGCGGCGCCTGGCCGTGCAGATGCGCGACGTCTACGGCCCGCTGCGCGCCGAGGAGACGGCCCGGCCCGCGCCGCGCGCCGCCACGGCCGAGACCGGCCCGCGCGCCCCCGCCGCCGGCGTGCCGAAGCGGTCGGAGCGCGTTGCCGCCGTCTATTCCGGTGTCGTAACGGTCGGTGCTGACGGCCGCGCCGAGGTGCCGCTGGCAATCCCGGACTTCCAGGGGCAGCTGCGGCTGACCGCCACCGCCTGGTCGGCCGACCGGCTGGGCCGGGCCGAGGCCGAGGCGCCGGTGCGCGAGCTGGTCGCCGCCGAGCTGGCCCTGCCGCGCTTCCTCGCCCCCGGCGACAAGGCGCAGGTACCGCTGACGGTGGAGAACGTGACCGGGCCGAAGGGCACCTACACAGTGACCATCGCCGCCGAGGGGCCTCTCGCCATCGACACGCCCAGCGCCAGCTTCGCCGGCCTGACCAAGGGCCGCCGGGTCACGGCGACGCGGACGCTGACCGCCACGGGCGCCGGAACCGGCCGCCTGATCCTGACGGTGAAGGGGCCGGAGGGGGTGGTGCTGACCCGCGAGATGAAGTTGCCGGTGCGCCCCGCCTTCGCCTACGACACCCGCCGCCAGACCGGCGACCTGGCGCCCGGCCAGTCGCTGATCCTGTCCTCGGCCCTGGCCCAGGGGCTGCGGCCGGAGACGGCGACGGTGGCGCTGGCGGTCAGCGGCCTGCCGCAGCTGGACGTGGCCGGCAACCTGATGGCCCTGCAGCGCCAGCAGGCGGGTGGGGCGGAGCGCATCCTCAGCCGCTCCATGCCGCTGCTCTACGTCAACGACATCGCCCGCGACCTGGGCCTGCCGGCGGACGCCGCGCTGAAGGAGCAGGTGCAGCAGGCGATCGACCGGCTGATGTCGCTGCAGCGCGCCGACGGCAGCTTCTCGCAATGGCCCGCCGCCGGCGGCGCCGAAGCCGCGGCGCAGGCGCCGGTGGAGCCCTGGCTGACGGCCTACGCGCTGGACTTCCTGTCCCGGGCGCGGGAGGCCGGTTATCTCGTGGCCGAGGTGCCCTACCGCAAGGGGCTGGACTGGCTGGCGCGCAGCATCGGCAACAACTGGGTGGAGGACGAGGAGCTGCCGGCCCGCGCCTACGCGCTCTACGCGGCCGCCCGGGCCAAGGCCATCGACGTCTCCGCCGTCCGCTACTTCCAGGACAATTTCTGGAACCGCCTGCCGACGCGGCTGGCCCGCGCCCAGGTCGGCGGAGCGCTGGCCCTGCTGGGCGACGGCGACCGCGCGCGCGGCGCGTTCGACCGGCTGGAGGGGCCCCGCCTTGCCACGCCGGGGATGCGCGACTACGGCTCCGACCTGCGCGACCGCGCGGCGGCGCTGGCGATCATGGCCGAGAGCGGCATGGAGACGGAGCGTCTGGCGGCGGCGGGGCGGGAGATCCGCGACCAGCTGCGCGACCCGGCCGCCAGCAGCGCCCAGGAACAGTCATGGCTGGTCATGGCCGGCCACGCGCTGATCCAGCGCGCCGGCCCGATGCGGCTGGCGCTGGACGGCAAGCCGGCGGAGGAGATGCGCCCCTTCGTGCGGCTGCTGCCGGCCGGCGGCCGCTCGCCGGCGGTGGTGAATTCGGGCGACCAGCCGGTCAGCCGCACCGTGTCGGTGGCGGGCGTGCCGGCGACGGCCCCGGCGGCCGAGGCCAAGGGCTTCACCCTGAAGCGCGAGGTGCTGGACACGCGCGGCAAGCCGGTCGATCTGCGCCGCGTCGCGGTCAACGACCTGCTGGTGGTGGTGCTGTCCGGCCGGCTGGAGGCGCCGGAGGCCGCCGGCCAGGCGCTGCTGGTCGACCCATTGCCGGCCGGGCTGGAGATCGAGAATGTCCGGCTGGCCGAGAGCGGCCCGCTGGGCGGCCTGTCCTGGCTGCAGGGCCTGACCCCCGCCGCCCATGTCGCCGCCCGTGACGAGCGGTTCGAGGCGGCGGTGGAGCTGTCGCCCGCCAGCCCGGAGTTCCGCCTGGTCTATCTGGCCCGCGCGGTCAATCCCGGCAGCTTCGTGCTGCCGCCGCCGCGCATCTCCGGCCTCGACCAGCCCAGCTTCTCGGCCCGGGGCGCCGCCGGCGCCCTGACGGTGCGGGCGGTCGGGAAATAGGCCCAAAGCCACTCTCGAATAGGGTTGATCCAGCTCTGATCCTCCCCTATAGGCCCTGGAACGTTCGTTTCCGGGGCCGGGGGAGGGCACGCTGACGTACCGCCGCACAGACGGGGCGCCATGCTGACGGTGGTCCTTCTCATCTTCGTCCTGGCGGCGCTGGCGCCCGCCCTGCACCGGCTGCTGCCGGCCCTGTCGCACTGGCTTCTGGCCCTGCCGCCGGCGCTGGTCTGCGGCTGGTTCGCGCTGCAGGTGCCGGGCATCGGCGAGGCGCCCCTGCGCGAGGCCTGGGTCTGGGCGCCGCAGCTGGGCGTGACCCTATCCTTCTGGCTGGACGGGCTGTCGCTGACCTTCGCGCTGCTGATCACCGGCATCGGCGCCTTCATCGTGCTCTACAGCGGCGGCTATCTGCACGGCCATGTCCACCAGGGCCGCTTCTACCTGTTCATCCTGGCCTTCATGGGCTCCATGCTGGGGCTGGTGCTGGCGGACAACCTGTTCAGCCTGTTCGTGTTCTGGGAGCTGACCAGCGTCACCTCCTTCCTGCTGATCGGTTTCAACCACGAGGATGGCCGGGCCCGCCGCTCCGCCGTGCAGGCGCTGGTGGTGACCTCGCTGGGCGGCCTCGCCATGATGGCGGGATTCGTGCTGCTGGGCGTGGCCGGCGGCGGCTTCGAGCTGTCCGACATCAGGGCGTCGGGCGCCGATCTGCGCGGCCACGACCTCTACCTGCCGATCCTGCTGCTGGTCCTGGCCGGCGCCTTCACCAAGTCGGCGCAGGTGCCGTTCCATTTCTGGCTGCCCAACGCCATGGACGCGCCGACGCCGGTCAGCGCCTACCTGCACTCCGCCACCATGGTGAAGGCCGGCGTCTACCTGCTGGCGCGCCTGTCGCCGACCCTGGGCGGCACGCCGGAATGGATGTGGGCGCTGACGGTGGCCGGCGGCGTCACGGCGGTGACCGGCGGGCTGCTGGCGCTGCGCGCCACCGACCTGAAGCGCATCCTGGCCTACACCACGCTGATGGCGCTGGGCACGCTGACGCTGCTGCTGGGAATGGGCGGGGATGCGGCCTGGCAGGGCTTCGCCATCTTCCTGGTGGCGCACAGCCTGTACAAGGGCGCGCTGTTCATGGGGGCGGGCGCGGTCGACCACGGCACCGGCACCCGCGACATCAATGAACTCGGCGGGCTCTGGCCCCGCATGCGCCTGACCGGCGCCTTCATGGCCTTGGCGGCCCTGTCCATGGCCGGCCTGCCGCCGCTGGTGGGCTTCGTCGGCAAGGAGCTGATCTACGAGGCCGGGCTGCACGGCCCGATGCTGGCGCTGCTCGCCGCCTTCGTCGCCAACGCCTGCATGGTCGCCGCCGCGGGCCTCGTGTTCCTGAAGCCCTTCACCGGCCCGGCGACCCCGGCGGCATCGCACGCCCATGAGGGCGGGCCGGCGCTGTGGCTGGGGCCGGCCGTGCTGTCGGTCCTGGGGCTGGTCGCCGGCCTCGCGCCGGGCCTGCTGGGAAGCGCCTTCGCCGGCCCGACCGTGGCGGCGGTGGCCGGACGGCCGGTGGAGGTCGACCTGCATCTCTGGCACGGGCTGACGCCGGCGCTGGGGCTGAGCGTCCTGACGGTGGCGCTGGGTGCCGCCGCCTATCTCATGGCCGACCGCACCCGCGCCGCCATCGCCGGCACCATCCGCGCCAGCCGCGTCGACATGGACGCCGCCTACGACCGCATCCTCGCCGGCATGGACCGGGTCGCGGCGGCGGTCACCGGACAGCTGCAGGGCGGGTCGCTGCGCCGCTACCAGCTGACGGTCTTCACCGCCATCGCGGCGCTGCTGGGGCTGACGCTGTGGCTGCGCGGCGCCGTCGCCCTGCCGACGGAGATGGGGCCGCTGTCGCCCATCGGCCTGCTGCTGGCGGCGACCATGCTGACCGGCGCCGTCGCCACGCTGTTGGCAAGGACCCGGCTCGCCGCCATCGTCGCGCTCTCGATCAACGGGCTGGGGCTGGCCCTGACCTTCCTGGTCTTCGGCGCCCCCGATGTGGGCATCACCCAGCTGATGGTGGAGACGCTGACGACGGTGGTGCTGGTGCTGGTGCTGCGCCGGCTGCCGGCGGTGGGGCGCCTGGCGCGGCCCACGCGGGCGCAGCGCTGGGGCGACGCCGCCGTCGCGGTGGCTGTCGGCGTTACGGTGACGCTGGTGCTGCTGGGCGCGCTGGCGACGCCGCTGCCGCTGGACCTGTCGCTCTATTTCGGCGAGCACTCCTATCTCGGCGCCCATGGCCGCAACGTGGTGAACGTGATCCTGGTCGATTTCCGCGGCTTCGACACGCTGGGCGAGGTCACGGTGGTCGCCATCGCCTGCCTGGGCGTCTACTCGCTGCTGCGGGTCGTGCTGGCCGGCAGGCGTGAGGGGGAGGACCCGCGATGAAGCCTTCGCTGATCCTCGCCACCGGCGCCCGGCTGCTGATGAGCCTCATGCTGCTCTTCTCGCTGTTCATCCTGTGGCGCGGCCACAATGAGCCGGGCGGCGGCTTCATCGGCGGGCTGATCGCCGCCACCGCCTTCGCGCTGCACGCCGCCGCCTTCGGGGCCGGGGCGCTGCGGAGCCTGCTGCGGGTGGACCCGCGCGGCATCATCGCCTTCGGGCTGAGCCTGGCGATCCTGTCGGGCGTGCCGGCGCTGCTGCAGGGGCTGCCCTACATGACCGGCCTCTGGGGCACCTTCGGGGCGCTGAAGCTGGGCACGCCCGTGCTGTTCGACATCGGGGTCTATTTCGTCGTGGTCGGCGGCGTGCTGACCATGATCTGCGCGCTGCTCGAGGAGGGCTGAGCCATGGAGCTGGTCATGGCGATCGCCTCGGGTGTCATGGTGGCGATCGCGGTCTATCTGCTGCTGTCGCGCCACCTGCTGCGGCTGCTGTTCGGGGTGATCCTGCTGTCGAACGCCGCCAACCTCGCCATCTTCACCCTGGGCGGCCTGACCGAGGGCGAGCCGCCGCTGATCGGACCGGACGCCGAGATCCTGGCGGCCGGCACCGCCAACTCGCTGCCCCAGGCGCTGATCCTGACCGCCATCGTCATCGGCTTCGGCCTGCTGGCCTTCGCGCTGGTGCTGGTCTATCGCGGCTACACGGTCTTCGGCACGCTGGACAGCGACGAGATCCGCGCGGCCGAACCGGTGCGCGGCTCGGGCGGGGAGGGCGCGCCGTGAGCTGGCTGGTCGTCTGCCCGATCCTCATTCCCCTGGTGGGCGCCGCGTCGACGGCGCTGCTGCGCGGCAGCCTGCCGGCCCAGCGGATCGTCACCATCGCCACCATGGCGCTGCTGACGGCGGCCTGCGCGGCCCTGCTCTGGCGGGTCAACCAGGGTGGGGTCGTGGCGCTGCAGCTCAGCAACTGGGAGGCGCCCTTCGGCATCACCCTGGCGGCCGATCATCTGTCGGCGCTGCTGGCGCTGGCGGCGGCGGTCGTGGGGCTCTGCATCGCCGTGTTCGCCCCGGCCGATCTGGAACGCGAGCGCGAGGCCGGCGGCTTCCACCCGGTCTTCAACGCGCTGCTGGTGGGCGTCGGCGGCGCCTTCGTCACCGGCGACCTGTTCAATATGTATGTCTGGTTCGAGGTGATGCTGATCTCCTCCTTCGTGCTGCTGTCGCTGGGCGGCACGAGGGAGCAGACCGACGGCGCCCTCAAATACGCCGGCATCAACCTGGTGGCGACGGTGCTGCTGCTGCTGGCGGTGGCGCTGCTCTACGCGCTGACCGGCACGCTGAACATGGCCGATCTGTCGATCCGGCTGAAGGATGTGGAGAACCAGGGCATGGTCAGCACCGTGGCGGTGCTGTTCATCATCGCCTTCGGCATCAAGGCGGCGCTGTTCCCGCTGTTCTTCTGGCTGCCCGCCGCCTACCACACGCCGGCCACCGCGGTGCAGGCGGTGCTGGCCGGGCTGCTGACCAAGGTCGGCGTCTACGCGCTGCTGCGCAGCTTCACCCTGCTCTTCACCGGGGACGAGGGCTATACCCATGGCGTGCTGCTGGGTCTGGCCGGCTTCACCATGGCGGCCGGCGCACTGGGCGCGCTCGCCATGGGCGACATCCGCCGGGTGCTGGGCTTCCAGGTGGTCGCCACCATCGGGCTGATGGTCATGGGCGTGGCGCTGAACACGCCGCTGGCGCTGGCCGGCTGCGTCTTCTACCTGGTGCACGACATGCTGCTGAAGACCGGGCTGTTCCTCGGCGCCGGCGTGGCGCGGCGGCTGTCGGGCGGCACGGCCCTGGCCGGGATGGGCGGGCTCTACGCCGCCACGCCGCTGCTGTCGCTGCTGATGTTCGCCCTGCTGGCCTCGCTCGCGGGCTTCCCGCCCTTCTCCGGCTTCTGGGGCAAGCTCGCGCTGGTCCGCGCCGCGCTGGAGGCGGAGGCCTGGGTCATGGCCGGCGTGGCGCTCGCCATGGGGCTGCTGACCATGTGGCTGGTGGGCCGGGTATGGGGCGAGATGTTCTGGAAGGCCCGGCCCGCCGGCGACGCGCCCGGCCTCGCGTCCCTGCCGGCGGCCGGCCGCGCCGCGCTGGTGGGCCCGGTGGCGCTGCTGGCGCTGGCGACGCTGGCCATCGGCCTGTGGCCGGCGCCGCTGATGGAGATATCGGCCCGCGCCGCGGCCGAGCTGTCCGACCCCGCCGCCTACATCCAGACCGTCCTGGGCGCCCGGGAGGGCGGGGCGCAATGAGCGCGCTGCTGACCCACCTGCTGCTGGCGCTGGCCTGGATGGCCGTCAATGGCAGCTTCAGCTTCACCGACCTGGTGGTGGGCCTCGTGCTGGGCCTGCTGGTGATGTCCATCGCCAGCCCGTTCCAGGCGGAGCGCGGCTATGCCGGCCGCATCTGGCAGGGGCTGGGCTTCCTGCTCTGGTTCCTGAAGGAGCTGTGGGTCTCCTCCATCAAGGTCGCGCGCGACATCCTGACGCCGCGCCTGCGCGCCCGGCCCGGCGTCATCGCCGTGCCGCTGGACGCGGAGACGGATCTGGAGATCACGATGCTGGCCTGCCTGGTGACCCTGACGCCGGGCACGCTCAGCCTGGATGTGTCTCCGGATCGTAAGGTCCTCTACATCCACGCCATGTTCGTGGACGACCCGGACGCCATCCGCGCCGAGATCAAGGACGGCATGGAGAAGCGGCTGCTGGAGGTGATGCGATGACGGGCTTCCTCGCCGGCTGCCTCGTCGCCGGGTTCGTGCTGCTGGGCGCCTCCTTCGCGCTGACGGCGGTGCGGCTGCTGCGCGGGCCGACCATCTCGGACCGGGTGGTGGCGCTGGATTTGTTCGGCGTGCTGGCGGTGGCCTTCATCGGCCTCTTCGCCCTGTGGGCCGGCCATGCGGTGTTCCTGGACGCCGCCATCGCCCTGGCGCTGGTCGCCTTCTTCGGCACCGTCGCCTATGCCCGGCTGATCGAGCGGCGCGGGGACGAGGACATTCCGCCCGCCGACCTGGAGTCAGGGGAGAACGCCGATGGCCGGTGAGATCGCGCAAGCCCTGGCCGGGCTGCTGGTGGTGGGCGGGGCCGGCTTCTGCCTGGTGGCGGCGCTGGGCGTGGTGCGCCTGCCGGACGTGCTGGTACGGATGCACGCCTCCAGCAAGGCCGGCACGCTGGGCTGCGGCATGATCCTGCTGGCGGTGGCGGTCCTGTTCCAGGACGTGGCGGTGACCGCCCGGGCCGTGGCCGGCATCGCCTTCCTGGTGATCTCCGCCCCCATCGCCGCCCACATGATCGGCCGCGCCGCGCACCAGAGCGGGGTGCGGCTGTGGGAGCGGACGGTGGTGGACGAGATGCCGCGCGATCCCGGGCCGTGACCAATAGGGTCCGGGCCGACATCACTCGCCATACGGCTTGTCTCCCGGCACGCGGATGGTGATCATCGCCGCGGATTTCGATCGGCGGAGGGGGTGGATGCATCACCGCGAGGCGCTGGAGCCCATCCTGGCCTTCCTGGGCGGCATCGGCATCGGGGTCGCGTTCGGCGAGCGGGGCCGGGGTGGCTTCCTGCCGGGCACGAATGTCCAGGGCGGCGTGATCCATGTCGATCTGGAGACGCTGCCGGGCTCGGGCGACCTGCTGCACGAGGCCGGGCACATCGCCATCGTCCCGCGCCGCCACTGGCACCGGCTGGGCCCCGACCTGCAGGCGGACGTCGAGACGGCCCTGGCGGACGAGACGGCGGCGGGCGAGCCCGACCCGGCGCTGCGGATGGCGGCCGGCATGGGCGAGTTCATGGCCCAGGCCTGGTCCTACGCCGCCGCCCTGCAGGCCGGGGTGACGCCGGCTTCCGTCTTCTTTCCCGGCTCGTACAAGCATCACGAGTACCAGGGCGCGCACCCGATGCAGGCCTGGATCGAGAGCGGCACCCACCATGGCGCGCGGGCGCTGGCGGAGGTGGGCATGACCGGCTTCTCCGGCCTGTTCCGCCATTTCGGCGACAACGGGCTGCCGCCCTTTCCGCAGATGAACCGCTGGACCCTGGACTGACGTGTGGACCGGGGGAGGGGAGCCGTCAGAGCGGCTCCACCTCCACCGCCTCGCGCCCGCGGTCGGCATCGACCACGCGCATCTGCAGCCGCTGCCCCATCTCCAGGTCGGACAGGCCGCAGCGGCGCAGGACCGTCTTGTGGATGAAGACGTCCTTGCCCCCGTCGTCGGCCACCACGAACCCGAAGCCCTTGTCCGGCTTGAACCATTTCACCGTGCCGGACAGGCTGGTGGAGGGGCCGTCCGGGCGGGGCCGGGAGGGGCCGCGCGGGGCGGCGGGCCGGGCTGGGCCGGTGCCGGTGACGGCGATCAGGCGCAGCACCTGCGGCCCCTTCGGGCCGGGACCGACCTCCACCTCGATCTCGGCCCCGTCGCCGATCTCCTGCAGGCCGGCCCGGTGCAGCACCGAGACGTGCAGGAAGGCGTCGGGCGCACCGTCCGACGGGGTGACGAAGCCGAAGCCCTTCGCCGGGTTGAACCATTTCACGGTGGCGCGGTGCCGGGTCCCGGACTCTTGCAGGGCGTCGGCGTAGCTGTCGTAGTGGGACATAGGCAGGGGCCCCTTCCCGGTCGCCGCACCTTCTCCGGCCCCTTCGGCCACAGCCCGCGGCAGCACAAGTGTGGGATTAATTCTATGCCCGCAGGCGTATGTGCGCCAGAGGCTATTTCCACCTGGGCGGACGCAGCTTTCCCTTGTAAGGGACGGGCCCGCTGGGGGATAGAAAAGGGGAAGCGGCGCGTCCCCGCGCGGGAACCTGGGGAAGCGCCCATAGAACAGGAATTTGAGGGCCTTGACCGGCCCCGCGGGGAGGAGGAACCATGGCCGTGGCAGGTGCGCGCGAGACCCACATCTGGGAGAAGAGCTATCCGGCCGGCGTCGACTGGCATGCCGCCATCCCGGCCCGCCCGATGCCCGAGCTCTTCGACGAATGGGTCGCGAAGCATGCCGCCCTGCCCTGCATCGACTTCCTGGACAAGAAGTACAGCTACCGCGAGGCCGGCGAGATCACCGACCGCGTCGCCAGGGGCCTGCAGCGGCTGGGCGTGACCAAGGGCACGACGGTGGGCCTGCTGCTGCCGAACACGCCCTACTTCGTGTTCGGCTATTACGGCATCCTCAAGGCCGGCGGCACCGTCGTGAACTTCAACCCGCTCTATGCCGAGAAGGAGCTGGTGAAGCAGATCGAGGACAGCCAGGTGGACATCATGTTCTGCCTGGACGTGGCCGCGATCTACGACAAGCTCGCCAAGATGCTGGGCCAGACGCGGCTGAAGAAGATCGTCGTCTGCCGCATGCAGGACATCCTGCCCTTCCCGAAGAACCTGCTCTTCCCCTTCGTCAAGGCGAAGGATCTGGGGAAGATCCCGGCCGACCAGCACCATGTCCGCTTCAAGGACCTGACGGCCAATGACGGGCGCTACGACAAGGTGCCGGTGAACCCGGTCGAGGACGTGGCGGTACTGCAGTACACCGGCGGCACCACCGGCGTGCCCAAGGGCGCGATGCTGACCCATGCCAACCTGTCGGCCAACACCGCGCAGATCCGCATGTGGTTCCCCGAGGCGCGCGAGGGGCAGGAGCGCATGCTGGGCGTGCTGCCGCTGTTCCACGTCTTCGCCATGAGCGGGGTGATGAACTTCACGCTCGCCATCGGCGGCGAGATGATCCTGCTGCCGCGGTTCGAGCTGGACCAGGCGCTGGCCACCATCGACAAGAAGAAGCCGACCCTGTTCCCTGCGGTGCCGACCATCTACACCGCCATCAACAACCACAAGGACCGGGAGAAGTACGACCTCTCCTCGATCCGCTTCTGCATCTCCGGCGGCGCGCCGCTGCCGGTGGAGGTGAAGCACCAGTTCGAGAAGGTCACGGGCTGCCAGCTGGTGGAGGGCTACGGCCTGTCGGAGAGCTCGCCGGTCGCCACCACCAACCCGCTGGGCGGGGTGAACAAGGCCGGGTCCATCGGCCTGCCGGTGCCGGGCACCCGCATCGAGATCGTCAGCCTGGACGACCTCACCACCCCGGTGGCCCAGGGCGAGCGCGGCGAGATCTGCATCATCGGCCCGCAGGTGATGAAGGGCTACTGGAACAAGGCCGACGAGACGGCCAACGTCCTGAAGAACGGCCGCCTGCACACGGGCGACGTCGGCTACATGGACCCGGACGGCTACATCTTCATCGTCGACCGCATCAAGGACATGATCCTGGCCGGCGGCTACAACGTCTATCCGCGCAACGTGGAGGAGGCGATCTACCTGCACCCGGCGGTGGCCGAGTGCATCGTGCTGGGCGTGCCCGACCCCTATCGCGGCCAGACGGTGAAGGCCTACATCAAGCTCGCCGACGGCGGCAGCCTGACGGCAGAGGAGCTGAGGAAGTTCCTGGAGGACAAGCTGTCCCCCATCGAGATGCCGAAGCTGGTGGAGTTCCGCGACGAGCTGCCCAAGACCATGATCGGCAAGCTCAGCCGCAAGGCGCTGCTCGACGAGCTCGAGGCGCAGAAATCCGCGCAGCCCGCCGCCTGATCCCGCAACGGAAGCAAGCCATGCCCAAGGTCGTCATCGCCGGCAGCATCAACATCGACGTGCTCGCCACCATGAAGCGGGCGCCCCGCGCGGGGGAGACCGTCAACGGCGACACCGTCACCTTCTGCCCGGGCGGCAAGGGGCTGAACCAGGCGGTGGCGGCGGCGCTGCAGCAGGTGGAGGTCGCCTTCTGCGGCCGCGTCGGGCGCGACGCCTCGGGCGACCAGGTGCTGGCCTTCTTCAAGGAGAAGGGCGTCGGTACCGACGCCATCGTCCGATCCGAGGCGAACGCCACCGGCACGGCGCTGGTGATGGTCGATTCCTCGGCGGAGAACCACATCGTGGTCATCCCCGCTGCCAACGCCGAGACCTGCCCGGCCGACCTGGACAATCTCTCGATCGCGGCGGGCGACGTGCTGGTCAGCCAGTTCGAGATCCCGCGCACCACCATCGCCGAGTTCTTCCGCCGCGGCCGCGCCGCCGGCGCCCGCACCATCCTGAACACGGCCCCGGCGCTGGACGATGCGCCGGAGAGCCTGTGGGAGGATACCGACATCCTCGTCCTGAACGAGACCGAGCTGGGCCACTTCGCCGGCACCGAGGTCTCGGCCGAGGCGTCGGCGGAAGAAATCGTGGGCATCGCCAAGCGCCTGTTCCGCCGCCCCGACCAGACCATCATCGCCACGCTGGGCGCCCGCGGCGCGCTGGCGGTGACGGAGAAGGGCCACACTCTGGTGCCCGGCCGCAAGGTCAAGGCGGTGGACACGACCGGCGCCGGCGACTGCTTCGTGGGAGCGCTGGCGGCCCGGCTGGCCGCTGGCGACCTGCTGCCCATCGCCATGCGCTACGCCAACCTCGCCGCCTCCATCGCCGTGACGCGCGTCGGCAGCGGGATATCCATGCCCACCGCGACCGAGGTGCACGAGGCGCTGGCGAAGGCGTGAGAGGGGCGCCATGCCGTTCCTGCGCCTGCGGATCTACACGGCGATGGAGCGAAACGCCGCCATCACCGCGACGGAGGAGGCGGTGGTGGGCTGCGGCGGCTGGCTTGTCGACCACAGCCTCTTCTCCGACGCGATGGCGACCCTGAACATAGCATTGCCGGCCGACCAGTCCGGCGCGCTCGGCCACGCCCTGGCCGCCGCCGGCCTCAAACCCGAGGCGCCGCCGCCGGAGACGATGGGCGCCGCCGATTCGGAGATCATGGGCCAGATCACCCTGACCTTCACCGCCGGCACCGGCGACCTCCGCCGCGAGGTGCCGGCGTTCGATTAGCGTCCGTTAGACAATGGCTCAAGCGGTGTCGCTCCTTTACCCGTAATCCCGACAAAAGTCGGGACCCAGGAGTTGCAGCGGGATGCGCCAAATGCAGCGCAGGTGTTTTTCGTAGGTCGCATGGAGCCGCAGGCGCAATGCGACATGCCCCGGCCAGTGTGTCGCATTGCGGCTGCGCTTCCATGCGACCTACGGGCAAGCTTCATCGACCGCTCATGGCTACAACCCCTGGGTCCCGGCTTGCGCCGGGATGACGGTCAAGGGTTAAAACCGTTGGTGAGCACCATACAGCCGGTTCTCCAATAAATCCGTGTTGCGGTGTCCGTAGGTCGGGAGGAGCGAAGCGCATCCCGACACCCGGCCGAAGAAGTCGAGATGCGCTCCGCTCCTCCCGACCTACGGGTGCCCTCAGCGACGCCCCGCCCGCAGCACCCACGCCACCCCCAGCAGCCCCAGCACGGCAAGGCCCGCCGCGATCCATGTCAGGCGGTCGCGCAGGCTGGCCGCGCGCGCTGCGGCCTCCGTGCGGAAGCGCTCGATGATGGGGTCGTTGGTGCGGGCGGCCGATATCTCGCGGGGCAGCACTTCGGCCTGTTGGTAGGCCCAGGCGGCGTCGCGTCCCTGGCTCAGCGCCAAGTCGCGCATGCCGGCCATGGCCTGTCCCAGGTCGCGGTGCAGCGCCGCCATGCGGCCGGCTTCGGGGGCGCCCTCGGCCGACAGCAGCGCGTCCAGCCGCTCTCCCATGGCCGCCATCTCGGCATTGCGGCGGTCGAAGCGGGCGACGGTCTTGGCGTGGGCGGCCTCGTCCTCCAGCGCCATCAGCAGCACGTCGCGCTGCAGCGACCGGCTGATGGAGCGCAGCTCCGACGCCGTCGCCGCCACCTCGGCCGCCCGCGCCTGCCGCTCGACCAGCGTGCCCAGGTACAGGAGCCCGGCGAGGGCCGCCGCCGTGAGCAGGAGGAGGGCGGCGAGGGCGGGGCGGAGGGCGGCTTGCATCGACGGGGTCCGGCACTGTGACAAGGCATGCTTTGTAGAAGGATGCCCGCGCCCGGGCAATGGCGGGGGTACCCCGAAGCTGGTAGTCTGCCGCCCTTCCCGGTAGCAAAGGGCGCTCGCATGACCAGTACGACGGCCGACGGCGCCCTGCCGGCCCGCACCGATGCCCCGGCCCGCAGCGGCGAGGCGGCGCGCCTGCTCGGGCCCGACTTTCTCCGCGCCCTCGCGATCCTGCTGGTCATGGTCTGGCACCTGCCCCGGGCGGCGGTGCCGGAGTGGCTGGCGCCGGTGAAGCCCTTCGGCTGGATCGGCGTCGACCTGTTCTTCGTGCTGAGCGGCTACCTGATCGGCAGCCAGCTGCTGGCGCCGGTGGCGCGCGGGGAGGCGCCGGACCTGCGGGCCTTCTACATCCGCCGCGCCACCCGCATCCTGCCGCCCTTCCTGCTGGTGCTGGCGCTCTACGCCCTGGTGCCGGCGGCGCGGGACCAGCCGGAGATTCCGCCGGTCTGGCGCTTCCTGACCTTCACCATGAATTTCGGGCTGGACATCCGCGTCACCGGCGCCTTCTCCCACGCCTGGTCGCTTTGCGTGGAGGAGCATTTCTACCTGGTGCTGCCGGCCCTGGTGCTGCTGCTGCGCCGCTGGCGCACGCCCTGGCCGGCGGTGGCGCTGGTCGCCGGGATGCTGATCGGCGGCATGGTACTGCGCGGGGTGATCTGGCAGGAGGCGATCGGCACGCGGCTGGCGGCTGGCGACTCCAAGGGCATCTTCTACGAGTATCTGGAGGCGCTCTACTACCCCACCTACACGCGGCTGGACGGGCTGCTGATGGGCGTGCTGCTGGCAGCGCTCATCCGCTTCCGTCCAGACCTCTGGAACCGGATCGCCCGGCCGCTGCCGCTGCTGCTGGCGGGCCTCGCCGTCACCTGGGCGGCGCTGGATCTTTGCGCCGGGCGGGCGGAGCTGGCCGGGACCCCGGCACCCATGCCGGCCATGGGGCTGGCGGCCTCGATCCTGGCCTTCCCGCTGCTGTCGCTGGGCTTCGCCCTGCTGCTGGCCGCCGGCATCGCGCCCGGCAACGGCTTGGACCGGCGGCGCCTGCCGGGCGTCGCCTTCCTGGCGCTGATCTCCTACAGCCTTTACCTCGTGCACAAGCCCGTCATGCAGCTGGACCGGCTGCTGTTCGGCGCCGAGGCGCTGCAGGGCAATGCCGGGGTGGCAATCTACTGGTCCACCAGCATCGCCGCCGCCGCGCTGATGTGGTGGGCGGTGGAGCGGCCGGCGCTTAAGCTGCGGGACCGGTGGCTATCGTAGGTCGGACTACGGGCTCCTGCCGCTCATGGGCAGCGTTGGTGCCGTGCGTCCTTCGACAGGCTCAGGATGAGGATGTTTTAGCTGCTCCGCGTGGTTCAGGAACGAGGAGTGCCTAGCACTCCACAGCCCTCATCCTGAGCTTGTCGAAGGACGCACCACTGCCGAGCTTCACCCGTAGGTCGCATGAAGCCGTAGGCGCAATGCGACAAACCCGGTGGAGTAATGTCGCATTACGGCGTTGCCTCCATGCGACCTTGTCTGTTGCGAGTTGAGTAGAGTGGCTGGGTCCAAGGGAGAACCGGGCTGCCCCTAGGGGCCGCCCGGTTCGCGGGGTCGGTGACACCGTATGCGACCCCGGCGTTGCCGCCGTCCGTAGCCAGATG
>DASPNP010000080.1:0-50965 GCA_035626475.1 Azospirillaceae bacterium
ATTTATGAAAAATGCTGAGATTGCTGCGGAGTGGCCGATAGACCACGTCGCCATATCCGAGTCTTATCGCGTCCGGAGAGATTATTCCGGGTCTTATTCAGCCGCGATCAGTTGGTTGTAGCGGTCCCGGTCGACGGCTCCTTCGCTCATGATGGCGAGCACGCGGCTCTGCGGGCCGAGACCCAGCGCCTGGGCGACATCCGGGGCTTCCATCGCCGCCTGGAGCGCCGCCAGTCCGGCTGATCCCGTCTCGCCCACCACCAGCGGCGGATCGCCATGTGTGCCTGCCGCCATGTCGCGCATCACGCGAACTGCGGACCCGTCCTCAATCGCGACGGCTGCGTCGGCCGCATGCTTCAGCACGTCCCAGGCCAGCATGGAGACCTCCCCGCAGGAGATGCCGATCATGACCGTGTCAAGGTCGCCCTCGACGATCATCGGCCGCCCCTGCTCCAGGCTGCGCAGCATGCTGTCGGCATTGACGGACTCCACCATGACGAAGGAAGGCCTGGCGTCGCCCCAGGCCTGCCAGAAGTCCGCCGCGATCGCCGCCGCCATGCCGCCGCAGCCGATCTGCAAAAAGACGTGCGTCGGCAGCTCCCCCGGCGGCAGCTGTGCCCTGATCTCCTCGGCCATCAGCGTGTAGCCCTGCATGATGCGGCGGCAATGCTCGACATAGCCGGGAAAGGAGGTGTCCTGGATGAGAATGCGCCCCTCGCGGTCGGCGTCCCGCTTGGCTGCCATGACCGTCTGGTCGTAATTGCCCTCGATCCTGACGATGGTGGCGCCGAACTGCTCGATCGCCGCCTGCCGGCCGGGCGAGACATTGGCGGGCAGATAGATCGTGCATTGGCAGCCGATCTCGCGGGCGCTCCAGGCCAGGGAGCGGCCATGATTGCCGTCGGTCGCAGCCGTCACGTGAACCGCGCGAGCGATGTTCCGGTGCCTGCCAGACCAGAGGTCGCCCTGATCCACCGTCTGCCCGGTGAGACGCGCGACGCGCTCCCCCACCAGCTCGCCGACGGCATAGGCGGCGCCTAGCAGCTTGAAGCTCTCCAGCGGCAGGCGCCGGCTCTCCAGCTTTGCCCAGACCCGCGCGACGCCGAGCGCGCGCGCGAAGCCGTCGAGGCTCGCCAGCGGGGTCTCGCAATAGGCAGGCCAGGCGCGAATTGTGGCCCGGGCACGGGCGCAGCCTTCCGGATCGAGAGCGGCGGCGACCTCGTCATTGTAGTACGGCAGGCGGCCGGCATAACGGTTCGTAGCGACTCGGATCATGGGGCTCCTCCCGTTTTCAATTTTCTTATAGGAAAACTATTGGGCGTACAAGAACCTTGCGCGACGATGCTCTTTCCCGTATCGCGGGGGCAGCCTTGCAGAATAGGAGTGGGGCCCATGGCCGCCCGTGAACGGCGCGGACCGCGTCTCAAGCAGACCACCCCCGCATCCGACAGCCCGTTGGGTGAACGCATCCGCTTCGCCCGTCTGCGCGAGGGCATGACGTTGCAAGAAGCGGCCAAGCGGGCCGAAATTTCGGTTTCCGCCCTGTCGAAGATCGAGAACGGGCGTGTCGAGGTCAAATACGCCACGCTGCAGAAGCTGAGCCGCGCTCTCAATCTCGCGGTGGCCGCCCCCGCGCCAACGCCGGAGGCGGCCGCCCGCGGTGCGCGGGTGATCTCACGGGCGGGTGCCGTCATCGAGCACGACAGCGGCCCCTACCTCTACCGCCTGCATGGCACCGAGCTTCGACGCAAGGCGATGTTCCCGACGCTGATCCGGGTGCGGGCGCGCAGCCTCGGCGATTTTGCCGAATGGAACCAGCACGAGGGCGAGGAATTTGTCTTCGTCGTCTCAGGCGCCATACACCTGCTGTTCGAGCAATACGAGCCCGTGGCGCTGCACGCCGGCGACAGCGCCTATTACGACAGCGGCCTCAAGCACGCGATCGTCTCGGTCAGCACGGAGGATGCCGAGGTCATGTCCGTCGCCTGGTCCCCCACCCGGTTGGCCCGGCTATCGGAATGATTTTTCCTACCGGACAATTCACCGGAAGCGACCGGATCACCGCCCAAGGGCGCTGGCCCGGATGCCGTCCAGGGTGCCGGTCGGCGTGATCGCCTGGGGATCGAGGTGCACATGGATGAGCGATGGCACGCCGCCCGCCAGCGCCGCCTCCAGCGCCGGCACGAAGGCACCCGGCGCATCGACCCGATATCCCTCTCCACCACAGCTCCGGGCCAATAGCGCGAAGTCCGGGCTCTTCAGCATGGTGCCACTGACACGGCCGGGATATTCGCGCTCCTGATGCATGCGGATCGTCCCGTACATGCCGTTGTCGATCACGACCACGACGATCGCGGCCCCGTGCTGGACGGCCGTCGCGAACTCCTGACCGTGCATGAGAAAGCAGCCGTCGCCCGCCAAGGCGATCACGGGCCGCTTGGGATGGCGCAGCTTGGCGGCGATGGCGGCGGGCACCCCATAGCCCATCGAACCGCTGGTGGGCGCCAGCTGCGTGCCGAAGCCGCCGTAGCGATGAAACCGGTGCAGCCAGATCGCGTAGTTGCCGGCCCCGTTGCAGAGGATGCTGTCCGACGGCAGGCGCCGCAGTGCCGCCATGACCTCTGCCATCTGAACCGGGCCCGGATGGGGCGGCACCATGTCGGTCCAGGCGAGATAAGCCCCGCGCGCCGCGTCCCGCGCGTCCCGCCGGGCCGTCGAGACCGACGGGTTGAGCTGGGCAAGGGCCGATAGGAACGGCTCCGGCGCGGCCTGGATGGACAGTCGGGGCTGATAGATCTTGCCAAGCTCCTCGGCCGACGCATGGACATGCACCATGGGCACGCCCGGGTCGGGAATGCCCAGCAGCGTATAGCCCTGCGAGGGCACGTCGCCCAGCGCGCCGCCGAGGACCAGCAGAAGATCAGACCGCCGGACGCGCTCGATCAGGGCCGGGTTCGGACCGAAGCCGAGGTCGCCCGCGTAGCAGGGATGGTGGCCCGACAGCAGCATCTGCCGGCGGAACTCCACGGCGACCGGCAGCGCCCACCGCTCGGCCACCGTGGCGAGTGCCGCCGACGCCGTCTCCGTCCAGCCGCTCCCGCCGGCGATAACCAGGGGCCGCTCGGCGGTGGCCAGCAGGGCCGCGCATTCCCGCACCAAGCCGGCATCCGGCGACGGCTGGACGGAATCGGCGACCGGCGCGTCGGGCGCGGCGACGGCATCGCTCAGCATGTCCTCCGGCAGGACCACCACCACCGGGCCCGGGTGTCCCTGACACGCCATCCGGAACGCCCGGGCGACCAGCTCAGGCACCCGCTCGGCCGCGTCGATCTCGACCACCCATTTGGCCATGGTCCCGAAGACGGCCGCGTAGTCCAGCTCCTGGAAGGCGCCCCGGTTCCGCACGCCGCGGGCGACCTGCCCGATGAACAGGATCATCGGCGTCCCGTCCTGCTGGGCGACGTGCACGCCGGCGCTGGCGTTGGTGGCGCCCGGCCCGCGCGTGACGAAACAGATGCCCGGCCGGCCGTCGAGCTTGCCGGCGGCCTCGGCCATCATCGCGGCGCCGCCTTCCTGGCGACAGGTGACGAAGCGGATCCGGCTGTCGTGCAGCGCGTCGAGGACGGCGAGATAGCTCTCGCCCGGCACGCCGAACACGCGCTCGACGCCCTGGCGCGCCAGGGCGTCGACCAGCAACCGGGCTCCCGTTCTCAGCATGGAGCAACTCCCTGCACGTAAGGGGCTACGCGTGAGCGTGCCCGCCGAAGGCCGACCGTCGGGGCGGACGCCTCAGCCGATGTCGAAGGTGACGCCCTGCGCCAGAGGCAGGTCGCGCGAATAGTTGATGGTGTTGGTGGCCCGCCGCATATAGGCCTTCCAGCTGTCCGATCCGGACTCCCGGCCGCCGCCGGTCTCCTTCTCGCCGCCGAATGCGCCGCCGATCTCGGCGCCGGATGTGCCCATGTTGGCGTTGGCGATGCCGCAGTCCGACCCGGCGGGTCCCAGGAACGTCTCCACCTCGCGCATGTCGGTGCTGAAGATCGCCGAGGACAGCCCCTGCGCGGCGGCGTTGTTCAGCGTGATGGCCTGCTCCAGGTCGGAGTAGCGCACGACATAGAGGATCGGCGCGAAGGTCTCCCGCAGCATCGGTCCCCGCTGCGCCGGCATCTCCACCAGGGCGGGGCGCCGATAGGTGCCGCCCAGGCCGGGAACGCTCACAGGCGTTCCGCCAAAGACCGTGCCGCCATCCGCCCGCGCCTCGTCCAGCACCCGGTCCATCGCGCCGCCCGCGGCCGCGTCGATCAGCGGCCCGACCAGCGTTCCGGGCGCGCGCGGATCGCCGACCGTCACCGAGGCGTAGGCGGCCTTCAGCCGTGGCAGCAGACGGTCGGCGACGTCCTCGTGAACCAACAGCCGCCGCAGCGTGGTGCAGCGCTGCCCGGCCGTGCCCATGGCGGCGAAGGCGATGGCGCGCACCGCCAGGTCCAGATCGGCGGCCGGCGTGACAATCGCCGCGTTGTTGCCGCCGAGTTCCAGCAGGCTGCGGGCGAAGCGTCCGGCGCAGCGCCGGCCCACGGCCCGCCCCATCTCGGTGGAGCCCGTCGCCGAGACGAGCGGCACAAGGGGATTGTCCACCAGCGCCTCGCCGATCTCGCGCCCGCCCTGGACCAGGGTGGCGATGCCCCTGGCCTCTGGGCCGAAGCGCTCGATGGCGCGGTCCAGCAGCCGATGGAGGGCGAGCGCGCACAACGGCGCCTTTTCCGAGGGCTTCCAGACCACGGCGTCGCCGCAGACGAGGGCCAGCGCCGCGTTCCACGCCCAGACCGCCATCGGGAAATTGAAGGCCGAGATGACGCCGACGACGCCCAGCGGGTGCCAGGTTTCCATGAGCCGGTGCCCGGGCCGCTCGGAGGCCATGGTGAGGCCGTAGAGCTGGCGCGACAGGCCGATGGCGAAGTCGCAGATGTCGATCACCTCCTGGACCTCGCCCACGGCCTCCGACGGTGTCTTGCCGACCTCCAGCGTGATGAGGCGCGCCAGATCCTCGCGGGCGGCGGCGACCTCGGCGGCCAGCAGCCGCACCAGTTCCGCGCGCCGCGGGGCCGGGACGGTCCGCCAGCGGCCGAAGGCGGTATGCGCCCGGGCGACGGCGGCGGCCACGCTCGCCAGGCTGTCGGGCGCGACATGGCCGAGCACGGCGCCATCGATCGGCGAGCGCGCGGCGAGGCCTTCGGCCGGCCACTGGGGCAGGCGCAGGCGGTCGGCGAGAGCGGCCATCTCGTCGGTGGTGGCGGTCGATCCGGCAACGGGGGTCATCATGGTCACTCCTGGTGTCGAGAGGCGATCAGGCGGCGGTCGGCAGCAGCCCGGGCGCCTGGCCGGACGCGCCGGCGGCATAGACGCGACCGAAGCGGTTGGCCAGGAACCGGTCAAGCGCGATCTCCTCCTGGCGCACCAGGCCCTGGCCGCGGATCGCGCCTTCCGCGAGAAGATCGAGCACCGCCGCGATGCCGGCGGCCGTGGTGACCTGGATGGCGCTGCGGGCGTGCCCGCCGACCGCGCCGCCGTGAATGCGCGCCGCGAAGGTCTCCTGTTCCAGGCGTCCGCCGCGCTCGCCGCAGACCGTGGCGAAGATCACCACCACGTCCTGCAAGGTGCTCGGCACCGCGTCCTGCAGGACCGACTTCAGAAGGCCGCGCTTGTGGCGGAAGCGCAGATCCTCCAGCAACGCCTTCATCACGGCGCAGTGGCCGGGATAGCGGATGGTCTTGTAGTTGAGCGTGCGGACCTTGCCCGCCCAGGTCTCGGCCAGGGTGCCCAGGCCGCCCGACGTGTTGAAGGCCTCGTAGGTGACGCCGTCGAGCGCGAACTCCTCCAGCCCCTCCAGGGGCGGCGTCTCGCGCAGCTGCCCCTCGACCACAGCCTCGCACGGCTCGCAATACTCGTTGATCACCCCGTCGACGCTCCAGGTGAGATTGTAATTGAGCGCGTTGCTGGGATAGCGCGGCAGGGCCCCGACCCGCAGGCGCACGCTGTCCAGCCGCTCGAACGAGGAGGCCAAGCCGTTGGCGACGATCGAGATGAAGCCGGGCGCGAGGCCGCACTGCGGGATGAGCGCGGATCGCGCTTGTGGTGCCAGCGCCTTGACCCGGCGCGTGGCGGCGACGTCCTCGGTGAGGTCGAGATAATGCACGCCGGACGCCGTGGCGGCTTCCGCCACCGGCACGGTCATGTCGTAGGGAACCGCGCTCAGCACCGCAAAGGCGCCCGACAGGACATCGGCCATGGCCGTCGCGTCGCGGACGTCCACATGGCGCCGCCCGCACGCGGTTCCCGCCTCCAGCGCGTCGAGCGCCGCGGCCGATCCATCGATGACGGTGACGGCGTAGCTGCCGCTGGCACCCAGCATGTCGGCCAGCGTGGCCCCGATCTTTCCCGCGCCGGCGATAACAATTTTACGCATGACGGCCCCTCCATTCTGGACATGCCGCGATCTTGCGGGCCGTCCCGGTCGGAATTAAGTTTCCAATCGTGCGATTCCACTGACTTTCCTGGTCAGTTCGCCGAAGGAACCCGACAGTTTGCAGCTCGATGAAACCGACACGGCCCTGCTGCGCCAGTTGGAGATGGATGGACGCCTGCCGGCGGCGACGTTGGCGCGCCGGCTGAAGCTCTCGCGCACCACGGTTCAAGCCCGTATCGACCGGCTCCTGGCGGGCGGAGTCATCGCCGGCTTCACGGTGCGGCACGGCGACGTCTACCGCCGGGCGCTGGCGCAGGGCCTGGTGATGATCACGGTGGCGCCGAAGCGCTCGGCCACCATCGAAGCCCGGCTGCGGGCGATGCCGGAGGTGCGGGCGCTGCACGCGGTCAGCGGGCCTTTCGACATGATCGCGCATGTGGCGGCGATGGAGATCGGCGAGCTCGACCGGGTCATCGATGCGATCGGCATGCTCGACGGCGTGGAACGCACCACCTCCTCCATCATCCTGTCGACCCGGATGAGCCGCTGATGCGGCGTGAGACGCTGCTTGGGTTCATCCCCGCACGCTGTCTGGTCGGAACGATCCAGCTGATCTGAGCAGGTCGATCACGTCCAACGCCTGTACGGTAGCGACATCGGGCGCCGTCTCCCCAAGGCAAGACTCGCCAAGGCATCAGTTTTCCTGTAGGCCCTGCATCGGTCGCCCCCCTTGGGCGGCCGACAACATCAAGAGCCGGGCGATCCGCCCGGCACCAACCTGCCTACCCGGGCAAGGTGGTGGCCCCCGACGGGCGATGTGGCCGGTTCTCCGGCAACCAAGCGGGCAGTCATGCCATGCATCCGTCGCCATCGCCCGCCCGTCGGCACGACCGGGGACGAGAAAGATGGCCGACGCGACGCACAGGATCTCCGATAACTGGTTGCAGGACCTTGTGGTACGCCCCGGCGACGCGGTGTGGCGGCACCCGCAGGGCGATGCCCCGCCGGCTGGCCCCGGACCCGTCTACTTCGTCGTGCTGCACCGCTCCCACGAACTCTGGACCCATGTCTATAAGGTCGAGAAGCGCCGGGGCGAGGCGACGCGGTTGGTCTGGCTGCTGCGGGCCCTGCCCGGTGACCAGAGCGAGCATGCGCGACGGTGGGTTGCCGGACTCATCCCCTCCTGATTTTTCCCATGAGAAAGTTCGCTGGATCGGATGGGGAGCGTGCTCTAGAGTGACCGTAAAGCATCCGGCGCCTGCCGGTCAGGGAAATCCCTGCAATATCTGTGGATTTATTGCGGCGACAAAGCTTTGCAACGTCCAAGGGGGAGCGCGTCAAATGAAGGTAATGAAGTTCGTCGTGGTCGCCATGATGCTGGGGTCGCTTGTGGGCACGGCAAGGGCGGAAGCGCCGGTCGACCATTATGAGCGCAAGCCCTCGGCGACGCTGGCGCAGGCCGTCGCCAACTTCTCCGAGTACAACGCCAAGCTCGCCGCCCTGCTGGAGAAGAAGGACCTGACGCCGCAGGAGCTGGAGGCCATCCACGAGATCACCTACACGCTGGAGGTCGCTCTGCAGAAGATGAACAGCGACATGGCCAGGCTGGCGGACACGTTGGAGAGGCTGCACAAGGCATCCGAGAACCATGACGCCGCGGGCACCCGCAAGCATGGCGCCTCATATCTGGCGACGGCGCGGACCGTGGTGCCATGACGGCGGCGGTCGGCAGCCTCACGGCAATGCGAGGCTGATCTCCAGGGTGACGCGGCTGTCGCACAGGCGCTCGCAGGCGGCGCCCAGGTCGGTGTCGGTGTAGGCCAGCCCCGCCGTCAGGCTGCCCCGCGTCCAGGCGAGCCCCGCTCCCCAGTCCGTGTAGTCCGGCCCGGCGATCGCCTCCCGGCTCAGCCACTGCCGCCCCAGATGCGCCGACAGCGTCAGCGCCTCGTCCAGCGGCACCTCCAGAATGCCGCGCAGGTACAGCGCATCGCCGGCCCCGCCCGCGTTCTCCGGCGTGTAGATCGCCTCGCTCCCCAGCGTCACCGGCCCGAGGGGCACCGCCAGCGCCAGCGCCCCCTCCCACAGGTCGTAGTCGAGCGCACCCGACGCCCCGGGATAGGTGATGCGGGCGACCGACACGTCGTACTCGACCGGTCCCATGGCCCCCGCATTGCCCAGCACATAGTCCAGCTCGACCGTCGCCTCGTCGCCATCGTCGAAGTCGACGCTGGAGCCCCAGACCGAGACATAGGCCCCGCCCTCCCACAACCAGCCGATGGAGCCCTGCAGCGCCGGATGGTTGTCGGAGTTGGAGACGCCCCGGTCCACATAGTCGGACACCAGCCTGACTTCCCCCTGCAGCCCCGCCTCGGCCAGAGCGGCGGGGGCCGGAAGGGCGATCAGGGCGGCCAGAATAGCGGGAACAGCACGCATGGGATCTCCTTCGGCGGGCCCGGCCGCCGTTCAGGGTGTGTGTAGGGGGGGGTGAGAGGGAGCGGCCTCAGCCCTGGCCGTCGGGCCGGCGGACGTACTCGCCCTCGCTGAACCAGTCCGACAGCGGCACCTCCTCGATCAGCACCTGCACCTTCTGCGGCGTCGGGCCGTAAATCTCGCGCACCGCGGCGGTGATGCGCTGTGCCAGCGCCTGCTTCTGCGCGTCGGTGCGGCCGGTGAACTGGCGGACCGTGACGATGGGCATGGGTGACCTCTAGATCGCGATGGCGGAGCAGCGGTTCAGCACGGCGTGCGCGATGCTGAAGGCGGTGATGGCGGAGGTACGGGGATTGTCCCGGGAGGCCAGCGCCGATATGGCGAAGCGCAGCTCGCCGAAGGCACCGGCGGCGTGGATCTCGTGGCGGTTGGCGCCCAGGCCCGGGCTCGCGGCGAGCTCGACCGCAGTGGCGTCCAGGCCGATGCCGGCCAGCGCCACCAGGGCGGCGACGTTGGCGTTGCGGGGATAGGCGTGGGCGGCCTGGCGCGCGCTGCCGCGGAAGAACACGGTCTCGGCGGTGACGGCGTCCAGGTCCAGCACCGCCTCGGCGGCGCTGCCGCGCCAGGCGTGGGGCGGCTTGGCCGAGCGCAGCGTGACGCTGTCCAGGCCGGCCAGGCGGGCGGCGGCCAACGCGTCGATGCCGCCGAGCGCACCGCCGGGCACCAGGACGCGGCTGCCGGCGCTGCGGCTGGCGCGGCGCAGCGCCTCCAGCACGTCCGGATCGGCGAGCGCGCCGACCGAGGCGACGACCAAGTCGGCGCCGTGGCCCAGAATGCGGGCGCCGTGCTGGCGCACCGCGTCGTGGCCGGCGCACTCCACGACGACGTCGGGCCGGTGGGCGAGCAGCTCGTCGAGCGTGGCGGCGGCCTCGACGCCATCTAGCCCCGGGAGGCCGTAGGGATAGGCGCTGGCTTGGCGCTGCAGGGTGGCGACGGCCTGGACGTCCGTACGGCCGTCGAGCGCCGCCAGCAGCGAGCGGCCGATGGCGCCCAGCCCCACCAACGCAACGCGGGTGGGCCGCCGGCCGCCCACAGGGCGCAGCTCCGTCCCAGGCGTCATCGCCACCGTCCTGCCTCCTTGATGGCCTGTTCGGCCCTGATCAACTGGTCCCGGCGCTCAGGGCACGCCGCACCCGCGCTCTCGCCGATTGGCGCGGCCGGTGGACCGGCCATACGTGCCGGCATCATGTCGCGCAGGGCCCGCACCGCCGGTCCACCGTCAATGGCGTCCGTGGCGCGATCCTGATGACGCTTGTCGCCCCGGTCAGGTCATCGGCGCCCGGATCGGGGAACCGATCGGGCGCGGATCGACGGCAGGCTCGACCGTGTCGCCGCCGGGGCCGCGCCACGTCGCTTCCCGCCTAACCCGCCGTGCGGTGGAAACGGCAAGATGCGGAATGGCCGCGCGCGCCGCTGCCACGACGGCTAAGCCATCGTCCGGCACGGAACAACTCAAGGAAGCCGAGATGCAGAGTTCCTCCCCCGCCTTCATCAGCCTGCGGACCGCCAGTGCCGAGGACTGGGCGAATATCGCCGCCGGCGAGCGGAAGAGCTTGGCCGAGGGCAATGCCGGGGCGGGATTGCTGCGCCTGCTGGAGCTGCAGCGCGACGACGACCGGCAGGGCTGGCCGATCAACCTCTACGACCATTGTTTGCAATCGGCGAGCCGGGCCCTGCGGGCGGGTGCCGACGACGAGCTCGTGTTCCTCGCCCTGTTCCATGACGCCACCGAGATGCTCTCGCCGCTCGATCACGGGGCCAGCGCCGCGGCGCTGCTGGGGCCCTACCTGTCCCCGAACCGTATCTGGCTGCTGAGGCACCATCCGGTTTTCCAGCTGCAGCACATGGTGCACAAGCCCGACGCCGACCGGCAGGCGTTCGAGCGTTATCGCGGCCATCCGGCGTTCGAGGAGACCATCCGCTTCTGCGCCCTTTTCGACGAGAATGCCTTCGATCCTGGTTATGAGAGCCTGCCGCTGGACGCGTTCGAGGGGCTGGTCGACCGGGTCTGCCGCGCCGCCCTGGTCCGGAGCTGATCCGCCGCGCCTCCCCGCCGGCGCGCCAGGCCGGGGGGATTGGCCCATGACGATGGATGCTGCGACCATGCTCTGCCATCTCCCGACGCCGCTGGAGGAGCTGCCGCGCCTGACCGCCCATCTCGGCGGGCCGAGGCTGCTGGTGAAGCGGGACGACTGCACCGGTCTGGCGGGCGGCGGCAACAAGGCGCGCAAGCTGGGGCCGGTGCTGGAGGAGGCCCGCCGTTGTGGGGTCACCGCCATTCTGACGTCGGGCGCCGTGCAGTCGAACCATGTGCGGCAGACGGCGGCCGCGGCCGCGCGCCTGGGGCTGCCCTGCACCGCCGTCCTGGTCCGGCGCGTGGCGCTCGAGGGCGACGAGTACATGGAAGGTGGCAACGTCCTGCTGGACCGTCTGCTCGGCGCGACCGTGCACACCGTGGGAACGACGGACGAGGCCGCCAGCCTACTGGACACGCTGGTGCGCGATCTGGCCGGTGACGGCCACGTGCCTCACGTCATTCCCGTCGGCGCCTCCGACCCTCATGGCAGCAGCGCCTACACCCGCTGCATGCAGGAACTGGTCGATCAATGCTCACGCATCGGGGTCGAGCCCACGCGGATCATCGTGGCGAGCGGCAGCGGCGGCACCGTGGCCGGGCTGACGGCAGGGCGGCTGATGCATGGCGGCCCTCCGGTCACGGCGGTCAGCGTCTATGACGTCGACGCCGCGCAGCATGCGGCGCGGCTGGCGGATCTGACGACCCGCACGGCGCGGCTTCTGGGGTTGGGCCGGAGCTTCCACCCCGACCAGTTCGACGTGCGCGGCCAGTATCTCGGGGCAGGCTACGGGCTGCCCACCCGCGAGGGCCTGGATGCGGTCGCCTTGATGGCCCGCCTCGAAGGCATCCTGCTCGATCCGGTCTACACCGGCAAAGCCATGGCGGGTTTGATCGATCTGGTGCGCACGGGAGAGCTGACCGCGCGCGACACCGTCGTGTTCCTGCACACGGGCGGCCTGCCCGGCCTCCTGGCCTATCGTCCCTTCTGGCCCTCCGCCTGAGGTCAGGCGGGCGCGGTATCGCGCAACTGCGCGCGCAGCTTGCCGACCGAGGCGTGGACCATCTCCTCGGGCAGCGAGTTCAGGCCCACGACGAGGCCGGATTGCGCCGGGCGGTCGAAATAGAAGACCGAGAGCGGATAGACGTAGAAGCCCAGGGCCCGCGCCCGCTCCGCCGCCCACAGATCGTTCATCGGACGGCGGAAGACGACCGTCAGGCTGAGCCCGGTGGCGGTCTCGATCACCTCGACCTCGTCGCCGAACTGCTGCTCGAAGGCCTTGCGGACGACCTCGTAGCGCAGGCCGTACAGCCGGCGCATGGTGCGGATGTGCCGGGCCAGATGCCCCTCGGCGATGAAGGCGGCCAGGACCGGCTGCTGCATGACCGAGGGGAACACGTCGATGGCGGCGCGCGCCTGGGCGAACTTCGGGGCCAAGTCCCTGGGGACGATGAGGTATCCCATGCGCAGCGACGGGAAGAACGCCTTGGAGAAGGTGCCGATGTAGAGGACGTTGCGACCGCCGTCGAGGCCGCACAGCGTCGCCAGCGGCGCGCCGGAATAGCGGAACTCGCTGTCGTAATCATCCTCCAGGATCCAGCGGCCGCCCTCCCGGGCCCAGTTCAGCAGGGCCAGGCGGCGCTGCAGGCTCATGGGCGGTCCCAGAGGGAACTGGTGGGAGGGGGTCACGGCGGCCATCCGCGCCGCGGGCGCCAGGCGCTGCAGCTGCTCGACGTCGATGCCCTCGGCATCCACCGGCACCCGGGTCAGCTTCTGCCCCACCGACTCCAGCACGGCCCAGCCGGGCCAACCCGGGTCCTCCAGGGCCACCTCGTCGCCAGCATCGAGCAGGATGCGTCCGACCATGTCCGCGGCGGACCGCGTGCCTGTCGTGATGATGATCTGGTCGGCGGTGCAGGGCAGGCCTCGGACGACCCGCACATGCTCGGCCAGAGCCTCGCGCAGGGGGGGATAGCCGGCCGGGCTGTCGGTCCAGACGACGGAGCTGGCGGGATGGCGCCAGACACGGGCGGCCAGCTTGCCCCAGAGCTCAAACGGGAACCCCTCCACGGCCGCATGCCCGGGCGAGGAGCTGTAGCGGACGCCGAACTGGCTGGTCACCATGGCCAGGCGCTCCCCGCGCATGGACAGGCCCTGAATGGCCGGCGAGGCGGCTTGCACCGCACCGGCCGGACGCGATTCCTGCGGCAGGTCGGCCGCCACCTCGATACCGGAACGGTCGCGCGTGACGACGAAGCCCTCGGCCACGAGCTGCTCGATCGCCATGAGCACGGGGGTGCGGGAGCAGCCGAGTTCCTGGGCCAGCAGCCGCGACGAGGGAAGTTGTGTTCCCGGCGGCAGCGCGCCGGACAGAATCAGGGCGCGGAACTGCCGGCAGAGCTGCGCCTGGATGGGTTCGTCGCACCCCTTGTCCAGCGCGATCTGGAGAGGCAGCGCCTTGTGCGCGCCGCTGGCCGGGCGGGAGGCTCTGGGCATGGGCGGCACCGTCCTTCGGGTCGAGGCCTGGACCCGGGCGTGCCGGAGTCCGATATCACCCTATCATGGCCGGCCGGCAAATCCAGGCCGCCGCCCCTGCTCACCGCCAGACCTCGCGGCAGACGCGCAGCCAGTTGCCGCCGAGAATGCCGCGCACGTCGTCGTCGGCATATCCAAGGGCCAGCAGCCCCTCCGCGATCTCCAGCATCTGCTCGGGCGCGGCGTAGCGGTCCGGATCCTCGAAATCCTCCTCGGGCCAGGTGTCGGGATGGGCGGCGAAGAGATCGAGCGCGCTGTCGGGATCGACCAGCCAGTCGAGCCCGATGCCGACATGGGCCGGCCCCACCAGCTGCGCCACATGGTCGATGTGGCGCAGAATGAACGTGGTCGAACAGTCGTTCTCCGGTGTCAGGAAGCTGCTGACCCCATTGATGCCGATGACGCCGCCCGTGCGGGCGCAGCCCCTGATCTGGTCGTCCCGGATGTTGCGGGGATGGGGCCGGACGGCATGGGCGTTGGAGTGCGAGAAGACGACCGGCCGGGTCGCCATCTCCAGCGCGTCCAGCGTGGTCCTGTAGCCGGTATGGCTGAGGTCGAGGAGCATGCCCACGCGCTCCATCTCGCGGATGATGGTCTGGCCGTACCGGCTCAGCCCGCCGTCGGTGCGCTCGTAGCAGCCGTCGCCCACGGCGTTCTTCTGATTGTAGGCGAGCAGCATCATCCGCACGCCCAGCTGGTAGTACGCTTCCACCATGCCGGGTTCGCGCCCCAGCGGGTCCGTTCCCTGGAACTGGAAGAAGACCGCCAGCTTGCCGGCGCGGCGGGCGGCCAGCACCTCGTCGGCGGTGCCGACCAGGGCATATTTGTCCGCATGGCGCCGCAGGTAGGCGCGCTCGCGGGCCAGCACCCGCACGACCTCCTCCAGCGGCGAGAGGTCGCCGCAGACGCTGAGCGACACGCAGCCATAGCCGCAGGCCACGAGCCGGTCCAACGCGCCCGCCTTCAGCGCGGGGCGCACGCCGGTTCCCTCATGGGGCATGGTCATGTCCCAGACCAGCGCGTCACCGTACAGGCGTTGCGCCCGATCGCTCATCTGGTTCATCGCTGCCCCCCCGTCCGGAAATCCTGCACGAACCCTAGCCGGAGAGCCGCCGCGGCGGCTTTGCCGGAAAGCGACAAGCAGCCGCCGGCCCGCGCCATGGCCGCCCTTATCGGTCCACTTGCGGCGTACCCGGCATGTCGGCTGTCGCATCCGCCCTCAGGTGCTTTCCCGTGCCGGTGCCACGATGGTGCCGTCCCGGAGCGGCCGGGCGGCAGTAATGCGGGAGTGACCGACATGGCCCTGATGATGGGCGCCATCGCCGACGACCTCACCGGCGCCACGGACCTCGCCAATGCGATCAACGGCCAGGGGCTGTCCTGCCTGATCCGGGTCGGCGTGCCGGAGGGGGCCGCCATGTCGGACGCGGATGCCGTCATCGTGGCGCTGAAGTCCCGCACCTGTCTTGTGGAGGAGGCGGTCGACCAGTCGCTCCGCGCCTTCGATTGGCTGCGGCGGGCCGGGGCCGGGCGCATCCTCTTCAAATACTGCTCCACCTTCGACTCCACGCCGAAAGGCAACATCGGTCCGGTGTCGGAAGCGCTCCTCGATCGCGCCGGCCAGACGCTGATGGTGCACTGCCCGGCCTTTCCGGACACCGGCCGCACGGTGGTCGACGGCCGGCTGCTCGTCAACGGCGTGCCGCTGTCGCAGACACCCATGCGCGACCATCCGCTCACCCCGATGCGGCGCTCCTTCCTGCCGGCGGTTCTGCGGGCGCAGACACAGGGGGGCGTCGGCCGGCTGCCGCTCGCGACACTGCGGCAGGGCGCCCGCATCGCCGCCCGCAGCCTAGATCGCCAGCGGCGGCGGCACGTGCGCCATGTCATCGCCGATGCCGAGAACTGGGAGGATCTGGCGCTGCTGGCCGCAGCCGACCATGAGCGGCTTCTCGCCGGCGGCGCATCGGGCCTGGGCCAAGCCGTCGCGGCGCTCCTGGCGCATGGACGCGCCGTCGCGGCGCCGGCCCTCGCCACCGTTCCGCCGGGACCGGCGCTGGTCCTGGCCGGATCGTGCTCGGCACGCACCCTGGAACAGTTGGCGGTCGCCGAGGCGCGGCAGCCGGTGCTGCGGCTGGATGTCGGCGACGCTGCCCGGGAACCCGCCCTGATCGAGCGGGCGGTCGCCTGGATCGCCGCGAACCTGTCACCCGGCGCTCCCCCCGTCGTGGCCACCAGCGCCGCGGCCGACGAGCGCGGCGCGCGCCAGCGTCAGCATCCGGGCATCGACCTGGCGGCTGCGGCCGAGCGCACCCTCGCCGCCATCGCCCGGCGCGCGACCGCCTCGCTCGGCGTGTCCCGCCTTCTCGTGGCCGGCGGCGAGACGTCCGGCGCGGTGATCGAGGCCCTGGGCGTGACGGCGATGCGGGTGCTGCGGCCGGTCGATCCCGGGGTGCCGATGATGGTGAGCGCCGAGGGCCCACCGCTGGCCCTCATCCTGAAGTCGGGCAATTTCGGGCGGCCGACGCTCTTCGCCGACGGGTTCGGGCATGACCATGACTGACGAGGATCTGCGCGCCGAGATCTGCCGGGTGGGGCGCTCGCTGTTCGACCGCCGCTTCACCCATGGCGCCACCGGCAATCTGAGCGTCCGGGTGGAGGGCGGGTTCCTGATGACGCCCACCGATGCCTCGCTCGGCAGCCTGGCGCCCGGGTCGCTCTCCCTGCTGTCCGACGATGGCCGGCACCTGTCCGGCGATCCGCCGACCAAGGAGGCCGCCCTGCATCTCGCCATGTACCGGGTCCGGCCCGAGCTGGGCGCGGTGGTGCATCTTCATGGAACCCACGCGGTGGCGGTCTCCTGCCTGCGCGGTCTCGATGCCTCCGACCTGCTGCCGCCCCTGACGGCCTATTACGCGATGCGGGTGGGCCAGCTGCCGCTCATCCCCTTCTTCGCCCCAGGCGACCCCGACATGGCGGAAGCGGTGGCGGAGCGCGCCCGGGAAAGCCACGCGGTGATGCTGGCCAATCACGGCCCGGTCGTCGGGGGGCGGACGCTTGCCCGCGCCGTCCAGGCGATCGAGGAGCTGGAGGAGACGGCTCGTCTCTATCTGCTGCTGCGCGGCAGCGATGTCCGGGCTCTGACGCCGGACCAGGTCGATCTGGTGCGGTCGAGGTACCCTTTCTGAAAAGTCGCGTCGCTTTCATGCCTTGCTTGGGCGTCACGATGCCATGCGCTTCGGGCCGAGCTGGGGCCAAATGACAGTCAATAAAGCAACAAGCAACAGGGAGTTCTGACCATGCAACGCCTTCGGCCCCTCCGCTCCCGGCTGCTCGCCCAGGCCGCCGCGCTGCCGCTCGCCCTCGTCGCCGCGACACCGGCCTTCGCCCAAGGATCCGGCCCGGCATCGCCGCAAACCAGCGCCACCCTGGCCGAGGCGCTCGAGGAGATCACCGTCACCGCGACGCGCATCGAGACCAGGGTCTCGGAAGTGCCCGCCTCGATCTCCATCCTAAGCGGCGAGGAGATCTCCCGCCAACTGGACGTCTCGCCCGACGTCGTGGACGTCCTGACGAAATCCATTCCGGGACTGGCCGCCAACAACGAGACCCCCTTCAGCAACGGCCGCGGCCCGCTGCTGCGCGGCCGTCCCGCGTCGGTCCTGATCAACGGCGTTCCGGTCAACCAGCTGCTGCGGAGCTCCGGCTTCGACCTCGGCCTGATCGACCCGCTGGCGGTCGACCGCATCGAGGTGAACCGCGGCGCGACCGCCGTCTTCGGCTTCGGCGCGTCCGGCGGCGTCATCAACCTTCAGACCCGGCGCGGCGGTGACGCGCTTGCGGTCACCGGCCGGGTGCAGACCAGCTTCAACCCCAAGGAGTTCGGCGACAGCCTGACCTACAAGGTCTATGCCGGCGCCGGTGGCGCGCCCAGCGCCAACACCGACCTTTACCTGGGCGCGGGCTACATGTCCCAGGGCATCCGGCACTCGCCGGCCGGCGATCCGGTGATCTCCGAGGAGTTCGACCAGTACAACGTCGATGCCAATTTCGGCGTCGAGCTCGGCGAGGAGGCATCGCTACGCGTCAGCGCCAACTATTTCCGGCAGAATACCGAGTCCGACTACACCTACCCGGCCTATACGTTCGGCACCTGCGGCCTGCCACCGTTCGACTGCTCCGCGACGATCGGCAATCTGCCCCTCGACGTCGCCATCGCCGATCCCGGTCAGCGCGTCGACGACCGCTATCGCCAGAATCACATTCTGATCGCCACCTACAGCAACGGCAACGTACTGGGCAGCGTACTCGACCTCTCAGTCTACCATCAGAAGAACACGTTCCAGTACACCTTCATCATCAGCGACTTCGAGGACCCGCCCCGCCTCTACGAGGATGAGAACCGGCAGAAGAACGAGCGCTTCGGCCTGCGCTCCAACTTGACCAGTCAAGTGGACTTCTCGGAGGGCCGGAATCTTTCGCTGACCTATGGCGTGGATCTGCTTCGCGACGAGATGGACCGTCCCCGCTTCGAGGGCACCACGCCTACCAACGGCACCTATTCGCTGGCCGGAGCCCCGGTCCGGTACGATGGCGGCGCGCTCAGGGAAATCCGCCCGCTGTCGCCGCCGGTCACCTTGAACTCCTTCGCTGGCTTCGGGCAGGCCAAGCTGACTCTGGGATCCGTCATCCTCCAGGGCGGCATCCGGTATGAGGAGTTCCATCCCGAGTCGGACGGCGCCCGCATCGCCGGTGCCTTCGGGCCGGGCCGGGACTTGGTCTATCTCAAGGGCGACATGCCCGACTTCAACGCGACGCTCTACAATGCCGGCGCGGTCTGGTTCCTGACCGAGGACATCGAGGTGTTCGCCGGCCTGTCGCAGGGCCTGGAGATCACCGAGTTCGGTCGCGCCCTGCGCGGCCTGGCGACCGCGACGGTGCCGGGCAATCCGGCACTGGTCCGGGCCCAGCCGGCCAAGACCACCCAGTACGAGGCGGGCCTGCGCGCCGATGTCGGCTCGCTCAACTTCACCGCCTCCGCCTTCTTCGCCGACGCCAAGCTGTCCTCGACCACCGTCCAGATCTCACCGGTCCTGCCGCTCGAGGTGCTGCGCCAGCCGGAGCGGACCTGGGGCTTCGAGGCCACCCTTGACTACCGGGTCAACGAGTGGGTGGGCCTCGGCGGCGTTCTGACCTACCAGAACGGCGAGTTCGAGGACGAGGACGGCGTCGAGTTCGACCAGTACAACGACCGCGTGACGCCGACCCGCATCACGGCCTATGTCGACGTCGCACCCGTCGAGGACGCGTCCTTGCGCCTGCAGGGCACGCATGTCTTCGACCGCGACCAGTTCGGCGACACGCCGCCGCTCGTCTTCGGCGGCTCCGACGGCAGCGTCGCCGGCTACTTCCTGCTCGACCTCAGCGCCTCGTACGACACGGGCAACGGAAAGGTCTCGGTCGGTATCGAGAATCTGCTGAACCGCCGCTATCTGCCCGTCCAGACACAGGCCTTCCGTGATCTACTCAGCAATATCCCGGGTGAAGGCATGAGGATCACCGTCGGCTATCAGCACCGCTTCTAGACCAGAGGCAGGAGGAGGCTCCAGCGGGTACGCCGCAATCGAGATCATCGTGTCCCGCCGACGGTCGACACCGGTCAGCGGGACACGACCGTGTTGTCGGCCGCCCTGAGCCTCCGGTGGACAAGGGAACACATCCAGGCATTCATCTGCGCCCGAGGGGAACTCAGCCGTGTCCGACAAGGTACACCTCAGTCTACGGGTCATCGCGGTGGTGGGCCTGGTCACCGGTCAGCAGGCGCCCGTCGGGCTTCTGCTCGTCGGCCTTCCGGCGATCTACCTCGCAGAGGGTGTCGATCTGAAGAACCTCTGGGTGATGGCTTTCGCCTCGGCACCCCTGTGGTTCAAGTGGGCATGGGCGCCGCTCGTCGACAATTACGGCTTCGGCAGGCTGGGGCGCCGCCGAAGCTGGCTCATTCCCTGCACCTCGATAGCGGCGGCGGGCTACATCCTGCTCTCCACCATTCCTCCCTCCGCCGAGAGCCTTTGGCCGATGGTTCTTCTGCTGATGGCGATCAACGTCGCCCTGGCGACCCAGGACATCGCCGTCGACGCCTATACCATCGAGGCGTTTCCCGCCGGCCGCGAGGCCACGGCGGCGGCCAGCAGCACCGTGGGATACTTCCTGGGTCCTTTGCTCGGGTCCGCGGGACTCATCGGCCTCTACCAAGCCGTTGGGTGGCAGGCTGCGCTCTCCGGCGCCGCCGCCGTCCTCCTGCTGGCGACCCTGCCGGCCATGCTGCTTCCCGATCCCCACCGAACCGACGGAAACCGGCCGCGGTCCCTTTCTCCCATCCGCGATGCAGCCGTCACCCTGCGGGCCCATCTGTCGCACCCGGTCACCTGGCTGGTACTGGGCTGCGTGTTCGCTTACGCCTTCGCCTGGGCGATGCCTTTCCGCATGGAGTCCGCATACCTGAAGTCCCTGGGAATTTCGGTAGGCGACATCGGCCTGATCACCGGCGTCTTCTCCGCGGCCGGCGCATTGGCGGGAACCTTCATGTGCGAGCGGATCTCAGCACGCTGGGGGCTGCAGCGGGCTGTGGTCCTGTCCGTTCTTTTGGCGGTGCCGGGAATGGCCCTCTACTGGGGCTTCGGCTACATGGGCGGCTATGGCTTCGCGGGCTACGCCGCCGCCAACCTCGTGGCGTCGATTCTGCTGGCGCCGATGTACACCGCCTTTCTCGGCCTGCGCTTCCGCTGGGCGTCACGACGCCATCCCGGCACCGATTTCACCATCCAATCAAGCGTGACCTCCCTTGGTCAGTCGGCAGCCTCGGCGTCCATCGCGCTGCTGGCCTCCTCGATGGGATGGTCAGCCTTTCTCATCCTGTGTGGTCTGCTGCTGCTGGGCGTCACGGGAGCGATCTGCCTTGGCCAGGCCAGGCTCATGGCCCTGCTGGCACGCCGCGATTCCGAACGGCTGGCTGCGGAACCGGCGGAAGAGGCGGCGGACGAGTTGCCGGCCGGGCTGCCGGAGCGCTCTTCGACCTGAGCGCACGTCGCTGGACAGCCATTGACCGGGGTACGGCAAGGCGATTGCGGAGGACGGCCCTTCTAGTCGCCCCGGCTTCGGGAAAGACGGGTCAGACCCGGAGGAACCGGCCGACGCCGGCGACCTCCACCGCCCCGGCCAGCCCGTCCCGGCATTCGAAACGCACCCGGGGTGGCGGATGCCCCGGCGCGTCCAGCGCTGCCATAGGCCCGTGAAGGTGAAGCTCGAACACGGCCCCGCCAAGGGCCCGCAGATGTCCGTCGTAGCAGGATCCATCCTCGAAGGTCAGCGTCGGAACCGGATCGGCCGTCACGGCCAAGCGGCCCGAATGGGCATTGGCGTAAGTACCCGCCAGCGCGGCGGCGGCCAGTGGCGGCGCTCCGCTCTGGGGGAAGCCTCTCTCCAGGTCGTCCCGGGCCTTCTTCTGCTTGTCGGCCCAGAAGGACCGCGCGGTCGCAAGCCAGCCGCGCGCCGGACGCTGCAGGCAGAGGTCGAGCAAGGTGTTCTGCACCGCCGCGCCGGGAGCGTAGACCGCCGTGTTGGTCAACACGGCCACGCCGATCCCCGCTTCCGGCAACAAGGCGAGAAAGGTCCGCCACCCGATGCCCGACCCGTTGTGGCAGACCAGGCGCTGACCGAAATACTGGCCGATGAACCAGCCCAGCCCGTAGGCGCAGAAGGGCGTGCCGGGAGCGGCACGGTGCGGCGCCAGATCGCCGGCGTCGAGGATGATGTGCGGGTGCCAAAGCCGGGCCGCGAGGCCTGCGGGAAGCACGCGCCGCCCGCCGACGGCGCCGTCCGTCAGCAGTATCTCAAGCCAAGTCAGCATGTCCGCCGCGGTCGACGCCATGCCGCCGCCGCCGGGACGCACCCAATCGTCCATTTCCAGAACGGCGGTGGGGCCCTTCTCCGCCATGACATGGGCGGATGCGGTCCCGGGACGCTCCAGCCCTTCGGGACCGACGGTGGTCGCCGCCATCCCGGCCGGATCGAGCAGGCGTGAGCGCATCAGGGCCGGGAAGTCCAATCCGGCGCGGCGGCTCAGGGCAAGCGCCACCGTGGCGAAGGCCGGGTTCAGGTAGGTGAAGCGGGTCCGGAACGGCGCGAGGCGTGGCATGTGGCAGAAGCGTCGGACCAGCTCCTCATAGCCATGGTCCGCCCGCAGCCCGAAATCCGCGAAGCCGCCGCGGGCGAGGCCCAGCCGGTTGCTCAACAAGTCGCGGTAGGTGATCTCATCGTTCAGCCAGCTTGGGCTGAACGCCAGCTCGGGGACCAGCCCGGCGACGCGGTCGTCGAGGCAGACGAGGCCGTCCGCCTCCAGCAAGGCCGCCAGCGTCGCGACGAAGGGCTTGGTAATGGAGCAGAGCTGGAATCCCGTGTCGGGCCCGACCGGCGTGCCGCCGGTGACGCGGGTGGTGCCGAAGGCGTGCAGATGACGCCCGCCCGCCCGCCACACGGCCACCGCCGCGCCCGGAACCCGCTCTTCCCGCAGGATCACGTCCACCGCGCCCCGCCACGCCTCGGGCATAGGGTCGGCCCGCCGTCCGCTGATGTCCATCCGGTCCCCGCACCATGCCGGCCGCTTCGGTATCTGGAGAGCGGCACGAGCCTCATGCGCCCAGCATGCCAACAAAACCGATCATGCCGCGGCAGACCGGCGCCGATGCCGCGATCAGGCCGCAGTTTGGCCGAAACGGACCAAGTGCGAAGCTTATTCAACGGAGCGGGGACGGACCGGCGGACGCCTCCAGACGCTCGGCGCTGACGGCAGAGAGCGGTGCCGCGCGGCGCAGGACCTCGCGCATGACGAAGTTGGACTGGATGTGGGCGACGCCCGGCAGGGTCAGCAGCTGCGTCTTGTGGATGCTCTCATAGTCCTGCATGTCCCGCGCCTTGACGTGCAGGACGTAGTCGTCAGACCCCGACATGAACAGGCAGGCGATGACCGCCGGCCGGGTCACCACCGCCGCCTCGAAGGCGGCGTAGCTGTCCGCATTCTGCTCCTTCAGCGTGATCTTCACGACGATCGTCACGCCGAGCCCCAGCCGCGCCAGGTTGAGATCCGCCCGGTAGCCGTCGATGAGGCCCTGCTCCTCGAGCGCCCGCAGGCGCCGCGCGACCGCGGTGGGCGACAGCGGCACGCAGGACGACAGCTCGACATGCGAGCGCCGGGCATCCTCCAGCAGCGCCTTCAGGATCGCGAGATCGATGCGGTCGAGGGCGGGGGCGGACATTGGCGCGGCATCCTTCGGCTTCGGCAGCGGCACAGAGCTTAGCTCCGGACAGCGGACGACGCCAGACGCCGGCCATCTTCTGCGAAGCAAGCCGGCGTGCGTCAAATCCTCAATGCCGGATTCCGGCTTCAGCAGAGTAACCAGCGCCGGATTCCTGCGTTAGTAGGACTCTTCTGCCCGATCTTCGCCCGGACACGTCAAGGCTTCCTCACTACCCTTTGATGAACCACGGCCTTGTCAATGGCTTCATCGGACCACCATCGCGGGGGAGCGCGACGCATGCCCCAGACTCACGACGCCTTCTGGATGCCGTTCACCGCCAACCGGCAGTTCCGCCGGAAGCCCCGCATGCTGGCCACGGCCGAGGGACAGTTCTACCGGGACGCCGACGGACGCCAGATCCTGGACGCCACCGCCGGCCTCTGGTGCGTCAATGCGGGACATGCCCGTCCCCGCATCGTCGAGGCCATCGCGCGTCAGGCCGGACGGCTCGACTACGCGCCCTGCTTCCAGCTGGGCCATTCCGGCGCCTTCGAGCTGGCCGAGCGTCTGGTCCGCCATCTGCCGGCGCCGTTGACCCGGGTCTTCTACACCAACTCGGGGTCCGAGGCGGTGGAGACCGCGCTCAAGATCGCCCTCGCCTACCACCGCGCCCGGGGCGACGGCCACCGCACCCGGCTGGTCGGGCGCGAGCGGGGCTATCACGGGACGAACTTCGGCGGCATGTCGGTGGGCGGCATCGTCGCCAACCGGCGCAGCTTCGGTGCGATGCTGCCGGGCGTGGACCACATGCGGCACACCCACCTCCCCGACCGGAACGCCTTCTCGCGCGGCCAGCCGGAACACGGCATGGAGCTGGCGGACGACCTCGAGCGCCTGGTGCAGCTGCATGGCGGCGACACCATCGCCGCGGTCATCGTGGAGCCGGTGGCCGGCTCCACCGGCGTCCTGGTGCCGCCCAAGGGTTATCTGGAACGCCTGCGGGAGATCTGCACCCGCCATGGCATCCTGCTGATCTTCGACGAGGTCATCACCGGCTTCGGGCGGCTCGGCGCACCGTTCGCGGCGCAGCGCTTCGGCGTGACGCCTGATCTCATGACGGTCGCCAAGGGGCTGACCAACGGGGCCGTCCCCATGGGAGCGGTGTTCGTCGCCCAGCCGGTCCAGGAGGCGATCCTGAACGGGCCCGAGCATCTGATCGAGTTTTTCCATGGCTACACCTATTCCGGCCATCCCTTGGCCTGCGCCGCGGCCCTGGCGACCCTCGACGTCATGGAGGAAGAGGCGCTCTTCACCCGGTCCCGGACGATCGAGGCGCTGTGGGAGGAACGGCTGCACGGGCTGCGGAACCTGCCGCACGTGGTGGATATCCGGAACATCGGCCTCATCGGCGCCATCGAGCTGGCGCCGCGTGACGGGCAGCCGGCGCAGCGCGCCTCGGCGGCGTTCGCGGCGGCCTTCGAGGCGGGCCTGCTCATCCGGACGACGGGGGACACCATCGCGTTGTCGCCGCCCCTCATCCTGGAGGAGGACAAGCTTCACCTCATCTTCGACCGGCTGGCCACGGTGCTCCTGCATCTGGACTGACCCGGCCCGCGCGGCGGAATTCCAAACTGGACTCCGAAATGCGGCCAACTGGTCATTTTGCTGGACCAGCAATGTGTCACTTTGGTGATGGCGGGCGAGCGCTTCACGCCACCGGCCACAGGGGGAACGGGACCCCCGCCGCGCATATGATGACATGGGAGGGATGTGTCGATGATCACCAACCCAACCTTCATTCACCCGCCGCTGCAGGAGCGGCGCCGGCCGGACCTCTCGGTCGGCATCGTGCCCCTGCAGTCCTTCACCCTCCTCGCCTTCGCCGCCTTCGTGGACACGCTGCGGCTGGCGGCCGACGAGGGGGACCAGAGCCGCCAGGTCAATTGCAGCTGGACCATCGTCGGCTCCACCCTGAAGCCGGTGAAGGCCAGTTGCGGGGCCGAGGTGATGCCGTGGGAGCCGTTGGGCGACCCGCGCCGCTTCAAGTACATCGTCGTCGTCGGCGGCCTGCTGGGCCGGGGCTCGCACGCGGACCCCGCGACCATCGCCTGGCTGCGCCGCGCCGCGGCCGCCGGCGTGACGCTGATCGGCATGTGCGTCGGCACCTTCACGCTGCTGCGCGCGGGGCTCATGACGGGACGGCGTTGCTGCATCAGCGCCTATCACGCGCACGACTTCGCCGAGGAGTTCCCCAACGTCACTCCCATCACCGACCAGTGGTTCGTCGTCGACCGCGACCGCATCACCTGTCCCGGCGGCGTCGCGGCGGCGGATGTCGCGGCCTATTTGATCAAGCGGCACTGCGGCGAGGCCTGGGCGCGCAAGAGCCTGCAGCTGTCGCTCATCGACGAGCCGCGGCCGCAGAACCATCCCCAGCCGCTGGCCACGCCGGCGAAGCCCGTGGAGCATACGCGGCTGCGCAAGGCGATCGCGCTGATCGAGCTGCACCTGAACCGTCCGCCCCATCTGAAGGAACTCGCGGACAAGGCCAACCTGTCGCCGCGCCAGCTGCAGCGTCTGTTCAAGCAGGAGTTCGGCGTCGGGCCGCACGTCTTCTCCCGCAACGTCCGCCTGCGCTACGGGCGCTGGCTGCTGGGCCGCACCGAGCGGACAGTGTCGGACATCGCCGATGCCTGCGGCTTCCGCGATGTCGCTCATTTCTGCCGGCAGTTCCGGGCCTTCTTCAAGATGTCGCCCTTGCAGGCCCGCGCCGCCGACCGGGCCCAGCCCGCCACGGCGCTCGAGGATCTGCCGTGGCGTCCCGAGGGCGCGGTCCACACCCTGCGACTGAGCGCATGAGGCATGAAGACCCCCCGCCTCTACCGCCTGCACAGGCTCGTTGGTCTGGCAGCTGCCGGCTTCCTGGTGCTGTTCGCCGCCACTGGGATGCTCATCCCCTTCAAGGACCGGCTTCTCGCCCTCACCCATCCCCGGCTGTTCGGCGAGGCGCCGGGCGCCCGGCCGGCTGATCTCGACACGCTCGTCGGCGCGGCCGCGGCCGCCGTGCCGGGCGGTTCGGTGATCTGGCTGCGCCCCGCCGTGACGCCGGGCGGCGCCGTAACAGCGCGGGTGGCGGCGCCGGAGGCGGGCAAGGTCCTGGTGGTGCTGGCTCCCGACGCCGCACTGCGGGGCGTCATCGACCCGTCCCGCGACCCGGTGCTGCTCGCCGTGGATTTTCACGGATCGCTGCTGCTGGGAAACGCGGGCCACGCCGGCGTGATGGTGCTGGCGCTGCCGGCCATCGGCGCCACCCTCCTCGGGCTGTGGCTCTGGCTGCGCATCCGCGTGGCCGGCAAACCCATCGCTTGGCGGCGCTTGAGCACATGGCATCGCGGCATCGGCGCCATGGCCACGCTGCCGCTCCTGCTGCTGGCCATGTCCGGCTTGGTGCTGGCGGCGCTGCCCTGGATGCCGGAAACTCCCCCCCCTCCGACCTCCACCGCGCCGCTGCCGCCCTTATCCCTCGCCGCGACGGCGGCCGGCGCGGCATTCCCGGAGCACCGGCTCGCGCAGGTCAATCCGGGCGAGCCCGGGGGCGTCCATCAACTGCGTCTGGCCGACCGCTTCGGCCGGCTGGTCGTGGTCGAGGTGGCGGCCGACGGCATTCCCCGCCCGGAGGCTGGCCCCGCGGGCCTGGCGGACGGGTTGACCCGCTTGGCGACCGCCATTCATGGGTGGACGTTCCTGGGAGCGCTCAGCCCCGCCGTCACGCTGCTTCTGGGCCTGCTGGTGCTGGCCATGGGTGGATCCGGCGTCTGGATGTGGGTCCGCCGCCGTCCTGCCCCCCGCCGCCCGGCGGCAGCCCGGCGCTGACCGGCCCGGGACGGCGTCCGCCCGTTCAGAGCGTCAGGCAGGCGCTGGCGCGGACCACCCGCGGATGGGTGCGGTAAGCGGCCAAGCGGCCGAACACTCGCTCATAGCCGCCGGCGGGGTTGATCGTCCGGAGCGCCTCGTCGAAGGATTGCAGATGCGTCGCGTCGTCCTCGGCGAAGCGCCCACTCAGATGGATCTGGTTCCAGGGCGGCATGCCGGCGCCCCGGACCAGCACCTCGACGGTCTCGGCTGCCAGGAAATCGACCGCGCGGCCCCGCTCCATGAGCAGCGCCATCGCCGGGCCGCTGTTGACGCGCATGCTGTCGCGATACTCGTCCAGATGCCCCTCGCCCACGTCGATGTACTCGATCTCGACGTAAGGGCTCAGGCCGCGTGCAAGCGCGGCGCGGCTCGGCCCGGCGTGGTAGGAGGCAGGGGTCCGCCGCAGCACCTCGCGCCGCCGGGTCACCGCCGATGTTCGCACGCGCCGCGCCGGTGAGGCGAGCGCCGCGACGATCGGGTCGGCGCCAACGCCGGGCGCCAGGACGGTCCATGACAGAAAGTCCCAGGCGGGCCAGGCGGCGCTCTCCCGGAGGACCGCGTCGTGCCGGTACAGCGCGTGGCTTTCGATCAGCCCGTCGGCCCGCAGTTCCTCCAGCCGGCGGAGATGGGCCGCCCGGTAATCGACGACATAGTCGGCGGCGGCGCCGATGTCGAGTTGAAGACATTCAGCGAGAATCAATCCCTGATCCGGCATTGTGCGTCCGTCCGTGCGGGTTTCCGGCGCGGGGACCAATGCCCCGACTTGTGCCCGCTTCAATTGTTCACCAAGTGGCTTGAAGCGGTCAGGCGCGCCTGGCGCGAATGGCGCATCGCGCATGTGTTTGGCCATTTCCGGACAAGCCGGACCTCCCGCGGCTCAGCCGGTGTAACGGGGGTCGTGCGTCTTGCCCATGAACTGGGTGAAGACGATGAAGCGCATCGCCTCGACCATGTCGGCCGCGACATAGCGGATCGTGTAGGGATCCATGCGCTGGAACTGGGGCATCAGCTCCATGATCTCGACCATGATCCGGTTGTTGAACTCCAGCTCCACGGTGATTGGGCCGGGCAGCACCAGCGGCGCGAGGGCGGTCCGGCGCTGGATCCCCCGTGTCACCGCGTCGGCGATCAGCCGGTGCGCCTCCGCCGGGCCGGTCGTGATGACGGAGCGCCAGCCATAGGCGCGCTTGACGATCGCCGCCTCGATCTCCGGCAGCCAAGCCCGCGTCTCGGCGACGGCAGCCTCATCGCCGCTGATGGCGACCACGGGAACGCCGAAGGCGCCGGCGAGGGCGGCGTTGCCGTAGCTCTCGGAGATGGTGACGCCGTTCAGGCGGATGGCGCGCCAGCCGAAATAGGTGTGGCAGAGCGTGCCGGACGGCGCGTGGGTGGAGCCGTGATAGCCGATCAGCACCGCCGCCTCGACTCCGGGCTCCTCCACCCCCTGCATCTGCAGCAGCGGGCGGGGCCAGCCGCGCACCAGCCGCACCCGCTCGGGCAGGGCCTCGACGAGGATGTTCTGGGCGTTGCCGTGGCTGTCGGCGACGATCACCTCCGCGGCACCGGCCGCGAGCGCCGCCCGCGCCGCGACGACAACCTCGTCGGTCATCCAGCGGCGGGCGCGCTCCCATTCGAAATCCTTCGGGCCGCCGGCGTCGAAGGTCGAGAAACCCGCGACGCCCTCGATGTCCGCCGAGATGAAGACCTTCATGACCACGCCCCTCCATCGGAATCAGCCCACCGTTCCGGATAGCCGCCGACGCGGCCGGGCGTCAGCCCAGGAGCGACGTTCGCGCGGTGTCTTCGCGCCGTCGCGGCGCCCCTGCCCTGCGGCCGCGAGCACGTTGCGTTAGCCTTGCTCCTCTTCTGGCCCCGCGCCACAGGCCGACCATGTCCGATCCCTTCCCCCAGCTCGACGCCGCCTTCTCAGACCAGATCCGCGACTACATGGCGGCCATGGGACTACCCGGCCTCGCCGTCGCCGTCGCCGTCGCCCGCAGGGGAGATGTCCGGGGCAGCCAGCGCTGCTTCGGCATGGCGTCTCTCGACTATCGGGTGCCGGTGGCGCCGTGCACGCTGTTCCACCTGGGCTCGGTCGGCAAGCACATCACCGCCGCGGCGGTGCTGCTGTTGGTGGAGGAAGGGCGTATCAGCCTCGACGATCCCATCTCCCTGCATGTCGCCGGCCTGCCGGAAGCTTGGCGCCAAGCCAGCGTGCGCCACTGCCTCACCATGACCTCGGGCATTCCGGATTACGAGGCGGGCTTCAGCTGGGACAGGCCGCACGGCCGCGCCGACGTGATCGCACGGGCGAACCAGGAGCCACCCGCCTTCGCGCCCGGCGAGGGCTGGCGCTACAGCAACACGGGCTACATGCTGCTGGGCTGGCTCATCGAGGACGTCGCGGGAATGCCCTATCCCGACTTGGTGCGCACGCGCCTGCTGGAGCGCGCCGGCCTCAGCCGCAGCCGCTCCGACGATGCCGGCCGTCCCATCGCGAACCGCGCCTCGCCCTATCTGTCCGGCCCCGGAGGGTTCCGCCACGCGGTCCGTCCCGACGGCGCCGTGTCGGCTTGGCCGGACGGGGGCATTCTCATGGCCCCGGCGGAGTTCCCGGCCTGGCACGACGCGCTGTGGGGAGGTCGGCTGGTCTCCGGGGCCTCCCTGGCGGCCCTGGTGGAGCCCGTGATGCTGACCGGCGGCGCCGTCCATCCCTACGGCATGGGGGTCCGGCTCGATCCCGCCGACGACGCCGTCGGCCACGGCGGTTGGATACCGGGATTCTGCACGCACTGGCTCACCCTGCCCGCCCAGGATCTGGGCGTTCTGGTCACCACCAACGGGGAGCCCCGGATCATGGGCAGCCTGGCCGGCGTGGCGGCCCTGGCGGCGGAGACGGTGTCTCCCGGCAGCACCTGGCGGGGATGGCCGGAACTGGAGGATGCGGATCCGGACCGGACCGCCCGGTTGCTCCACCTCGTCCTGGACCGGAGCAACATGGATCACCGTTGGTTCGCGCCCGAGATGGCCGTGCGCTCAGCCGGTGACCTGACCCGGGCCGGCGTGCCCGACTTCAGCGGCCACGGCCGCCCGGACCGCGTGGAGCTGGTCTGGGAGGGCGCATTCCGCGGGCGGCCGGTACGGCGGCTCCGGCTCGCCTGGGGGCCCGCTGCGCTGTGCCTGTCGGCCGGCTACACGCCGGACGGCAGGATCGCCTGGACCCAGGTCGGCTGAGGCGATGCCCGGTCAGGGGCGGACGTCGCCGGGAGGCGTCTGGTCGCCGACCAGCACATACTTGGTCTCCAGGTAATCCTCTAGCCCTTGCCGGCCCCCCTCGCGGCCGAGCCCGCTCTGTTTCACCCCGCCAAACGGCGCCACCTCGGTCGAGACCAGGCTCTCATTCAAGCCTACGACACCCGCCTCCAGCGCCTCGGAGACGCGCAGGGCGCGACCGAGGTCGCGGGTATAGATGTACGCGGCCAAGCCATGCTCGGTGCCGTTGGCCAGCCGCACGGCCGCCGCCTCGCCCGAGAACCGCATCAGGGGCGCCACCGGCCCGAAGATCTCCTCCCGGGCCACCGCCATGTCCGGCGTGACCTCCGTCAACAAGGTCGGCTCGAAGAAGGTGCCGCCCCGCGCATGGCGACCGCCGCCGAGCACCAGCCGGGCGCCCTTCTCCAGCGCGTCGGACACCTGCCGTTCCAGCCGCGCAACCGCCGCTTGGTTGATGAGCGGACCAATGTCGGTGCCGTCCTGGCGGCCGTCCCCCACGACGAGCCCGGCCGTGGCTTCGGCAAGCCGCTCGGCGAAGCTGTCGTAGATCCCCTCCGCCACCAGCAGCCGGTTGGGGCAGATGCAGGTCTGGCCGGCGTTGCGGAACTTGGCGGCGACGGCACCCGCGACCGCCAGATCGAGATCGGCATCCTCGAAGACGATAAAGGCGGCATTGCCCCCCAGTTCCAGGCTCAGCCGCTTGACCGTGCCGGCGCAGGCGGCCATCAGCGCGCGGCCGGTCGCGGTCGATCCGGTGAAGCTCAGCAGGCGCACCTGCGGGCTGCCGGTCAACACCGAACCGACGGCGGGCGTGTTCTCCCGCGAGGCGGGCAGCACCGCGAGCAGCCCCGGCGGCAGCCCGGCTCGCTCGGCCAGAACGGCCAGCGCCAGCGCGCTCAGTGGGGACAGCTCGGAGGGCTTGACGATGACGGGGCAACCGGCTGCCAGGGCCGGCGCGCATTTGCGCGCGACCAGGCCGAGCGGAAAGTTCCAGGGCGTGATCGCCGCGACGATGCCGACGGGCTCGCGCAGGACGAGGACCCGGGCGTCCGGACGGTGGCTCGGCACGATCTCACCGTAAGCGCGCCGCCCTTCCTCGGCGAACCAGTCCAGATAGGCGGCGGCGGACGCCACCTCCGCCCGGGCCTCGCGCAGCGGCTTGCCGACCTCGGCGCAGATGAGTTGCGCCAGATCCTCGGCATTGGTGAGCAGCTGGGCCGCCCACCGGCGAAGGAACCCGCCGCGCTCCCTGGCGGTCAGCCGCCGCCAGGGAGCGCCGGCGGACGGGGCCGCGGCGATGGCATGCGCCGCGTCCTGGGCATCGAGGTCGGCCACGTCGGTGATCCAGCCGCCGTTGGCCGGATCATGGACAGCGAAGCGGCGGCCGCTCGCGGCCGGCTGCCACAGCCCGTCGATGAAGGCCTCGGCGCGCAACAGCGTGCCATCCGCCAAGCGCGGTGGGGCAGGAGGGTCGGCGGCAGCGGGCATGGTCGGGCTCCTGGCAGTGGCTGGCTGGGGCGTCTTCCCGCCCGTCTTAGACCAGGGGCGGGGGCGCCGGAATATCGCCAGGCGACATCCCGCGGTCTGCGCGCGGCATGGAAGCCGACCGGCCTTGCGCCGTCCTGCGCGGATGGCGAGCGTCGTGCCGTCCACTCCCACCATGACAGGAGGACACCATGGACACGGTCGCGGGCGGTAACGCCGGTGACGGGAGCCGTCCACCGACGGGTCCCACCTTGACGATCGATCTGGATGCCCTTGAGCGCAACTATCGCCGCCTGCTGCAGGCGGCGGCGCCGGGAGCCTGCGGCGCGACCGTCAAGGCCAACGCCTACGGCCTGGGAGCGGCGCCGGTGGTCGAGCGGCTGCGGTCCGCGGGATGCCGGCATTTCTTCGTCGCCACCTATGACGAGGCGCTGGCAATCCGGGTGGCGGCGGGCACGGCGTGCATCTACGTGCTGGGCGGGCTGCCGGCCGGTTTGGAGAACGAGGCGCTGCGCCTCGGCATCCGGCCGGTCGTCAACGAGGCGGAACAGCTGGAGCGCTGGACGGCAGCCCTGCACCGGGTCGCGTTGCGTCGTCGCGCGCCCGTGCAGATCGACACCGGCATGGGACGGTTGGGGTTCGACCCACGGGAGATTACCCTGTCGGCGACGCTGCGCCGACGGCTGGCCGAGTTCCCCACCGCCTTCTGGATGACCCACCTCGCCTGCGCCGACGATCCGGCGCACCCGCTGAACCGCCACCAGGTCGAGGCGTTCGGGCGGGTGCTGGCGCACCTGCCGCAACGGCCGACCAGCATCGGCAACTCCGCCGGCACTCTCCTCGGCGCTCCGTTCTGCGGCGACATCGCGCGGCCGGGCCTTGCGCTCTACGGCGGCAATCCCTTCGAGGACAGGGAGGTGCCGCTCGACACGGTCGTCCGGCTGCACGGCCATGTGCTGCAGGTCCGCGCGGCCGAAGCCGGCGACACCGTCGGCTATGGTGGAGCCCATCGGGTCGAGCGGTCCGGCCGGATCGCCACCATTCAATGCGGCTACGCCGACGGCTTTCCCCGCGCCGCTTGGCCGGGCGGCGCCGTCGCTATCCAGGGCGTACGGGTTCCCATCGTCGGCCGCGTCTCGATGGACGCCATCATGGCCGACATATCGGCCCTGCCCGAGGCCGCCGTCGGTCCGGGGACCAGCGTCGAGATCATCGGCGACACGATCGGCCTGCGCGCGTTCGCCGCCCAGGCCGGCACCATCGAGCACGAGGCTCTCGCCCGCCTCGGCCGGCGCCTGCACCGCCACTACCTGGGACGCACCACGGCGACGCGGCCGTCGGCCGGCGCGCCGGAGCCGGGTTGCCTGCCCGTGCCGTCCGTCTGTCGCGATGCGCCAAGCGGCGCGGCGGCGCTTTACGACCGTGGGCACGTCACGGCTGAGTATTTCCGAGACCGAGTTGCAGGAGACTGACCCGTGGATACACATGCGGCGTGCGCAAACCAGCCGGCTGCGCAGGATTTCTCGGCCGGCGCGGCCTTCGTCGACGGCCGCTACTGCCCCGTCACGGAAGCCCGTATTCCCCTTCTCGACTGGGGCTTCATCCGCTCCGACGCCTGCCAGGACACGGTTTCGGTCTGGAAGGGCAGCTTCTTCCGACTGGAAGAGCATCTGATCCGCTTCGAGCGTTCCTACGAGCGCCTGCGCATGGTCTCGCCGCTCGCCCGCGACGAGATCCGCGAGGTGCTGTTCCGCCTGATCGAGCTCACGGGCTTCCAGGACGCCTACGTCCAGATGATCATGACGCGGGGCCGCCCGCCGATCGGCAGCCGCGATCCGCGCCAGTGCGTGAACCGCTTCCAGGCCTACGCCATTCCTTATGTCTGGATCGCCACGCCGGAGGTGCAGGCGCGCGGGCTGCACCTGCATCTCAGTTCCCGCTGCCGCGTGCCGCCGCAGTCGGTGGACCCCGAGGTCAAGCACTATCACTGGCTCGACTTCGAGATGGGCCTGTTCGACGCCTACGACCGGGGTGCCGAGACGGTGTGCCTGGTGGACCTCGAAGGCAATGTCGCGGAAGGACCGGGCTTCAACATCTTCGCCGTCGAGGCCGGCGGCATCACGACGCCGAAGCACTATGTGCTGGACGGCATGACCCGGACGTCGGTCGGCGAGGTCTGCCAGGAACTCGGCATTCCTCTCCAGTTGGGAACGGTGCCGCCGGCGCGCCTGACGGCCGCCGACGAGGTCTTCATCTCCACCACCGCCGGCGGCATCATTCCCATCTCCGTGATCAATGGCCAGCCGGTGGGAACCGGCCGGCCGGGACCGATCTCCCTGCGCATCCGGGAGCGCTACTGGTCCAAGCGAACGAGCGGATGGCATGCCACCCCCGCCCGGTACGGCGCCTGAAGCGAATTGAGGAAACGACCGGCGGCGGCTCAGTACCGCGCCGCCAGCCGGTCGACGGCGCCAAGGATTTCTGCCCGCATCGGGTCCCGGAAATAGCCGGAGCCGGCGCCGTCGACGACGGTGAAGCGGGCTTCCGGCCACGACTTGGCGAGCCGCCAGGCGGGCCGCATGCCGCTGGCGAGATCGAACCGGCCCTGCACGATCTCCGCCGGAATGTGACGGATCCGATCCAGGCCCGCCAGCAGCACGCCGTCGCCCAGGAAGAAGCCGTTGCGCAGATAGTGCAGGAAGAGCCGGCAGAACTGGACGTTCTCGGCGTCCGTCTCATCGCCGTCGTTCGTGACGAGGCCGCCCGGCCGGTGGCGGACGATGGCGCGGTCATACTCCATGAAGGCCGCCGCCGCGCGCGCGGCCACGACCGGATCCGGGTCTGTCACCAGCCGCCAGTAGCCCTCCAGAGGATCGTGCCGGTACTCCGCCGGCAGAAAGGCGACAGCGTCCTCCCAGGCCTGCGTGATCATGCAGGAGGCGCCCCCGAAGAACCACGCCACGTCCGCGGAATCCCCGAGATAGACCGCGGTTGCGACCAGTCCGGCGCAGCGGCCGGGATGGGCCTGTGCGTAGGCGAGCGCCAGGGCGGCACCCCAGAGCCGGCCGAGGATGATCCAGCGGTCGATGCCGAGATGGCGGCGCAGCCGCTCGATGTCCTCGACCAGGTGCGCCGTGGTGTTGGCCTCGGTCTCGCCCGGCGGCAGGGAACGGCCGCAGCCCCGGGGCTCGATCAGGGTGATGTCGAAGCGGGCCGGGTCGAAGATCCCGCGCACGGCGTCGTCATGCCCCGCTCCCGGGCCCGAAGGCAGCAGCAGCAGCGGCACGCCGCCGGCGCCACCCCAGCGCGCCCAGTAGACGGCGTGCCGGTCGTCCACCCGCAGCAGCCCCTCCTCGCCGATCATCAGACCGCTCATCCGCACGCGCTCCGCTTCATTCCACCGACAGGTCCGGGCGCTTGGCAGCCCAGGGTTGCGCCGCCTCGATCTGCGCCGCCAGCGCCACGATGGTCGTCTCGTCGCCGAAGCGCCCCACCAGCTGGACCCCGACCGGCACGCCGGCGCCGTCCCAAGCCACCGGCACGCTGGCCGAGGGCTGGCCGGAGATGTTGAAGATGCGGCAATAGTCGGTGAAGGGGCAGAGCCGCTCCCAGAACTCCTCGACGCCGATGTCGGTCGACAACCATCCGAGGGGCGGCGCGGGGCTGGCCGTCACGGGCATCAGCACGATGTCGAAGCGGGCGGTCTGCTCGCAGACGGTCCGGCCGAACCGTTGCAGGAGCCGTTCGCCGGCGAGGATCTCCGCCCCCGTGACGCCGCGGCCCAGCTCGGCCATGGCGAGGTTGACGGGCTCCACCTCGTCGGCCCGCGGCCAACGCCCGGACGCGGCGGCGCATTCCTGGAAGTCGTTGGCGAAGCCGGCCGCAATGCGGCGCGCCATCGCGTCGCGAAGCCCCGCCATATCGAGAAGGAACTCGAAGCCCTCGACCTCATGGCCAAGGCCGGCGCAGAGGCCGGCCAGGGCATCGACGGCGGCGGTGCAGGCCGGGTCCACGGGATCGGCACCGGCGATGGCATGGGTCACGCCGATGCGCAGCCGCCCGGGCGGGCGCCGCGTCGCGGCCAGAAGGGAGCCCGGCAGCGGCGGGGCGACGAAGGCGGCGCCGATCTCGTCGCCTGCGACGGCGTCCAGCAGGGCCGCGCTGTCCCGCACGGAGCGGCTCACGACATGATCGCGCGAGATGCCGAGACCCAGCGTACCGGGCGCCCTTGGCATGCGGGCGCGTGTCGGATTAAGCCCGAACAGGCCGCAGAAGGAGGCGGGAATGCGGATCGAGCCGCCGCCATCGGAGGCATGGGCGACCGGCACCATGCGGGCGGCCACAGCAGCCGCGGCGCCGCCGCTGGAGCCGCCGGCCGAGCGGGTCGGGTTCCAGGGATTCCGGGTCGGCCCGTAGCGGCGGGGCTCGGTCGTGGCATTGCAGCCGAACTCCGGGCTGTTGGTCAGGCCCAGAAAGCTGAGACCCGTCCGTCTGAGGCGGTGCTCGAAGGCGCCGTCCTGGTCGCACGGGTCGGCCGGAATGAGCCGGCTGCCGTCCGTGCAAGGGAAGCCGGCGGCCCGGACGAACATGTTCTTCAGCAGGAACGGCACGCCCCGGAAGGGTCCCGCTACCGCCGGCTCGTGGATGGAATCGGGCTGCCAGATGACCGCGTTCAGCGCCGGATTGCGCCGCCGGATACGGTCTAGCGCCGCCTCGCGGACTTCGCCGACGGAGACCTCGCCGCGCCCGATCAGCGCCGCGAGCGCGAGCGCGTCGAGCGTATCGTATTCCGGGAACGGGATGGCCATGGCGGTTCCTCGTGCTGGCCAGTTGGCAGGGGAGAGCGGGTCAGGTCGGGGCGGCTTGGTCCGGCCGATGCCCGAACCACCGGGTGAGCGCCCCGGCCGGGCGGTCGTCGGCCGCCCGAAGCCCTTCGACCAGGACCTCCGCCCCCGCCGCGCCGATCACCGGAACACAGCAGGAATGGATCTTGGCCTCAAGCAGGGCATCGGTGATGGGATAGCCGGGACTACCAAGGGTCGCCGCCTCCGGAAGGCCAAGGATCGCGGTCGCCCCGTCCCTGAAGCGGAGGGTGACCGTCGACTCCGGCACGGTGGGATCGTCGTCGCGGTCCGGGGTGACGCTTGTCGAGACACGGCCGGGCCAGCCGCTCGCCATGTGGTCGCGCAGCGCCTCCGGCTCGAAATCAGCGAGGCCGATGTCGCCGCGGCGCAGAGCGACGCCCACCGCGAAGGGCATGCTGAAGCGCGCCTGCGCGGCGGTGGTCGGCGTGGCGAAGGGGAGGTTGGCGGCGCTCGCCCGCTGCGAGGCCACGTGCACGCTCTCGATCTCGGACAGGCGGTGGGCGTGGGCCTGCCGCAACGCCAGGGCGGCCTGGACCGCGGTGTGGGTGCTGCCGCAGGTGGGCCAGAGCTTGATCAGAGGCGCATAGGCTTCCAGGGCCAGCGGTCCCCGATCCATGTCCGTGTCGAACGCGTAGGGGCGATCCTGTCCGGCCCAACCGGGTCCCTGCCGATGGGCCTCCAGGTCCCGGCCGACCATCAGCGACTGCATGCCGTAGGGACCTTCCAGTACCTCCGCCGCGGCCTCCATTCCGGCCGCGGCCAGCGTCGCGCTCAGCACCCCGGCCTTGGCGGCCAGGCCGCAATGAAGCGGCTTGGCCTGCGTGCCGAACTGCGCCATGGAGCCGCTCGCCATGCTGTAGGAGAGCGCGATCGCCGCCCGCATGCGGTCAGGCTCGAGTCGCAGCAGCCGGCCGACGCCGGCCGCCGTCCCCAGCGCGCCCACGGTCGAGGTCGCGTGCCAGCCCATGCGGCGGTGGAGCGGGTTCACGCCCCGGCCGACGCGGGCCATGACCTCCAGCCCGACGATATAGGCGTCGCGAACAGCGGCCAGCCCCAGCCCCCTCTCCTGGGCGACGGCGAGCAGCGCGGGCACCAGGACGGCCGAGCCGTGGGCGGCAGCGGGGGCGAAATTGTCGTCGAAGTCGAGCGCGTGCGCCGCGGTGCCGTTGACCAGCGCCGCCAGCATCGCCGGGGCGGTGCCGCCGCCGGCAAGGTCGCAGGGCTCGGCGGCCGAGGCGGCCACTGTCTGGCGGACGGCGGCGGTGGCGGGATCGTCGCGGCCAGCCAGGATGCAGGCGGCGACGTCGAACACATAGCGGTTGGCGAGCCGGTGCAGGGCGTCCGGCCAGCGGTCCGGCACGGTGGCCGCCCAGTGCGCGTAGGCCGAGGTGGGGCCGGCGCTCATTCCGCGGCCCTCCACTCCATGCCGGGATCGAGCGGATAAACCGGGCGCGTCACCCGCCGATAGGGCACCCGCTCCAGGTGCGGTGTCGCCAATCCCGGAACGTCGACATCGAGAATGCGGGGCGCCGGCACCAGATCGGCGAAGCCCGCGCGGTAATGGCCGCGCGACTTCACCACGATGGCGCGGGCGGCGGCCGGGTCGGCGCCGTGCACCTCGAAATACTCAGGCCCCAGGATCTGCTGGCGCACGCTGCCCGCCAGAATCTGCACCCCTCCAACACACACGAGGCAGCTCGGGCCCAGATTGATGGACCGGTTGGCTGCCATGCCGGTCCTGCCCCTGAAAGGCGCGTCGCGCAGGCACAGGACCTCCGCCTCGACCGGCAGCGCGCGGGACCCGAGCTCCGGACTGTCCCGTCCGACCCGCGCACGGATGCGGCCCCCCCGCCCGGCCGCGAAAGCCGCCGCGACGAGGTCCGGGTCCCAGACGAGGCCCAGCAGCACGTCCGTGGCGCCGGCGTCCAGCAGCGCCTCCAGAATCCAGGTGGTGTTGCCCTGCGCGCCGCCGCCTGGATTGTCGGCGACGTCGGCGAGGATGACGGGCCGGCCGGCGTCGGCGGCGAGGGCCGCCTGGACCGCTTGGTCCAGCGGCGTCAGGGTCGCCTTGAAGCGATGGCGGCTGTGCCAAGCGTGTTCGGCCACCGCGCGGGCGACCTGGCGGGCGGCGGCGGCGTCGGACCAAGCCGCGGCATAGACGGTGAGGCCGGCGTGCGGGACATCGGCGAGCGAGAAGCCCGACCAGACCGACACGGTCGCGATGTCGTCGCCGAGGCTTGCCTCCGCCAGCCGCATGAGATCGCCCAGCGGATGCCCCTCGGCCGTCAGCTGGGTCACCTGCGGCGTAATGAGGGGAACCCGCACATGGCAGCTGCGGGGCCGCCAACCGTCCAGCATGCGGTGCATGAGACGGGCGGCGTCGCGCGAGCGGTCGAGGAAGTCGACATGCGGATTCGTGCGGTAGCCGGTCACAAGATCGACGTTGGCGAACAGGCGGTCCGACGGGTTGGCGTGCGTGTCCGTCAGCATGGCGATGGGCACGGCCGGGCCGACCGCGGCGCGCACCCGTTCCAAATACTCCCCGTCCAGATCGTCCGTTTCCGTGGTGGTGCCGGCACCGTGCCCGATGACGTAGACGCCGTCGAGCGTTCCGGCCGCCCTCAGCAGCTCGACGATGCGGCCGCATATCCGTTCGAAGGAAGCATGGTCGCAGGGCCCGCTGGAATCGGCAGGAGCGGCGATCAGGATGGGAACAAGTTCCCAGTCCCGCAGCAGGTCCATCTGCCCGGCGAATCCGTCCTCGGCGCCGTTCCGGCAGAAGCGCACGAGATCGTCGCCCTCGAGATAAAGCGCGGCGCGGAAATCGGCCTCGATCGCCGGCGGAGCGAAGCGGTTGCTCTCCAGGAGAATGCCGAGAACGGCGATGCGGCTGCGTCGGGCCGGCATTGGACCTCGCGATCTGCGATGCTGGGGCGGCGGAGCCCTTCGTCGTGGCGGCGGCCGGCTCCGTCCTTCGGAAAAAAGGGCCAGCTCCGTCAATGTGCGGGAGCCGGAGCTGGCCTTACGCATGAGGGGAACGTTCGACGGAAGCACCGTGAACCCCGGTAGTGTGCACCGGACCATCGTTCCCGGTCCTGCCTGGGCGCGACAGCCGCAGGTCGGAAAGCGCCAACAGGCACGCCAGCTGCGCGATGAACCGGTCTGTCTGGCCGCGACATCGCACGGCATGGGCTCGCCGCCGGCCCGGCCGCCGCTTGCGCCGGTGCGGCCCCCCGGAAAAGATCATGCCGGGGCGCCGTTCATCGAACGGCGTGCGTTGCGAGGGGTAGAGCCATGCCGACCGACACCAAATCCATCGACCTGGAAAGGCTGGAGGCGGTCGCGGCCATGTTCGAGCCCTGGGCGCAGGCCGGCGAGCCCGGATTGGCCCTTGTCGTGCAGCAGGGCGGCCGGACCGTGCTCGCCCGGGGCTGGGGCCTCGCCAATGTGGAATTCGGCGTGCCGATCACCGAGCGGACCCGCTTCGACATCGCCTCGATGACCAAGCAGTTCGTCGCTGCCGTCTGCCTGTATCTCGAGCGTGACGGCAAGCTCTCGCTCGACGACCCGGTCGCCCGCTGGCTGCCCGACATGGCCGGCACCATGCCCCGGGATACGCTGCGCGACCTGCTGACCATGCGCACCGGGCTGCTGGAATGCGGCCATCTTTCCTGGCTCGCGACCGGCGAGGCGCGCGACGCGCGACGCACCGCGAAGACCATCCACGCCTCCGCGGCGCGGCTCGGCCACCGCAACTTCCCGCCGGGAACGGAGGATTGCTACTCGAACGTCAACTTCCATCTGGCCCAGCTCGTCGCCGAGGCGGCGGGAGGTGCCGACATGGCTGCGCTGCTGCGCCGATACATTCTGGATCCGCTCGGCCTGGAGCTGACGGAGTATGTTCCGGGATCGCCGCGCACGGTCGTGCCGCACCGGGCGACAGCCTACGAGCCCGCTGGGGAGGGCCGGTGGCGCCACGCCGTCTGGGTCGTCGAGAACTCGGGCGCCTGCGGCATCGTCTCGTGCGCGCAGGACATGGCGCGCTGGCAGCGGGCTCTTCTCTCCGACGAGCTCGCCTGGCTGAGGCGGGCACTGTGCCAGGACCGGCCCCTTCCCGACGGGCTATCCAGCCATTACCGGCTCGGCATGCGGGTCGGCCAGCATCGGGGCCTCTGGTTCTTCGGGCATGCGGGCGGCGTGCCGGGCTTCAAGTCGAACATGCTCTGCTTTCCCGAAGAGGAGCTGGCGTTCGTGTTCCTGGCCAACCGCGACGACGTGAACTCGAATTTCCTGGCGAGCCGGATCGCCGACCAGCTGCTGAAACCGCGCATCGCCGCCGCGCGCGCCAGCGTCGGTGAAACCCGCCCCCCGCCCGCGGACGAGCTGGAGCGGCTGCTGGGCCTGTATCTCTGCCCCGAGGCCGACCATGCGGTCGAGGTCACCATCGACCAGGGGCTGCTGCGGGCGGAAGACCTGCACTTCGAGCAGCGGCCGGACGGGTCTTGGACCGTCATCGACCACGCCCAACGCTGCGACCTGTCCTTCGGCGAGGACGCCCGGACCCTGCTCGTCCGGCACAACAACGGCCCGGCTCGTCTCTACCAGCGGGTCCGTGCTGAGGAGCGGCCCGCCCTGCCGTTGGAGGCCTATGCCGGGCGCTACGCCGCCGAAGGTCTGCCGGGCTTCCAATCGGTGGACGTGGTCGACGGGCATCTGCGGCTCTCGGTCGGCAGCCCCTGTCATGTCGACGAGCTCTGGTGGCTGGTGCCCATCGGCGGGGACCGCTTCGCCATCAGCGACACCCAGGGTGGTGTCAGCGACTTCATCCTATCCTTCCAGCGCGATGCAAAGGGCCTGGTCGTCGCCACGGTCATGAGCGGCTACCGGCTTTATGGGCTTCGGCTGGAGCGCCGCACCGAGGAGCCGCGGTCCGCCAACGTCGTGGGCGGCGCCGCCTCCCCGCGCCCCACCTGAGCGCCGCCCGATCCGGAGAGCCGCCGATGACCCGCATGGAATGGCAGGCGCACCTGCCCGAAGCCTCCCGCCCGCTCGTCTCCCTCATTCCCACCAGCCTCCATCCCCATCTGACGCCGGACGACGCACGCGCGCTGTCGCCCGAGGCGATCCGACGCTTGGCGGCGCAGCCCGCGGACCTGTCGGCGACGAAGCTCTGGAACAGCCTGTTCCGGCCGTCCGCGCTGACCCGCTGCCGCATGGAGGCGCCATGCGGTCAGGTCGCGGCCATCGCCTCCGAGCGCCATCCCTGGGTCAGCTATGTCGCCTATCTGCCGCTCGGGCCGCAGGTGGATCAGGTCGGGAAGGCGCCGCTGATTGTGGACATCCATGGCAGCAGCCGCAACGCCAAGCAGGGCTGCGAACGCTTCGCCGATCTGGCCGAGGCGCACGGCTGCTACGTTCTGGCGCCGCTGTTCCCGATGATCCCCAGCGATCCCGACCCGGACGAGCAGTACAAGTTCGTCGCCGGCGACCGGCGCCGCTACGACCTCATCCTGCTGGACGTCATCGCCGAGTTCTCCGAGCTGATCGGCGTGTCGTTCCCTTCCGTCCTGCTGCATGGCTTCTCGGGCGGGGGCCAGTTCGCCCACAGGTTCTGGTACGCGCATCCGGACCGGCTCCGGGCGGTGTCGATCGGGGCACCCGGCTATGTGACGCTGCCCGATGCGACGACGGACTGGCGCCTGGGCGTTCGGAACTTCGCCGACATCTTCGATCGGCCGTTCCGTGCCGAGGCTCTCGGCCAAGTCACCGCGCATTTCTATGTCGGGGAGCACGACACCGATCATGTCGACGTCTACAGCCTTGAGGAGCTGGGGCTGACGGCGTCCGGCTACAGGGCCTACGGCCACACCCGGATCGAGCGCCTCGGGCTGCTGCACCGGGAACTGGGCGCCCTCGGGGTGGACGGCCGGTTCGACATGGTGCCGGGCCTGGGGCATGCGTACGACTACGCGGCCACCAAGCGCTTCTTCGCGGAGGTCCTGGCGGAGACGCGATGAGCCGTGCCGGGATGCGCCTCAGGGCGCCTCGTTGACGCTCAGCAGCTCGAGCGGCCGGGCGCTGGCGACGTGCTGCTCCAGAAACGCCCGGTGATAGAGGTCGATCGGCCGGGTCGAGCGCAGGAAGATTTCGCGTGCCCGCTCGTAATCGTCGGTCTCGAAGACCCAAACCAGATTGTCCTCGTCGCCGACCCGATCGAGGAAGACCAGCTCGAGGCGGATTCCCTCGTCCTGGAGCGACGCGTCGACTTCGGCCGTATTGGCATTGATCTCGTCGATCCAGGCCTCCAGGGCCGGGCGGGAACCGGGCTTCAATGTGCGGCGGAGGGCGAAGAAACGGCGCGGCATCATGACCATCCCTTGTCGGTTGGATCGGGCGCAGCTTAGCAGGAGGCCTCTTTCGCGGACGGGCCCGATGCGACAGCACAGCGGGCTGATCGCGACGTTCCGGCGCGGTTGCGCCCGCCATTTCCGCCGGCCGCGACAAGCGCCGGTTGCGATGCGACATGCGCCCCGGTGCCGGCTTGCCGGACGACGGAACGGCGGTAGGCTGGTCCGGCAACATCTCCTCCGACCGCCAGGACCGCGCCCCATGATCGTCGAGTTCGCCTCGTCCACGGCATCGCCCGCCACCATTCAGGACCTGCCGACCCCGGCGCTTCTGCTCGATGTCGGGCGGCTGAGGCGTAACGCCCTACGGGTGCGGACGAAGGCCCAGGCGCTGGGCGTGCGCCTGCGGCCGCATCTGAAGACGGCGAAGTCGGTGGAGGTGGCACGGCTGCTGACCGCCGGCGGAGAGCCCCGCATCACCGTCTCCACCCTGGCCGAGGCGCGGTATTTCTTCGGCGCGGGATTCGACGACATCCTCTACGCGGTGGGCATCGCGCCCGGCAAGCTGCCGCAGGTGGCCGACCTCGTCGCGGCCGGCTGCCGCCTGACAGTGGTGGTGGACAACGTTCCCATGGCAGAGGCGGTCCAGCGCTTCGCTGCCGCGTCCGGCCTGGTCGTTCCCGTGATGATCGAGGTCGACACCGACGGGCACCGGGCCGGCATCGAGCCCGACGACCCGCAGTTGATCGACGTGGCCGTAGCGCTGCATGCCGGGCCGGGCGTCGCTTTCGCGGGCGTGATGACGCACGCCGGCGACTCCTACGGCTGCCGCTCGGTGCAACAGTTCGAGGCCATGGCAGCCAAGGAATGCGCGGGCATCTCCCGCGCCGCCGCGCGCTTGGCGGCGGCGGGTTTTCCCTGCGCGGAGGTCAGCATCGGCTCCACGCCCACCGCCCACTACGCCCGCGCGCTTCCCGGCGTGACCGAGCTGAGGGCCGGCGTCTATGGCTTCGGCGATCTGGCCCAGGCGGGCCTCGGCACCTGCGCCATCGACGACATCGCGATCTCCGTCCTGTGCAGCGTCATCGGCCACCGCCCCAAACTGGGGCGGATCATCGTCGATGCGGGCTTCCTCGCGCTCAGCCGGGACCGCAGCACCGCAACCCAGCCGGTGGACTGGGGCTTCGGCGCGGTCTGCCGGGCCGAGGACGGACAGCTGCTGGAAAACCTGGTCGTCTCCGGCACGAACCAGGAGCACGGAATCATCACCGCGCGCAACGGCGAGCCCGACTATGCGGCGCTGCCGATCGGCAGCCAGCTGCGCATCCTGCCCAATCACGCCTGCGCCACCGCCGCGGCCTACGACCGGTATCATCTGGTCGAGGGGAGTTCCGCCCTGCGTGGGACGTGGCCGCGGGTCAATGGCTGGTAGTTCCGCGCCGCGGGACCACCCTTCACAGCAAAGGACCGGTCTGATGGCTCAGACGCTTCACCACTATGTCAACGGGTCGCCCGTGCCCGGCCGCAGCGGACGCTTCGCGCCCGTGTACCACCCGATGACCGGCATCGTCGCCGCCGAGGTGCCGCTCGCCGGGGCCGACGAGGTGGCCGCCACGGTGGCGCTGGCGAAGGCGGCCCAGCCGGCCTGGGCCGCGGTCAATCCGCAGCGCCGCGCCCGCGTGCTGATGCGCTTTCTGGAACTCCTCAACCGGGAACATGAGGCGCTGGCGCTGCTGCTGGCCCAGGAGCACGGCAAGACGGTCGCCGACGCGAAAGGCGACATCCAGCGCGGCCTCGAGGTGGTGGAGTTCGCCACCGGCATTCCGCACCTGCTGAAGGGCGAGTTCAGCGAAGGCGTCGGGCCGGGCATCGACATCTACTCGTTGCGCCAGCCTTTGGGCGTGGTCGCGGGGATCACGCCCTTCAACTTCCCCGCCATGATTCCGATGTGGAAGTTCGCGCCGGCGATCGCCTGCGGCAACGCCTTCATTCTGAAGCCGTCCGAGCGCAATCCCTCGGTGCCGCTGCGGCTGGCCGCCCTGATGAGCGAGGCCGGCCTGCCGCCCGGCATTCTGAACGTGGTGAACGGCGGCAAGGAGGCGGTCGACGCCCTGCTCGACCATCCCGACGTGAAGGCGATCGGTTTCGTCGGCTCCACCGCCATCGGCGAGTACGTCTATACGCGCGGCACGGCCGCCGGCAAGCGCGTGCAGGCCTTCGGCGGCGCCAAGAACCATGCCCTCATCATGCCCGACGCCGACCTGGACCAAGCGGCCGACGCGCTGATCGGCGCGGCGTTCGGCTCCGCCGGGGAGCGCTGCATGGCCATTTCGGTCGCGGTACCCGTCGGCGAGCGCACGGCGGCGGCGCTGGTCGAGCGGCTGGTGCCCCGCGTGCGGGCGCTCAAGGTCGGCCCCTCGACCGATGCCGGCGCCGATTTCGGACCGCTGATCACGCGCGCCCACCGCGACCGCGTCGCCGCCTGCGTGGAGGAGGGTGTCCGCGAGGGCGCCGAGCTTCTGGTCGACGGGCGCGGCCTGAGCCTGCAGGGCTACGAGGACGGCTTCTACATGGGCGGCTGCCTGTTCGACCGGGTCACGCCGGCCATGCGCCTCTACACGGAGGAGATCTTCGGGCCGGTCCTTTCGATCGTGCGCGCGCCCGATTACGAGACGGCCCTGCGGCTCCCCTCCAGTCATGATTACGGCAACGGGGTCGCCATCTTCACCCGCGACGGCGCGACGGCACGCGACTTCGCCAGCCGGGTCGATGTCGGGATGGTCGGCATCAACGTGCCGTTGCCGGTTCCCCTCGCCTACTACACCTTCGGTGGCTGGAAGCGCTCCGGCTTCGGCGATCTGAACCAGCACGGACCCGACAGCATCCGCTTCTACACAAGGACCAAGACGGTCACGGCGCGCTGGCCGTCGGGGGCCGGCGACACACCCAGCTTCGTCATGCCGACCATGGCCTGACGGGGCGTCTCAGGAGACGGCGGGAGATCACCATGGCGCGGATCGCGGTCGCGGGTTTTCTGCACGAGACCAACACCTTCGTGCCGACTCCCACCGGCTGGCCGGAGTTCGACGATCCCCGCCTGGGCGGCTACCGGGTCGGCGCGCGGATTCTGGATCTGGCCGCCGGCCCCTTCGCCATCGGCGGCTTCGCGGACGAGCTGCGCACGCTCGGCCATGACATCGTGCCGCTCGCCTATGCCGAGGCGGAACCGGGCGGCATCGTCACGGCGGAAGCGTTCGAGCGGGTGTGCGGCGACATCTGCCGGATGCTGCGGAAGGCCGCCCCCGTCGACGGCGTCCTGCTGGACCTGCACGGCGCTCTGGTGACGCCCGGCCACGAGGACGGCGACGCCGAGATCGCGCGCCGGGTCCGTGCGGTCGTCGGCAAGAACATTCCCGTGGTGGCGGCCTTAGATTCCCATGGGAACATCCAGGCGGAAACTCTCGCGCCGCTCGACGCCGCCGTGGGCTACCGCACCTATCCGCATGTCGACATGAACGAGACCGGCCGGCGGGCCGTCCGCCTCATGGACCGTCTGCTGCGCACGGCGAAGCGGCCGCACCGGGTTCTGGTCCGGCCGGATTTCCTGCTTCCGACCGACCGGCAGACCACGCTCGCCGATCCAATGCGCGGGCTCTATGGGCTGCTGGAGGCGCTCGAGGCGGAGGACACGGCCATCTGGACGGCCTCGCTGATGCTGGGCTTCCATCTCTCCGACGTCCCGTTCGCCGGCCCCAGCGTCTTCGCTTTCGCCGACACCGCCGCCGCGGCGGAGCAGCTGGCGCACCGGCTGGTAGAGGCCATGGCGGCGCGGGAGCGCGAGTTCGTCAGTGACCTCATGGCACCGGACGCGGCGGCGCGGATCGCGCGGGACTGGCGGGGGGAGAAACCGCTGCTGCTGGCCGACGTTCAGGACAATGCCGGCGGTGGCGCCTCCTCCGACACGGTGGAGGTGCTGGAGGCCCTGGCGCGCCACCGGGTCCAGGGAGTGATCCTCGGCCTTCTGCACGACCCCGCCGCCGTCGCCGCCGCCCATGCCGCCGGCGTAGGCGCGGCGGTGGACCTAGAGGTCGGCGGCAAGGGCGTGCCCGGGCAGCGTCCCTTCACCGCCGGCTTCCAGGTCGAGCATCTGAGCCGGGAGCCCTACCGCCTCACCGGCCCGGTCGCCGGCGGCAGCGTCATGGATCTGGGCCCGACGGCCATGGTCAGGCTCGACGGCATCCGCGTGGTCCTGACCTCGGGCCGCACGCAGTGCCTGGACCAGGCGTTCTTCCGCCATCATGGCATCGAACCCGCCCGCCAGCGGGTCATCGTGGTCAAGAGCGCCAACCATTACCGGGCGGATTTCCAGCCGCTGGCCGAGCGGATCATCAATGTGGAAAGCGCCGGCTTCTGCGTCGTCAATCCGGCTGCCCTGACGTTCCGCCGGCTGCGGCAGGGCGTCCGGCTCCACGGTCACGGCCCCCGGCACGGCGGGGACCGGTCCAAGGCCGGCGCCTTGGACAAATAAGACAAGTTCGACGCTGGATGCGGCGCTCCGGTGCTCCCCCTGTGGAGCGTGGCCGCCACATGGGAAATGCTGCCGGTGAGGCCCCTTCCCGCACGCACCGAGGCGCACCCACCATGGACAGCATCCGCAAACCCTATCTTCTCTTCCTCGGCGACGTGACCGATCGGACCGACGCCAAGACCGCGCTGGGCTTGCGCGACTGGGCCGGTGCCGACGTGGTGGGCCAGTACCGCATGCCGGACTGCACGGTCGACCTCGGCATTCCCGATCTGCGGCCCGCCGAGGCGGCGGCCCGGGGCGCGCGGTCCCTGGTGGTCGGCATCGCCGCCGTCGGCGGCGCCCTGAAGCCGTCCTGGATCGCCTGCCTGGTGGAAGCGCTGGAGGCGGGGCTCGACATCGTCAGCGGTCAGCATTCCCGGCTGGCCTCCTTCCCCGCTCTCGCCGAAGCGGCGGGCCGCACCGAGCGCAGGCTCATCGACGTGCGCGTTCCGCCGGCGGGGCTGCCGGTCGGCACCGGCCGCAAGCGGGTGGGCAAGCGGCTGCTCACCGTCGGCACGGATTGCGCGCTGGGCAAGAAGTACACCGCGCTGACCCTGGCGCGGGCGCTGAGGGACCGCGACGTGCCGGCCACCTTCCGGGCGTCGGGCCAGACCGGCATTCTGATCGGCGGCTCCGGCGTGCCCATCGACGCGGTGGTGGCCGATTTCCTGGCCGGGGCAGCAGAGACCCTGTCGCCGGACGCCGGCGACCCCAATCACTGGGACGTCGTCGAGGGACAGGGATCGCTGTTCCATCCCGGCTATGCGGCGGTGACCTTGGGCCTGCTGCACGGCTCGCAGCCCGACGCCATCGTGCTCTGCCACGACCCGCGCCGAACCTGCATCGACGGCTATCCGGACTTCCCGATTCCGTCCCTGCGGGAGGCGATCGATCTCTATCTGACGCTGGGCCGACTGACCAATCCGGCCATCCGCTGCGTCGGCATCAGCCTCAACACGTCCGGCATGGCGGAGGCGGAGCGACAGGCGGTTCTGGAGCGCACCGCCGCCGAAACCGGCCTGCCCTGCGTCGACCCGATCGCCACCGGCGTCGGCGCCATCGTCGAGAGGCTGTTCGCATGAGACGCCTCACCGTCAAGACCCGCGACTGGCGGCTGCGCAAGCCCTTCACCATCGCTCGCGGCACGGCCGAGACCATCGGCGTCGTCCTGGTCGCGGTCGAGGAGGATGGGCATGTGGGCCGGAGCGAGGCGGCCGGCATGGACTACAAGGGGGAAACCCCCGAGACCATCGCCGCCCAGATCGAGCGCGTGCGGTCCTACATCGAGCGGGGCGCGACACGGGCTGATCTCGGCGGGTTGCTGCCGCCCGGCGGCGCCCGCAACGCGCTGGATTGCGCCCTATGGGACCTGGAGGCCAAGCGACGCGGCGTTCCGGCCTGGACTCTGGCCGGGCTGGAGCGCGTGGGTCCGATCAATACCGCCTACACGGTCGGCATCGACACGCCCGAGGCGATGGCGGCCGACGCGCACTCCATGGCCTCCGACTTCAAGGTGGTGAAGGTCAAGATCGGTGCGGTTGGAGGGTTGGAGCAGGTGGCCGCCGTCCATGCCGCGGTGCCTGGTGCACGCCTTATCGTCGACGCCAACCAGGCGCTGGACCTTGACGGCCTGCAGGCCCTGGCGCCGGCGCTGGCCGAACTCGGCGTCGTGCTGATCGAGCAGCCGCTGCTGGTCGGCCAGGACGGGGCGCTCGCGGCCTATGACGGGCCGGTTCCGCTGTGCGCGGACGAGTCCTGCAACGTCGCGGCGGACGTCGAGCGGCTCGCCACGCTCTACCGCTATGTGAACATCAAGCTCGACAAGAGCGGCGGCCTCACCGAAGCCCTGCGCATCGTCGCGGCCGCCAGAAGCGCCGGCATGGGACTCATGGTCGGCAACATGAACGGCAGCTCGCTCGCGATGGCGCCGGCCATGGTCGTGGCCCAGTTCTGCGAGTTCGTCGATCTGGACGGCCCTCTGCTGCAGGCGGAGGACTGGATCCCCGCCCTGGTCTACGAACAGGAGCGGATCCTCTATCCTGGACGGGACCTCTGGGGATGATTCCGGCTGGTTCCGGCGGCGGAGCGGAAAGCGCACCGGAAAGAGAAGATCAGGGAATGGCAGCGTCGAACGACAACCGGCTCGACCATGTGATCCTGGGAGTGTCCACGCTGGACCAAGGGATCACGGAGTTCCGGACGCTGACGGGGGTCGAGCCCACCCGGGGCGGATCGCATCCGCAGTACGGAACCGTGAACGCCCTGGCGTCCATGGGTGATAGCTATCTCGAGATCTTCAGCCATGCCGATGGGCTGATGGGCGGCCCCCGTTTCGGTTTGATCGACTTCGCCATGCGCGCGCCCCGGATTGAGGCCACGGCCGAGGCCGCTCGGCAGGCCGGACTTGAGGTCCTATGGGTCCCCGGGGAACGGCGGACGCCAGCGGGCGATGTTCTGCGGTGGCGCGCGTTCGAACTCCTCGGTCACGGTTTCGCCGGCGCGCTGCCCTTCTTCATCGATTGGCAGAGCACACCGAATCCGGCGCGGACGGCACCGGGAGGCCTGGAAGAGCCGTCCCTCCGGATAGGACATCCCGCTGCGGATCAGCTTCTTGAATTGTACCGGCGGCTCGGCATCGCCATTCATCTCGACCATGCGCCTGTGCCCAGGCTGACCCTGGAGGTCGGGGCGCCGACCGGGCGCGTCTCCTTTCAGGGCGAGCCCATCGGCTGGCGGGGAGCGCTTGCGACCGGGGTCCGGCAGTAGCTGCGGCGCAGCCGCTGTCCGGAAGCCGTTTCCACGACCCGCCCGCCATGACGTGCATCTCCGCGGCCGGAATGCGCGCCACTCCCAACGACGCGCCGATAGGTCCGGCCCGTTCACGGCTGATTGGCGCACGCCTCCCGCGCGGCGGCGACGATGCTGTCCGTGCCGAGCCCATGCTTGGCCAGGGCGTCGGGAATATCGGACGACTCGCCGAAACGGATGGTGCCCAGCGCATGCAGAGGGTTGCGGTGGACGCTGCCGAGCCAGCCGAGCGCTGCGGGGTGGCCGTCGATCACGGTGACCAGGGCCGCGTCGCTTGGCAGCTGGTTCAGCAGGGCCTCCACATGGCTCCGGGCTTGGTCGCCCCGCCGCCGGGCCGCCTGGGCGGACGACCAGCCCTGGTAGAGACGGTCGGCCGAGGTGATGGCGAGGAGGCCCACCGATGCGTCGTGCTCGGCCAGCCGCAGCAGCGCGGCCTGCGCCTCCGGCGCCACCGCACCGGTGTAGGCGATCGCCACCCGGCACGCCGGCCCCGGCGCACGCATCCAATAGCCGCCGTCTACGATCGCTCGGGCGAGCTCGGCCGTCATCGGCCGCGGCGGCTGCGCCAGGGACCGGGTGGAGAGGCGCAGATAGACCGAGCCGCCGTCGGGAGCCTGCATGTACTCGAAACCCCAACGCATGATGACGGCCAGCTCGTCGACGAAGGCGGGCTCGTAGGTGGCGAGGTTCGGCAGGCCCATGCCGATCAGCGGCGTGACGATCGACTGGTGCGCGCCCCCCTCCGGCGCCAGCGTCACGCCCGACGGCGTCGCCACCACCATGAAGCGGCTGTCCTGGTAGAGCGCGTAGTTCATCGCGTCCAGGCCGCGCTTGATGAAGGGATCGTAG
>DASPNP010000081.1:0-48885 GCA_035626475.1 Azospirillaceae bacterium
CAATGAAGCGCGCCCGTAGGTCGCATGGAGCGAAGCGCAATGCGACATTCTCCGGCGGGATGTCGCATTGCGCCTGCGGCTCCATGCGACCTACGAACCACACCGGCGCTGCATCCACCGCATCCCGCTGCAACCCCTGGGTCCCGGCTTCCGCCGGGATGACGGTCGAGAGTGGCAACCGCCGGTGAGAACCACACAGGCGGTTCTCAAGCGGGACCTAGCGCACCCTCACGGCCACTTCACCTCGGGCGGCATGCTCATCAGGATCGCCTCGATGTTGCCGCCGGTCTTGAGGCCGAACAGCGTGCCGCGGTCGTGCAGCAGGTTGAACTCGACGTAGCGGCCGCGGCGGAGCAGCTGGTGCTCACGCTGGGCGGCGGTCCAGGCGGCCTGCATGCGGCGGCGGACGATGCGGGGATAGGCGTCCAGGAACGCCAGGCCCACCGCCCGGGTGAAGGCGAAGTCCGCCTCCCAGTCCCCGGTGTCCAGCGCGTCGTAGAAGATGCCGCCGACGCCGCGCGGCTCGTTCCGGTGCGGCAGGAAGAAGTAGCGGTCGCACCATTCCTTGAAGCGCTGGTAATAGTCGGCGCCGTGCGCGTCGCAGGCGGCCTTCAACGCGGCATGGAAATCGTCGCGGTCCTCGGCCGTCTCGGCGCCGTCCATGAACATGGGCGTCAGGTCGGCGCCGCCGCCGAACCAGGCCTTCGAGGTGACGAGGTGGCGCGTGTTCATGTGCACCGCCGGCACCAGCGGCGAGCGCATGTGCGCCACCAGGCTGATGCCCGACGCCCAGAAGCGCCCGTCGCCGGCCGCCCCCGGGATCTGCTGCCGGAACTCCTCGGAGAAGGTGCCGTGGACGGTGGAGATGTTGACGCCCACCTTCTCGAACACGCGGCCGCGCATCACCGACATGACGCCGCCGCCGCCCGGCACGCCCGACGGGTCCGGCCGCTCCCACGCCTTGCGCTCGAACCGGCCGGGGGGCAGGTGCCCGTGCTCGGTGCCCGCCAGTTCGTCCTCGATCGCCTCGAAGGCGGCGCAGATCCGGTCGCGCAGCTCCGCGAACCAGACGGAGGCGCGGGCCTTGCGCTGCTCCAGCATCTCGGGCGCGGGGAGGGGAGTGCTCATGGGGTGGATCGGTCCTGCGGGGTGGGATAGCCGTCCAGCTGCCGCAGCGCCTCGCCGAGGGCCATGGAACCGGCGATCGCTACGTTGAGGGAGCGGAAGCCGGGGCGCAAGGGAATGAGCACGCGGGCGTCGGCCGCTTCATGGACCTCCTCCGGCACCCCGGCCGATTCGCGGCCCAGCAGCAGCGTGTCGCCGGGCCGGAAGGCGAAGTCCAAGTGCGGCACGGCGCCGCGTGCCGTCAGCAGCACCAGCCTGCCGCCCGCCTGCCGCCGCGCCGCGTCGAACGACGTCCAGCCGGTGTGGCGGGTGAGGTCGAGGCCCTCCAGATAGTCCATGCCGGAGCGGCGCACGCGGCGGTCGTCCAGCACGAAGCCGCAGGGCTCGATGATGTCCAGGGCCACGCCCAGGCAGGCGCAGAGCCGCATCAGCGTGCCGGCGTTCTGCGGGATGTCGGGCTGGTAGAGGGCGAGCCGCACGGGCATGGCGGTGGGTCACGGCTTGGTGGAAGGGGGCCGGCCCCTTGATGCGCGCCCGCGCCGACGGGGTCAACGGCCCCGGCAAAATCGGATGGGGGCCCCTACCCCGCGTTCTCTTGTCGCGCTTCCCAACCGCACCACGCGCATGTATATCCCTCTACCGCGACCGGGCTCGAATGCCCGACCGTCGCCGCTTGCGCGCATGCGGGCCGGGGGCACCTTCCGAGGCGGTCCCGGCCGGGGCGTGCGGGCAACCGGGACGAGACTTGAGAACCAGAAGAGGGCGGGCGCCGGGGCAGCTTCGGGCGACCCCGGCCATTAGGAGATAGAGAGGGGTTATGGCGGAATCCACCCATATGCCCGGTCATGGGCACGGGAGCGGCACGCACGCGGGCGATGAGCACAATCGCCGCGATTTCCTGTACCTGGCCGCCGGTGCCACCGGTGCGGTGGGCGCCGCCTGCGCCGCCTGGCCGTTCATCAGCAGCATGAACCCGGCCGCCGACACGCTGGCGCTGGCCAGCATCGAGGTCGACCTGACCCCGATCCAGGTCGGCCAGGCCATCACGGTCACCTGGCGCGGCAAGCCGGTCTTCATCCGCCGCCGCAGCGAGGAAGAGATCACGGCCGCCAAGAACGTCAACATGGCCGAGCTGGTCGACCCGCAGGCCGACGAGGCCCGCGCGACCAAGCCGGAATGGCTGGTGCTGGTCGGCGTCTGCACGCATCTCGGCTGCGTGCCGCTGGGCCAGAAGTCGACGGACAACCGCGGCGAGTTCGGCGGCTGGTTCTGCCCCTGCCACGGCTCGCACTACGACACGTCGGGCCGCATCCGCAAGGGTCCCGCCCCGACGAACCTGGCGGTCCCGGAATACGCGTTCCTGACCGACACCTCGATTCGCATCGGCTGAGCCGAGGGGAGAGCAAGAGATGGCCCACGGCCCGACGAGCACTTTCAAGAATCCGGTGGTGAACTGGGTCGACCAGCGCCTGCCGGTGTTCACGATGATCCAGAAGGAGTACGGGACCTTCCCGACTCCGCGGAACTTCAACTACTTCTGGAATTTCGGCGCGATCGCCATGGTCGTGCTGGTGGTGATGATCCTGACCGGGATCTTCCTCGCCATGCACTACACCGCGCACACCTCGATGGCCTTCGCCTCCGTCGAGCGCATCATGCGCGACGTGAATTTCGGCTGGCTGATCCGCTACATCCACATGAACGGCGCGTCGATGTTCTTCATCGCCGTGTACATCCACATCTTCCGGGGCCTGTACTACGGCTCCTACAAGAAGCCGCGCGAGCTGCTGTGGATCCTGGGCGTGGTGATCTTCCTGCTGATGATGGCGACCGCCTTCATGGGCTACGTGCTGCCGTGGGGCCAGATGAGCTTCTGGGGCGCCACCGTCATCACCAACCTGTTCTCGGCCATCCCGGTGGTGGGCGGCGACATCGTCACCCTGCTGTGGGGCGGCTTCTCGGTCGACAACCCGACCCTGAACCGCTTCTTCGCCCTGCACTACCTGCTGCCGTTCGTGATCTTCGCGGTCGTCTTCCTGCACGTCGCCGCGCTGCACGTCACCGGCTCGAACAACCCGCTGGGCATCGAGCCCAAGGGCCCGCAGGACACCGTGCCGTTCCACCCGTACTACACGGTGAAGGACAGCTTCGGCATCACCCTGTTCCTGATCTTCTGGGCGGCGTTCGTCTTCTTCGCCCCGAACTTCCTGGGCCACCCGGACAACTACATCCCGGCGAACCCGCTGGTGACCCCGGCGCACATCGTCCCGGAATGGTACTTCCTGCCGTTCTACGCGATCCTGCGCGCCGTCACCTTCAACATCGGCATCCCCTTCACCGACATCGTCCTCATCGAGGCGAAGCTGGGCGGCGTGCTGCTGATGTTCGGCGCCATCGCCATCCTGTTCGTCCTGCCCTGGCTGGACACCTCGCCGGTGCGCAGCGCGCGCTTCCGTCCGATCTACCGCATCTGGATCTGGGTCTTCGTCGCGGCCTTCGCGATGCTGATGTATGCCGGCGGCAAGCCGGCCGAGCAGCCCTACATCGCGATCGGCCAGCTCGGCACCGTGCTGTACTTCGCGTTCTTCCTGGCCCTGCCGTTCATCGGCTGGATCGAGAAGCCGCGGCCGCTGCCGGCCAGCATTTCCAAGCCGGTTCTGGGCGGCGGTCCCCTCGCCTCCGGCGTGACCGCCAAGCCGATGGAGAAAGCCTGATGCGTCGTCTTCGCACCCTGTTCCTGGCCGGCCTGGTCGCCCTCTCGGGGGCCGGCTCGGCCCTGGCCGCCGGTACCGAGGTGGTGCCGCCGCATGAGTCCTGGCAGCACGGCGCGGTGAACCGGCCCTTCTGGCAGACCGGCGCCGCCGGCTTCTTCGGCACCTTCAACCGTGCCGAGGCGCAGCGCGGCTTCCAGGTCTACAAGGAAGTCTGCGCCACCTGCCACTCGCTGAACCTGGTCTCGTACCGCAACCTGGAGGCCCTGGGCTTCTCGGAGGCGGAGGTCAAGGCGATCGCGGCGCAGTACGAGGTCACCGACGGCCCGAACGACGAGGGTGAGATGTTCACCCGCAAGGCCATCCCGGCGGACCGCTTCAAGGCCCCCTTCCCGAACGAGAAGGCGGCCGCGGCGGCCAATGGCGGCAAGGCGCCGCCGGACCTGTCGCTGATGGCCAAGGCCCGCGCCCATGGCGAGGACTACATCTTCCACCTGCTGACCGGCTATCGGGAGCCGCCGCAGGGCTTCCAGGTTCCGGACGGCACGTACTACAACGAGTACTTCCCCGGCCACCTGATCGCCATGCCGTCGATCCTGAACGACGGTGGCGTCACCTACGCCGACGGCACGAACGCCACCGCGGTCCAGCAGGCCCGCGACGTGTCCGTGTTCCTGACCTGGGCCGCCGAGCCCAATCTGGAGGCGCGCAAGCGCATCGGCGTGATGGTGCTGCTGTTCCTGACCGTGCTGGCCGCCGTGCTCTACGCCGCCAAGCGCGCCGTCTGGGCCGACCAGCACTGAGCCTCGGGGCTCGGATGAGTGAGTAGCGAAGGGCGCCCCTCCGGGGGCGCCCTTTTCTTTTGGCCCCGGGGTGTGCTCCCCTGGCGCGTCACGTACGCCGGGAGCCCGCCATGAGCCAAGCCGACATCGCCGCGATCCTGCGCTTCTGGTTCGAAGAGGCGGGCAAGGAGAAATGGTTCCGGGGCGGGGCGGCGTTCGACCGGGACGTGGCCGCGCGGCTGGGGGACCTGCATGCCCGGGCGGCGGCGGACGAACTCGACGGCTGGGCGGAGAGCGCCGACGGCGCGCTGGCGCTGCTGATCCTGCTGGACCAGGTGCCGCGCAACATCCACCGGGGCACGCCGGCGGCCTTCGCCACCGACGCGAAGGCGCTCGCCATCGCCCGGCGCGCCCTGGAGCAGGGCTTCGACCTGGCGATGCCGGACGACGACCGCCGCGCTTTCCTCTACCTGCCCTTCGAGCATTCCGAGGACATCGCGGACCAGCGCCTGGCCGTGTGCCTGTTCGAGGAGCGCACCTCGCACGCCACCTACCAGGACTATGCCCGCCGCCATCTGGCGGTGGTCGAGCGCTTCGGCCGCTTCCCCCACCGCAACGCGATCCTCGGCCGCGAGAGCACGCGGGAGGAGCGGGAGTTCCTGGCGCAGCCCGGGTCGGGGTTCTGAGGCGGGAGCCGTTGGATGATGGCTGCGGGCGCATGAACCCCACTACCCGTCACCCCGGCGAAAGCCGGGGCCCAGGGGTTGCAGCGGGATGCGTTTGATGCAGCGCCCGTAGGTCGCATGGAGGCGGAGCCGTAATGCGACATCCCGGCCGGATCATGTCGCATTGCGCTCCGCTCCATGCGATCTACAAGCGGGCTTCATCGATCCTTGATGGCTGCAACCCCTGGGTCCTGGCCTGCGCCGGGATGACGGTCGCGATTGGAACCAGCAGTGAGAACCAGCCCAGCGTTCAGGACCCCGCCAGCCGCTGGAACGCCTCGCCCGAGAGGCCCATCAGGTGGACGGCCTCGGCGTCGGCGCCGAGGGAGCGGTAGAAGAGCTGGGCGGGAACGTTCCGGCTGCGGACGTGCCAGGACAGCCACTCGCCGCCGGCGCGCCTTGCCTCGCGCGCGGCCTCGGCCAGCAGGGCGCGGGCGACGCCGCGCCGGCGGGCCAGCGGCTCGACATAGAGGTCCTCGACGACAAGCCCCGCGCTGGCCGTTCCGGTATCGTAACCATGGGTGAGAAGCGCCACCCCGGCGGGGCGGCCATCCAGGTCGGCCAGCAGCGCCCGCAGCAGGGGGCGTTCAGCGAAGGCCGCGCGGCGGAAGCGGGCCGGGGTGAGGGAGGGCGGCGGCGCGCCCTCTTCCGAAGCCAGGGCCGCGATCATGGCTGCCACCGCCTCCTCGTCGCCCGGACGGGCGGGGCGCACGCGGATGGTCGGCGGCGCCATGCCCGGATCAGGCGACCAGCTTGTCCAGCTCGCGCAGGATGCTGTCGCCCATGACCGAGGTGGAGCAGCGCGCCATGCCCGGGGACATGATGTCGCCCGTGCGCATGCCGCCCTTCAGCACGTTCTGCACCGCCCGGGTGATGAGGTCGGCCTCGTCGCCCAGGTCGAAGGAGTATTTCAGCGCCATGCCGAAGCTCAGCAGGCAGGCGATGGGGTTGGCGACGTCCTTGCCGGCGATGTCCGGCGCCGAGCCGTGGACCGGCTCGTACAGCGCCTTGCGCTTGCCGTTGGCGTCGGCCGCGCCCAGCGAGGCCGAGGGCAGCATGCCGATGGAGCCGGTCAGCATCGCCGCCTGGTCCGACAATATGTCGCCGAACAGATTGTCGGTGACGATGACGTCGAACTGCTTGGGATTGCGCACCAGCTGCATGGCGCAGGCGTCGGCCAGCATGTGGCTGAGCTCCACGTCGCCATACTCGGCCTTGTGCAGCGCCGTCACGTCCTGCCGCCACAGCAGGCCGGACTCCATGACGTTGCCCTTCTCGGCCGAGCAGACCTTGTTGGAGCGCTTGCGCGCCAGCTCGAAGGCGACGCGGGCGACGCGGTGGATCTCCGGCGTCGTGTAGACCTGGGTGTTCACGCCGCGGCGCACCCCGTTGCCCAGATCCTCGATGCCGCGCGGCTCGCCGAAATAGACGCCGCCGGTCAGCTCGCGCACGATCATCAGGTCGAGCCCGCGGACGACCTCGGGCTTGAGCGTGGAGGCGTCGACCAGCGCGTCGAACACCACCGCCGGCCGCAGGTTGGCGAAGAGGTCCATCTCCTTGCGCAGCCGCAGCAGCCCCGCCTCGGGGCGGTTGGCGAAGCCGACATCGTCCCATTTCGGCCCGCCGACGGCGCCGAACAGCACCGCGTCGGCCTCCATGGCGGCGGCCAGCGTGGCGTCGGTCAGCGGCGTGCCGTGCGCATCGTAGGAGACGCCGCCGACCAGGCCTTCCGTGACCTCGAAGCCGATGCCGCGGCGCCGGCCGAACCAGTCGATCACCCGGCGGACCTGCCGCATCACCTCGGGGCCGATGCCGTCACCCGGCAGGATCAACAGGTTTCTCTCGGAGGCCATGGACCGCTTCTTCCCAATGTTAATGCGTTAACACTATTTACAGCGCGGAGAGCGGGAAAGGGAAGCCCGCTCGAGATCGCCCGCCTCAGCGAACCGTCCAGGGCCGCTCGGTCCGCATCCGCGCCTCGTAGCTGTCGATGGCGGCGCCCTGCTGCAGCGTCAACCCGATGTCGTCCAGCCCGTTCAGCAGGCAGTGGCGGCGGAAGGGCTCGACGTCGAAGGCCACGCGCTCGCCGTCCGGCATGGCGATCTCCTGCCGCTCCAGGTCGACCGTGAAGGTCGCGTTGGCGCCGTTCTCCGCCGCCGCCATCAGTCGGTCGACGGTCGCCTGGGGCAGCGCGATCGGCAGCACGCCGTTCTTGAAGCAGTTGTTGAAGAAGATGTCGGCGAAGCTGGGCGCGATGACGCAGCGGATGCCGTAGTCCAGTAGCGCCCAGGGCGCGTGCTCGCGGCTCGACCCGCAGCCGAAATTGTCGCCGGCGATCAGGATGCTGGCCTTGCGGTAGGCCGGGCGGTTCAGCACGAAATCCGCCTTCTCCGACCCGTCCTCGTTGAAGCGCATCGAGGAGAAGAGGCCGGCGCCGAGGCCCGTGCGCTGGATCGTCTTCAGGTAGCGCGCCGGGATGATCATGTCGGTGTCGACGTTCATGATCCGCAGGGGCGCCGCGACGCCGGTCAGGACGGTGAACTTGTCCATGGAACGCAGTCTCCGGAAGGCAGGCACGGGCCTGGAGGAATATCGGGGTCCCTATGTGCCACAGCGCCGCGCGGCTCGGGAAGCGCGCAAGTGCCTTTCCCGGCGCATAGGTCCCGCGCACGATCCTGACGGCTAGACCGGATTCCTTGGCATTTTCGGCAAGATCAGCCGCTTGGACTCAGCCGGACGCGTGATTGCGCCTTTGCAGGCAAGGCGGTAAAACGAGGTTAATGAATGCCGGACGGCGCAATGATGGGCGCGACGGTCCGGCCGCAGCAGGGAGCGGGCGTGTCGATGGGGAACATGGACAGGGTCGTGCCGGTGGCGGGAGCGGCGTCGCGTGCGCGTCCGTAGCCCGCAGGATCTGGTCGGCGGGGCGGCGCTGCTGCTGCTGGCGCTGATCGCCTGGTCGCAGATCGGGGAACTCCGGATCGGCACCGCCGCGCGCATGGGCCCGGGCTGGTTCCCGGCCGCGCTCTCGCTGATCGTCGGCGCCTTCGGGCTGGTGCTGGTGGTGCGCTCGCTGCGGCTGGACGGCCCGGCGCTGCAGCGCTGGCACCTGCGCTCCATGCTGCCGGTGCTGGCCGCCATCGTGCTCTTCGCCTTCACCATCCGCAGCCTGGGGCTGGTGATCTCGGCGGCGCTGCTGGTGCTGGTCTCGTCCGCCGCGGCGCCCGACCTGCGCTGGCGCGACGCGCTGCTGTTCGGCGCCAGCCTGATCCTGTTCGCGGTGCTGCTGTTCCCGGTGGCCCTGGGGCTGCCGCTGCCGATCTGGCCGAGGATGTGACGCGATGGGCGACGTCTTCTCGAACCTCGCGCTGGGCTTCGGCGCCGCGCTGACCTTCCAGAATGTGGGGCTCTGCTTCATCGGCGCGCTGGTCGGCACGCTGATCGGCGTGCTGCCGGGCCTGGGGCCGATCGCCACCATCGCCATGCTGCTGCCCATCACCTTCACGCTCGACCCGCTGGGCGCGCTGATCATGCTGGCGGGCATCTATTACGGCGCCCAGTACGGCGGCAGCACCACGGCCATCCTGGTCAACATGCCGGGCGAGACCTCCTCGGTCGTGACCACGCTGGACGGCCACCAGATGGCGCGGCAGGGCCGGGCGGGAGCAGCGCTGGGCATCGCGGCGCTGGGCAGCTTCTTCGCCGGCACGGTGGCGACATTCCTGGTGGCGCTGGCCGGCCCGCTGCTGAGCCAGGTGGCGCAGAATTTCGGCCCGGCGGAGTATTTCGCGCTCATGGTGGTGGGCCTGGTCGGCGCCACGGTGCTGGCCAGCGGCTCGGTGCTGAAGGCCGTCGCCATGATCATGGTCGGGCTGCTGCTGGGCACGGTCGGCTCCGACCTCGAATCCGGCGAACAGCGCCTGACCTTCGGCATTCCGCAGCTGGCCGACGGCATCAACTTCACCACGCTGGCCATCGGCCTGTTCGGCGTGGCGGAGATCCTGCGCAACCTGGAGCACACGCAGGACCGCGGCGTGCTGGGGGCGAAGATCACCGGCCTGCTGCCGACCTGGGCCGACATCAAGCAGAGCTTCCCGCCGGTGCTGCGCGGCACCGCCATCGGCAGCGTGCTGGGCATCCTGCCCGGCAACGGCGCGGTGCTGGCGCCCTATGCCAGCTACACGCTGGAAAAGAAGATCGCGAAGGAGCCGCAGCGCTTCGGCCGCGGCGCCATCGAGGGGGTGGCGGGACCCGAGAGCGCCAACAACGCCGGCGCCCAGACCAGCTTCATCCCGCTGCTGACCCTGGGCATCCCGCCCAACGCCGTCATGGCGCTGATGGTCGGCGCCATGACCATCCAGGGCATCATCCCCGGTCCCACCGTCATGGTGGAGAACCCCACCCTGTTCTGGGGCATGATCGCCAGCATGTGGATCGGCAACGCCCTGCTGGTCGTCATCAACCTGCCGCTGATCGGCATCTGGGTCCGGCTGCTGCGCGTGCCCTACCGGCTGCTCTACCCCGCCATCCTGCTGTTCTGCTGCATCGGCGTCTTCACGGTGAACAACAGCTTCGTGGACGTGCTGCTGGTCGCCTTCTTCGGGCTGGCCGGCTACGGGCTGATCAAGCTGGGGTTCGAGCCGGCGCCGCTGCTGCTGGCCTTCGTGCTGGGCCCGCTGATGGAGGAGAATCTCCGCCGCGCCTTCCTGATCGCCCGCGGCGACCCCAGCGTCTTCGTCACCCGCCCGATCAGCGCCGTGCTGCTGCTGATCGCGCTGGCGCTGCTGCTGATCGTGCTGCTGCCGTCCGTCCGCCGCGGCCGCGAGGAGGTCTTCCAGGAGGAGGATTGAGCCCGCGCCGCGCCGCCCTAGTTCAACGCCACAACGACAATCCTTGGGAGGAACCATGCGCTACAAGTCGTTCGCCTTCGCCGCGCTCGCCACGGTCATGGCCTGGTCCGGCGCCTCGGCACAGAACTTCCCGACCAAGCCCATCACCATGGTCGTGCCCTTCGCCGCCGGCGGGCCGACCGACACGGTGGCGCGCCTCATCGCCCAGAACATGAGCCAGACGCTGGGCCAGCAGGTTATCGTCGAGAATGTCGGCGGCGCCGGCGGCACCATCGGTGCCGCCCGCGTGGCGGGGGCGGAGGCCGACGGCCATACGGTGCTGCTGCACCATATCGGCCAGGCCACCTCGGCCACCCTCTACCGGAACCTGAAGTACAAGCCGGCCGAGGATTTCGCGCCGGTCGGGCTCATCACCGACGTGCCGATGACCATCGTCGCCAAGAAGGACTTCCCGGCGAAGGACCTCAAGGAGCTGGTCGCCTACGTTAAGAAGAACCCGGACAAGGTCACGCTCGCCAATGCCGGCGTCGGCGCCGCCTCGCATCTCTGCGGCATGCTGATGATGCAGGCGCTGGGCGTGCAGCTGACGACCGTGCCCTACAAGGGCACCGGCCCGGCCATGAACGACCTGGTCGGCGGCCAGGTCGACCTGATGTGCGACCAGACCACCAACACCACCAGCCAGATCAAGGGCGGGGCCATCAAGGCCTATGCCGTGACCACGCCGACCCGCGTGAAGTCGCTGCCCGACCTGCCGACCACCAAGGAGGCCGGCCTGACCGGCGTCGAGGTGGCGGTCTGGCACGGGCTCTACGCGCCGAAGGGCACGCCGCAGCCGGTGGTGGACAAGCTGTCCAAGGCGCTGCAGACCGCGCTGAAGGACCAGACGGTCATCACCCGCTTCGCCGAACTGGGCACCGAGCCGGTGGCCCAGGAGCGCGCCACGCCGAAGGTGCTGGGCGACTTCGTGAAGGCCGAGATCGCCCGCTGGCAGCCGGTCATCACCCAGGCCGGCGTCTACGCCGACTGATCGCCCCGCCGATCGGGACGGAACGGGCCGCGCTCCCCCAGGGGCGCGGCCTTTTCCTTTGCCGGGAGGGCGGCGTCAGCGCGCCTGCGCCTTGATGCGCTCCACGGTGCCGTCCGCCCGCATCGCGTCGAGCGCCTGCTGCAGCCGGTCGGCGCGGTCCGGCGGCACGGTGGTGGTGGAGAGCAGCATGAAGGCGTCGCTCGCGGAGACCGGCATGGGGTGGATCTCCAGCTGGTCGGTGAGGCCCAGCCGGCGGGCGAGGTGGGTCCCCACCGTCTCGCCCTCCAGGAAACCGTCCACCCGGCCGCGCGCCAGCATCGTCAGCCCGCCGGCGGAGCCGTTCGCTTCCATCAGGTTCGGCGCCAGCCGGCCGGACGCCAGCAGCGTCTCGTATTCCTGGCTGTAGCGCGAGCCGCGCTGGATGCCCAGCCGGAAGCGGGTGCCCGGGATGTCGGACAGGCTGGCGAGCGGCCAGCGCGCCGCCTCTCCCCGCCGGACATACAGCACGTTACGCCCGCCGCGCAGGGGTCCGACCAGCCGGCCCAGCGCCCCGCGCTCCTGCGTCGGCTGCACGCCCACCAGCGCGTCCACCAGCCCGCTCTTCATCATGGCGATGGCGCGGACCCAGGGCATCTCCTGCCAGATGACGGCGCAGCCGACCCGGCGCGCCGCCTCCACCGCCAGGTCATGGTCGATGCCGGCGGGGCCGTCGGGCGTGCTGATGAAGAAGGGCTCCCACGGGGTCCAGGCCATCCGCAGCGCGCAATCGGCCCGGGCGGCACCGGCCGGCAGCAGGACGCACAGAAGCAGCGCGGCGAGGCGGAGCATGGGGGGAAGACTCGACAGAGGTGTTAACACGTTCACACTGCCTGAGGCGCACGCAGGCTTGCAACATTCCCGTGCGGCCTTCGCCGCTGTCCCGGTCCGCTTGCCGCCCCCGCCGCGTTTCGCTAGGAAGGACCCCCGCCCTTCACCGGACCTCTCCATGACCGGCCCCGCCCCCGACAGCCCCGCCAAAGAGGGGCCCCTGGCCCTCTACCGCGCGCGGCGCAGCGCCGGCGCGCTGAAGTCCGACCCGGCGCAGGCGCTGGCGGCGGAGAAGCTGCAGAGCCTGTGGCACGCCCTGCTGGACTACCGGCCGGCGCTGGGTCATGTCGGCTGGCGGGCGCGGCTAGGGTTGGCTCGGCGGCCGGACCCGGCGCCGCAGGGGCTGTACATCTACGGCGATGTCGGCCGCGGCAAGTCCATGCTGATGGATCTGTTCTTCGAGACGGCGCCGGTGGAGCGCAAGCGGCGGGTCCATTTCCACCAGTTCATGCTGGAGGTCCACGCCCGCATCCATGAATGGCGCCAGTCGGTGCAGGCCAGGGAGAAGGGGGACGGGCCCTCCACCATCGGCGTCGACCAGGCGCTGCCCGAGCTGGCCCGCGCCATCGCCGAGGAGGCGTGGCTGCTCTGCTTCGACGAGTTCCACGTCACCGACATCGCCGATGCCATGATCCTGGGCCGGCTCTTCACCGCGCTGTTCGAGCTGGGCGTGGTGGTGGTGGCGACCAGCAACTGGCCGCCCGACGACCTCTACAAGGACGGGCTGCAGCGCGACCGCTTCCTGCCCTTCATTGCGCTCCTGAAGGAGCGGCTGGACGTGCTGCATTTGGCGGGCGCCACCGACTACCGGCTGGCGCGGCTGAAGGGGCAGAAGGTGTTCCATTACCCGCTCGGCCGCGAGTCGAGCATCGCGCTGACCCGCGCCTTCCGCGACATGACCGACGGGGCCGAGGGCCAGCGCTGCCACCTGACCACCCAGGGCCGCCGGGTGGAGGTGCCGCGCGCCGCCCGCGGCGTGGCCTGGTTCCAGTTCGAGGATCTCTGCGTCAAGCCGCTGGGCGCCGCCGACTACCTCGCCATCGCCACCCATTTCCACACGGTGCTGGTCGACGGCATCCCCCGCCTGAAGGCCGAGGACCGCAACGAGGCCAAGCGCCTGATGATCCTCGTGGACGCGCTGTACGAGCACAAGGTCAAGCTCATCGCCGCCGCATCCTGCCCTCCGGAGCAGATCTACGCCGACGGCCCGCATGCGTTCGAGTTCCAGCGCACGGTCAGCCGGCTCATGGAGATGCAGGCGGAGGACTATATGGAGAGCGAGCACCTGACGTGAGTGGAGGGGGCATGCCAGTGTCGCCGGACTTGCCGTCCGTGGTACCCTGGCCGCCATGAAGGACGAGGCGCCCGGCCCCGACGGCCCCCCTGACATTCCCTCCGGACCCGGCGGCCCGGCGGTCAATTCCCGCGCCCTGATGGCCTACCAGAAGGCCAAGGACCGCGCGGCCGACCCCGACCCCTCGGTGCGGGCGGAGCTGGCGGTGCAGGTCGATGTCCGGCCGGAACTGCTCTACTACCTCGCCGACGACGACGCGCCGGAGGTGCGCCGGGCGGTGGCGGCCAACGACGCCACGCCCCTGCGCGCCGTCGCCCGGCTGGCGCGCGATCCCGACCCGCAGGTCAAGGAGTTCCTGGCCGCCCGTCTCGGCCGCGCCCTGCCGGGGCTGTTGCCGGCCGAGCAGGCGGCGCTGCGCGACCTCGCCGTCCATGCGCTGGAGATGCTGGCCGCCGACCAGCTGGCGCGGGTGCGCGCCGCCGTCGCCAGCGCCATCGCCGACATCGACTGCGCCCCGCCGAGGATCGCCGTCACGCTCGCCCGCGACGTGGCGCGCGAGGTGGCGGAACCGGTGCTGCGGCTCTGCGCCGGCCTGTCGGACGAGGCGCTGCTGGACCTGCTGGCGAGCCGGGCGGGGGAGGGCTGGGTGGCCGAGGCCATCGCCGCCCGCCGCGCCGTCTCGCGCCCGGTGGCCGAGGCCGTGCTGCGCGGCGGCGACGCGGCCGCCGCCGCGTCGCTGCTGAACAATCCGGGCGCCAGCCTGCCGCCGCTGGGCACGCCCGGCCTGCCGCCGGACTTCGCCAGGCGCCTGTCCTCCTTCGTCGACGAGACGGTGCGCTGGGCGCTACGCCGCGACGGCGGCTTGGACGCCAGGGCCAGCGAGGAGATCAGCGACGCCGTGTCCCGCCGGCTGGACTGGGCCCGCGACTATGTCCGCAAGGAACAGCCGGAGATGCGCGCCGCGCGCCTCTACGACGCCGGCCGGCTGACGGAGGAGGCGGTGTGGGACGCGCTCTCCTGGGGTGACCGCGCCTTCGTCCAGGCGGCGCTGGCGCTGCTGGCCCGCATCCCGCCGGAGATCGTGCGCAAGATGCTGGACAGCGGCAGCCCGCGCGCGGTGACGGCGCTGGCCTGGCGGGCCGGCCTGTCGATGCGCGGGGCACGGCAGCTGCAGGCCCGCGGCGCCGGCATCCCGCCGCGCAAGCTGCTGAACGCGCGGCATGGCGTCGATTACCCGCTGACGGAAACGGAATTGCTCTGGCAGCTCGAGTTCTTCGGGATCGCTGATTCGTAAGGAGGGGATGCGGGTTCGTGCCTTGCGGGGCGCGGGGAATCGCGCTAAGGACCCCACCGCGAGGGCAGGCGCAGGCACGTGGCCGGCGGCCCGCTCCAACCCGAAGAAATTCCGAGGACGCACCCATGGCACGCAAGAAGATCGCTCTCGTCGGCGCCGGCCAGATCGGCGGCACCCTGGCCCTGCTGGCCGGCCTGAAGGAGCTGGGTGACATCATCCTGCTCGACATTCCCGACGCGGAGGGCGTGGCCAAGGGCAAGGCCCTGGACATCGCCGAGGCCTCGCCGGTGGAGGGCTTCGACGCCCACTATTCCGGCACCTCCAACTATGCCGACATCGCGGGCGCCGACGTCGTCATCGTCACCGCCGGCGTGCCGCGCAAGCCGGGCATGAGCCGCGACGACCTGGTCGGCATCAATGCCAAGGTCATCAAGGCCGTGGGCGAGGGCATCAAGGCGAACGCGCCGGACGCCTTCGTCATCGTCATCACCAACCCGCTGGACGCGATGGTCGGCCTCATGCAGGAGGTCACCGGCTTCGACCCGGCCAAGGTCGTCGGCATGGCCGGCGTGCTGGACAGCGCCCGCTTCCGCTGGTTCCTGGCCGAGGAGTTCAAGGTCTCGGTCGAGGACATCACCGCCTTCGTGCTGGGCGGCCACGGCGACACGATGGTGCCGTCGGTGCGCTACTCCACCGTCGCCGGCATCCCGCTGCCCGACCTGGTCAAGATGGGCTGGACCACGCAGGAGCGCCTGGACAAGATCGTGCAGCGCACCCGTGACGGTGGCGCCGAGATCGTCGGCCTGCTGAAGACCGGCTCGGCCTTCTACGCCCCGGCCTCCAGCGCCATCGCCATGGCCGAAAGCTACCTGCGCGACAAGAAGCGCGTCCTGCCCTGCGCCGCCAAGCTGACCGGCCAGTACGGCGTGGACGGCCTCTACATCGGCGTGCCGGTGATCATCGGCGCCGGCGGCGTCGAGAAGATCGTCGAGATCGAGCTGAACGCCGACGAGAAGGCCATGTTCGACAAGTCGGTCGACGCGGTCCGCCAGCTGGTCGAGGTCACCCGCAAGGTCGCCGGCTGACGTCGGCACCTACGGCCCCGAGTTGGAGAGCCCCGCCCGGGAGACCGGGCGGGGTTTTTCTTTGGGTGTCCTCAGGGACGAAGGGTCGCGATACCGTAGCTGGGCAGGCGCATGTCGGCCGTCACGAGGGTCAGCCCCTCCAGCTGTGCCTGGGCGATCAGCATGCGGTCGAAGGGATCGTCATGGTGACGCGGCAACGAGCCGGCGGCGATGCCATGAGCGGTGGTGATGTCGATCAGTCGAAAGCCCGCGGCGTCCGTCTGGACCTCGAACTCATCTACCGGGAAGTCCAGCTTGCCGAGGGTACGCTTAATGGCGATTTCCCAAGCTGTCACTGCGCTAACGAACACTTGGTTCTGTGGTGATCGGATGGCTGCCGACGCCACGGCTCCCAGCCTCTGATCTCCGGCCATCGACCAGAGATAGACATGGGTGTCGAGCAGCAGCCTCACGGACGCTCGCCCCGGAAGGCAGCCGCCATCTCCTCCGGCAGGGGATCGTCGAAATCGTCCCCTATCCGGATGCGACCCTTCAGCAGCCCCAGCTCTCTCGGCCGCGACTGCCCTTCCAGCGGCACAAGGCGCACCATCGGCCGTCCGGCCTTGGCGATGATGATCTCCTCGCCGCAGACGGCGCGGTCGACCAGTTGCGACAGGTTCGTCTTCGCCTTGTAGAGGTTGAAGGTCTCCACGGAACCTCCTTGGTCAAGCTTGGTCAAGTGTGGGGCTCCCTGTTCCGCGGGTCAAGGGAGCGCCGGCCCATCCCCGTCATCACAGTAATCCCCACCAACAACCCAATTTCGTCCCAAATTGCTCCTATCGATTTCTGTGACACCGGTCACTGATCCTGGACGAGGCTGCGGCTACAGCAAGTCATGCCGAATAGAGCGGGTGTCCGCCTATGCCGGATACCTCGAGACGATGGGAGCCTGGGGATGAGTGATCGTGACAGCAAGGTGGGCCGCCGGGGCCTGATGGGAGCCGGTGCCGCCACGGTGGCGCTGATGGCGCCGGGCGTGGCGCTGGCGGCGAGGAAGCCGCCGACGACCTCGCCGACCACCGGCGCCGTCGCCGTCACCATCAACACGGCGGACGCCCCGCGCCCGATCAGCCCGCTGATCTACGGCACCAACGAGTTCGGCGGCAGCTCGGTCGCCACGGACAAGGCGGCCGGGATCGCCGCGCGGCGCCTGGGCGGCAACCGGCTCACCGGCTACAACTGGCAGACCAACCACAGCCACGCCGGCAAGGACTATTATCACCAGAACGACGACTACCTGCCCTGGAACCTGGGCGTGCCGCAGGCCGAGTACCGGACGCCCGGCTCGGTCGTCTCCAAGTTCCACACCGACTCCCGCGCCATGGGGGCGGAGACGCTGGTGACGGTGCCGCTGGCAGGATATGTCGCCGCCGACAATGCCGGCCCCGTCTCCCAGGCGCAGACCGCGCCGTCCGCCCGCTGGCGCCCGATCGCGCTGCAGGCCAGCGCCGACGCCAGCGCCGTCCGCATTGACGAGTTCGTGCGCCTGATGGTGCAGCGCCACGGGGCGTCGGGGAGCGGCAACGGCATCCGCGCCTACGCGCTGGATAACGAACCGGGCCTCTGGTTCGACAGCCACCCCTACCTGCACCCGGCCAAGGCCACCTATGCCGAGCTGATCGAGAAGGGCATCGCCACCGCCCGGATGATCAAGTCGATCGACCCGGGCGCGCTGATCTACGGCCCGGTGCCCTTCGGCTTCTCCGAGATGTGGAACCTGCAGGAGGCGCCGGACCGCGCGGCCTACGCCCAGTACGGCAACTTCCTGGGCGCCTATCTGGCCGCCTTCAAGGCCGAGCAGGACCGCACCGGCGTCCGCCTGCTGGATGTGCTGGACGTTCACTGGTACCCCGAGTGCAACGCCGGCCAGATCCCGTTCAGCAACACGGCGGGTCTCCAGAACGACCGGCTGCAGGCGCCGCGCTCGCTGTGGGACGGACGCTTCGTCGAGAACAGCTGGATCGGCCAGTGGTACGGCCCGAACCAGACCTTCGACCTGCGCCTGCCGCTGCTGCCCTCGCTGCAGCGGATCGTGGACAAATGGTATCCGGGCACCAAGCTGGGCATCACCGAGTTCAACTACGGCGCCAGCTCCATCGTCGCCTCCGGCCTGGCGGTGGCGGACGTGCTGGGCGCCTTCGGCCGCTTCGGGGTGCATGCCGGCTACCATTGGGGCCTGCCCGACGGCTTCGTCGGCAGCGCCTACAGGCTCTACCGCAACTATGACGGCGCTGGCGGTCGCTTCGGCGACACCTCGGTCGGCGCCTCGGCGGCCGATCCGGCCAAGCTGTCGGTCTGGGCCGCGACCAGCGCCGCCACCGGCCGGCTGCATGTCGTCATGGTGAACAAGACGACGGCGGCGGTCAGCGTCAGCGCGACCGTCGGCGGCGGCCGGACCTTCCGCACGCTGGACGGATTCACCTTCGATGCCAGCTCCGCCGCGATCCGCAAGCCCAGCGCCGCGACCACCGTATCGGCCAACGCCTTCACCCGCTCGCTGCCGGCGCTCAGCGCCTGGCATTTCGTCCTGGCCTGAGGCTGAATACCCCGCCGCATCAAATGCCATATTGATATGGCATTTGATGCCGGCTTGGGCCACACTCCCCGCACGAACCAATCGATAAGGGGAGGGTGATCTTGTCCGCGTCCCGTCTGTTCCGCTCCGCGCTCGTCGCCGGGGCGCTGCTGCTGCCGGTTTCCGGGGTCCAGGCCCAGGCCATCGATCTCGCCACGCCCGAGGGCGTGCTGACGGCGAACCGCAAGATCCACTGCCATCTCGAGGACGGCAAGCCGGCGCTCTACTACTGGCAGGGCGACGTCTTCTCGCGCCGCCAGGGTGAGGCGGACAAGCGGCTGTTCCAGGTCCAGGGCATGAACATCCGCGCCTGCACCACCGTGAACGACCCGCAGAAGGGCAAGGGCTTCAAGCTCGTCAGCCGCGAGATCCTGCTCTATCTCGACCCCAACACCGGCGAGGTCCTGCGCAAATGGTCCAACCCCTGGACCGGCAAGGAGGTCGAGGTGATGCACGTCGCCAACGACCCGGTGAACAGCACCTGGATGCCGACGGGGCGCGACGGCAAGCCGGTCACCTGGTCGGGCTACGAGATCGAGGACACGGTGTTCATCGGCGCCGAGGTGCCGCTCTTCTACACCAACCCGCTGGCGGGCGAGTACCAGGCGCAGGTCGGCGGCACCTACCACGCCACCGAGATGTTCAACTTCATGGCCAACAAGAAGCGCCTGCTGGATCCGAAGGTGAAGGGCCTGGACGACGTGCATGTCGGCTGGGTGCGCATGTCGCAGTGGCTGCCCTGGATGGAGATGGGCGGCCGCGAGGGGCTGCTGTACTTCCACACGGCCGGCCGCCGCGTGTCCGACTGGAGCGACATGCCGGAGACGCTGCGCAAGGAGATCGAGGCCAACTACCCGATCTACAAGGCGCCGCCGCCGGCGGACGATGCCCGCCCGAACGAGACCAGCTGGACCTACTACAAGAAGAGGATGGAGGAGAAGAAGGCCGCCGGCGGTGCCGCCGCGCCGAAGCCGGCCGGCCACTGACCGCCGCCTCCGCCTGATGCGATGAGGGGCGCCCTTCCCGGCCGGGGAGGGCGCCCTTTTCGTTTGCCGGCGCCGCCGCGCACGATCCTTGCGCCCGGCCGGACATGATCCGGTAGTGCTTACATTCGAGGCGCCGCCAGTCTTTTTCCGGGGCGGGCTACCCGTCTGATCGGGGTTGATCCCCGGGGGAAGGGTGCTACAGTGCGCGCCGCGCGAGGGATACCCCTCCCGCGGTGGCGGCCTTTATGGCCGGGTCGTTCCCCAACCAGGAAACCGGCGTCTCCGCATGAACATCCATGAATACCAGGCCAAGGGCCTGCTGAAGAAATACGGCGTCGCGGTTCCCCGCGGCGGCGTCGCCTACACCCCTGCCGAGGCCCGCAAGGTCGCCGAGGAGCTGGGCGGTCCGGTCTGGGTCGTGAAGTCCCAGATCCACGCCGGCGGCCGTGGTGCCGGGCGCTTCGCCGATAACCCGCAGGGCAAGGGCGGCGTCCGCGTGGTCAAGTCGATCGACGAGGTCGAGGCCAACGCGAAGGAGATGCTGAACCACGTGCTGGTGACCAAGCAGACCGGTCCCGAGGGCAAGGAGGTCAAGCGCCTCTATGTCGAGGAAGGCTGCGACATCAAGCGCGAGCTCTACCTCTCGATGCTGCTGGATCGCAACACCAGCCGCGTCACCATCGTCGCCTCGACCGAGGGCGGCATGGAGATCGAGGAGGTGGCGCACAACACGCCCGAGAAGATCCTGAAGGTCGCCATCGACCCGGTGACGGGCCTGGAGGGCTTCCACGCCCGCAAGGTCGCCTTCGCCCTGGGTCTGGAAGGCAAGCAGGTCGGCGCGGCCGTGAAGCTGCTGACGGCCATGTACAAGGCCTTCACCGACTTGGACGCCGCATTGCTCGAGGTCAACCCGCTGGTCGTGACCGGCGGCGGCGAGGTCATCGCGCTCGACGCCAAGATGGGCTTCGACGACAACGCGCTGTACCGCCACAAGGACGTCGAGGACCTGCGCGACGAGTCCGAGGAGGAGGCGTCGGAGACCGAGGCCACCAAGCACGGCCTCAACTACGTGAAGCTGGACGGCAACATCGGCTGCATGGTGAACGGCGCCGGCCTCGCCATGGCGACGATGGACATCATCAAGCTCTATGGCGGCGAGCCCGCGAACTTCCTGGACGTCGGCGGCGGCGCCACGCGCGAGCGCGTGACCACGGCCTTCAAGCTCATCCTGTCCGATCCGAACGTCGAGGGCATCCTCGTCAACATCTTCGGCGGCATCATGCGCTGCGACGTGATCGCCGAGGGCGTGGTGGCGGCGGCCCGCGAGGTCAGCCTGCACGTCCCGCTGGTGGTCCGCCTGGAAGGCACCAACGTCGACCTCGGCAAGAAGATCCTGGCCGACAGCGGCCTGCCCATCCTCTCCGCCGACAATCTGGCCGACGCGGCCGAGAAGATCGTGAAGTCCGTGAAGGAGGCCGCGTAAATGGCCGTTCTCGTCGACAAGAACACCAAGGTCATCTGCCAGGGCTTCACCGGCGCGCAGGGGACCTTCCACTCCGAGCAGGCCATCGCCTACGGCACCAAGATGGTCGGCGGCGTGACGCCCGGTAAGGGCGGCTCCAAGCACCTCGACCTGCCGGTCTTCGATACGGTGGCCGAGGCGGTGGAGAAGACGGGCGCCAACGCGTCGGTCATCTACGTGCCGCCGCCCTTCGCCGCCGACGCCATCCTCGAGGCGATCGACGCCGAGATCCCGCTGGTGGTCTGCATCACCGAGGGCATCCCGGTTCTGGACATGGTGAAGGTGAAGCGCGCCCTCGCCGGCTCCAAGACCCGCCTGATCGGCCCGAACTGCCCCGGCATCATCACGCCGGACGAGTGCAAGATCGGCATCATGCCGGGCCACATCCACAAGCGCGGCAAGATCGGCATTGTCAGCCGCTCGGGCACGCTGACCTACGAGGCGGTGGCGCAGACCACGGCGGCCGGGCTCGGCCAGACCACCTGCATCGGCATCGGCGGCGACCCGGTCAACGGCACCAACTTCGTGGACAGCCTCGAGCTGTTCCTGAAGGACCCGGAGACTGAGGGCATCATCATGATCGGCGAGATCGGCGGCGACGCCGAGGTCGATGGCGCCGAGTTCCTGAAGCAGGCCAAGTCGAAGAAGCCGGTCGTCGGCTTCATCGCCGGCCGCACGGCGCCTCCGGGCCGCCGCATGGGCCATGCCGGCGCCGTCATCTCCGGCGGCAACGACACGGCGGAGTTCAAGGTGGAGGCGCTGAAGCGCGCCGGCATCCACGTCTCCGACAGCCCGGCCAGCCTGGGCAGCACCATGCTGAAGGCCATGCGCGGGTAACCTCCGCGCGTAGGTCGGAAACGGAAACGGCGGCCTCGCGAGGGGCCGCCGTTTTTGTTTCGTGGCATGTTCGTCGGTCACAATACGGCTCCGGCTCCATGCGACCTGCGGGAGGCTCCCGGCCATGGGCAGCGTTGCCGCTGTGCGTCCTTCGACAGGCTCAGGATGAGGACCTTTGTGCTGCTCCCGGTGGCCTCGGGAAGGAGGAGTGCCTGGCACTCCCGACCCTCACCCTGAGCTTGTCGAAGGGCGCACCACGGCACAGCCTCTCCCGGTTCCGCTCGCGCCAGCCTCACACCCCCCGGACCCGCTCCGACAGCCGCACGAGGAGCGCGGTGCCGACGCCCCAGGCGCCGTTGATCAGCGGGCCGATCCAGATCGTGGCGGGGTTCCAGCCGCCGGCGATGGGGCGGCCCTTGATCGGGGCGACGACAAACCAGGCGACCAGGGTCGGGCCCAGCGCGCCGAAGACCAATGCGATCAGCCACCATTTCGCGTCCCGATGGCGGCGGTCCAGGATCAGCATCAGCAGGATGCCCCACACCCCGCCCCAGAAGCTGGCGGAGAGGACCGCCGGCACGCCCAGCGGCGCCGTGGGCGTCATGTTGTAGACATTGGCCTGCAGCAGCCCCATGAGGTTCAGCAGCACCAGCACCCCCTGGTGGAAGACGAGCACGGCCAGGAATCCCGCGGCGAAGGCGACGAGGTGGCGGGAGAGGCCGCCGGCGGCGGTGCGGGGCAGGGCGGTCTGGCTCATGGGTCGTTTCCCTATCGTTATTATCGGCCCGGCGGGCGGCACGAAGCTGTGTCCGGCCGGGGTGCCGTCAAGTCCTTGACCATACGCCCTGTGAGGTACGATTTGAAACGCGCCGCCGCAGTACCATGTCTTGGGCCCGGCAAGACCCTTTCGCTTGTGTGCCCGTCTTGGCTTTCCAGCCTCACAAGCTTGCGTTTTCCGGACGGGGGGCATGGTTCGACTGCATATTGATGCCGTCAACCGCCTGTCGTAAAAGGACCCGATTCTATTCCGGGCGGAGCCCTTCCGTCCGGTCTCCCATCCTCTGAACCGCTCCCAGAGCACCCGAGGCCCGATGCAACCCGGCTCCATCCTGTTCGGCGCCAATGCGCGCTTCATCGCCGAGCTCCACGCCCGCTACCTGGAGAACCCCGGCTCGGTCGATCCGAGCTGGCAGGGCTTCTTCGCCGACATGGACGAGGATACGCGGGCGATCCTGGGCGAGCTGAAGGGCGCCAGCTGGGCGCCCTCCACGGCCGCGATCATCGGCGCTCCCGATCCCGACGCGCCGCCGCCCGCCAAGGACGGCAAGGACAAGAAGGCGAACGGCGCCGCCCCGGCGGCCGTCGCCGGCGGCATCAGCCCCGAGCAGGCGCGCCAGACCACGCTGGACAGCATCCGCGCCCTGATGCTGATCCGCGCCTACCGCGTCCGCGGCCATCTGATGGCGAAGCTGGACCCGCTGGGCCTGACCAAGCCGGCCTACCATCCCGAGCTGGACCCGGCCACCTACGGCTTCGGCCCGGGCGACATGGACCGGCCGATCTTCATCAACAACGTGCTGGGCATCGAGACCGGCACGATGCGCCAGATCCTGGAGACGGTGCAGCGCACCTACTGCGGCTCCATCGGCGTGGAGTTCATGCACATCCAGGACCCGGACCAGAAGGCCTGGATCCAGGAGCGCATCGAGGGCATCCGCAACCAGACCGACTTCACGGTCCAGGGCAAGAAGGCGATCCTGCAGCGACTCTCGGCGGCCGAGGGCTTCGAGAAGTTCCTGCAGATGAAGTACACGGGCACGAAGCGCTTCGGCCTGGAGGGCGGCGAGAGCCTGATCCCCGCCATCGAGCAGGTGATGAAGCGCGGCGGCCAGCTGGGCCTGAAGGAGATCGTGCTGGGCATGGCCCACCGCGGCCGGCTGAACGTGCTGTCCAACGTCATGGGCAAGCCGTTCCGCGCCATCTTCTCGGAGTTCCAGGGCAACTCGGCCAACCCCGAGGACGTCCAGGGCTCCGGCGACGTGAAGTACCATCTGGGCACCAGCAGCGACCGCGACTTCGACGGCAACACCATTCACCTGTCGCTGAGCCCGAACCCCTCGCACCTGGAAGTCGTCAACCCGGTCGTCTGCGGCCGCGTGCGCGCCAAGCAGTGCCAGCGCTCCACCACCCCGCCGTCCGACGAGTCGCGGCTGGAGGTGATGGGCGTGCTGCTGCACGGCGACGCCGCCTTCGCCGGCCAGGGCCTGGTGCCCGAGACGCTGCTGCTGTCTGAGCTGAAGGGCTACCGCACGGGCGGCGTCGTCCACTTCATCATCAACAACCAGATCGGCTTCACCACCTCGCCCCAGTACGGCCGCTCGGGCCCGTACCCGACCGAGGTCGCCAAGTCGATCCAGGCGCCGATCTTCCACGTCAACGGCGACGACCCCGAGGCCGTGGTCCATGTCGCCCGCATCGCCATCGAGTTCCGGCAGAAGTTCCTGAAGGACGTGGTGATCGACCTGGTCTGCTACCGCCGCCAGGGCCACAACGAGGGCGACGAGCCGGCGTTCACCCAGCCGCTGATGTACAAGGCCATCCGCAACCAGGCGACGACGCGCGAGCTGTACGCCCGCCAGCTGGTCGCCGAGGGCGTGCTGGACCAGGCCGAGGCCGACCGCATCGCCGCCGAGTTCCAGCAGTACCTGGAGGGCGAGTTCGAGGCCGGCAACGCCTACAAGCCCAACAAGGCCGACTGGCTGGAGGGCAAGTGGCAGGGCCTCGCCGCCGCCACGGGCGAGGAGCGCCGGGGCCAGACCGCGGCGCCGGTGGACCTGCTGAAGGAGGTCGGCCGCGCCATCTCCCGCGTGCCGGAGGGCGTGGACGTCAACCCGAAGATCGTCCGCCAGCTCAAGGCCAAGCAGGAGATGTTCGAGACCGGCCAGGGCATCGACTGGGCGACCGCCGAGGCGCTGGCCTTCGGCACGCTGCTGTGCGAGGGCACGCCGGTCCGCCTGTCGGGCCAGGATGTCGGCCGCGGCACCTTCTCCCACCGCCACTCGGTCCTGGTGGACCAGAGCACGGAGGAGAAGTACATCCCGCTGAACCACATCCGCCCGGGCCAGGCCAACTACGAGGTCATCGACAGCCCGCTGTCCGAGGCCGGCGTGCTGGGCTTCGAGTACGGCTTCAGCCTGGCCGAGCCGCACGCGCTGGTGCTGTGGGAGGCGCAGTTCGGCGACTTCGTGAACGGCGCCCAGGTCGTCATCGACCAGTTCATCAGCTCGGGCGAGTCCAAGTGGCTGCGCATGTCCGGCCTGGTGATGCTGCTGCCGCACGGCTTCGAGGGCCAGGGCCCCGAGCACAGCTCGGCCCGCATCGAGCGCTTCCTGCAGCAGTCCGGCGAGGACAACTGGCAGATCGTGAACTGCACGACGCCGGCCAACTACTACCATGTGCTGCGCCGGCAGGTCCGCCGCGACTTCCGCAAGCCGCTGGTCGTCTTCACGCCGAAGTCGCTGCTGCGTCACAAGCAGTGCGTCAGCCCGCTGGACATGTTCACCAACGGCCAGACCTTCCACCGCGTGCTGTACGAGGATGTGCAGCTGGCGGCCCCCGAGAAGATCCGCCGCGTCGTGCTCTGCACCGGCAAGGTCTATTACGACCTGTTCGCCGAGCGCGAGGCCCGGGGCGTCAACGACATCGCCATCATCCGGCTGGAGCAGCTCTACCCGTTCCCGGCCAAGGCGCTGGCGCAGGAGCTGGCCAAGTACCCGAACGCCGACGTCGTCTGGTGCCAGGAGGAGCCCGCCAACATGGGTGCCTGGTTCTTCGTCGACCGCCGCGTCGAGGCCGTGCTGACGGAGCTGGGCCACAAGGCCGGCCGGCCGAAATACGCCGGCCGCGCCGAGGCCGCCGCCCCCGCCACCGGCCTGCTGAAGCGCCACAACCAGGAGCAGGCGAAGCTTCTGGACGAGGCGCTGACGGTCGGCTGACCGCTTGAAGAAACCAAGGGGCGCCCAGGATTTCCAAGGGCGCCCCGCCCAGGAACGAACCATAAGGTAATCCGGACATGGCGACGAACATCACGGTCCCCACCCTCGGCGAGTCGGTCACGGAAGCGACCGTCGCGCGGTGGCTGAAGAAGGTCGGCGACACCGTGCAGGCCGACGAGCCGCTGGTGGAGCTTGAGACGGACAAGGTCACGCTGGAGGTGCCGGCCCCGGCTGCCGGCGTCCTGTCCGAGATCGTCGCCGCCGACGGCGTCACGGTCGGCGTCGCCGCGCTGCTGGGCGTGGTCGCCGAGGGCGGTGCCGCCGCCGCCGCGAAGCCCGCCGCGGCCGCCCCGGCTCCGGCCGCTGCCCAGGCTCCGGCCGCCGCCGCTCCCGCCGCCACGGGCGGCCAGGTGATGCCCGCCGCCCGCAAGATGGCGGAGGACAACAAGGTCGACACCTCCGCCATCGCCGGCACCGGCAAGGACGGCCGCGTCACCAAGGGCGACGTGATCCAGCATCTCGAGCAGCCCCGCCCGGCCGCCCCCGCCGCCGCTCCGGCGCCCGCCGCCAAGCCGGCCCAGCCCTCCGGCCCGCGTGCCCGCGCCGACCGCGAGGAGCGGGTCCGCATGACGCGGCTCCGCCAGCGCATCGCCGAGCGCCTGAAGGAGGCGCAGAACACCGCGGCCATGCTCACCACCTTCAACGAGGTGGACATGACCAACCTGATGCGCGTGCGCAACGAGCTGAAGGACCAGTTCGAGAAGCGCCACGGCGCCAAGCTCGGCTTCATGTCCTTCTTCGTGAAGGCGTGCCTGGTCGCGCTGAAGGAGATCCCGGCGGTGAACGCCGAGATCGACGGCACCGACATCGTCTACAAGAACTACTACGACATCGGTGTCGCCGTCGGCACGCCGCAGGGTCTGGTGGTTCCGGTCCTGCGCGACGCCGACACGCTCAGCTTCGCCGGCATCGAGAAGGGCATCGCCGACCTGGGCAAGAAGGCCCGCGACGGCAAGCTCGCCATCGAGGATCTGCAGGGTGGCACCTTCACCATCTCCAACGGCGGCGTGTACGGCTCGCTGATGTCGACGCCGATCCTGAACACGCCGCAGTCCGGCATCCTGGGCATGCACAAGATCCAGGACCGCCCGATGGTCGTCGGCGGCAAGATCGAAATCCGCCCGATGATGTACCTGGCGCTCTCCTACGACCACCGCATCATCGACGGCCGCGAGGCGGTGACCTTCCTGGTGCGGGTGAAGGATTGCCTGGAGAACCCCGAGCGCATCCTGCTCGAGGTCTGAGCCGGCGGCTCCGCGCCGACCTGGTGGAAGGGGCCCCTCGCGGGGCCCCTTTTTTGTTCACGCGCAACTCGCCGCCGATTTTCCCGCCCCGATGCGCTTTCGCGGCGGTGCTGGTAGTATGCGGCCGCGAGAGGGCAGGCGGTTCCGGTGGAATTGGTGGCTTTGGCGGAAGACAGGCGGGGAGGGGACGACGCGGCATGCGCGCTCCTGCGCATGCGCCTGGAAGGCTATCACCGCAGCCTGCCGGGCGTGCTGGCCGGCAACGTGCTCGCCGGCCTGATCCTGGCCGCCACCGTGTGGCAGGCGGCCGGGCCGCTGCGCGTTGTCCCGTTCCTGGCCGGCATCCTGCTGGTCTCGGCGATCCGGCTGGTCCAGCTCCGGTCCTTCCAGCCCGGTGCCAACGACCTGGCGTCCCTGCGCCGCCGGGCCTGCGTCGGCGCCGCGGCCGCCGGCATCATCTGGGGCTATGCCGCCCTGGCGCTCTGGGTTCCCGGCAACATCGCGCTGCAGGCGCTGCTGCTGCTGATCGTCAGCGTCATGGGCACCGCCTCGGCGGCGACGCTGTCGCACTATCTGCCGGCCTATTATCTCTCGCTGATGCCCTGCATGCCGCTGGCGGCCTGGCGGGCCTTGTCCGAAGGGGGCGAGTTCGGCATCGCCGGCGGCGGCACCGTGCTGCTGCTGGCGCTGGTGATCGCCCTGCTGGCCCGCGGCATCGGCCGGGCCTACGACGCCTCCTACCGGCTGCAGCTGCGCAACGAGGGGCTGGTGGCGGAGCTGCGGCAGCAGGCGGCGCTGCTGGAGCGGTCGGTGGAGCAGGCCGAGGTCGCCGCCCGCGCCAAGGCGGAGTTCCTGGCGACCGTCAGCCACGAGATCCGCACTCCGGCCAACGCCATCCTCGGCGGCATCGAGATCCTGGGCGCCACGCCGCTGGACGCCCGCCAGAAGCAGACGGTCGGCGTCATCGGCAAGGCCGGCGAGTCGCTGGTGGCCCTGCTGGACGACATCCTGGACATCACCCGGATCGAGGCGGGTCACCTCTCCCTGCAATCGATCGGCTTCGACCTGAAGGAGCGGCTGCAGGACGTGGTGGAGGTCATGACGCCCAAGGCCGCCGAGAAGGGTCTGGCGATCGCTCTGGCCGTCGGGCCCGGGGTGCCGGCGCATGTCCGCGGCGACCCGGCACGGCTGCGCCAGATCCTGCTGAACCTGGTCGGCAACGCCGTGAAGTTCACCCAGGTCGGCGGCGTCACCGTCACCGCCGCCAAGGTGGGAGAGGAGGCGGACGGCCGGGCGCGGGTGCGGCTCAGCGTCATCGATAGCGGCATCGGCATCCCGCCCGACCGGCAGTCCACCATCTTCGACGCGTTCCAGCAGGCGGACGGCTCCATCGGCCGGCGCTACGGCGGCGCCGGGCTGGGCCTCGCCATCTGCAAGCGCCTGGTCGACGCCATGGGCGGCACCATCGGCGTGTCCAGCATGCTGGGCCGCGGCTGCACCTTCACTGTCGAGCTGCCGCTGGAACCGGTCGCGGCGCCCGCCCCGGTTCAGGACCCGGCCGACGCGCTGCCGACCTGGACCCGCCGTCCGGTGCTGCTGCTGGTGGAGGACGAGGCCATCAACCGCTTCGTCGCCGTCAATCTGCTGGAGCGGCACGGCTTCACCATCGTCTCGGCGGCGACCGGGCAGGAGGCGCTGGACCTTCTGGGAACCACCGGCGTCGAGGCGGTGCTGATGGACATCGGCCTGCCCGAGATGGACGGGTTCGAGACGACCCGGCGCATCCGCGCGCTGCCCGGACCCCAATCCGGGCTGCCCGTCATCGCGCTCACCGCCAACGTCATGCCGGAGACCATGGCGAAGTGCACCGAGGCCGGCATGGACGGGTTCGCCTCCAAGCCGATCAAGCTGCCGGTGCTGCTGCGCCTGCTGGCCGCCCACATCGCGCCCGACGGCGAGGGGCCCGCCGCCGTGGACGCCGAACCGACGCGGCTGGAGAGCCTGCGCCGCGACCTGGGCGAGGACATCGCCGAGATGATGCGGCTGCAGGCGCTGAAGGCGGTGCGGGAGGGGCGCGCCGAGCTGGCCGACGCCTGGAGCAAGCGGGCGCGCCGCCGCGTCGGCGAGGTCGCCCACCGGCTGGCGGGCGCCCTGGACGTAGTCGGGCTGACCGAGGCGGCGGAGGAGGGACGCCGGCTGGAGCGCGCCACCGATCAGCGCGGCCTCGCCGACATCGGCCCGGCCGTGCTGCTGTTCGACCGCTACCTGGCGGGCGCGCTGGAGCGGCTATCCACGCCGTCCGCCGAGGCCCGGGAAAAGGCGCCGGCGGCGGAGTAGCGGTATCCCGTAGGTCGCATGGAGCGCAGCGCAATGCGACATGCCCCGGGCGGGGTGTCGCATTGCGGCTCCGCCTCCATGCGACCTACGGGTGCGGTATCTGTGCTCAGACCTTGAAGGCGATGCGCACGCCGCCCCAATGGCGGCCGCGCACCGTGACCGGGGCGGAGACGTCCTTCATCAGGGCGAACTGCCCGCCGCCCATGTCGCGCCGGTAGGCCTGCAGCAGGAACGGTCGCAGGTTGCGCCCGGCGGCCAGCCCGACGCGGTCGTTGAAGATGCGGCGGTTGCGGCAGTTGGCGGCGTTCCAGACGGGATCGTCGCCCTGCGGCTGGCTGAACTTGCGGTTATGCGTCGGCAGATAGCCGTTGCGGTCCACCGCCGCGCAGAACACCACCCGGTTCGACAGCGCCAGCACCGGCTCCTGCAGCTCGGGCAGCAGCCGGTCGGTCAGCGCCGTGAAGCGGGTCGTCACCTGCTGCGGGTTGCTGCCCGGGACGGGCCGGTAGGACTCGTCGAACAGGTCGGCCTCGGTGACGGTGCCGGCGGCCAGGGCCTGCTCGAAGGCCTGGGCGATCTCGGCCGCGACCTTCTGCGCCGCGCGGATGTAGGGGGCGTCGTCGGTCTCCACCCCCAGGCCGGCGGTGGCGCCGATCAGCCGTTCGCTGGCGCCCAGCAGGCTGGCCAGCCGGTCCTTGGCCTGGGTCAGGCTGCCGCTGGACTGCGACAGGCCGCCCGCCAGGTTCTCGATGCGGGCGTCGACGCTGCCGATGCTGTCGCCGATCTCGGTGGCGGCGCGGTCGATGGCCTCGCCCTCGCGGTCGACCTCGGCCATGGCGCCGGCGACGGTGCGCATGACCTCGCCGATGCGGTTGGTGTCCTCGCGCACGGCGGTGGCCTTCGCCATGCCGGCGGCGCCCTGGGCGATGAGCTGGCGCGCCTGCTCGGTCAGGTCCTTCAGCGTGGCGTCGATGTCGGCCGTCGCCTCGGCGGTCTTGTTGGCGAGCGCCTTCACCTCGGTCGCGACCACGGCGAAGCCGCGCCCGGCCTCGCCGGCCCGGGCCGCCTCGATGGTGGCGTTCAGCGCCAGCAGGTTGGTCTGCTTGGCGATGGCGCTGATCTCGTGCGCGACCTTGCCGACGCGGGCCAGCGCGTCCTGCAGGCCGGACAGGCGGCTCTCGATGGCGGCGACCGTCTCGGTCAGGCCGCGGATGTCGCCGAGCGCCCGCTCCACCTGGTCGCGGCTGCTCTCCACCTCGCCGCGGGCGCGGGCGGAGACGGTGCGGGCGGTCTTGGCCGCCGCCACCACCCGCCGGTTGCCCTCGGTGACGCCCCGGGCCTCGCGCCGCAGCTCCTCGCAGATGCGGGACTGCTCGGCGACGCGGGCGCTCACATCCTCGACATGGCCCGTCACGTCGGCAATCTCGACCCCGAGGCTGCCCACGTCGCGCGCGATCTCGGTGATGGCGCCCTCGCGCGCCCCTTCCAGCCTGGTCGCGGCATCGGACATCTTGTTTCTCCCGTCCTGCCCTGAAATTTCACGTGTTCTCGCCGGGGGCTTTCCTTTGCCACCCGAATTTTCGATGTAGCTAACATTGTGTTCACGGGAGATTAAAGCGCCATTATTTCGAAGGGCGCCAGGGCTGCTCTGCTCCTATGCTTTTCGCCGTATGACCCGGCCGAACCGGCTCCGCGCCTGGGGAAGGGCTGGGGCGTGCCGCGACCGGTTGCCAGCGCTGGCGCGGCTTGCCATAAAGGCGCCGGTTTGCAAGGGCCCACCCCATATTCAAGGACTGACCTTCCCATGGCGGACACCCAATTCGACCTCGTCGTCATCGGCAGCGGCCCCGGCGGCTATGTCGCGGCCATCCGCGCGGCCCAGCTGGGCATGCGCACCGCCTGCGTGGAGATGCGCAAGACCCTGGGCGGCACCTGCCTGAACATCGGCTGCATCCCGTCCAAGGCGCTTCTGACCGCCAGCGAGAAGTACGAGGAGGCGCGTCACTCGCTGGCCTCCTTCGGGGTGAAGGTCTCGGGCGTCGAGCTCGACCTTCCGGCCATGATGAAGCACAAGGACACCGTCGTTAACTCCAACACCGGCGGCGTCGAGTTCCTGTTCAAGAAGAACAAGGTCACGCGCTTCCACGGCAAGGGCTCGATCGCCGCGCCGGGCCAGGTGACGGTGACCAGGGAGGACGGCTCCACCGAGACCGTCACGACGAAGAACATCCTGATCGCCACCGGCTCCGACGTGATGCCGCTGCCCGGCATCGCCATCGACGAGAAGCGCATCGTCTCCTCGACCGGCGCCCTGGACCTCGAGACGGTCCCGGGCAAGCTGGTGGTGATCGGCGGCGGCGTGATCGGGCTGGAGCTGGGCTCGGTCTGGGCGCGCCTGGGCTCGGAAGTGACGGTCGTGGAGTATCTGGACCGCATCCTGCCCGGCATGGACAACGAGCTGTCCAAGCAGATGCAGCGCATCCTCACCAAGCAGGGGCTGAAGTTCAAGCTGGGCACCAAGGTGACCGGTGCCGACACGTCGGGCCCGACGGTGAAGCTCGCCATGCAGCCGGCCGCCGGCGGTGCGGACGAGACGGCCGAGGCCGACGTGGTGCTGGTCGCCATCGGCCGCCGCCCCTATACCGAGGGGCTGGGCCTGGAGGCCGTGGGCGTTGAGCTGGACGAGCGCCGCCGCGTCAGGACCGACCATCATTTCCGCACCAACGTCCCGGGCATCTGGGCGATCGGCGACGTCATCGCCGGCCCGATGCTGGCCCACAAGGCCGAGGAGGAGGGCGTGGTCGCGGCCGAGGTGATGGCCGGCCAGTCGGGTCACATCAACTACGACGCCATCCCCGGCGTGGTCTACACCTGGCCCGAGGTCGCCGCCGTCGGCCTGACCGAGGAGCAGCTGAAGGCCCAGGGCGTCGCCTACAAGGTCGGCAAGTTCCCCTTCACCGCCAACGGCCGCGCCCGCGCCCTGCAGGCCACCGACGGCTTCGTGAAGATCCTCGCCGACGCCAAGACCGACAAGGTGCTGGGCGCCCACATCATCGGCGCCAACGCCGGCGACATGATCGAGGAGCTGGCGCTGGCCATCGAATTCGGCGCCTCGGCCGAGGACATCGCCCGCACCAGCCACGCCCACCCGACCCTGACCGAGGCCATCAAGGAAGCGGCCCTGGCGGTGGACGGGCGCGCGCTGCACATCTGACCGCCTTCACCGGCTGAAAGTGGGGGAGGGGCGGGTCCGCGAGGGCCCGCCCTTTTCCTTTTCACATCACGGAGGTTTCCATGGCCAGGCTGCTCGGCAAGCGTTCATCGATCAACGTCCGCAAGGTCCTCTGGACCGCGCTGGAGGTTGGCGCGCGCCTCGTCCAGGAGGATTGGGGCAGCGGCTTCCGCTCCACCGCCGAGCCCGAATTCCTGGCGCTGAACCCCCATGCCATGGTGCCGGTGCTGGTCGATGGCGACGTCGTGCTGTGGGAGTCCAACGCCATCTGCCGCTACCTCGCCGCCAGCCACGGCCGCGCCGACCTGCTGCCGGGGGCGCCGGCGGAGCGGGCTCGGGTGGAGATGTGGATGGACTGGCAGGCCAGCGACTTCAACAATGCCTGGCGCTACGCCTTCTCCGCGCTGGTCCGCCACAGCCCCGACCATCAGGACCCGGCTCTCCTGGCCGCGGGCATCGCGCAGTGGAACCGGACGATCGATACCGTCGCCGGCCAGCTGGCGCGCACCGGCGCGTATATCGCGGGCGACGGCTTCACCCTGGCCGACGTGGTGATCGGCCTGTCGGTGAACCGCTGGCTGAAGACGCCCTTCGAGAAGCCGGTGCCGCCGGAGATCGCGCGCTACCTGGAACGCCTGTCGGAAAGGCCGGCGTTCCAGGAGGTCGCGTCGGTCGTGTGACCCGCCGCCTTACGCCACCGGTGCCGGCGCCGGCACCGTCAGCAGGTTGGTCAGCACCCGGGCCTGGTAGTGGTAGCTGTTGATGCCGCCGCCATTGTAGCGGCGCACGGCGTAGGGCCAGTCGCAGGGGAACTTGGCGCGGTCCGGCACGCCGTCATAGCTGGCGGTCGAGTAGTACTGCGTCGTCGCCCAGGTGAGCGCGGCGCCGGAGAAGACTGGCCGCCCCGGCCGGATGGAGACCGTGCCGGCGGCCTGGGCGCAGGCTTGGCAGTCGTTGAAGTAGCGCGGGTCGGACGAGGGGTACTTGCACAGCCGCAGCGGCGCCTTGCCGGGGAACTCCGCCATGCGGTCGTCGGCGGTGTCGCCGGGGCCGATGACGTGGCTCTCCAGCTTGGCCTCCAGCAGGGTGAACACCATCGCCACGTTGCCGACGGGGTCGGCGATGAACTTCGCCATCTCGGCCGCCGTCGGCGGGTGGTGGAACAGCGTGTACTGGCCCAGCCCGTAGCCGCGCGAGGTGACGGCGTAGGGCGCGGCGGCGTTGTTGCGGTCCAGCCCGACCGTGACGCAGCTGTCGGAATCGTTGGGGCCGGAGGGCACGCGGTAATGCGCCCAGCCGCTCTCCTGCTTGGTGATGGCCAGGACGAAGGCCGCCGGGGCGACCTTGCTGTCGCAGGATGCCACCGCCTGCAGCGCCTGGGCGTTGGCGGTCCGCGGATCGGGGGCGCTGGGCAGCTTGGCGAAGGAAGCGTCCGACATCATGTCGTCGAGGCAGGCGGCGAGATTCTGGTCCATCGCGCCGGTCACCGCCGTCACCCGGCCCTTGTTGTAGGATTTGGGCGCCACCGGCGCGCTGCCGTCACCGCTGGAGGAGGCGCCGCCATTGTTCATCAGGTCGTATTGCAGCGCCTGCACGGCCTGGGCGGTGCCCGGCCCGAAGGCCCCGTCGACCCCACCGCGCAGGTAACCCAGCACCCGCAGATCGGCCTGAAGCGCCTTCACCAGCGCGGACTGGGCGGCTCCCTGCGCCAAGGTGAGGCCCGGCTGTTGATAGGTGCGTGGCATGATCTGTCCCCCGTCTCCGGATTGTCGGAGCGGGACTCTGCCCTATCGATTGTAGCAGTCCAACCTATTCGCGCGGATAGAGGCCGCTTGTCACAGCCACTTGCGGAACTTGAAGTACAGGTAGGGCAGGATCGCCGCCGCCAGCATCATGCAGAGCGCCATCGGATAGCCCCAGGGCCATTGCAACTCGGGCATCCACTCGAAGTTCATGCCGTAGATGCTGGCGACCAGGGTCGGCGGCATGAAGATGACCGAGACGACCGAGAAGATCTTGATGATGCCGTTCTGCTCGATGTTGATCAGCCCCATGGTGGCGTCGAGCATGAAGTCTACCTTGGCCGACAGCACCTCGTCATGCTCCGACAGGGAGGCGAGGTCGTGGCGCAGCGTGCCCAGCGGCATGACGTAGGCGCCGCCCTCCAGATGCTGGCCCAGGAAGCCCACCAGCCGCTGCAGGCTCAGCAGCGTCTCGCGCACCTTGAAGGTCAGATCGTGGTTGGCGCCCAGCCGCTCCACCACCAGCTGCAGGTCGGCGCGCGGCCGGTCCTTGCGGCGGTGCGCGTTGCGGCGGAAGACCCGGCGCGACAGCAGGTCGAGGTCGGCGCCGACGCGCTCCAGCACCTCCGCCGCGCGCTCGACGATGGCCTGCAGCAGCCCCAGCAGCACCAGCCGCGCATCCTGCCCACGCACCGGCTGGCGCACGCAGGAGGCGACGTAGAGCGGGAAGGCCTTGGGCTCGGTGTAGCGGACCGTGACCAGGTGCCGGTCGGACAGGACGAAGGTCACCGGCTCGGCCTGCGGGTCCTCCTCCAGCGCGTTGGCGACCAGCACGGCCGTCATGTAGAGGACGCCCTTCTCCTCGTAGAGGCGGGAGGAGGCCTCGATGTCCTTCATCTCGTCCCGGGTCGGGATGTCCAGCCGCAGCTTCGCCTCGACCAGATCCTCCTCCTCCTGGGTCGGGCGCAGCATGTCGATCCAGACGATGTCCGACCAGTCGGCCTCGGGATCGGCGGCCTCCACCGGGCAGACCACCTCGCGCGGCGCCAGGCAGCCGGATCTGAGGGAGTAGAGGGTCAGCATCGGCTCACCGCCTCGCCCTGGGGTGGGCGTTCTCGTAGACGCTCAGCAGCTGCTCGGCGTCGACATCCGTGTAGCGCTGGGTGGTGGACAGGCTGGCATGGCCCAGCAGGTCCTGGATGGCGCGCAGGTCGGCCCCGCCGCCCAGCAGATGGGTGGCGAAGCTGTGGCGCAGCGCGTGCGGCGTCGCCGTGTCGGGCAGGCCCAGCAGGCCGCGCAGCCGCTGCATCTGCTTGCGCGCGACATTGCCGTTCAGCCGCCCGCCCTTGGAGCCCACGAACAGCGGGTCGTCGGGCGACAGGCCGAAGGGACAGGCCTGGAGATAGGCCGCCAGCGCCTCGCGCACGGCCGGCAGCACCGGCACGTCGCGCTGCTTGCTGCCCTTGCCGGTGACGCGGAGCGTGTCGGAGGCGAGCGGCGCCTCCCGACGGTTCAGCTTCAGCGCCTCGTCGATGCGCAGGCCGCAGCCCCAGAGCAGGGTGAACAGCGCCCGGTCGCGCAGGCCGATCCAGGGCTCGTCCGGCAGCGCCTCCGCCTCCTCCAGCAGGGCCGAGGCGTCGGTCACGGTGAGCGGGCGCGGCACCGGCCGGCGCGCCTTGGGGCTGGCCAGGATGCCGATGGCGGCGTTGTGCAGCCGGCCCGACCGGTCCAGCCAGCGGAAGAAGTTGCGCACGCCCGAGACGCCGCGCGCCCGGGTCGCCGCACCCGCCCCGTCGCCCGCCCGGCTGGCGAGCCAGGCGCGGAAATCGGCCAGCGCCGCGCCGCCCAGCTCGTTCATCGAGGGCGGCCGGCCGCGATGCTCGGTGAGGAAGGTCAGGAAGCCCGCCACGTCCTGGCGGTAGGCGCGCAGCGTGTGGTCGCTGGCGGTCTTCTCCGAGACCAGCCAGCGCTGCCAGTCCTCCAGTGCCGCCTGGACGTCGGGCGCGCAGGAGAAGCCCAGGGACGCCATCGCGCCTCAGGCCGGCAGGTCGAGGCGGCTGCGGATGCAGCGCTCGACCACCCGCGACAGGAAGCAGAGCAGCTCCGTCGCCTGTCCGGGATGGAACATCTCCGGCTCGCGCGAGCCGAAGGCCAGGATGCCCGTGGGCGCCTCGCCGCCGATGCGCAGCTTCACCAAGGCCTCGGAGCGCACCAGCGGCGCCGCCGGCCCGTAGATCTCCGCCATGCCCTGGATGTCGGGGCGCAGCAGCACGTCGCGCTTGCCCATCCAGCGCCCGACCGTGCCGGGCTCCAGCACCCGCACGCCGCTGCGGTGGTGGGCGTGGGGGATCTCGCCGGTGCCGGCCTCCACCGCCAGGCAGGCCACGTCCAGATCGAGCAGCACCGCGAGGTCGGTGGTGATGGTCTGGATCAGATGCTCGAAGCTGCGGCAGTCCATCAGGAACAGCACCGCGGCATGGATGCGGTTCTGGTTGTTCAGGTTGGCGCGGGCGTTGGCGATCAGGTCGCGCTGCTGCTCCGACAGGCGGCCGACCTCGCCGCGCAGCTTCTGCAGCATGAAGCCCTGCAGGTCCACGACCCCGTCGCCCAGCTCCGCCTTGGGCGGCGTCAGGTGCGAGGCCAGGTCGGGCTGGTGCAGCAGGAAGTCCGGGTTGTCCCGGAGGTAGGCGGCCACGTCCTCCGCCGTGAGGGCGTCGCCCGTGGCCGCATGGGGGGTTTCCCGGCCCATCTACGCTTGCTCCCTGCTCGCTGCCAATTCCCGACGGGACGGTAACGCTTCCCGAGCGCCGTCGGGATGTCCTCAGCCGGCCTTCTTCGGAATCGGCTGGTCCAGGATAGTCTGCCCGGTCTTGGCCCAGTCGGCAACGAACTGGGACAGGCCCTTGTCGGTCAGCGGGTGGCTGAACAGCTGGCGGATCACCGAGGGCGGCATGGTGGCGACATGGGCGCCCATCTTGGCCGACTCGGTGATGTGGATCGGGTTGCGCACCGAGGCGACCAGCACCTCGGTCGTGAACTCCGGATACATGCTGTAGATCTGGCAGATCTCGCCGATCAGCTCGAGGCCGTTCTGGCCGATGTCGTCCAGCCGGCCGACGAAGGGCGAGACGAAGGCGGCGCCGGCCTTGGCGGCCAGGATGGCCTGGGCGGCGGAGAAGCAGAGCGTCACATTGACCATGACGCCGTCATTGGCGAGGTTGCGGCAGACCTTCAGCCCGGCCTGGGTCAGCGGCACCTTGACCGCGACGTTGTCGGCGATCTGGGCGATGTGCCGCGCCTCCTTCATCATGGTCTCGAAGTCGGTGGCGGCCACCTCGGCGCTCACCGGGCCGGAGACGACGTCGCAGATCTCCGCCACCAGGTCCAGGAAGTTGCGGCCGGTCTTGGCGACCAGCGACGGGTTGGTGGTCACGCCGTCCAGCAGGCCCGTCTCGGCCAAGTCGCGGATCTCGTTGATGTCGGCGGTGTCGACGAAGAACTTCATGGCGGTCGCTCTCGGCTGTCTGGTGCGGCGGGCCCGGGCCCGGTCGGCGCGCACCATAGCGGAGCGGACGCCCGGGAGCCACAGCGGGATGGAAGGGGGAGGGGTGCTCAGGCCGCCTGTGTGCCCCATCTTCTCGTCACCCCGGCGCAGGCCGAGGCCCAGGGGTTGCAGCGAGTTGCGGTCGATGCAGCACCCGTAGGTCGCATGGAGCCGCAGGCGTAATGCGACACCCGGGGCGGAGCATGTCGCATTGCGCTCCGCTCCATGCGACCTACGGGCGGGCAGAGCATTTGGACATGCAGCGGCGTTCCCCCACCATCTGCTCTCTGCTAACACCTTGGCGATCCGATCCAAGAGGCGGCGCGTGCCCGACAGTCCGGAGTTCAAGCTGGAAGCCGAGACCCCGCCCGCCCCGGCGCGGCGGGTGCGGGTGCTGCTGCCCCTGCCGCTGGCGGAGGCGTACGACTACAAGGCGCCGGACGAGCTCGGCCTGGGCCATGGCGACTATGTCGAGGTGCCGTTCGGGCCGCGCCGGCTGTTCGGCGTGGTCTGGGGCGAGGGCGGCGGCGAGGTGGCTGAGGCGAAGCTGAAGCCGGTCGCCCGCCGCTTCGACCTGCCGCCCATGCCGGAGGTGTCGCGCCGCTTCGTCGACTGGGTGGCGCAGTACACGATGAGCCCCACCGGCGCCGTGCTGCGCATGGCCGTCAGCGTCTCGGCGGCGCTGGAGGAGCCCCGGCTCTCCGTCGGCTACACCAGGGCGCCCGGCCTGCCCGAGGGCTTCAAGCTGACGGCGGCGCGCAAGCGCATCCTGGAGATCATGGCCGATCCGGACGGCCCGCCGCGCACGGCGGCCGAGCTGGCGGAGGAGGCGGGCTGCACCCCCACGGTGGTCCGCGCCATGGCTGATGCCGGCGCGCTGCTGCCGGTGCCGATCCGCCCGGTGGCGCCACCGGAGATGCCGGACGCGCACCGGCCGGGCCCCACCTTCTCCCCCGACCAGGACATCGGCGCCGCCATGCTGCGCGACAAGGTGGCGGCGGAGGCGTACTCGGCCACGCTGCTGGACGGCGTCACCGGCTCGGGCAAGACCGAGGTCTATTTCGAGGCGGTGGCGGAATGCCTGCGCCGGGGCCGGCAGGCGCTGGTGCTGCTGCCGGAGATCGCGCTGTCCAGCCAGTGGCTGGACCGGTTCGAGCGGCGCTTCGGCGCCCGGCCCGTCGAGTGGCACTCCGACCTCAAGGGCTCCACCCGCCGGGCCGCCTGGCGGGCGGTGTCCACCGGCGAGGCGCGGGTGGTGGTCGGCGCCCGCTCGGCCCTGTTCCTGCCCTATGCCGATCTCGGCCTCATCGTCGTGGACGAGGAGCATGAGAGCGCCTTCAAGCAGGAGGAGGGCGTCATCTACCATGCCCGCGACATGGCGGTGGCGCGGGCCTATCTCGGCGGCATCCCGATCGTGCTGGTCAGCGCCACGCCCTCGCTGGAGACGCTGGTCAACGCCGAGACCGGGCGCTACGGCCGCATCGATCTGCCGACCCGGCATGCCGGCGCCGAGATGCCCGAGGTGAGGCTCATCGATTTGCGCCGGCCCGAGGCGGCGCCGCCGCGCAACCACTGGCTCTCGCCCATCCTGCGCGCGGCGCTGAAGGAGACGCTGGAGGCGGGCGAGCAGGCGATGCTGTTCCTCAACCGCCGGGGCTACGCGCCGCTGACGCTGTGCAACGCCTGCGGCTTCCGGGTGCAGTGCCCGAACTGCACCGCCTGGCTGGTGGAGCACCGGCTGACGAGGCGGCTGCAGTGCCACCATTGCGGCTACGCCTCGCGCCTGCCGGACGAATGCCCGAATTGCGGCACCGAGGGCTCCTTCCGCCCCTGCGGCCCGGGGGTGGAGCGGGTGGCGGAGGAGGTGGCGGAGCTGTTTCCCGACGCCCGTACCCTGCTGATGACCAGCGACACGCTGTTCGGGCCCCGCGCCATCGAGGAGGCGATCGACGCGGTGCGGGCGCACCGGATCGACCTGCTGATCGGCACCCAGGTCATGGCCAAGGGCCACCATTTCCCGATGCTGACGCTGGTCGGCGTGGTGGACGCGGATCTCGGCCTCGGCGGCGGCGACCTGCGGGCGGGCGAGCGCACCTTCCAGCTGCTGCACCAAGTGGCGGGCCGGGCCGGGCGCGAGAGCCGGCCGGGCCGCGTGCTGCTGCAGACCCACCTGCCGGAGCACCCGGTCATGCAGGCGCTGAAGTCCCATGACCGCGACGCCTTCCTCGAGGCGGAGGCGGAGCAGCGCCGCATCATGGAGATGCCGCCCTTCGGCCGCCTCGCCGCGCTGATCGTCTCGGGCGAGGATGAGCGGCTGGTCGACCAGGTGGCGCTGCGCCTCGCCCGCCAGGCGCCGCGCGATCCGGAGGGGGTGCAGGTGCTGGGCCCGGCGCCGGCGCCGCTGGCCCTGCTGCGCGGCCGCCATCGCCGCCGCCTGCTGATGAAGACGCCGCGCAACGTCGCGCTGCAGCCGCTGCTCTATGACTGGCTGGGGCGGGTGGAGGTGCCGGGCACGGTGCGGGTCCAGGTCGACATCGACCCGTACAGCTTCATGTGACCATCAGGGCATCGCCCGAATTTGCCCAGCCTCTGCCCAAATCCGGCCGCGATCGGGGCGTTGACTCCGGTGTGAGACATTCCTCAACCCGGGACACACTCCCATGACCGCCCGCCTGAAGACCCGCATCGCCGCCGCCGCGCTGGTCCTGACCACCGCCCTTACCGCGACCGGGCCGGCCTTCGCCGACGATGATGACCGCCGCGGCCGCCACCATCGCGGCTGGGACGACGATGACGACCGGCGCTGGAAGCACAAGCACAAGCACAAGCGCGAGCACCACCATCACCACTATTACGACCGGCCCGACCGGCGCGTGGTGGTGATCGACCGCGGCCCGCCGGTGCACTGGTACAAGGACCGCCCCTGGTACGGCCACGACCGCGACTATTACCGCGACCGCTACCGCGACAAGCGCGACCGCGACCGGGTGCTGTTCGGCGTCGGCGGCCTCGTGCTTGGCATGGCGCTGGGGTCGGTGGTGTTCCGCAACATGGACGGCCATGACCAGGGCCAGTTCGCCAACACGCTGGAGAGCGTGCCGGACGGCCAGCCGATCCTGTGGAACAACCCCAATTCGGGCACGCAGTACTCGGTCACGCCGATGCAGACCTACCAGGCCTCGCCCGGCCAGTTCTGCCGCGAGTACAGCAGCACCGCCATGGTCGGCGGCCGCCCGCAGGAGACCTACGGCACCGCCTGCCGCCAGCCGGACGGCAGCTGGAAGATCGTCGGCTGAGTGGACGGGGCTAGCCCCAAAGAGAGCACGCCAAAGGGGCGGCGCGGCGGCATAGACTGCGGCTCGCAGTCCGTACAAGAAGAGGGGCCATCCCCATGCTCATCCGCACCCGCGCCGCCGCCCTGGCCGCCTGCTGCCTGACCCTGACCCACACGGCGCCCGCCCTGGCCGACCCGCCGCCCTGGGCGCCGGCCCACGGCTACCGCGAGAAGGGTAAGGACAAGCACAAGCATAAGCACAAGGACCGCGACGACCGCGTCTACGTCATCCAGCCGCCGGCTCCGGCCTACCAGGGCTTCTTCGGCCTGCCGCTGGGTCTGGAGGGCGGCAGCTGCGACCGCGGGCTGGTCGGCGCCAATCTCGGCACGCTGCTGGGCGCCGTGGCCGGCGGGCTGGGCGGCTCGCAGATCGGCTCGGGCAGCGGCAAGACGGCGGCCACCATCGGCGGCGTGCTGGTCGGCGCGGCGCTCGGCAACGCGCTGTTCCGCGGCATGGCCGGCCCCGACCAGGGCTGCTTCGTGCAGACGTTGGAGCGCGCGCCCACCGGCCAGCAGGTCATCTGGAACAACCCGGACAACGGCGCCCGCTACCAGGTGACGCCGACCCGCACCTACGAGCCGTCGCCGGGCCAGTTCTGCCGTGAATACACCAGCCGCGCGACCGTCGGCGGCCGCAACGAGCAGGTGACCGGCACCGCCTGCCGCCAGCCGGACGGAGCCTGGAAGATCGTCAGCTGAGGTGTAGAATGGGGCGGCGGGGCCGGTTTCCCGCTGCCGTTTCCCGGGAGGTTCCCATGCGCCGCGTCCTCGCCGCCCTGTGCCTGCTCGCGTCAAGTCCCGCCTGGGCGGGCGAGCCCATCGCCGATGTGGCCGACCCGCCCATCATCCTCGGCGCGCGTGGCCAGATGGACCGGGATGACGACTACCCCGACGTCGTGCTGCGCCGCGGCGTGGCGCTGGGCGGCGAGGGCTGCGTCTCCTGGGGCGCGCCGGGCGTGTTCCCGGGCATGGCCGTGGGCGGCGTTCTGGGCACTGTCGGCGCGCTGGCGGCGGGCGCGGACAAGGCCGGGGAGAAGATCGCCGGCGCGCTGCTGGGCGCCGCCGTCGGCGGCACGGTGGGCGCCATGGCCCATCCCGACAATGACTGCGACGCCCGCGACAGCCGCTCCTACGGCAGCCGCAAGGGCCCGCCCGACAGCGCCTACCGCCACGTCCAGGCCGACGTGGGCTACCCGTCGGAGCTGAGCCGGCGGTAAGCAGGGCGCCGCTTTCGGCCTGAGAGGCTCTGACGCTGTGCGTGCTTCGACAGGCTCAGCATGAGGGATGGGGTCCGCGAGGCACTCCCGTTCCTTCATCCGAGCTTGGGAGCAGCACAAACTCCCTCAGCCTGAGCCTGTCGAAGGCCGCACCCCGGCAACGCGGCCCTCGGATCCCCCTCACATCCCCGCCAGCGTCATCCCCTCGACCCGCACGGTCGGGCAGTCGATGCCGTGGCGGAACTCCAGGTCGCTGGCCGGGGTCAGGTTCAGGAACATGTCTTTCAGATTGCCGGCGATGGTGACCTCGGAGATCGGGTAGGTGAGCTGCCCCTTCTCGATCATGAAGCCGCCGGCGCCGCGGCTGTAGTCGCCGGTGACGCCGTTCACGCCCTGGCCCATCAGGGAGGTGACGTAGAAGCCCAGCTCGATGTCCGCCATCAGCTCCTGCGGCGACAGCGTGCCGGCGGCGAGATACAGGTTGGTCGGCGAGGCGCCCGGCGGGCCGCCGGTCCCGCGCGAGGCGTGGCCGGTGGTGGTCAGTCCCAGCTGGCGGGCCGAGCGCAGATCAAGGAACCAGGTGGTCAGCACGCCGTCGTCGATGATGGCGCGGCGCTGCCCAAGCACCCCCTCGGCGTCGAAGGGCTTGGAGCGCAGGCCGCGGCGGACGAACGGGTCGTCGATGATCTGGATGCCCTCCGCGAAGATGCGCTGGCCCATCCGGTCCTTGAGGAAGCTGGTCCCGCGCGCGATGGCGCCGCCATTGATGGCGCCGGACAGGTGCCCCAGCAGCCCCGAGGAGACGCGCGGGTCGAAGATGACCGGCATCTGCTTCGTCTGGGCGCGCTTCGGGTTCAGCTTGGCGATGGCGCGCTCGCCGGCGCGGCGGCCGATCTCCTCCGGCGCGTCCAGGTCGGCGGCATAGACGGTGGAGTGGTAGTCGTAGTCGCGCTCCATGCCCGTGCCGCTGCCGGCCAGGACGGAGACGGACAGCGAGCGCCGGCTGACCGAATAGCCGCCGGTGAAGCCGTTGCTGGCCGCCAGCAGGACCGAGGAGCGGCTCCAGGAGGCGTCGGCGCCGTCGGAGTTGGTGACGCCCTTCACCGCCAGCGCCGCCTCCTCCATCGCCGCCGCCTGGGCGATCAGCTGCTCGGCGGTCGGCTCGGCGCTGTCGCAGAGGTCGAGGTCGGCCCACTCCGTCGTGATCTGGTCGGGATCGGCGATGCCGGCGAAGGGATCCTCCGGCACCAGCCGCGCCATGGCGACCGCGCGCTCCGCCAGTTCCTTCAGCATGGCCGGCGAGCGGTCGGTGGAGGAGACCACCGCCTGGCGCTTGCCGACGAAGACGCGCAGGCCGATGTCGCCCGACTCCGAGCGCTGCAGCTCCTCCGGCTTGCCCAGGCGCTGGGCCAGGGACAGCGAGGCGCTGTCCACCAGCAGCGCGTCGGCCGCGTCGGCCCCGGCTGCACGCGCGCGGCGGATCAGGTCCTGGAGCAGCTCGGCCGCGGCGGGATCGGGCAGGGGGGCTGGCATCGGCGGTTTCCCTTGGGCTTTGGCGGTTCGTCCGGTCTAGCAGAGCGGCGGGGGGCGGCGGAACCCTCTCTGATGGCTGGGAGCCGGATGTTTTCCAAGACATCCCCAAATCGGAAAGTTATGGTGGCGCCGGCCCTGGAAGGTACAGGTCCGAAGGATAGGGTTTGGTGCCGAGACTCCGCGTCATAGAGCCGCTCAGGGCGGCCCTCCTGCTGCTCGCGGGCGCGGTGGCGACAGGCGTCGCGGCGTCGCGGCCGGCCCTCGCGGAAACCCTCGCCGCGTCGGCATCGGGCCTGCCGGTCGTTCCCGTCGGCATGTCCGGCCTCAGCCACCCGTTCCTTGTGGCGACCGGGCGCAGCACCAGCGCCGTGCTCCCCGACCTGGCCGCCGAGATGCGGATGCGCCCGGCCGGCACCGAGGCGGCGGCCTACATGCTGGAGGGGCTCGCGCTCGACGGGCAGAAGATCGAGGCGGTCCGGGCCGCCGCCCTGCCGGAGCCGATCCGGCACGAGCCCTCGGCCAAGGGCATCCTGGGCGCCGACGTGCTGTCGCGCTACACGGTGGAGGTCGACCTCGCCGGCGGGCGTCTGGTGCTGCATGCCCCGGGCCGGCCGCCCGCGCCGAACGGCGCCGCCTGGGCCGAGGCGGCGCTCACCCTCGTGCCGAGCCGGGTGCCGGTGGTGCAGCCGCGCATCGGCGCGATCCCGGTGACCGCCATCATCGACACCGGCGCCCGGCGGACGACGATCAACTGGACCGCGGCCATGGCGCTGGGCCTCGCGCCGACCGTCCGCAACGCCCCGCCCGCGCCGGGGGGCCAAGCGGACCCGCTGGCGCCGTCCCTGCCCAAGCGGCAGGAGAACCGGGCGTCGGCCGTGGCCTACAGCTTCCTCACCCTGACGCTGGGCACGGCGCAATGGAAGAACGTCACGCTGACCATCGCCGACCTGCCGATCTTCAAGGAGCTGGGCCTGGAGGAGCAGCCGGCGGCCGTCATCGGCATGGATTTGCTGGGCGCCCGCCGGTTCGTCATCGACTTCGCCGGCAAGCGCATCCTGCTGGAAAGCTGAGCATCCCGGTCAGAGCGGCAGGTCGAACAGGTCCAGATCCACCCCGTGGGCCGACTGCCGCCGGGCCTCGCCCGGATTGTCGTAGGCAACCAGCAGCCGCGGCCGGCCGCCCTCGCCCTGATCGAACAGCGAGATGCCCTCGGCATGGTCGAAGCCGCGGCCGAAGGGCAGGTCCATGACGACCTGCAGGCGCTTGCGCGGGATCACCCGCTCGGCGGCGCAGCCCAGCGCGTCCGGCCAGCGCCAGAGCTGCACCGGCCCGTCCAGATCCATGGTCGGCCCGGCCAGGATCAGCAGATCGTTGCCCAGTACCTTCAGGTCGCGGACGCCGAGACCGTCCAGGTCCAGGAAGTGCTTGCGGTAGCGCCGGTCGTCATCGTCCAGCTCGTTCAGGCGCAGCCGGCCCGGCTTCTTCTCCTCGACCTCAAGCTCCAGGATCACCGCCCAGCCGCGCAGCACCGGCCCGCGCAGGCCCAGGAAGATGCGGTTGCCGCTGGCGGCGATGCCCTCGATGTCGAAGCCGTTCTCCTTGGCCGGCACCTCCAGGAAGCGCTCCAGATGCTCGTCGCCCTTCAGCGCCCGGATCAGGCTGTTGTGGTGGTTGCCCATGCGCAGGCTGGCGGCGGTGAGGGTGCGGCCCTCATGCTCCGCCTCGGCGCGCAGCTCCGGCAGCCCGTCCTTGCCCGTGACCAGGGGGACGCGGCCGACCAGGTAGCGGTTCGGCTCGTGCTTGACCTCGGTCAGGCGCTCCAGCGCCGCCGCCTCGTCCTCCTCCAGCGCCCGCGGCTTCTTGCGGGCGTAGGAATGCGAGCCGGTGACCCAGAGATAGCCGCCGTCCACGTGCAGCCCCTCGATGTCGATCTCCTGCTCCGGCCCGCCGGGCAGGTCGAAGAAGTTGCAGAGGTCGAAGCTGCGGTGCTCGCCATAGGTCCGGCGCCCGTCGCGGCTGACCAGCCGCTCGACGCAGGTGGTCTCGTCCGCCGCGATCCACAGGCAGTCGCCGGTCTGCACGACGGCGGAGGCGTTGTCGCGCAACGGCTTCTCCGTCCCGGCGCAGCCCGCGGCGGGCTTCAGGTCCAGGGCGATCGTGGCGACGGGCTTGGCGCGGTCGGGCATGGGAGGGCCTCTTCAGGATCCGAGAAGGGGAACGCCGGAACCGGCCGCGGCCTGCCGCAGCTCCCCGTCCAGCGTGGCGAGCGGCAGCTTCCGCCGCGCGGCGAGTTCCAGGTAGGCGGCGTCGTAGAGCGTCAGCCCGAACCGGTCGGCGAGGGCGAGTGTGTCGGTCCAGGCGCGGGCGGAGGTCTCGGGGTCGACGGTCAGCGGCAAGGCGCTCAAAACATCCAGCGCCGCGCGGCGCTGCTCGTTCGTGATCCGCCGCCGTCGGACTGCGGTGCTGAGGCTGTTGGCGACCTCCAGGTGCCAATGTCCTGGCACAACCGCGCCGTTGTCCCGGACCATTGTCTGAAGGGTGGCGCCGACGGCGTTCGCCTCGTCGTCCAGCAGCCAGGACAGGGCCATGGAGGCATCCAGGACCATCATCGGTGCGGTTTGCCCTCGCGGATGATCTCCCGGACCGTCTCCTTGTCCAGGTTGATGCGCTTGGCAAGCGCCCGCATCCGCAGCAGCGCCTCGGCGGCCTCGGCTTGTTGCTGGGGCGTGGGCTTGGGCGGAAAGGTCGGCGAGAGCGTCGCCACCGGTTCCCCATTGCGCGTGATCACCACCTCGTCGCCGGGCTTGAGCCCGTCGAGCAGGTCCCGGTGGTGCTCCTGGGCTTCCACATAGCGCGTGTCGGGCATGGCCGTGCCTCCGGTGCGGACGGGGCCGAGGATACGCCGGCCCCGTCCGCTTAACAACCGGACTGGCGGTTGCTTCCCGGCCCCTTACTTCCAGATCGGCTTGCCGCTGCCGGGCAGGCCGTAGGCGGCCCATTTGCGGGTGACCTCGTCCACCACGTCCCGCTCCATCGCCAGCTTCTCGCCCCATTCGCGGTGCGTCTCGGGCGGCAGCTTGTTGGTGGCGTCCAGCCCGACCTTGCCGCCCAAGCCCGACTCCGGGCTGGCGAAGTCGAGATAGTCGATGGGCGTGCCCTCGATCACCGTGATGTCGCGGGCCGGGTCCATGCGGGTGGAGATCGCCCACATGACGTCCTTCCAGTCCCGCGCGTTGATGTCCTCGTCAACGACGATGACCCATTTCGTGTACATGAACTGCCGCAGGAAGGACCAGACGCCCATCATCACGCGCTTGGCGTGGCCGGGATAGGCCTTGCGCATGCTGACCACGGCGATGCGGTAGGAGCAGCCCTCCGGCGGCAGCCAGAAATCCACGATCTCCGGAAACTGCTGCTGCAGCAGCGGGATGAACACCTCGTTCAGCGCCTCGCCCAGCACCGAGGGCTCGTCCGGCGGGCGGCCGGTGAAGGTGGAGAGATAGATCGGATCGCGGCGCATGGTGATGGCCGTGACCTGGAACACCGGGAAGGGCTCGACCGAGTTGTAGTAGCCGGTGTGGTCGCCATAGGGCCCCTCGTCGGCGTACTCGTCGAGCGACACGTAGCCCTCCAGCACGATCTCCGCCGTTGCCGGCACCTTCAGCGGTACGGTCTTGCACTCCACCAGATCGACCTTCCTGCCGCGCAGCAGCCCGGCGAACTGGTATTCCGACAGCGTGTCCGGCACCGGCGTGACGGCGGCCAGGATGGTGCCGGGGTCGGCGCCCAGCACGCAGGCCGCGGGCAGGGGCTCGCGCTTGCCGGCCTGCTTCCAGCGCTGGTGGTGCTGGGCGCCGCCGCGGTGCTTCAGCCAGCGCATGATGGTGCGGTCCCGCCCCAGCACCTGCATCCGGTAGATGCCCAGGTTGAAGTTGTCCTCGCGCCGCTCCCCGGCCTCGTCCTTGGTCGGGCCCTTGGTGACGACCAGCGGCCATGTGATCAGCGGCGCCGGCTCGCCCGGCCAGCAGCCCTGCACCGGCAGGCGCGAGAGGTCGATCCGGTCGCCGGTCAGCACCACCTCCTGGCAGGGGGCGGAGCGGACGGTGCCGGGGCGCATCGCCAGAACGGTCTTGGCCAGCGGCAGCATGTCCCAGGCCTCGCGCAGGCCGCGCGGCGGTTCCGGCTGTTTCAGGAAGGCCAAGGTCTCGCCCACCTGCCGCAGCTCGTCCGGCTCCCGGTCCATGCCCCAGGCGACCCTCTCCACCGTGCCGAACAGGTTGATCAGCACCGGCATCTCGGATTTGGTGCCGTCCGCCTTGATCACGTTCTCGAACAGCACCGCCGGCCCGCCCTCGGCCAGCAGGCGCGTGTGGATCTCCGTCATTTCCAAATGGGTGGAGACGGGGGCGGTCACCCGCACCAGGCGACCGGCCTTCTCCAGCCGGTCGATGAAGTCGCGAAGGGAGGCGTAGGGCATGGCGTGATCCGCAATGGCGTCTGCGGCGGACTAGATCGGGCAAGCCCATGCTGCGTCAAGCGCGGGCGCGATCTTGTCGCGGCGACAATGCCGCGGTGGCGGGTGGCGCGCACCTCTTGCACAATCCCCGCGACAGGAGGTGCCCCATGGACAAGCTCACCATCAAGGACGCGCTCGCCCGGCTGAAGGGCGAGACCTACGCCGTCGCCCACAGCGGCCCGATCCACGACATCGGCTTCTACGCGCCCCGGGGCCCCGACCCGCAGAAGCCGCACATCCGCGACGAAGCCTACATCGTCGCCAGCGGCACCGGCCGCTTCGAGTGCGCCGGCGAGGAGACCGCCGTCGCGCCGGGCGACATGCTGTTCGTGCCCGCGGGGGTCGAGCATCGGTTCCTGGACTTCAGCGAGGATTTCGCCACCTGGGTGATCTTCTTTGGCGCGGCGCC
>DASPNP010000082.1:0-123061 GCA_035626475.1 Azospirillaceae bacterium
CGAAGAATGCGCGGAGGCGATCCTCTGGCTCATCTCGGGCGAGGCCGCCTACATGACGGGGGCGATCCTCCCCGTCAGCGGTGGCCGTTGAGTTTTTTCAGCATCTCCTTGGTGATGAGGGTGACGCCGCCCTCGCTCACGTGGAAGCGGCGCGCGTCGTCCTGAAGGTTTTCGCCGACGACGAGGCCGGCCGGGATGTCGCAGCCGCGGTCGACGACGACCTTGCTCAGCCGCGAATGCCGCCCGATGTTGACCTCGGGCAGGATCACGGCCTCGTGCAGCTTCGAGTAGGAGTTGACCCGCACCTTCGAGAACAGCATCGAGTCGCGGACCTCGGCGCCCGAGACGATGCAGCCGCCCGAGACGAGGCTGTTGATCGCCTCGCCGCGCCGGCCCGGCTCGTCGTGGACGAACTTCGCCGGCGGCAGCTGCTCCTGGTAGGTGAAGATCGGCCAGTTGCGGTCGTAGAGGTCCAGCGACGGCGACACTTGGCAGAGGTCCAGGTTCGCCTCCCAATAGGCGTCCACCGTGCCGACGTCGCGCCAGTAGGGCTCGCTCTCCGGTGCCCGGTTGTAGACGCAGCTGTCGGCGAAGGAATGGGCCATCACCTTGGCGCGCGGCACCAGGTAGGGGATCAGGTCCTTGCCGAAATCGCGCGAGGAGGCGGGGTCGCGGGCGTCGCGCTCCAGATGCTCGTACAGGAACTGGGCGTTGAAGATATAGACGCCCATGCTGGCCAGCGCCATGTCGGGGCGGCCCGGCATGCCCGGCGGGTCGGCCGGCTTCTCCAGGAAGCTGACCACGCGGTTGTCGTGGTCCACGCCCATGACGCCGAACCCCGTGGCCTGCATGCGCGGCACCTCGATGCAGGCGACCGTCACGTCCGCGCCGGTGCGGATGTGCGACGCCAGCATGTTGGCGTAGTCCATCTTGTAGATGTGGTCGCCGGCCAGGATCAGCACCCATTCCGCCCGGTGACCGCGCAGGATGTCCAGGTTCTGGAACACGGCGTCGGCCGTGCCCTGGTACCAGCTGGTCTCGTCCACCCGCTGCTGCGCCGGCAGCACGTCGATGAACTCGCCGATCTCCCCGCGCAGGAAGGCCCAGCCGCGCTGCAGGTGCCGCATCAGCGAGTGCGACTTGTACTGCGTCACCACGGAGATGCGGCGGAAGCCGGAATTGATGCAGTTGGACAGGGCGAAGTCGACGATCCGGAACTTGCCGCCGAAATGCACGGCCGGCTTGGCGCGGCGGTCGGTCAGCTGCTTCAGCCGGCTGCCGCGGCCGCCGGCGAGGATGAGGGCGATGGCATGGCGCGTGGCCTGGCGCAGTTCCTGGTCGATGCGCGGATCGTACTGGTCATGGGACACGGCGACTGACCCCTGGCTATTTTCTTCGTTGGGTTGAACCGTGCCACAAATGCCACGCCCCGGCCATCGACATGGAAAGGTGTTCGGCGAGTCCGGCGGTCCAGTGCGGCTTACCTCTTTCGGTGAGAAGCGCCCGGTGCGACGCTGTGGCTGCCTAAAATGCGGGCAGCGCCGTCCGGTGCGGCGGATGCCGGCACCGGCGCCGGGGTGATTTTCAGATAAGTATCGGAAAGTTCTACCGAATAGGGCGGTCCGTCGATCCCGGAAATTGCCCAAATCCTGGGCAAACCGACCGATTCGATCCCTCCGGCGAGCCCGGAAGCGCTACCGCCAGCCGATCCCGGCCCCCGGAAAACCGCGGATTTCCGCGCTGCACAAAAACGGCACGGTCCTTGAAAGGAGGAGCGGCGGCGCGCGTGCGGCGGCCCTCCGGCCCCGCGCCCACATGAATGGGGAGCCACATGAACCGTCTGATTGCCTTATCGACCAAAGCGGCGCTGGGCGCCGCCCTGGCGCTGCTGCCGGCGGCCGCCTTCGCCCAGGACGCCGCCCCCGCACCCGCCCCGACCCTGAACTCGGGCGACACCGCCTGGATGCTGACGGCGACGGCGCTGGTGCTGCTGATGACCATCCCGGGCCTGGCGCTCTTCTATGGCGGCATGGTGCGGAAGTTCAACGTGCTGGCGACGATCATGCAGAGCTTCGCCATCACCTGCCTCTGCGCCGTGCTGTGGGTGGTGATCGGCTACAGCCTCGCCTTCACCGAGGGCACGCCCTACATCGGCGGCTTCAGCCGCGTGCTGATGGAAGGGATCACGCTGGACAGCCTCTCGGGCACCATCCCGGAGTCCGTCTTCGCGATGTTCCAGATGACCTTCGCGATCATCACCCCGGCGCTGATCACCGGCGCCTTCGCCGACCGCATGAAGTTCTCCTCCATGCTGGTCTTCACCGCCATCTGGTCGCTGCTGGTCTACGCGCCGGTCTGCCACTGGGTCTGGGGCCCCGGCGGCTTCCTGCTGGGCGACGGCGTGCTGGACTTCGCCGGCGGCACGGTGGTGCACGTCAACGCCGGTATCGCCGGCCTGGTCGCCGCCATCGTCATCGGCAAGCGCAAGGGCTACCCGACCGCCGACTTCGCCCCGCACAATTTGGTGCTGAGCCTGATCGGCGCCTCGCTGCTGTGGGTGGGCTGGTTCGGCTTCAACGCCGGCTCCGCCGTGGCCGCGGGCGGTCGCGCCGGCATGGCCATGCTGGTCACCATGGTCGCCGCCGCGGCGGCCGCGCTGGCCTGGATGTTCGTGGAGTGGGCGGCGAAGGGCCGGCCCTCGGTCCTGGGCATCATCTCCGGCGCCGTCGCCGGCTTGGTCGCCATCACCCCGGCGTCCGGCTATGTCGACACGGTCGGCGCGCTGGTCATCGGCGCGATCGGCGGCGTGGTCTGCTACTACGGCGCCACCTCGCTGAAGCGGGCGCTGGGCTATGACGACAGCCTGGACGCCTTCGGCGTGCACGGCGTCGGCGGCATCGTCGGCGCGGTCCTGACCGGCGTCTTCGCCCGCGAGGCCATCGGCGGCACCGCCGGCCTGATCGAGGGCAATGCCGGCCAGGTTCTGACCCAGATCTGGGGCATCGTCGCCACCATCGCCTGGAGCGCCATCGCCACCTTCGTGCTCCTGAAGGCCATCGACCTTGTCATGGGCCTGCGGGTGGACGAGGAGATCGAGCGCGACGGCCTGGACATCGCCCTGCATGGCGAGGCGGTCCACTGAGCAGTAGCTGAGTTGAGGAAAGCGACCGCCGCCGGAGCGATCCGGCGGCGGTTCGCGTTTGGGATGATGGACGCATGCGCACGATCATGCGCATGATGGCGCATCCCGCAGGAGGCCGCCATGGACACCTACGATCCCCGCGCACCGAAGCGTGCCACCAACGTGTCTCTGAACGCCGACCTCGTCGAGAAGGCGAAGGCGCGCGGCATCAATCTCTCCCGGACCTGCGAGGAAGCGCTGGAGAAGGCGCTGGGCAAGGCGCTGGCGGACGAATGGAAGCGGGAGAACGCCGAGAACTTTGCCCTGGCGAACGACTATGTGGAGCGGCACGGCCTGCCGCTGGCCAGGCACCGGCAGTTCTGATGGCGCGCTACGACGTCTTCCCGAACCCCGGGAACGCCACCGCGCCGTACCTCCTCGACGTCCAGAACGATCTGCTCGACGGCCTGGCGACCCGGGTGGTGGCGCCGCTCGGCCTGCCCTCGGCCTACCGTGCCCGTTTCCCGGACCTGAACCCGTGTCTGGTGGTCGGCGGCGAGGAGTTCGTCTTGATGACCCATCTCCTCGCGGCCGTGCCCATCGCGGAGCTATCGCGGCCGGTCACAAGCCTGGCGGCGGAGCACGACACCGTCCTCCGCGCCCTGGACATGCTGTTCCAGGGCTTCTGACCCCTCAGCCGATGACCGCGCGGCCGGCGCGGATCTCGCCGACCTGCAGGCCGGCGCGGTTGCGGATCGGCGGGGCGGCAAGGGCGGCGTCCCAGAGATGGTCCGGCAGCACGCCCAGCCGGCGCAGCACCGCGGCCATGGCCGGGCCGGCGGCGCGGCCGGCGCCGTCCTCGATCTTCACGGCGATGCCGAGGCCGTGCTCCGGCAGCACGGCGCAGCTCAGCCCCTCGGCCCCGGCCTTGGTCAGGACCGTGGAGCCGACGGCGCGCATGAAGTCGGTGTCGAAGGTATCGGTGCCGCTGACCATCTCGGGATGGCGGCCCCAGGCGCGGGCGATGCGCGTCACCGCGTCGGCCCGGCGGTCGGGCAGGTGGCGCGGGTCGGCGATCCGGGCCATGCCCAGCGCCAGCGCCCCGATGGGAATGCCGATGGTGGGAATGGAGCAGCCGTCCACGCCCCAGGGCGCGCCGGACAGATCCTGGCCCGTCACCTGCTCCAGCACGCCGAGGATGCGCTGCTGCACCGGGTGCTCGTAGCGGACGTATCCTTTCGTCGGCTCGCCCTTGTGCACGGCGGTGGTGAGGAAGCCGGCATGCTTGCCCGAGCAGTTGTTGTGCAGCTGGCTCGGCCGCTCGCCGCGCGCCAGCATCGCCTCGGCCACCGGCGGATGGTAGGGCAGGTGGGCGCCGCACTCCAGATCGGCCTCGGACAGGCCGATGCGCGCCAGCCAGGCGGCCACGGTCTCGGTGTGCATCGGCTCGCCATTGTGGCTGGCGCAGGCCAGGGCGATCTCCGCGTCCGACAGGCCGAAGCGGTCGGCGGCGCCGCTCTCCACCAGCGGGATCGCCTGCAGCGACTTGTTGGAGCTGCGCGGATAGACCAGCGAATCCATGTCGCCCCAGGAGGCGACCACGCGCCCGTCGGCATCCACCACCACGGCCCGGCCGCGATGAACCGACTCCACCATCGGCCCGCGCGTCACCTCGACCATGATGGGCGAGGCGGCCTCGTCGGGCAGGGTGATGCGGCGGATGTCGGCGGCCGGCTCCGGGTGTCCGTGATTGCAGCCGGGGCCGTGCACGTGGCCGTGATCGTGGCCATGATCGTCATGCGGGCACATGGGGTGGTTTCCTCGACGTCACTTTATTCTTCAGGGCGGACATTACCCGTCCGCCGGGACGGACACCTTGCCTCCCGGCCCCCGGCTTGTGCAAGGTGCGCGGCCGGAGCATACGGCAGGACAGTCATGCGCGGTTACTTCGCCCTGGGCGCCGAGGGCATCAGCAAATCGGGCAACATCGGCACCATCATGCGGTCGGGCCACGCCTTCGGCGCAAGCTTCGTCTTCACCGTCAACGCGGCGCTGGACCTGGCGGAGATGAACCGCGTGGACACGTCGGGCGGGCTGGACCACATGCCGCTCTACACCTATCCCTCGGTGCCGGAGATGGCGCTGCCGGAGGGCTGCACCCTGGTCGGCGTCGAGCTGACCGAGGACGCGGTGGAGCTGCCCAGCTTCCGCCACCCGCTGCGCGCGGCCTATGTGTTCGGGCCGGAGCGCGGCAGCCTGTCGCCCGCCATGGTCGCGCGCTGCGACCATGTGGTGAAGATCCCCATCAAGTTCTGCGTCAACGTCGCGGTGGCCGCCGCCATCGTCATGTATGACCGCATGATCAGCCTCGGCCGCTTCGCCGAGCGGCCGGTGCGCGCCGGCGGGCCGCACGCCCCGGCGCCGACCCATGTCCATGGCCGGCAGAAGATCCGCAACGTCGACAGCAAGCGCATGCGCCCGCTGCTGGGCGGCTGGGAGGAGGGCTGAGCGCGCCCGTCGGGGGAAGCCCCGGATTGGCGCGGGGCTTTTCCGTGCTAGGCTGCGCCCCCACCTGTTGTCCATGGGCGGTGCCGGGGCCGGTCCCCGTCCGCCTGGGAGTCTCGACCGCCATGCGCGCCTTGCCCATCCTTCTCCTCGCCGGCCTGCTGGCCGTGTCGCTCGCCGCGCCGGCGGCGGCGCAGTACCGCGAGCTGGTGCCGCAGAAGAAGGAGACGCCGCCGGGCGAGCGCCCGCCGCCGCCGCCAAAGACCGACGCCCAGGAGATGGACGAGGTCATCATCACGCCGCGCAGCGTGCCGAACTACGACGAGTACGACGCCTTCCAGCGGGAGGAGTTCGAGAAGATCCGCGCCCGCTACGAGAAGCCGCCGCCGGCCGAGCCGCAGGGCGACGCGGCGCTGAGCACCGAGGCGATGAAGGCGCCGCAGGACCGCACCGAGGCCCGCGCCATGATGCGCGAGGGGCCTCGCCTGCGGGACATCGGCGAGGATTGAGGGGCCGCGCTGGCCCCTTCCGCGCTCGGCCCCGCCGCGCTGGGACCCGGTCGGGTCCTCAGCTCTGCTGGATCTGCATGAAGGCGATCGGGTTCAGGTCCCAGGGGAAATGGATCCAGGTGTCCTGGCTGACCTCGGTGATGAAGGTGTCCACCAGGGGACGGCCCGCCGGCTTGGCGTAGACGGTGGCGAAATGCGCCTTGGGCAGCAGCTCGCGCACGATGGCGGCGGTCTTGCCGGTGTCGACCAGATCGTCGATCATCAGCCAGCCGGCGCCCTGGTCGCCCACCGCCGCGGCGGCCTTCACCACATGCGCCTGGCGCTGCTGCATATGATCGTAGCTGGAGACGCCGATCGTCTCGATCAGCCGGATGTCCAGCTCGCGCGCCACGACGGCGGCCGGCACCAGCCCGCCGCGGGTGATGGCGACGATGCCCTTCCACGGGCCCTTCTCGGAGACGCGCCAGGCCAGCGCCTTGGCGTGGCGGTGCAGCTCCTCCCAGGTGATCGGGAAATGCTTGGCGGGATCGGCGGAGGGCTGGGCCACTGCGGTCTGCTCCTGAAGACGGGATGCGCCGCTTTCTACCGGATTAGCCCGCCGGGAACAACGGTGGCGGCGGCCTCCGCCGCACGGTGCGAAAAATCCGCTTGCGTCCTCCGCCGCCTTCCATTACATACCCGCACCTCACCGGCCGACGCCGCAAGCGTCGACCCGGTGGCCGGAAACGGCGGAGCGCCCGTAGCTCAACTGGATAGAGCACTGGACTACGAATCCAGCGGTTAGGAGTTCGAATCTCTTCGGGCGCGCCATTTCCTCCGAGTACGACCGAAAGCCCGGCCCCTGCGGCCGGGCTTCGTCGTTCCGGGGCTCCCGTTCCCTAGAGGTCGCCATCCTCCATCGCGCTGTGGCGCTGCGCCGACAGCATGTCCAGCGCCAGCACGCCCAGCACCGCGGCACCGGCCATGGCGAGCCGCCCCGGGTCCGCCCGGCGCGAGGTCGTCGCCCCCGCCAGCATCGCCAGGTCCATCACGTCGCCGCCGACGCGCGCCCACAGCCAGCCGGTCGGGCGGCGGCCCATCCGGTCGGTCGCCAGGATGCCGAGCCCGCTCGCGATCTCGCGCAGGCCCAGCGCCAGCATCACCTGCCGGTCGCGCTCGTCGCCTTCCAGCCCGACCGCCTGCGCCATGGCCTTCGGCGCCGACAGCTGGGCGGCCCCCAGCGCCAAGCTGAAATAACCCAGGAAGCGCGCCAGGCTGTAATCCGCCATCCCGACCGCGCCCATGGTCAGGGTCGAGCCGCCGCGCCGGACGGTGTCGGAGCCGCCATGCAGGCGCGAGGCGTCGGTCCCCAGCCCGTAATCCTCGTAGCCGGTGCGGCCCGTGGCGTCCCTGCCCGTGGCGTCGTGGCCGGAACGGCGCCGGCCCATGGGGGTGTGGATCAGGCCGGTCTCAAGGTAGTCGCTCATCTCTGTTCTCCCCTGTGGTCACGGGGCCAACAGGGGAGGGGGCGAGAAGGTCTCGGGCCAGCGTGACCAGCCGAACCAGGTCGGCCGGGTCGGGGGCCGGGCCCTGGGCGTCGCGGGCGAGGTCCAGCACCGCCTCCCAGGGATAGCCCGCCACGGACGGGTCGCCGGCCAGCTTCAGCAGGGCGGCGCCGGCCGCCGCTCCCAGCCGCACCTCGCGCGGGGCGCGGGCGAGATCGACCCGGTCCCCGCGCCCGACCGGCCGTTCCAGCCCGCGCGGCGCGGCGCCCGACTGGGTCCAGCGAATCGCGAGCACGGCCGTCTCCCCGTCCAGGGCGCCGCGCGGCAGGGCGTAGAGCGCGGTCGCGCCCTGGCCCGCCTGCCGCGTCCCGGCCAGCAGCGGCGCATTGTCCGCCGGGCTCAGCCCGTCGCCGGTGAAGCGCCTGATACCAGGCGCGGCGAAGGCGAGCCGCGCCTCCAGCCCTTCCAGATCCCGGCCGGCGGATACGCCGACATGCAGGATGTCCGTATCGGGATCCCACGGAGCGCGGTAAAGCGCGACCGTGGCGCCCAGGGGCAGCGCCTCGCGGCCCGCCGGACGGGGCGGCGTGGCGTTCTGCCCGGGCTTCGGCTGCCGGTTGCCGGCCTGGAGCGTGCCGGCCTCGCCCGCCGTCCCTGCGCCTGGTGTCGGCGCCGGGCGGGAGGGCGGCGGCGCCTCGCCCGCCGGGGGATTCTGCCGGGGGTTGTCCGGGGGCCGCTCGGCGGGCGGCGGACCTTCGGCGCGGGCGGAGCGCTCGCGCGGCGCCTCCGGCCGCTTGGCATGCTCCTCCTCCGGCGCCCGCTCCATCGCCTCGCGCCGCCGCTCCTCCCGGCGCTCCCGCTCGACCTCGGCCTGACGTTCCTGCGGCGTGACCTGGGAGCGCAGCGCGCCGGGCACCTCGATCCGCCCGGTAAGCGCGCCGCCCACCAGCCCGAACAGCAGGGCGGTAAGGCCGCCGGCGGCGATCCGGGCGATGAGCAGGCTGGGCGGGTGCTGGTGCAAGGGGCGTTCCGGCTGCGGGACGGGTCTTCCCATACGATGGTCCCGGACATCCGGGCCGGCAAGGGCCGCGCCCGGCCGGGCGACCTCTTCCGGGCCGTGGCCGCCCGCCGGCACCGGGCGTTAGCCTTCATCGAACCCCGCTTCCGGCCAGGCCATGCTCCGCACCCTGCTCCTTCCCGCCCTGCTGTTCCTCCCGGCGCCCGCGCTCGCCCAGGTGGAGGCGCCGATCGTCTCGGCCACGGCCGTGTCCCGGGCGGTGCCCGCCCCTTACGACGAGGCGGCGGACGCGCGCCTGGAACTCGCGGCGGCGCTTGAGCGGGCGCGGACGTCGGGCAAGCGCGTGCTGGTGGAGTTCGGCGCCAACTGGTGCCCGGTCTGCCGCACCCTGGGCGGGCTGATGGCGGAGCCGGAGGTGAAGGCCTTCCTGGACCGGCATTTCGAGAAGGTGCTGGTCGATGTCGGCCGCTTCGACCGCAACATGGACATCCTCGCCGCCCTCGGCGTCGAGCGCCCAAGGAGCATTCCGGCCGTGCTGGTGCTGGAGGCCGACGGCACCGTGCTGAACGCGTCCGACACCGACCGCCTCACCGGCGTGCTGCAGATGACGCCGCAGGACGCGGTCGACTGGCTGGCGGAATGGGCCCGGCCGCCGCTCGATGCGGTGAAGGGCGAGGGCTGAGCCCCGCCGTTATTCACCATCCGCGTGCAATCCGCCCCGGCCATGCTCTAGTATTCGGTGAGAGCAGGGGGAGGCGGATTTGGTCGGGCGCGTGAAGACCGTCGCGTTCCAGGGCGTGGAGGTCCTGGACATCGACGTGCAGGTGCAGATGCTGGGCGGGCAGGTGGCCTTCACCGTGGTCGGCCTGCCGGACAAGGCGGTGGGGGAGAGCCGGGAGCGGGTGCGGGCCGCGCTCTACTCGCTGGGGTTGGCGCTCCCCGACAAGCGCATCGCCGTCAATCTGGCGCCGGCCGACGTGCTGAAGGAGGGCAGCCATTTCGACCTGCCCATCGCCATCGCCCTGCTGACCGTCATGGGGGTGCTGCCCGACGAGGAGATGGCGCGCTTCTACGCGCTGGGCGAGCTGGCGCTGGACGGGGCGGTCACCGCGGTGGCGGGCGTGCTGCCGGCGGCGGTGAACGCCAGCGCGCATGATCTCGGCCTGATCTGCCCGGCCGCGTGCGGCGGCGAGGCCGCCTGGGCCGGCGACGATCTCGAAATCCTGGCCGCGCCCTCGCTGCTGTCCCTCATCAACCACTTCAAGGGCACCCAGATCCTCACCCGCCCCAAGCCCCGCCTGCAGGAGGAGGAGGCGCCCGGCCGGCACTTGGATCTGCGCGACATCAAGGGGCAGGAGACCGCGGTCTGGTGGCGCAAACGCACCCAGACGGGCCAAGATTGGAGGTGCTAAGCCCTGTAACATCCTGAACGAGTTCACTTCAGGATGCTGACATGACGCTGCATGCCGTGACCGCCCTGGTCGATCGTCGGCGGGAGATCATGAGGGAGCGCGCCTTCCTCGAGCAGGAGCTGCGGCTCTGCGACCAAGCGCTTGAGCACCTCGGCGCGGCGATCAAGCTCCTGGATCCTGGATTCAACCTGGGCAGCCTGGAGCCGAAGCGCCTAGTCACCGAGGACGAGCTGTTTCACCCAGGTGAAGCGCCACTCCTTGCCCTGGATGTGCTCCGCCAAGCGGGGCGGCCGATGAGCACGACCGATATCACTCGAGGCATGCTCGCTATCCGCGAGCTAAGCAACCTTCCCGCAGCGCGGTTCGAGACGCTCAACAGAAAGGTCAACGCCTGTCTGAACACCAAGGTGCGACAGGGTGTAGTGCGGAAAGCCGGGCGAGTGCAGGGGGCAAATCGGGCCATCCTTTGGGAACTCGTTTGACCCGGCGCAGAGGCGGACCGCCAGCCCTTATATCTTTTTGATCGGGCCGATGTGCGGTGGTGGGAAGGATGCGAGAAAGCTGGCGATGTCCATAGCGAGCTGCTCGGAAGGTGCCCAGCCGACGGCGCCATTCCCCACATAGATCACATAGGACGTCCCATCTACCCACCCTTCCTCGTCGAGGGACTCGAGCTTAAACACGGCCACGTTGAGGTATCCCCCAACCGCCGAGAGTATCGTTCTGCTTATGCCCCTGCGCAGGGCCGCGAACTTCGCTGTGGCCGCAGCGATCCCTTGCGCCTGGGACAACGACTCGGCACCCGCCACCACTTCGCCACCAAGGAGGATCATGTATCCCCAAACGCTCTCATCCGGCTCGCCGCTCGGACGGCAGGCGACGATCTCGTAGCCCGGCACTTCACACGGGAATGATTTTCGGACATAGCCCATCAGGTTCACCGGCTGTGCGAGGTTGGTGGGAACAGCCGGTACCAAAGCGAGTACCAAAGCATAGGAAGTGTTTCCCAGGCGAGATAGCCGGCAAAGACCGCTCCTGTTGCCATTCCCGCCAGGTCAGAAAATCCAAGGAATGATTGAAGAGCGTCGGGGCGGAACCACAGGCGGAAATAGACCGCGGCCACGGCGCATGTCAGGATCCACATCAAGAAGACGAACCGTGTTCTCCGCCATGCGTGCTGATCACGGAGGAAGTCTAAGCCCTTCAGTAGGATTTCCCGCTCGTGCTTTTCCTCGTCGGTCAAATCCACGCCGCCGTATGTGGATGTCGCCGTCATCAGCCCGATCTCGCGCCCGGTGTAATGACGCCTGAACTTGTACAGAGCGGTACGTTGTCCCATCGCCATGATCTGTGGTTCCCCTATCGTTTAGGTGATCATAGCAGCGGAACAGGGGACCTTTCGAGCACCGCAGGACAGAGAGTGCGCGCTCCTATGCACGGCCTCGTGCTTGCCAGTACCCCTTGAACTGGCGGGACACCGGATGGGTGATCACCAGCCCCGCGAGCTCGGCGAAGACAGCGCCATTGTCCTGCCGGCGCCGATCGATCCGGAACGAGATCTCCGCGGCGTACCGTCCAAGATACTTCCGGCTTAGGTGATGGTACTGACCGATGACCGCGCGCCGCATCCGGCTGTGGAAGCTCTCGGCCAGGTTCGTCGACACCGGCCCCTCGGCGTAGGCGTGCTGGTGGTTGATGCGGTGGGTCTCATAGAGGGCGTGCAGCGCGTTGTAGGCCTTGTGCTCGTCCGCGTAGATGATGGTGCCCGGCTGGATGTGCTTGCGGGCTGCCGCCAGCACTTCCTCGGTCGTCTCCCCTTCGACGACGATCGCAATGCTGGGACCGCCCCGCTGTACCATCGTCAGGACGCAGTCCTTGCGGCGCTTGGTGATGGTGGCCTTGCCCTGACGGCCGGTGTTTCCAGGGCGGACGTGGCCGCCATAGTAGGCGCCGTCGATCTCCACCTCGCCCTCGAGCTTGAGGCCGCCGCGGGCGTTCTGGAGCGCCTCCCGCATCTTGTGGAGCATGACGAAGGCCGACTTGTAGGAGACGCCCAAGTCGCGCCGCAGCTGGAGCGCGGAGATGCCCTTCACCGCGTTCACGAACAGCAGCGTGGCCGCGAGGTACTCGCGGTGCGGCAGCTTGTGGCTGTTGAACATGGTGCCGGAGGTGGCGCTGAACTGCTTCCGGCAGGCGGCGCACTTGAAGATTTTCCGGGTCGCGATGTCATAGATGCGGTCGTGCCCGCAGTGGGGGCAGACGGGTTCGCCATCGGTGTCGGGCCAGCGCAGTTTCCGGAAGAGCCGGTAGGCCTCCTCGTCGGACAGGCGCATGACGTCTCTCAAGGAGAGCGTCAGGGCCTTCGCCGATTTGAGGAAGTGCTGCATGCGCCTAGGGTCGTCATCAAATATGATGACGTTATAGAGCCAAGCCGCACCCGTTGCAAGTGGAGATGTCATCGTTTACGATGACCCTATGGATGGCGTGGAGCTTAGGTTAAGGACCCTGACCGAGGACGAGTGGCGGGAAGCGCTCGGAACGTACCTCCGCGCCCGCATGCAGCGGGCAAACGTCGGATTTCCCGAGCTGTCTCAGCGTCTGCGGTCAGCCGGCGTCGAACTGGACAGGGTGCCCCTGGCCAACAAGGTCAACCGCCTGACCTTCAGCGCGCCCTTCCTGCTTCAACTCCTCTCTGCCCTCGAGGTCGATGACCCGCTTCTGCGCGATGTGGCGAGTTGCGCCCCGAAGGACGCCGGCGGCTAATCCTTCTCGGGTCCTGATATCCCCGTGCCTGGTTTCGCCAACCGGTACCGATGAGCACCGGCCGACGTCACCAGCCCCTGGTTCGTCGCGCTCCAAAGGGTTCTGGCGACACTGCTGCGGATCGGATCGAGACCCCGCTCCCTCATCTCCTGAAGGATCTGCGACAGGCCCATGGGGCCGCCGCCGTTCTCTCGCAGGATGTCGAGTACGTTACGAAGGTTCGGTTGGCGCAGCGGCGTGTACCCGGGGCTCCTCACCTCGTCGGCCAGCGCAGTGGCTGAGGCGCCGGCGGCGGCAAGTGCGTCGCATGCTTCGGCGTACTGCCGGAGATTGGCGGCGGCCCGGCGGGCTGCTCGGGCTCGCTGGCACCAGATGTCAGGTCGCGTGCTGCTCATGCGTGGTCCTCCACGCGCATGGTCTGCACGCGGACAGCGGCGCAAGCTGCCGTTAGTATTCGACAGCAATGCCGCCGCAGAGAGAATACCGAATTGCGTTGACCAAGCCGTTTCATAGTCATGGCTCTCCATTCGCCAAAAGTGGCGGTCACGTTTTTGAAGGTGACAGGAGACGAGGACTGCGATAGCCTCAAAGCACCCTAGCTCTGAACGGAGTTAGGGCGCTGTCTCCTTCCACGGGCTGCGTAGGTCTTCGAGCGGAACAGCGTCGAGCGCGGGGTGCGGCTAACACCACGCGATCCGGGGCCCCCGCCGCATAGGCGGGGGCTCTAGCTGTCCGCAGGCGCATGGGACTACATGGTGGTCTCCTGGTCTGCCGACAGTGCAGAGCGGGCTGCTGGAAGGCGCCCGCAAGCCGCCGCCCGGGAACAGGGTCGCGGCGCCCATCAGCATACCCAGCGCACAAATAAATGGAAGCCGCGAAATAGGTCTGGCGGCGGATTCTGCTATCCACGCCTCGGCTTAAGCCTGCCGGAAATGGATGCGAAGACCGGCATGATCTTTGTTCACCGCGATTTCATTTTCTTCGTGAACTTAAACACTGGAATTTACTGAGGAAAGCCCCTGGTTCGGGCAATTTGGAGCCGCCGCGAGGCGATTTCTGCATCGCCTCCGCTCCGGCAAGGCCGCCAGAGCCTCGCTGCAGCGAGGCTTCCGAACTCCTCCCCCATCATGTCAGGTCGCAAAGCTCTCCAAGCACGGAGCGGCGCGGCGGTTTCGACGCCAACATGCGCATCGGGCATAACTTATTTGAAGCTTCCGACAGCAAGGTCGCCAAGTGTACGCTTTACCGCTGACGCCGGCCACCAAGCGCTCTATAGCCCCGATGCCTGATGATCGAGAACTATATCCGTTTGAGTTCTACGTGAAGGGGACCCCCGTCTCCGCACAGACCAAACGCCCCGAGTCTCGGCACCGGTGGGTGGCGCGCGTGCGAGAAGCAGCGGAAAAGCGGGTACAAGAAACGGTAGACTTCTGCTTTCTGGATAAGCGCCCCGTTGGGGTCAGGATCATCTACTTTCCAGACGCACCGATGGATGGGGATGTGGATAACATTGCGAAGCCCATTATCGATGCGCTGATCAGGATTGCCTATATGGATGACAAATTGATCGAGAGTGTTCAGGTGCAAAAACAAGAGCCCGGCATCGAGTGGGCTGCGGAAGATATTAGCGAGCAGCTCGCGGCTGCATTGGATGCTCAACGACCTGTTGTCTACATTCGCGTGGACGATCACCTGGGCTGGAGGAGATACTGATGGTGGCCGAAGCGACGCAATGGAGCAGAGACCGGGAGCGGGCTTTTCTGGAGGAAGTTCGTGTGCGGTACGAGCAGCAGGGTTTCAGAGTGTTGATCGAGCCCGGCCCAGATGATGTTCCTCCGTTTCTCCGGGGGCTCCAGCCGGATGCCCTTGCCTTGAAGCACGAAGATAACCGGATCATCGAAGTAAAAGCGCGACGCACCGAGTCCGCTGATATCTCACTATCGGCTCTGAAGAACCGCATACGTGACCAAGCGGGATGGAAACTCGACGTTTATTTCGCGGGCGATGAAGAGCCGAAAGGCCCGAGGATTCCACCTCAAGACGCTGTTTTCGTTCGATCATGGGCAAGGAAGGTTGACGCACTGGCCGAAGAGCCAACAGCAACACGCGCGGCATTCCTATTGGCTTGGTCGATCCTCGAGGCAGCAGCTGCCAGTGTAGAGAACGTTGATGCCACACGCATTCATTCTCCAAAGAGATTAGTTCAGTTTCTGACGATGCACGGCTACATCAGTCAGGAAACTGCCGATGATTTAAGGAAGCTTGGCGATCTGCGCAGCAGCGTTGCGCATGGAGACCTTACTTCCGAGGTCACACCTGCTGATGTTAGAGCGGTGCTCGCGGCTGTGGATGAGGCTACGAGCATAGATGGTGGCTGAGTCAGGCTTTGCGCCATGGATCATAGAATGCTTCGAGTTACAGGCCAGAGGCGGCTTTTGATCCCCTAACCACCCATAACGCGGCGCCAAACTGAGCGGAGTCGCATGGCGTCTCCAACTGCGCGATGAACGGCTGGATGTTCCGTCCAGAAAGAGGTGCTTTCGAGACCACGCCTTGAGAGTTCTGCCTCGAGCGCACGCCCCGCCTCCAAGAGGCGGAAGGATGGTCGACGGTTGCAGGCTCGGTACAGCCGATCGATCCAGAACAGATCATCCTCGGCGCCGACATACACGACGTGACCAATCAAGTTGGCGTCGAGCCATGCCGCCACCCTGGGTCCAGGTAGTCCGGTGGCGAAAAGCTCCGTGCGGGCGATCCCATGAACGGCCTGAGCAGCTGGATCCCAGTAGACCCAGTCTGGATGAGGAAGTATGAGGCGCGCCTCCGCGCAATCGGTGTCGGAAAGAACCCAACCAATCTCGATCGGGTAGCTCTCCGGTCCGAACCCGGACGCCTCAACGTCGAGGAAGGCGATCGGCTCGATCATGCCCTCATCCTTGGGTGATGCCGTTCACCTTCCGCCACCATGCCTCGGCTGCCGCCTTGTGCTCCCGATCCGGGCACGCCCAGATCTGCTCCACCTGCTTGCCAGCCGCCATCCGCGCGAAACCGAAGCAGCCGAACTTGCCGCAGGCCGGATCGTGGCATTGATGGACTTCCATGTCGCGCTCAGAAGGCATCGCTGGATCCCCTCTGGCTGCCCTTCTGCGATCGCACGACCGTCTCCTCGAGGTGATCGTCGGGACAGGCCATCCGGAGTGGTCCCAGAGGTGCTGGCGTACGCGGCGTCGAGGTCGGTTGCGCCTGGGCGGACAAACTGATGTTGGTATGCAAGCGCCTATATCCGCCGGAGCTGCCGCGGCCGTCCGCAGGTTTGCAGGGCGCGGTCATTTCGGCAGCACCTGGCGCTCGACAGCATGCAGGCTCCCGATGGCGTTCGCCAGACGGTGGGCGGCGGTCTTGGCGTCGGAAGTCGTGCTCAGACGCACGGCCGATACGGGAGCGTCGCCCCTGCGCATCGCGACTTCCAGGCGCTGCCCCTGGTAGCTGACCTCTTTCACGTCGTCGAACGAATGGACCACGCCGCGGATGCATAGCTTCCGGCCGGCCTCGTCGACGGCCAGCAGGCCGTTGCATTCCGTGTTCCTGGCGGCCCAGGTTGGCGTCAGCAGGCCATTCTTCACAGCGCTGACCGTCGCCACATAGGTCGGCCGGGTGACCTGGTGGTTGATGGCCGCGTTCAGAAGGAAGAAGCCGGTGATGCCGAGCCAGAACGCGTAGTAGCTCCAGTCCACTGGGGACCTGGGCCCCGTGTGGGTCGGATCCAGCATGAGCGCGAGCCACAGGGCTCCCCAGAGGCAGAACCAGAGCCCGGTGAACCAGATCCAACGCCGCAACGGGTCTGGGCCGAGGACGGCCAGCGGATCGCCTCCGCCGGTGCTGGAGGACGCCTTGATGGCTTCCGTCGTCATGGTTGAGCCCCCGGTTCGCGGCGCCGGGCGACCGCCATGGCGCGATTTCTCTCGAACTTCGGATATATCCGATGGTGCGAGGAAGCACAACGCCATGCTCTTGCCCGGATGGATATCCGGGTTCAGTTCGGCCAGATTCTGCGTGAGAAGAGGAAGGCTTGCGGCCTGACGCAGGAGGAACTTGCCTTCCGTGCGGGCATGGACGTGACCTATGTCAGCGATCTTGAGCGAGGAAAGTGGAATCCGTCGCTTGCTGTACTGGTAGACCTAGCTAACGGATTGAACCTCAATCCCAGTCAGCTTCTTGAGGGGTTGATGACAAAGGGGGCTCCCCCATCTCGGAAGCGATCAAACGATTCCTCTCGAGAGTGAAGTCTTGGGAGTGCCTAGCCCTTATGAAGTTGGCGTGAAAGGTCCTGTTTGGCGTCAGACAATCTAGCGGCTGGCGGCTAATTGACAACGCGAATGTTGAACAATGTCAGTGCAGCGCCAAGATCTTGTTGTATTTCTGGCCTGATAAGCGTTCCACTTATTCTCAAGAGGTTCTTAATTCTTGCTTCTGTGTTATCCGACGCACTCTCACGGCCTGGCGAGGCGCGCGAGCGAAGATCGCTCAATGCCTGCGCTATTGAGGGCTCTTTTGTCACAAAGGCGCTCAGACGCGGATACAACAACCATCCTTGCTTATATGATTGCTCTCCGACCCAGCAGAAAATCTGTCCAAGGACCTCGCCAACGAAATTATCCTTGGTCGCGATAATCACCCGAGACGGATATCCCCCTGCTTGGGAGAAGCACATTGCGGGCGCCAGTTGCAGTAACAGTAGATCGAAAGACCGGTTCCGGAACCAGCGGCCAGGCTCGACCTTCTCTTCCTTGCGCAAGTCAAAAAACTTCATAGCTTCAGCGCTAAAAGGTGCTGAGCTATGAATCAGGCGGAGTGTGGACTCCTTCTTCGAGAGAAGGAATAAGTAGCCTAGAACATAGAGAAACTGCAATCGCGGAATATCTTCAGAAAAGAACTCAGACCATTTTTTAAGGCGCAGGTCGGGGTCCATGTCGGTAATATAAAGAGATTTAAGAACGCCGAGGTAGCAAAACAGAATACCGAGCTGGTGGCGAAGAGAAGCCTCCTGCTCCTTGGCTTCTTCAAAGAGTCGCGCTGTGAGGCCTGGCTCAAAGATCTTAAATGGCTGAAGCGCCTTTTCGGCGGCCTCAATGTTCTTGTAAGCGGCATCATAACCGTTGGACAGAAACTGCTCGGTTACACTGAGACCTAAATTGATGGATGTCAATGTTTGCGCGCCAACGTACCAGCTAATGCGTTGGAGAAAGATCAGCGGATCCTTCACCACAACGCCCAAAAGGTTGTTATCTAAAAGTACTTGGGCCCTGGATAAATCTGCCATTGTTTTGGGCGCCTTGCACTCAAAGAAGTACACCCCGATATCGACAGCCCGAAAGGTTACAGGAAATTGATCTGGTTTAATAACTATATTAGTCATCAGACTCTCTTTTCCGTTGGGCCGCATCAATAGGGAAAAAACTCATAGGTCAGTTAGCGGTGGAAGCCGCCAGTTGACTCGATGAACCTATCGAGTTCTCGCGCTGCCGCCGATGGTTGGCCAGGCCGTGTTCTCAAGGCCTGAGCCAAAGGCGGATGGCAGAGACGTGGAGCATAGTTGGCGTATATAGAGGCCGCATCACAAGCCGAGATTCTACGGTTTGGCCTAACCTTATTGCAGCGGCCAACGTTTGTCTGCTTTGGCATCTCGCCAGGCCGCGCATGCGTCTTCGACAGCCGCATTCACGGGTGGCGTATCGGTCATGTTCGCCCGGCCGGGTGCTGTTGAGTCAAGCTGCGCAGCTTCGGTTTGGAGGCGCCGAAGGTGGACCTGCAGTTCTGTTCCGTACCAGTGCGGATCACTGCCCCCGAACGTTTCCGGCAGCTTGATCTCGCCCAAGCTCCTGAGGATCAGGTGCCGGCACATGGAACTGAGATCGGCGCCGGCCCGGACCTTCTCCTGGCAATCAACTAACTCCTCCAGCACGACATGGCATCGAGCGAACGCGACCTGTCTGCGAAGAATCAAGTTCAGCCGGTGCCAAAGGTCGCATAGGCGTCGTGGCGGCAAATCCACATGCAACGAACCGATCTGGTAGTCGATTGCTCTCACATATCCGGAGAACGGCTTTGGAAGCCGCTGGGCTGAGACGATCACGACTTCGAGCCATTGCTGAAGCTGGCGCCAGTCCCCCGTTACAAACCGGTCCTCGGCTTGGTAGCCGAGGTGATGAAGCGACTGCTTGATCTGCGCCAACTCATCCATCGAATGTTGGATCGACATCCCGTCTCCTACTGCATGGGGTGCTTCATGCGGTGCGAACATGGCATACCTAACTAATAAACGAATGTTTATATGTTGAAAATCGACACATGCGTCACGCGTATGGTAGGCCTACGGAAACTATCATACCAGATGATGAGCTTTCCTCTCGACACGCCTGCCCGATTGTGGAATCCATTAACTCAGGTTGGCTAATACCAGAACAACGTGTCGTTGCGCTGAGACGCTTCCGATTTCGGGGTGTCAGTGAGTGCCAGCCTTAGGCTGAGATCGGCTTCGCTGCCACCAAGTGTGGCTAGCCGCAGATCAATCAAACGCGCGACGAATGGTTGCCCTGCAAAGGCGTCGCAGAGGGGCCTGGCTATGGACAGGCTGATTATCGCAGAAACCTTGCCGCGATGGAGAGTGGGCATGAGCAGTTACAAGATAAGCTTCTTTGCATCCGGCAATGGCGATAGCGTCCTGCTTGAGGCTGCTGGCACAACCATTATGACCGACATTCACTATTGCCAGGGTCATGCAGACGAAGACGATGACAGTAAGCCGGATTTTGCTGACACCATCCGCAAAGCCTGTGCCGACGATAAGCTCGACGTGTTTGTCCTGACGCACCCTGACAAGGACCATGTTCGCGGAGCTGGCGAGATCTTCCATCTCGACACCCCCGGCGAATGGGACGATGACCCTGATGACGGTGATCCAAAGATCCTCATCAAGGAAATCTGGTGCAGCAACTATGCGGTTGAGCAGGCGTACGAGACCGCCGAGGCGAAGCCGCTGCTGGATGAGATTAAGCGCCGAAAAGAGCTTCAAGGTACCGGCGTTGAGAAGGAAGACGGAAACCGGCTCAAGATCCTGAGTGTCGACGGCGCTGAAGTCTCAGGAACAGTAGGAAATGCCAGCTGGCGGCTCCTGGCGCCCACCGATGACGAGGCCGATGTTCCTCCTCCCGCAGAGGGGCAGCCGCGTGAAAGCTGCAATCGCACCAGTCTCGGCATTCAGTGGACGGTGAATGTGTATGGGAAGAACAACAAGATCCTCCTTCTCGGTGATGCAACAGTAGAGGTGCTGGAGCGCGTTAAGGAGCAGTTCGCCGAGGCGGAGCCGTCCGCGCTGGAGTGGAACATCCTCCTGGCACCGCATCATTGCTCCCGCCGTTCGATCGGCCGGGTGACAAATCCTGGAAAGGACGAGGAGTTCGAGGAGTCGGAAGACGCCTTGAAGGCGCTGAGCAGCCAGCTCGGCGACGGATACATCGTCTCTTCCAGCCGGCGTTTCGGGCGTGAAAAGTCGCCCCCGAGTTCCTGCGCGAAGAACAGGTACCTTAAGATCCTTGCGCGTACTGACAACCTCAAGCTCGTGAACGACTCGGATCGTGCTCGCTTTCTCGTAACCGGAGGGGACACTAAGAACGCCCCTGAACATGTCGTGTTCGAGCTTACGGCAAGAGGACCTTCCCTCAAGAAGCAGGGGAAAAGCACCAGTAGCCCGGCCCTAGTCTCCGCCGTCGGAGGCGGTGGGAGCTATGGCTGATAACTGGGTTGAAATCGACGCGAGGGATTGGCCGCCGGGAGTTAGGCGTGAGGCTGCCGCTCTGAGCCGGTGCGACGGGGTGTACCCGGGAACCATCTCAGCATGGCGGAATTTGGTGCCAGCGCAGGGGTTCCCGGCGAAGCTGGAGATCCGCTTTATGATGGCGGCGCCAGATCTAGCAGATCCCGTTGTCCGGTTTCAGGATCGGGAGTTGATGGCCCTCGCCTGGGAGGACGAGCAAGATGCGGGTTTCACGGCCCCGTCCGTCGTCTCGCGACGGGCCGACTTCCCGCGCGACATTGCGCACCTGAACCCGGTTCCAGACGACTGGCCCGCTAGCCCTTGCCTGTCACGCTCCAGCGGCGGGTTGGCGCACCTCTATGATCGATTCGGCACCCAGGGCATCGTGGAGGCGCTACGAAATTGGATGCTGGATGCCGCGGCAGGAACCCTGGACCCAACTGAATGGCATCCTGTACCAATGGGTGCGGCCGCGCTCGGTCGAGACGCTGTTGCCGTGATCGCCGATCCGGCATTTTTCCAAGAACTTGCCGCCGGGGGAAAGCAGGGTGGCTTTGCAGCCGGCGTGGCCCGACAAGCAGCGCCCCGGCTGGTCAGGCTATTCACCCCAGATGCGTCAGCGATGAAGCGGCGTGGACAGAAATCTGAGCTGGCAGAAGAGTGCATCAAGCAAACTGAAGCTGGACGCAAGGCCGGGGCCGCATCGGATCACTATCCGTGGCTCCTGGTCTGGGGCCGGACTGACCTGCCGGGGTTTGGGGAGCCGCGAACGCTTGCGGAGTTGCTGAAGCAACTTGATCAGATCGGGATTGGTGACAGTCTACGTACTGCTCTGGCGGCAGCTGAAGAGGGAGGCGCGACTGGCCGCCGTGCTCGGACGAGAGATAAAGCTGTCCTGCTTTTACTGGCGCTTCAGCGGTCGAAACCCCTCCTTTCCGACATACATGGCATCTCCAAGATAGTGCCGGCTAATCATTTTGAACTGGCCGCGTTCTTGGTTTGCGCTCCCACCGAAGCACCGCTTCTGCACACCGACAACCGCGTCGCCCGCGCGTTCATGCTGTCATGGCCTAACCCAGCCCTGTTCCGCAGCGTTGCCGGAACGCCGCGGATGCTTGGCTTAACAGCGGTTGGGCTAGGCGCCCTCGGCGGTGGTATTGCGACCCAGCTACTCAGATGCGGGCTCGATTACCTGGTTGCGATCGACAGCGATAGGGTTCAGCCACACAATGTAGCGCGACATGAGGCAACAGCTTTAGACTTGGTCAGCCCAAAGGCGGACTGGATACGGTCGTTTGCTCAATCGTTGGGACTTTTCGACGATCAGGGTGCAGAACTGGAGGCCGGGCTAAGAGGCACCACCTCCTGTGTGCGGTCTCATTCTTTTGATGTCCTCAAGACTTCGGACGACGAGCTTAGACAAGCTGCCGTAGGGACAGGTGTGATTCTCGATGCAACGGCATCAGCTCCCGTCCGAGAACGATTAACCAGTTTTTCTGGTGAGAAAAGGCTGGTCCGTATTGAAATATACGATGGCGGCAAGCTTGGCTTGATATCTGTCGGTGGTGTAGCAGGGAACCCGGACACGCTCGACCTCTACTACTGCTTGCCGATGCTGTTTGAGAAGAGTGATGCGGTGAAATCGTGGCTGAAGCGCGAACGCGCGGGCCAGAATAGCATAGAAGAAATGACGCTGGGTTTTGGCTGCGCCTCGGCAACGATGCGGCTTCCTAAATATGCTGTTGATCAGCACGCGACCGCATTCATGCCGACCATCGTAGATGTCCTGCGCCAGGATGCCGCCCCGCCGGCAGCTGGGATCGGACTAAATGTCCTCGACGACCATCTGCGTCCGAAAGGATGGCAATGGCATGAGGTGCCGGAATTTGCGGAGTTTGTTCTGAATGACGGGTGGACGCTTCGTGTCGAACCAAGCGTGCTCGATGAAGTCAGGACCCTGCGGGCTGAACACGACCCTTATGAAACCGGCGGCTATTTATTCGGTGGGTGTAACCTCAAAGCCCGCCGCATCACGGTCGTCGCTGCGACTCCTGCCCCAAGCGGAACGCATGGATCACCGACGGAACTGGATCTAGCCAGAGTGGATGATTGTCCGAGGGCACGCACTCTGGTGCGCCGGACGGCAGGTCGGCTACATCTCGTTGGCACTTGGCACAGCCATCCTGATGGACATCCACTTCCATCAGCACAAGATCTCCTGACCATTTCGAAGATGGCTGCGGAGAACGCCGCATCTGGGCTTCCGACGCTGATGCTGATCCAATCAGAAACCGTTAACCCAACAGCTGTATTCTGCTCAGGTGAGCACAGCCGGCTTCAGCAACCGAGTGAATAACATGCTTGCGTCCGCACGAGAGCTGTTTGATGTGTACAGTCGAAAAGCGAGGCTGCAGCCGGCGCTCCTGACCCTTTTCCCAATGTTCATCACGGTAGCAGTGCATTTCCCGGGCCTCTATACATTTGGGGCAGGGCTGATCGGCTTGGCAGTTACATGTGGTGTCACGGTCTGGCTTGCTGATGTGGCAAGAAGTCGCGGGCGCATGTTCGAACGGCGGCTTCAGGTGAAGCTTGGTGGCAAGCAAACGGCCATTTGGCTGCGGCACCGGGATGAGAGCCTTGATCCCGGTACCAAGGAACACTATTGCGCCTTTTTGGCGTCCCGCATACCCGGCTGGCAAATGCCGACGGCTGAAGAAGAGGCAGCAGATCCGAAGCGAGCTGACGGCAACTATGACCGTGCGGTGGCGTGGCTAATTGAATACACGAGGGACACAAAAACATATCCGCTCATCTTCAAAGAGCTTATTGTCTATGGCTTCCGCCGCAATATGATGGGGATGCGGCCGTTGGGTATCTTCGTCGGCGCCATTAGTATAGCGTTTAATGCAGCAGTGCTATGGTGGCCGTCGTTAGTTCCTAATATCGACATCGCAAAATCAGTTGCCGCACTAGCGCTTTCCGCTTTGGCACTGATCGGGTGGATCGTGACTGTAACCGAAGAGGCGGTCATTGATGCTTCTCGCTGCTACGCCAAGCAACTGCTGGCTGTCTGCCTTGGCGACGCTCAAGGACCAGTCGTATCCAAAAAGAAGAGCCGGAAAACTGCTGCAGCCGCCGAATAACTATTTCAGCCGGAAGCACCGGCAGTCCTGTACCCTAACATTGGTCACTCTAAGGAGCGACTGCATACTGCTTAGGCAGGCGAGGTGCAGACCTAGGTACTGTTTTGTGCGGGTGGGGAACATAGCGTCAGTCATGCTTATCAGCGAAAAACTTTCTGGCCTCTTCAGGGCTAGGCATACCGCGACTGCCTAGAGCCGGATATCGCAGCTCCACAGCCATAGCCTCGGACCTTGCCGCCCGCTCCAACTCGCGACCCGCTTGCGCAATCTTAGCAAGGTCCTCCAACATCGAGTTGAAGGCCCAAGACCGGTCATCGTCGGCTGAAGCACGCAGGTCCGGTCCAGCAACCGCGAGCAAAGTCGTTCTCCTAGCTTCGTACTGCGCGATCTTCGCAACCAGTGCAATGTGCATCACCGCCATCCAGCCGCTAATCCGAGCCGCGCGGTCGATCGGGAGCAGAGATTCGAGCAGCAGATTGAAATGGGTCTGGTGGAGTGTGCCGACCTGGACACGCCCTTTGGTGACCAGGATCCGCTTGAATGAGGCCTCATAGCCTTCTGCCATCATCGCCGCATTGCCTGCCTGAAGGGCGAATGCGACGGAAAGGGCATAACGGGCTTCGGCTTCCGCGCGGTCGGCGTCCGTGGCGCGCTCCTCGGAGTCTGCTGCGGCGAGCTGGATCTGCCGAGCAGTGAGGTGCCCCGCCGCCCAGGCTACGATGAACGCCGCCGCCAGCCCCATTCCGCCGGCGGCGATCTCGGTCCAGTCCCTCAACCATTCCGGCCTGGTCCACAGGACCAGCGCCGTTAGAGCGATGCTGAGGAAGAGCAACGTGCCAAACGTGAGGTGAAGGTCGCGGGTTGATGGCGATGAACGCGTCACCGACCCTCGCTCTGGCCCGCGGGCCTGATCGACACGGAAACCGGACAGTGGTCGCTCATGCTCTCTAGTTGCTCGGCTGACATCTCCAGCACGTCATGGCTGCCCGCGACGATCCGACCACCGAGATCGGCGCTCATGACGATGTGGTCGATGAATTCCGGATACTTCGGATTGCAGCTGCTGACCACCAACTCGCGCGCCTTCGAGATCTTGTTGGCGCTAGCGGCCGTCAACGCCTCCCATATCCGATCACCAGGCAAGTCCAGGCGCCGATTGAAGTCGCCGGCAACAATGAAGGGGCGGCCCTGGTCCACCTGCTGTTCGACCCAGCGGGCGAGCACGTCCTGCTGCCGACGGCTGTCCTCGCAGGCTCCCATAGTTCGCGTGTTGCTGGAGGCGTCCTCCTTGGCGCTGAAGCAGCCGGACTTGAGGTGAACCGCCAACATCGTCACAGGCCCACCAGCGGTGTCGACGGTCACGACTGCACCGCGCCGCAGTGACCGGTTCCCGCACCCCTTCGCGGCCGGCTTATCGTCGAGCTCCACCAGGTCGGCTTCATGACGGAATGGAATGCCCTTGCGAATGGCGAAGCCCGGCCGCTGCACGTCCTCTTCGTCGGTCATGACGATCTCGTACTTGCCAGGGTCGAACACCTTCGCGGCCATATCAGGCCCGTCCACCTCCTGGAAGGAGATGATGTCGGCATCGAGCTGGTCGGCAAGCGCTCGCATGCCAGCCACGTCCTGAGCCCGCTGAAAGCTGCCGTCCCGCATCTCACAGAGCTTGGCGCCGCCCTCCGGCAGGCAGGCGCAGCGCTCCGACAGCCATTCCATGTTCCAGGTCGCCAGCTTCAGCGTACCGGCCGGTCGCGGCGGTTCGGCGGGCGTGCAGGCGGCCAGCAGGCCGAGTGCCAGAATTGCAGTGAAGCGAAGCATGGAATCCGTCGATGGCGAGTGGCAGGCATACGACCCTAAGTCCGGCGGGTTGCCAGGAACAACGAGGATCTGCAGCTTGGCACCGAGAGCAGCGACCCATCGCCTCATGCGGCACCCAAGGCACCCCTGCCTTCCCTGCAGAGCCGCCTTCGGGGCGCCGAGTAGTTGGTCGAGATCAGGGCACCCTCACGGCCTACACGGGATCACCGATCGCCGGGTTCGAAGCCGCCGTCGAGGTGGAGAGCTTCATCCCCTACCAGTCCGCTGCGCGTGAGTAGGTAGGAGATCACGAAGGCCCGCAACGTTCCCGCCATGCCCACCTGGCCGCTGCGCTGTACCGCCGCCCAGCCCACGATGTCGGCCGGTTCTATGCGCTCCGTGGCCGCGATCACCCATATCGCCCGCCACAGCGTTGGCTCACCACGGACGGACGTCCGCTTGCCCAAGACCATCACGTTCCGGGACTTGCTGGGCCTGCCAACATCTGTATCCGCCAGCGCTTTCCTGAGAGCGGCGCTTCCGCGTTCCTCAAGCCGTGCCCGGAGCGCTTCCCGCTCGGCCGACCCTGCTGTTCCCGCCAGTCGAGGCATATAGGCTCCAATCAGCTCGCGGCCGCGGGGGCTTTGCACTCGCGCAGCACCAGCGGCACGCCCGGGGAGGGCTTCAGCATGATCATCGGCCGCGGACGCACGTCGGCACCAGACAGGAGCGAGAAGTCGAACCGGCGGAGGATCTCCGCCAGGACGACCGTCATCTCCGTCATGGAGAAGGCCTGGCCGATGCAAACGCGGGCGCCGGCGCCGAACGCGACATAGGCCCGCCGCGCGGCCTGCGGCGACTCGCCCGTCCAACGGTTAGGGTCGAACGCCTCCGGGTCGGGCCACCAGTCCGGGTTCCTATGAACCAGGTACGGCGCGCACATGAGCGACGTGCCGGCAGGAATGGCATGCCCGCCGATCTCGGTGTCTTCCAGCGCCACCCGCGAGATCGTCCACGCCGGCGGCATCCAGCGCAGGCTCTCGTCGATCACCGCCCGGATGAACGGCTGCTGGCGCACCGAGTTGGCCAGCGGCGCGTCGGGCCAAGTCGCGGCCTCGCTGCGCGCACGCCGGCGGTAGGCGGGATGGAGCGCCAGCGCCAGGAGCGCCCAGGCGAGCGAAGTGCCGGTCGTCTCGTGGCCGGAGATCAGCAAGGTCAGAACCTCGTCCCTGACCTGGTGGGCAGGCATCGGCTGGCCGTCCTCATCGCGGGCATCGAGCAGCATCTGGAGCAGGTCCTGCCGCGGCCGGCCCTCCCGCCGGCGGTCCACGATCCCGTTCACGATGCGGTCGAGGTCGGCAATGGACCGTGCCGTCCGCCGGTTCTCGGGAGTCGGGACCCAATTTGGAGGGTCCAGCGGCCGCCAAATCCGGCGTTCCGCATGCGCCAGGATCGTGTTGGCCGCCTCCGTGACCCTATCCTCGTCGGCGCCGATGTCGTCGCCGAACAGCGCCTCGACGACGATACGCTGCGTCAGCCGCATCAGATGGCGGAACGCGTCCAGCGGCTCCCCGCTGGCAGCGGCGGCCGACCACTCGTCCATCAGCCCGCGCGTGCGCCGGACCATGATGGCGACCATCCCCTCAATCGCATCCTTGTGGAAGGCGGGCTGCATGAGGCGCCGCTGCCGCTTCCAGAGTTCGCCCTCGCTGGTGACCAGGCCGTAGCCGAGGAGCGGCCTGACCTTCTCGTAGAAGGTGCTCTTGCCGAACACAGGGTCCGTCAGCACGTACCGAACATGGTCGGGATGGGAGAGCAGGAGGACCCGCTCGCCCAGCATGGGGAGTTCCACCACGTTGCCCAGCCGGGCGGCGCGGGTGATGTAGCCGAGCGGGTCGGCTCCCATGCGCAGCATCTCCAGGGCGGCTACGCCGGCGATCCGGGGAATGCCCAACTCGCCGCGGCGCACCGGCGGCAGCGACAGGACTGCATCGAGGGCGGTCATGCGGCGGCCCTCCCGCGGACGGCCCATTCCATGCCGATCAGCCGCTCGGCCTGGCTGTCCACGTCGGCATACCCCGCGACGGCCTCGGTCGCGCCGATCGCCACGGCTGGGCCGAACAGGTCCAGCCGCACACCCGCACGCTCTAGTATTCTCTGGAAACGCGTGTCGGAGCAGGCGGCGAAGCGCTTGATGCCGGCGCGCCGGCCATGGCGGAACAATCCCCGCAGCAGCACGGCAGCGGCGGCCAGGGTGACTGCGCCGCCCCGTTCCATGGACAGAGCGAACCGCGAGATTTCCCAGGTGCTTGCCTCCGCCGGCGCCGGAGCGCCATGGAGCAGGAAGGGAAAGAGGTCCGCCAGCATGTTAGGGCCGAGGGTCGGCAGAATGCGCCAGGTGCCCGCCACGAAGCCGTCATCCAGCAGGCAGAGGCCATACCAGGGCGGAAGGTCGTCATAGGCGTCCCGGTCCTCCTGGAACGCATCCGCAGCGATCCAGCCCAGGCGATGATGGAAGGCCTCGTAGCGGAGCCGGTGCATGCGCCTGATGGCGTCTTCGCCGAGGAGGGCGGTCAGCGCCTCCGGCCGGCCTGCGGCGAAGGTGGCGGTGATGCCGCCAACGCTGATGCGCTCCGTGTTGGCGGCCAGCGGCGAGCCGCCCGCCTCAATCCCCACCCTCTCCATCGCCTGCTCCCCAGCCAAGAAAACCGGCCGGGATTGAAGCCGAATACACGCACTTGCATGTCCTGACAGGGGCGGCAGGCCGGCTGCATACTAGAAGAAACAATCTTGCAGAGATGGGCGCTTTCCGACCCTAGATGCTGATGATGCCGAGCTGGACCGCGCGCACCACGGCCTGGATCCGGGTCTCCACCCCGAGCTTCGTGGCGGCGTTGCGCAGGTGGAAGCGAACCGTGCGCGGCGATAGCCGGAGGATGTCGCCGATCTCCTCGTTGTTCTTGCCATGCCCGGCCCAGATCAGGACCTGCTTCTCGCGCTCGGTGAGGTTGACCGCGCCGGCCCGCTGGAGGGCCTGGAGGTTCTTGCGCGCCGCCTCATGGAAATGGATGGCGAGCAGGTGCAGCAGCGGCCCATGGGCCGCAGCCAGCTTGGCGAACTCCCGGTCGCTCGCATCGGTGGTGACGGAGATCAGGCCGAACTCGCCGTCGGGCGCATGCACCGGAATGGTGATGCCTTGCTTGAAGCCGATCGAATGCGCGTCGAGCATGACCTGGTGCCCGGGCGCGCTGCGATCCGCCGGCCGGAGCTGCCGCCAGTCGAGCGGCAGCAGCGAGCGCAACGATGCCTGGAAGATCGGGTCGACATCGTAGTAGCGGGACCGCTGGTAATGCTCGGTCCAGTTCCCCTGCCACATGGAGATGCAGTAGGGCTGGCCGATGAAGGTTGGGGCGCCGGCCGCCACCGTGCCAGGGACGGTGCGAACGGCGGCATAGGTGAAGGTCTCGAAGCCAAGGTTCTCGATGGCCTTGCGGAATACCTTCAGGTAGTGCGCGTCGTCAGGGCGCTCGGACAGGAGTTCGTCGAGGAAGCCCAGCGCGAGCACCAAGGAACGCTCCGCCATGTGACAGGACCTTCCGCTAGGAAAATGGCGCCGCCGATGACGATGGCACTAAAGTCTACAATGCGGCTGGCGGTTCACGCGGCGTTAATGCACGCGGCCAGGCCGGAGACATCCTTTTGTATAGGCATCAAGGCGAAGGCAGCGATTCGTTTCCAACTGGGATTGGGTGCACTGCTGCGGATTCGTCGCCTGCTGCCGCGCCAAACTGGCTTTTTAGGACACCGTCAGCTGCAGGGTTCCCAGCAGGCCCAGTGAGCCAAGCGCACATTTCCGCCTTACGATACGTATCTCCGCTTATTAGAATGCTCTCTCAAGGCGATACCCACATTTCGAATGCGGATTTATAGGACAATTTTCTAGTTGCAGCCCCGCAAAGGGTTGTCTACCGTCCGGCCCTGAGATCGTGTGGCGAGTAATTATTCCCGCCAAACAACCTGTTACCAGTACTGGGCTGTCGTGTCCCATGCCGCCTTTGGCCTTCCGCAAAATCCCTGCACTGTCTGGGCAGACGCTACCCCGTCCTCTGGGGCTCAGGGGATTTGCTTGGTCGGCAGTAACGGCATTTCTGGTAGGGTCGGTTGCAGTGGCGGGGGGCTTTGCCACGGTGGCAAGCTATGCCCGCAAAGAGACGGCGGTAGGTTACGTCTCGCCTGTGGCAGGCGCCGTGCGGGTGACGGGGATCCGGCCTGGGGTCCTAACTCATCTTGCCGTGGCCAATGGTCAGCGTGTAGCTGCGGGTGACCCGTTGTTCACGGTCGAAACTCGTCACGCGCTGGAAAGCGGCGGTACTTTGGATGCCGCCTTGCGTAGCGCACTTAATCAGCAAGCAGATTTGCTACGGGAGCAGATCGCCGCAGAGGAAGGACGAGCTGTCAGCGAGATTGCTCGACTTGGCTCCCGGCTTTCGGGATTGGAGGCCGAGCGGGCGTCGCTGGAGGTGCAGCGAGAGTTGCAGGCGGAGCGCGCGTCGGTGACCGGCGAGAGGCTGAAAGCCCTGACCGACCTCCGTGGCAAGGGCTTCGTCTCGGAAGCCGAATACAAGGCGCGGGAGGAGGCTTGGCTCGCCCAACGCCAGAACCTAGCGGCTCTTGAGCAGCGCATAACCGCTCTGGCGGCGGATATCTCCCAAACACGAATCCAGCAGGCTCAGCTTCCCGCCGACAGCGCCGACCGGATCGCCCGCCTGCGTGGCGCCCTTACAGAGTTGAGCCAGCGCGGAGCGGAGGTGTCGGCCCAAGGCGCCCAGCTAGTGCGTGCTCCCTTGAATGGACGCATAACCGCTCTGCAGGTCAGTCCTGGCCAGTACATCGACGCATTGAAGCCAGTGTTGACCCTGGTGCCCGAAGGCTCCGCGTTGAGAGCCGAGTTGTTCGTTGAAAGCCGCGCCATTGGCTTTGTCGAGCCTGGTCAGCGGGTGCGACTCAAGTATGACGCGTTCCCGTTCCAACGCTTTGGCGCTTATGGCGGTGTAGTGGCAGACGTGTCGGAAACAGTCCTGGCGCCAAATGAAATCATCGGACCAGTGCGCCCCGAAAGGCCCACTTATCGGGTCACTGTAGCCCTAGACCGCGAAACAGTAGACGCCTTTGGAAAACAGGTACCACTACAGCCCGACATGACCGTAATGGCCGACATAATACTCGAGAATCGAAGCCTGATGGAATGGCTCCTGGAGCCCTTGTTTGCCCGCACCGGTCGCGGTTTGTAGGAGATAGGTATAATGCCAAAAATCATTATCCCATCATTCGCTGACGATGAGCACGCCCTTATTATCGCAGCTGCGTTGGACATAAAGGGAGTCGATTGCGACATCTGGTACACGACGGATTACCCATCGATCCAATCTCAGTCATTCACTATCTCCTCCGAAAAGGCGTGCGGTTTTGAGATTTCAGCGGAAAATCATACCGTACGCCTGAACGACTATGGGACTATTTGGTGGCGCCGCCATTCCCCTCCTAATTTTGGCCCGCTGATTGTTCCTGTAGAAGATGAGGATTTCATCACGCGGCAAGGGATTGCGCATCATACGACTGTTATGAAGTTCGTGTCACATTACTGTCGCGGCAGCAAGATCTTCATAGCTAATGATCCAGTTGCTGCCAACACGTCCAACAGCAAATTCCTTCAGCTAACCGAAGCGCGCTCACTGGGATTTGCTCTGCCGGATACGCTCGCTTCGAATGATGCGAGCCGCGTCAAAGCATTCATTCGATCCAACGCCGCCAACGGAAAAGCAACCATCCGGAAGTCGTATGTTCCCGCTGTCTGGATTGAGAACGGCGCGAGCATCGCCAACTATACGTCTCTTATAAAAGAGAGCGATTTAGATTACTTTGAAGACACAATTCCATATGCAGACATTTACCAAGCGCAAATCGACCGAGTCGCTGAGATTCGGGTGTTTATTTTCGGAAAAACTTTATTTGCCGTGAAAATTTCGCCTCGCAACGACAACTTTCCTCACGCTGACTGGCGGAGAATAGCGGACGCGACAGGAGTTTACAGCGAGTATGAGCTTCCTGGCGCTGTATCCGAGAAATGCTTCCGCATCATAGAGAGCCTTGGTCTTGTAACCGCCAGCATAGATCTCTGCTTGGACAATGACGGAGCATTCGTATTTCTTGAACTAAATGAGTCGGGCCAGTTTCTATGGCTATGCGACCGTTTGCCAGATATTCCACTTATTGACGCGTTCTCGGAGTTCCTGTGTTCGCAGGATAAGGATTATGTCTGGCCGCGGAGGAGAGCTGAACTGGATCTCAGTTCGGTTGAATCTTCCGACGAATACAAGAGGAGGAAATCAGAGTGTCAAGTGCACCTGGGAGCCTCCATCCTAGATGTTCGATATCCAAAAGAAGAAAGGAGCACCACATGATTGCCAAGACCTATAAGGCGCGGATGCCGGCACGGACGACCGCCACCGAGCTCACCGTGGATGACTTGGCGCAGGTCGCCGGCGGCTGCCGCACCACGACCTACGACAGCGATCCCCATGGTGCGGGGAAGTCGGACACCGCGCAGTGTGACGTGTCGCTGCCGACGAACGACCACAACTAACCAGTTCTGATGTGCACGGCGATGAGAGCAGGTACCGGCTTTCTTCGCCGTGCATTTTCTAGTCTACGCAAGGAAATACTGTATGCGGCATCTCTGTATATTGTTACTATGTGTTTCTATATATCCAAATCAAAGTTCTGCAGATTATGCGCCGTTGTCACAAGTGTTGGCGCAGCGGGAGAGGTTCCGGTCTGTTGAAGGCAATCCGGAGGAAGACAAGCGTTCGAGTGTGCTGCGGCAACGACTGGCTGCTTTTGAGGCTATCGTCGGGAACTACGAGCATGCGCTCGAGATATTTGAAGGGCCTAGAAACGGGCCCATAAAGTTTTCAGTCCCAGAACTTGATGGCACTTTTGCGGTGAAACCAGCCGACTTGGTTATCGCCGACCTGGCAAAAGGAAATGATCTATTATCCATAAATGAAGCGCACCATGTTGCAGCACATCGATCATTGCTGCTGTCTCTTCTTGAGAGATTATACAGCGCGGGATATCGGCATTTGGCTCTGGAAGGCTTGAACCCTTCAGACTCAGATATCCATGTGCGGGGTTTTGCCGAAGTCGGCAAAAGTGGCGCGTATCTGAACGAACCAACTTACGGTGAGATCGTCCGGCGTGGGCTGGAGTTGGGCTTTCAACTGATCGCTTATGACAACCCGCCATCCTGCGAACGCCCACCTGAAGAGCAGAACGAGTGCGCCAACGACCGTCAACGGTGGCAGGCGGCGTCAGTCGAGCGGCAGGTGAGAGCAAGCCGGATTGATGGCAAGATTGTTCTACTGGTTGGATACAGCCACGGCGCCTTGACGCAGCGAGGTGGATTTACACCCATGGCAAGTATTCTTGCCGTCAACATGGGGCTTCGGCACCTCAGCGTCGATCAGACTACGTTCGGCCCGTTTAGTCAGAAGTACGGAACCGAAACGCCAACTGAAACTTTGGCGCGTCGACTGGCAGTAACGGGACCTTTCGTGCTCACAAATGCCGAAGTCGTGCCGTTCGTGCCGGCGCCCTTGCATGGCCTCCATTCAATTGTCGTGTTCTGGCCGAATAGGTCGCTGGAGGACGGCCGCCCCGCCTGGCTTGTGGCAGGCTTGCGGAGAAAGCGGGTAATAGCAGACATTAGCGCCTGCGAGAAGCGTAGGCCGATGCTGGTCCAAGCGATACCTGCTAAAGAGCCAGAGACTGCAGTGCCGGTTGATCAGGTGCTCATGGAAGATCTGCACAACCCTGGCCCTCTCTACCTACGCAGCGGCAGATACCGCATCGTCTGTCGCACCCAGAATAGCCCTGCGGCGTCAGCTGGCGAGATCGAGGTGCTGGAGAGCAGCCTTGGTCAGTGATTTGCCTGTCACTCACGGTGTTCGGCCATGACGCTCAAATTCCATCAGTCAGAGGCGGCTGAATGTGGGCTTGCTTGTTTAGCTATGGTGCTGAGCCATCATGGCCATGAGGTAGACCTGGCAACTTTGCGCCGGCGCTTCTCCGTCTCGCTCAAAGGCATGACGATGAAGACCATCGTGCAGGTGGGGCAAAAAGTTGGACTGGCTTCACGCGGGCTTCGATTGGAACTTGCTGATCTTGTGGATCTGAAGCTTCCTGCCATCCTGCACTGGGACATGAATCATTTCGTAGTATTGTCGTCAGTTAGGGGTAACAAGGTCACAATTCACGATCCCGCCAGGGGCACTGTGCGTATGACGCTGGACGAAGTCGACCAGCATTTTACTGGCATCGCCCTTGAGCTTACCCCAACCAAGGGCTTCGAGAGGAAGAAAGAACATTCCGACATCGGTCTCTCTTCCTTGGTCGGTAGAGTGGACGGGATGACGCGTGCCCTGCTTCAGGCTCTTGCCCTATCTGTTGTCCTGCAACTCTTTTTGTTGGCCAGCCCCTTCTACATGCAGCTGGCTGTCGACGAAGCAGTATTGACCGGTGACGGTGGGTTGCTGGTGGCACTCGCTGTTGGCTTCGGATTGTTTACCGCAATCAAGCTTATTGCTGAATGGATGCGCGCTCAGGTTCTGCTCATACTTGGAAGCCTCATCAGCCACCAAATGGTGGTGAACCTATTCCACCACATGGTACGGCTGCCGCTTGACTGGTTTGAAAAGCGGCATATCGGCGATCTAGTTAGCCGTTTCGGCTCCACCCGTCCAATCAAGGAACTGATCACCGACGGCTTGCTGGCCGCTGTGGTGGACGGCGCAATGGCGATTCTCACCCTAGTGGTGATCTTCCTATACTCCCCTGCTCTGGCAGCCGTCGTCTTAACAGCTCTAGTGCTCTACGCTGCCATCCGCATTGCCTCGTTCCGCTTCTTGCGCCAGCGGGAAGAGGAAGCAATCACTGCGGGGGCAAAGGAACAGACCAGCTTCATCGAAACCACTCGCGCCATTCAGACCATCAAGATTTTCGGGAACGAGGCGGAGCGGGAGGCAGTTTGGCAGAATCGCTTTGCAGACACTATCGCCCAAGGGGTAAGGCTGGGAAGGCTGAATACGGGATTCACCACAATCAATAGTCTGATCTATGGAATCGAGACCATACTAGTTGTCTTTATCGGCGCAAGGCTTGCCATGGACGGGGATCTCACCATAGGCATGCTATTTGCTTTCATGAGTTACAAGCAGCAGTTCTTAGACAAGGCAACCCGGTTGCTAGAGACGGCGATCAGCTACCGCATGCTCGACCTGCACTTGGACCGCATTGGCGATATCGCTTTGGCTGAACGTGAGAAGGGTTTAGGCGCCTCGATGGATCGTGGGACGGAACCGCTGATCACCCAGCCAATCTGCGGCGGGATATCTCTAAAAGGCATCGCCTACCGCTATGCTGAAACCGAACCGGACGTGATCGCCGACATTGACCTCGATGTTACCCCAGGCGAGTTCGTGGCTATCACCGGCCCGTCCGGCGGCGGCAAGACAACACTGCTAAAGGTCATGCTGGGCCTGTTCCGGCCGACAGCAGGTGAAGTGCGGGTGGACGGCACTCCGCTGGACCATATCGGCCCCAATAGCTTCCGTGCACAGGTGGGAGTGGTCATGCAGGAGGACCAGCTCCTATCTGGCAGCTTGATGGAAAACATTACCTTTTTCGATCTATCACCAGACTTGGAGTGGATGCGCCAGTGCGCAGTCATGGCCGGGCTGGATGCGGAGATCATGGCAATGCCCATGAACTACAACACGCTAGTCGGGGACATGGGAACTGGTCTGTCAGGCGGCCAACGCCAACGCCTTTTACTGGCTCGCGCCCTGTATCGCCGCCCTCGGATCCTCTTTATGGATGAAGGCACCAGCAACTTAGATGTTGCCAAGGAGCGAGAGGTGAACAATCACCTGAAGGCTTTGGGTATAACACGCATTGTCATTGCCCACCGTCCACAGACGATCGCCGCCGCTGACCGGATACTGATGTTGAAAGAAGGAAAGCTGACCGAAATGCCCCAGTCAATTTCGGCGGAACCGGCTGCTGCAGAGTGAGAGGCGCCTTCGCCAGCACTGAAAGCGCGCTTGCCATCACCGCACCTCACGTCGCCGCAACCTTCGAGCGGCCGCTGTCCTACTTCGTGGACTACCCCTTCGCGGGCAAGGAAAATCCCGAGTTGAAAGGAGCAGAGGCGAAACTGCACGAAATCCTGCGGCAGCTCAGGCTGGAGGAGATCAGGCCCGTCAGGCACGCGAAGCTGGTCCTCGACCTCTGGCGCCGCTCGTAGCGGCTTCATTGAAGATCGGGTGCTGCCAGCTACCGTTTCCTTAAGTCAACGGGCGCGGGTGCCCGGTCAATGTTAGTTTCTGGTCGACTTGCCAGTTGAGCAGCCCGCGTTGGCATCGGCGCCTCGATACATAGGCGCGAAGCTGGGCATAGAGATGTGCGCCGTTGCGCCCCTGGATCAGATTCCCAGCTTTTTGGCAAGGGCGTCAGAGAACCCTTCGGAATCTGTCATCTCGGATGACATCGGGTTGGTCCAGATATAGGTAAGGAGCATACCGACAAAAGATATGATACCAAACAAGAGCAAGGCTACGAGAGACGCAAGCGCATGTTTGCCCCAATCTAATATATTCTCATGTGGCAAGTCCCGGTTCATTAGCAAAAACGATATAAATGCTGAAATAAAAAAAAGCAAACTTGCCGCGAACCCGCCGGTGGTCGCGCTCGAAAGTCTGGCTGTTGGTGTTTTATCTTTTGCGGAGGATGTTGCATCGGCGGTGGATAGGATGGTCATAACAGAGGATACCATGAGCATCGTTAGCGTGATGTTGGCGATGTATTGGTGAGCGATGCTTTCTTTGGGGAACAGAAAGCCAGTGGCCATAAGTGCTGGTGAAAGCACCAGCGCTGATAGGGATAGTTTGGACAGGAGCTCCGCAAGCCCCCAACGCCAGATCCTCAGCTTCGTTGTCATCATTCCCATCCCGTTGGATTTAAGATTGAAGCACAACAAGGATGAACGCGTCGGTTGTCTCAGTAAACGGCGCAGAATGGTAGCGTCGCGTGCGTATGGCGGAAGAATGGCACCCGTCATTCAAACCACCGCCTGTAGCGATGGCTGCCACCGTGCCTGGCACCGTGCGAACGGCGGCTTAGGTGAACGTCTCGAAGCCAAGGTTCTCGATGGCCTTGCGGAAGACCTTCAGGTAATGCGCGTCGCCGGCGCGTTCGGACAGCAAGCCGTCTAGGAACCCCAGCGCGAGACCCAAGGGACGCTCCGCCATGTTCAGGCCCTCCGCCAGGATACCGACGCCGGCGATGCTGGCGAAGGCAAAGCCTACAATGCGGCGGGCGATTGGACATGGCGGTAATACACGCCTTGAGGCGTGGGCATACCTCTGGATAGGTCTAGCGCCGAGGCTGCGGGTACCAGTGAGTGCTTAGACGAAGGAGATACAGGCACGCGCCGCCCCTATGGCGCGGCAGTTGGAGCGGCGCCTATTGCGGCTAAGCGCGCCGCGCCCGTGGTGGCCTCGGCTTCCTGTTCACGGTGGCGGTGCCTTCCGCCGCCTGGGGAGAGCTCAGGCGTGAGGCCGCATTCCTTGCTATCCCCTTGCCCTTTAGAAGGAGCAAGAACTGGGGCTCCCGCGGGTCGATGGCGCGCCGCTTGCCACGCGCATCCGGCTCCTGGACCGCCGCCTCAGCCAAGTTCAAGGCAAGCAATCGCTCCAAGGCCTCGTCGTCCGGAAGGTCGACATTCTCCCAGCCATAGGCCGAAGCGACAGCCCGGTCCAGGTCGCGATGGGCGTCCACCAGCCACTGCGGGAGAGTGTTGTAGAGCCGGGTCAGAGTCCGCTCCGCCAGAATGCTGGCCGCCTTGGCGTCGTTGGGCACCAGACGCGGCGGGAGGCCTGCCATCGGCTGCTCTTCCTCATGGACGAGCTCGGGCGGGTTGAGCCACTCGCGCCTCAGCCGGTTGAGGTGGCGAGCGGCTTCCGCGATCGGAGCACCAGCTGCCGCCTTGCCCGCCGAGGCGCTTGCTGTTCCTGGCTTCAGGCCCTCAGGGAAGGGAAATGTCTCGAACCCTGTCGTCGGCGTGTACTGCGGGTCGTTTCCAACCCCATGGCGCCCACCAAGCCTGAGGGACCACGCCTCGTGGAAGCGGCTGTGCAGGATCCCGAACGTCACGTCGTCCTCGCTGAGGATGACGTTGACGCGGCTGTCCGGGAGCACCAACGGGGATACCCAGACGAACAGACGGTGCTTGGAAACCCGTGGTGTCGCGATGACGCGGGAGAGCGACGAGGCGCCTTCCCTCAGCGCCGGCGCCAGCTCGCCGTGCTGCCACCAGTGCTCCCGCCTTCTCGGCCGTCCGTTGGCGTCCCGCAGTGGCTTCACATAGCGCTTTACATGCTCGAAGGGCGCCTCGTAAAGGGCCGCCTCCTTGTCGGACATGCTCCCAAAGTCGATGATCCAGGTGTCGCTCGGACGGCTGGTGATGTCCTTTCCATTGATCCAGGGCCGCAAGACGTCGCTGTTCGGCTTCCCCCCGGGGTTCGTAGGCGCGGACAGCCATTCCCTGGCAACCCAGCCCTCCACCTCAAACGGGCCCACCTTCACCGGCCCTTGGAAGCACAGCGCGGTGTTGGCCGAGAGCGGCATGGCCCTGGTCAGGTCCGCCGCCGAGGCCGTCAGGTCGGCGTTCACCCGACTAACCTCCTTGCCGTCGAGTTGGTAGGGCCCTGGGTGTTCAGGCCCGCCAAAGCAGACCATGGAGACCCTGACGGCGGCGCCTCGGTCAATCCAGGGCTCGTCGGACCACGCCTCGAAGATTCTCCCCGACACGGCGACCCGGTCGAGGACGGCTCTGTTGGACCCGGTGCGGATCGAGCTCGTCGTCACCAGCCCCACCCGCTCCGCATGGCCAGCCTCGACCATCGCACGCGCCTTCTCGAACCAGTAGCAGACCATGTCGGCCGAGCCAGGCACCCTGTCCGCGAACATGGAGCGGAGGCGGGTGACGTAGCCCTTGCCCAGCTTCTTGAGCATGCCCTTGTTGCCGACGAAGGGTGGGTTCCCGACGATCGCCTGAACTCTCGGCCACTGGACCTCGCCGCCGATGAGGTCGATGAGCGCGTCGCCATGGACCACCGTCTGGAGCGATCGCAGAACGGGTCGGCGGCTGACCTCCATCCCGTGGCGCTGCATCCACTGGATTTCTCCTATCCACACCGAGGCACGGGCAAGCTCAACCGCAAGCGGATTGACCTCGAAGCCATGGAGCGCGTCCGGCCCGACAAGGCTGCCCTCGGCGTGCAACCCTAGCGCTTCCCCCTCCAGGATGACCTCGTGGTGGAAGTCCTTGAGCGCCAGCAGTGCGACGTACAGGAAGTTGCCAGAACCGCAGGCGGGGTCGAGCACGGCCTGCGACTTCACCTTGCCGACGAAGGCGGTGAACAGCGCCTGGGCACGCTGGGCCGCCGGCCGGTTGTGCTGCGTCCCTCGCTTAGGCAGCATGGCGATGAGTTCGTGGCGCAAGGCCAGCCACTCTTGGCGCAGCGGGCGGATCACGACGGGATCCACCAGGCGTTCGATCATCTTGGAGGGGGTGTAGTAGACGCCGACAGCACCTTGCGACTGCCCCGCCGCGTCGCGCCGGGCGACCTCCTGGGCCAGTTCCTGGCGCAGCTCGGGATTGAGCCCTCTCTCGAACAGCGTGCCCATGATCGACGGGTCGATGTCCGACCAGTCCATGGCCGCTGCGGATAGAACGAGGGCTACGTCCTCCTCCTCGAGGGCGAAGGCGAGGGAGTTGTTGAAGAGGCCGCCGTTGAACCATTCCACGTCCTCAAAGCCGATCCGGCCGCCGGTCCTCATCGTCTCGAACAGCTCGGAGGCGAGTTCCTGGAACTGGTTAGGCGTGCGGTGTGCCCGCTCCAGCATGCGGGAGAAGAGCCGGCCCGGCAGCAGGCCGACGTTCTCGGCGAACATGCAGAAGACCAGCCGGATCACGAACCGGGCCACCTCAACGGGGGCATGTCCCCGGTTCTCGAGCCTAGCCGCAAGCGTGGCGAAACGGCCAGCCGCCTCCTCGGTCAGCGCTTCCCTGGTCTTGGCCGGCTTCAGTCCTTCCGGGTTCTCAAACGCGAAGCGGAGCAGATCCAGGCGTTCGGGCACGAGGATGTCCGCCAGCGTCAGCTCATGGCGTGTCGAGACGACGTTCGTCCAGTTGGTGTGGATCCTGATCCGCACCATGTCGGAAACGATCAGGAGAGGAGGGTTTGCGAGCGCCGGGGCATAGCGCTGCAATTGCGCGAAGGCCGTATCGAGGTCCTTCCCGGGGCTCTTGTACTCCCAGGCGAAGAAGCCTCGTTTCCACACGTCCGCTCGGCCCGGCCGCCCGTCGACCTTCGCGACCCGCCTCTCGAAGCAGTAGAAGTCGCCTTCACCATCGGCGTCGGCGGGAGTCGGCTGCCCCAGCACCCTGCACAGGTCGATGAAATGCTCTTTCGCAGCCTGTGTCTCGGACAGCTTGAGGCGTCCCCATTTACGGACGAAATCCTCAGGTTTCATCATTTACCCCGCACTGGAGACATGGCATGCGGGGACTTATGGTGATGTACTACAAACCTGTGTCAACCTTCGCGTGTAAGTGCATGAGGATGAAGGAGAAAACCGAAGGGGGCGCAGCGCAATGTGCCACTTTCGGCAGCCAACTGTGCTGCCGCTCGCGGACCAAAGCGCTTCGTAGATGGCTTCAAAGCCCTGGCTTAGATCCTTTCGGGTCCGCCAACGCCTTACCCAGGAGGAGGGCACCAGCCGGTGGGCCTCCGTAGGGCCCATTCCCACATCGTCGATGCGGTACTGCCCGGGCCCCGATGCTTGGTCTTTCCCGATCTCATCAGAAAGCCCCGCCGACAGAGATCGGTGAGAACGGCGTGCAGCGCTTTCATGAGGGTTCGCCGCTTGTCCTGGTCAGGAAGGCACCCGCCCTTCCGGCGAAGCATCAGGTTGAGGAGTTCGACGGTGCTCAGCCGGCAGTATTCCTTCCTCAGGATGCCGATGGCCATCCTGCGCAGCTCGCCTGGCTCAAAGATGTGCATCTCGGGAGCAAGCTGCTCGCGGTGCGAGAGCGACTTGATGTCGATGGTCGGCGCAAGCAGGAGAAGCGTGGCATCGACGTCTCGGATCAGGCGCTCCCGGCGCCGAACAGCCAACACGAGCTTGTCGAGCTCCGCCTCGAGCATCTCTCTTCTGTGGATCAGCGCGTCCACGGCAGAGTCGTAGCGGCGCTCCTCAGCAGGCATTTGGTGGCACCTGGTCTGGACGGAACTGACCGCACCAGTCGGTGAAGGCCGTCTCAGGCCAGACTGCGATGACCTCGACCTCCGTTCCCAGGGACGGCACCACGGCCTTTGGAGAGGCGATCCGACATCGGCCGCGGCTTTCTGCCCTCACGGCATCCCAGAACCTGCATGAGCCGCATGCCACGGCAGACATTCTCTCCTCCTCGGCCGGAAGACGTTGTCGCCAGCCACCCGCCTGCTCATCGAGCTCAACTCTCGGGGAGCTGAACCGACAAGCTGGAAGGTGCTGCCAAGTGAGAGCCTACTGCTGGCGACGAGGCCCGTCTGGGTGTGTTTGCGCCACCAGACCGGGAGACCGCCAAGCGGGCGCTCGAGGTCGCCGCCTCGGGCGGGCACAATCTGCTAATGTTGTAAACACTTAGGCTACTTGACCTTATCGCCGAAATGTATTCTGAGGACCATGAAGTTACCGTCATAACTGCACGTCTATGTTTAAGTCGAATAGCCACCGATTTGCTCATCTGAGCAGAATCGTTTATATTGACAGCATGTCGATGACCAACGGAGACAAGACATGCGAGTTCACGTTTATTCCCGCACACTGGATACAGCCGGCGTCAGATTTGACGACAGGCACCTGCGATGCGCAGCAGTTGCTGGAGTCAGCATTCTGCCGGTCCACCAGGACGACCTCGCCATTGTGCGGACCCGCTATTCGGCGGTCACCATCAGCGCGGACGAGGCCCGCGACAAGCTGGTGGCCGTGGTCGAGACGGCTGCCGCCGAGGTGGATGCTCTCGCGGCCGAGCTGGCCGACGATGTGAAGCGCCTGCGCTGCGCCGTCGCCAAGGAGGGCCGGGCCGCTGCCGAGGCCGCGGACGTGTCGACGCTCCGAGGCATCGCTGACGAGATCGCCCACGCCGCTCGCCACCGACCGACCGGCAAGGCCGAGAAGAACGCCGTGGCGCTGGACGACATCCTGGACGACGCCACCCTGCCGCTCGCCTTCGACCCAGCGTCGATTAAGATGGCCCTCACTCGGCTGCACGCGGCCCAGCAGAAGCGGGAGGACCGGCTGGCCGACCTGCGATCGCTGGCGCAGCAGGTTGGTGATCTAATAGTGCGGGCCACCGACCCGGCCGTTCTGCAGAAGATCCGCGACGATGGCCGCGAGGTTCAGCTCCGCGCCTGGCTGCCCAGCGTGGTCGATCAGGTTCGTGTCCTGCACCAGCAGGCCGCGGAGAACGCCGCCCGCATGGGCCAGCTTCTCGCCGCGTTGGAGGCAGCACGATGACCACAACGAGGAAGCGCCGGGTGGTCGCCTCGCCCGATCTTCGGCTGGCCCTTCGCGTCGCCGTGGCATCGATGCCAGGCGTGCCGGTCAACATGATCGCCGACGCCTTTGACCTGCACCGTGCGACGGTCTGGAACCTAACGGCTCGGTTGGGGCTACGCAGGATGGGCCTGATGGACGCCCTGCCTGAGCTGAAGGCGTGGTGGCAGGCCGAGTCCGGGAAGCATGATGACCTTGCCTGGGCTCATGCCATCGGCACGGCCGTCACCGTCGCGCTCTATGTCCTGAGCCAAATCCCCGAGGCGAGGGGGACCTTCCGCGTGCCCACCGTCAAGATCGCAGCCGACCTCGCCCCGGAGCGCGCGCCGATCATCGCCGTGCAGGCCGTACGCGAGCTGAAGCCCTTCCTGGACGGCGCGCACGCCATCCTGACGTCCATTGCCGCCACCAAGGAGATGGCCCATGTCGCGCATTAAAGAACTGCACCGCCTGATCTTCCGGCCTGAGGAGGCCGGGCGCGAGGCGACTGTCGAGGAGATGGCCGAGTTCCTGGCTGCCCGCGAGGCCGAGGCGGCCGCGAGGGTCGCCAGGGTCCAAGCCGAGCGCGAGACGGAGCGGGCGAAGGCTCGCCAGCAGGCCAACCTTCGCGGCGTCTCCCGCATCGCTGCCGCGCTGGCCGGCTGATGTCGCCCGCTCCCGACCAGCGCCCCGGTGTCGCCGGCCTGACGACAGACCATCATCGTCGCTGGGCGCGTGGCCTCGCCAGTCTGGACGACATCGCCCGTGAGCTGGGCGTGAAGCGCCAGAGCGTCCACGGTGCAATGAGGCGTCGCGGCTGGACGATGGAGAACTACCAGGAGCCGGCCCGCGACTCTCCGGCGGCCATGGATGCGCCCGCGGCCACCGGGAGCGGCGCGAGTAGCCCGCCGGCCCCCGGACGCATCCAGCGCGCTCCAGCAGCCGTTACCGACGACCTCGCTGCTGGCGTCTTCGTAGACGAGGCGACGCGCCAGAAGCTCTACGTCTCTGCTGGGCGGAGCGCCCTAAGGATCGCGACGGCGCTGCTGGGCGAGGTCGACGCCACTGTCACCAGAGAGAAGGGCCACCTGACGCCAATCGCCATTGGGCGGCTGTTGGAGAACGCTGAGCGCGCCTTGGGCTTGATGCTGCCGTTCGTGCGCCCGGCCGACGGCGAAGGCATGACCAGAATGTCGATTGAGGTCATCTCGCCGGAGCAGGACGCCGCGATCCAGCACGAGTTGGCTGACGCCCACGACGCCGAGGCCGACCAACCATCGCTACATCCGCCCGCCGGTGCCCGGACAAACCACCAACAACCGGCAAACATTCCTCTTCGACGCCGCGTCATGGTGCAGGGGCCGCTCCCCGACCCTACCTCGTTCCGCGACTGGCTCCAGAAGTTGATCGAGGCGAACGGCAAGCGCCACGCCCGCGACATCCTCCTGGCGCTCGACCCCAGCGCACCCGTTGGCTTCAACACGCCGGTCGACCAGCTGGTGGAGCTGATCTTGCACCGAACCTCTGGTGAACCCCAGCGCTTGAACCACTTGCTATAAACTGGAAGCCAACCACGTAGGGTGGCCAGCGGCTGCCCCTGAGGAGTTATCCCAAGATATGGGGTGCCGGCCCGGATCCCTATCGCGATATGTTGAGTTTTTCTCAGATGCTGTATAGTTTACACCGCTTCTGAGTGCCTTGGAGGATCCCTCATGAGGGCTGACTACATCGATACCCGTCCAAACTTGGTTTCAGTGTTCTCAGGCGCGATGGGTCTCGATCTCGGCCTGGAAGCGGCAGGCTTTAACCCGGTTTTTGCCGCTGACATACTTCCCGCTGCGATCCAAACTATTAAGGTCAACAAACCAAACATCTGCACTTGGCAAGGTGATGTGTTCGAGCTTGAGGGTAAGCATATTCGCAGTATGGCAGGGCTGCTCTCAGTGGATGTTGATCTACTTGCTGGTGGCGCCCCGTGCCAATCCTTCAGCACTGCTGGCAACAGGCGGAGTATCAAAGACAGGGAGAAAGGGTTCCTTGTATTTGAATTTATTCGGCTGGTTAAAGAGCTGAGGCCGCGTGCCTTTTTATTGGAAAATGTTAAAGGTATACTATCGGCAAGCGTGAAGCACCGCCAGCTACCGTATAATAATAACGGCGTCATCATAGACTCTTGGCATGGCTCAGTGCTGCGCGAGGTTGTCAGAAGGCTCAGGGACATAGGCTATAGTGTTTCCTTCAAAGAGCTAAATGCAGCTGACTATGGTGTTCCGCAGGTTCGGCGGCGTGTCTTTTTTGTTGGCTACCGAGACGGAGTCGATCACTCATTTCCCGAGCCGACGCATTCCGAGAAGGGTGATCTCCTAGCTCCGCGGTGGTTGACACTTAAGCATGCAATTGGGGATTTGAGAGAAGACCAAAGTCACTGTGTTCAGTTTAGTGCCCGGAAAAGGGAGATACTCTCACTCGTCCCAGCCGGTGGAAATTGGCGCAATTTACCAGAGGAACTGCAAAAGGAGTCAATGGGCGCCGCATATTACGCGAAGGGTGGGCGCACTGGGCATTGGAGGCGACTATCTTGGGAAAAGCCGTCACCGACGATTCTGACCGAGCCGAACAATGCTGGGACGTGTTTATGCCACCCTGTAGAGACGCGCCCGCTGAGTGTCGCAGAATGCGCGCGCCTTCAAACATTTCCTGATCATTGGAAATTTATGGGGACAGGTAGAGATCAGTATCGTCTAGTTGGCAACGCCGTTCCCGTAAAGTTGGCAGAAGCCCTCGGGCGAAGCATCATTAGCCGCCTCTCTCAGGCAGAAGTATGTACTGCTGCCGAGTAAGTGGAGGCTAGGCAAATGGGCGTGAAGCCTTCTCTGGTTCTCGATGCAAGAGGTCAGGACGCCTTGAGTGATGAAACTCGAGGCGTGCTGACCAGCATGTTATCTCACTTTGGTGCTTTGTTAACCAAAGCCATAAGCCGCCCATAGTCTATGGAACCGTCAGGAGTACCAAACTCTGCTTTAGCCTTTTCGGCCAGCTTTTCGACAATTTGGGGGATTAGCTCTTCCTCAAGAGCGCGCCGGAAATCTGTGCAGAGAACTGTACAGAGCTGCACGACAGTGAGATCAAAATCTTTCTTTCCACCTCCAACAAACGTCCAGAACTCTTTGCTGGACATGGAAATGTACTCTTGTCCCTCGGGGCTAGTTGTAGTTGCCTTGCCATAAGCAGGGGCGAATATTCCAACGAACTTTTTTCCTTTCGATTTATAATAGGCCCTATTGCGCAGTATTGTAGCGCTAAGGTTCTTTCGAGAGCTCATTGGCATGCAGTCCCAGCTGCCCTTGACCTGGAATGCTTTTATGGTGTCCCCAACCTCAACCTCGAAATCAAAATCATCTGTCAGCAATGGCTCTCTAGCGCCAGGACAGCAGAACTTAGCTATAGCTTCGAATAAGTGTCCCATCGCTTCTTCCTCAGAAGCGATAAGCGTCGATCTAATTTGCATTTTTGCCCAATCGTTTACTGTCTTTATCCCGCGAACACTCAAAAGAAATGGATTGGTGCGCTTCAAGCGTTCTGAGAACTTTAATTTGGTAAAACGATTCTGCATGCGCCTAATGTAGGCTGTATAAGCATGCTCAACGAATACGCGTGATCTCGCGACCTCAATATCCAAAATTTTAGCACATGCATGCGCCGCATGTTCCTTGATCTGTTCCTCGGCCTTTCTGTCGCTAAGAAGGTATTGTGCCAAAGCTGCCGCCCCGCTGAAAATGCGCCTATCTTGAGCGGAGGCTGCTGGATCTCGAATCTGATGTCCAGCCATTTCATAGGACGACGCAGCCTTGAACGGCTTCAGGCGGCATGGCCAAAAGCGATAGCTACCTGTTCGCACAGTTCCGCTGTGCGCAGCTGATCCCTTCCTCAGAAACAGCGGCTCTCCACTCCTCCAGCGCAGAGCTCCACACCGATGCGCCCTGAAAGTAGGTTCTCCCGCCTTGCGACGTTGGATCATTGGCGGGTAATCCGCCGTGGTCATTGAACATGATTGAGCACGCCGCGTTCCTGGCAGGGTGCCCTCCACACTAAGTTTGCAGCCGCGTATCTCAGCAGCTCCGACTGTTCTAAGGAAGCAATCATGCCTAGTGCATTCGAGCTTGAACTTACGAGCCAGATCAATCGGCTTCGGCGCTTCGCCAGATCACTGGCTGGTGGCGACATGGCGGATGACTTGGTTCAGGATACCATCGAGAAAGCACTAAGGAACTCGGCAAGGTTCGAGGAAGGAACCAATATGAGGGCTTGGTTATTCCAAATCATGAAGAATACTTACCTCGGCGAAATCAGAAAAATGAGGGCAATGAGGTCAGTATCTATGTTAGATGATGAGTTTATTGCGAGTGTTATGCCGATAATTGCTCCTGACCAGGAAGCCGTCATCCTGATGCATGAGATTGAACATGCAATAAATGGTCTGCCAGCCGAACGAAAAGTAGTGATGGCTATGTCGGTTTTTCATGGAATGGAGCCAGGCGAGATCTCTCAAAAGACCGGCGTAAATTACCTCACCGTAAAATCAAGGCTACACCGTGGCCGGCTAGCACTCGCTGACGTATTCCAGCACCATGGGTTCAAGACATGGAGGTCATATAGCGAGCGCGAACGCGTAACTGCATGACATGTAGATTGGTGTATGCACATAAAACTGATCGAAATAGCCAATTGTGATTAATAACGGTTGCCACTGGGTACTTTCCTGCGTCATGTATCTCTCATCGTTCGCTGTGAGCAAACTGATGGGGAATTGGCGATGTCAAAGTTCGTTACCTACCTGCGTACCTCGACTGGTCGGCAGAACCTTGGCATTGAGGCGCAACGCGCGACGCTGAAGACCTTCCTCGACCGCGAGGGCTGGCCGCCCTTGGCCGAGTTCGTGGAGCAGGAGAGCGGCAAGCGCAACGACCGGCCTGAGCTAGGCAAGGCCCTAGCCCTCTGCCGCGCCACGGGCGCTACACTGGTTATCGCGAAGCTCGACCGACTGGCCCGCAACGCAGCGTTCTTGATGTCGATCCTCGACAGCGGCGTGGACGTCCGGTTCTGCGACCTGCCGAGCATCCCCGCCGGCCCCACTGGCCGCTTCCTGGTTCAGAGCATGGCTGCCGTCGCCGAGCTGGAGGCCGGGCTGATCTCCGAGCGCACGAAGGCCGCGCTTAAGGCCGCGAAGGCCAATGGAGTGAAGCTGGGCGGTTTCCGGGGAACGGCACCCACGGCCGCCCACCGGGAGAGTGCGGTGGCCGTCACTCGCGCTAAGGCCGACGCACGTGCCGCCGACCTCAAGCCCATCATTGCTGCTGCCCGCGCAGCCGGCTGTGCGAGCGCCTACTCCATCGCCGGCTACCTCAACGACAAGGGCATCCTCACCGCTCGCAAGAAGCAATGGCGGGCCGAGCAGGTCTTGCGGTTGCTAGATCGCATCTAGTATTTTGTCGGCTTCTCTCTAGTGATGGGTAGAGATACATAAAGGGAATAGGAAAGTGAATTGTGGTATTGTTGCGCAATCGTACTATCGTGTTACTCAATCCGTACTGGAGAGTATCTTGCAGACCTTCGCCATCACACTGCGCACCAACATCTTCGCCGAGCTGCCCGCCATGTCCGAGTAGGACCGCGTGGCCCTGCTGATCGACATGATCGAGGATCGCTCCTTCGGGCTGGCCGGCCAGCACTACACGGTCGAGGAGGTGCCGCAGGAGGTAGCCGCTGCTGCATGACCGGGGCACGCGTGCTGGCGCCACGGCCGGGCTTGTCCCGGCCGTTGTCGTTTCGGTTGCTAGCGTGGCCGCGGATGCGTTCTAGCTGCTCGTCGTCATGCTGTGCTGCACGAACGGGCTGAGACGCTTCCGCGACCGTCTGAGAGGTTGCTGCGTCAGCGCGGACAGCTGACGCACGTCAGCGGACAGGGATACGGCGCGGTCGGAGTCGAGGCGAGGGAGCCCAGGCCCCACCATACTAAAAAGATGGAGGGGGTGGGGCCTGGCCCCCGTCCTCTCATTATGCGGTGGGCTGCGGAAAACTGTCAGCGCCCTGTCCTCAGCCCGAGTCGCGGCATCCAGCCGAGGAATCGCACAGGTTGTTGTGAGGAGGGTCCAGTTAACCCATTGGTTCAAAGGGCAGTAGGAACAGAACTGGAACGCTCCTACAGCTGGGGTATGATGACGGCGGTGACGCGTCCTCCACCACAGAGATCGTCACCGCCGCCCTAACCGCCATAAGGACCTCCCCCATGGCAGATCACTTCACCTGGCCCGGTGTGCAGGGCACCTATCGGTACTGGCTGCTTCGCGACCGCTTTTCGGCCGTAGCAGAGCCCGGCAACTACATGTTCGTCAAGCTCGCGCAGAACGTCTGGATTCCGCTCTACATCGGCGAGACCGACAATCTCAGCGACCGCTTGCCGAACCATGAGAGGTGGGCCGAGGTCGTGCGACACGGCGCGACGCACATCATGGCCCACACCTCTCCGGGTGGAGTGGTGCTGCGCCGTGCCGAAGAGCGGGACCTGATCGCCCGCTGGAATCCGGTCTGCAATGTCCAGCATCGCACCCAGCCGCCGGTTCCCAACCTCGGCTTCGGTGTCGGGATGCCGCGCCGCTGAATGATTGGTGGGCGGGCAGTCCCCGCCCACCAATCTGCTCCTCGGTCATATCAACCCGGCGTCGATTTGCCCCTTCGAGCCGCATGGCTTATCATGATCGGGAGATAGAAGTTCTGACTTGGAACGGACGTTCCAGGTTGGCCGCCCCTCTTGGCACGTGATTGATGTCGTCCTCTGAAGCACCGCCTATCGACGCTACCACCACGCCCCCAGAGAACGCCGCTTCCGTGCGAAAGTCGTTTTCAGAGGCACTTGCCGGCCAAGTGCCCGAGGATGAGGCTCCATGCGGCTTTGGACGTGCTTCGGCTAAGCGGGCGGGGGAGCATGGCTTTAGTTTAGCGATACACCCTCTCCCCACTCGCCGCCGGCCCAGCAGGACATCCCCTCTCGCTCGGTTCAGGACCATCCCAGGCTTCGCACTGTCGGAGAAGCAGTTCGATGAATGCTGGAGGGCTCTGCTGGACATCGACCAGGGCACGCTCCTCGGCATGGCCGTCGAGCATCGTCAGGACATGCAGGCGTTCACGATCGATCTCCGGGACCGACATGTCGCAGCAGCCGAGGCAGCAGGGAAGTCCCTCCGCGAGTGGGTGGCCAGCAAGATCGCCCTCGCCCTGCAGGACGCCAAGCGCCAGCTCGGCTACCGGCCCGAGTACGTCCTCGTTATGGAGCCGAACCCCGACAAGGACCACGACAGCTACGATCGTGAGGACTTCGACCCGAAGCTCGTCGCTGACCGCCCGGTCGATATCCACGGCCTCTTCAGCGGGCGCACCGACGCCGACTTCGCCACCTTGCACAAGATCATGCGCAAGCACTTCGTCTTCGACGGCGACGAGAAGCGCAAGGGCGTGGACAGCCAGCGGACCCGCTCGGTCGGTCCGGCTGGCTACATACATTACGCCTTGAAGAAGTGCTGGATCGACATGGAGCAGTTCACCCGCGGGTCGTCCCGCATTCTCGCGAGCGCGGGGCTGCGGCGAGAGGCCCGCGCTGTGCTGCGTGGCCTCGCCGTCGAGAACGACATCACCGTCGCGCTCGACCTGCTTCGCCTGCGACGTGTCGAGCTAACAGTCCGGCTGGCTGACGCGCGTATCCGTGCAGGGCGTCGGTCAGCACGGAGAAAACGCTTCAGGATAACAGGCGGTGACAAGCGGCGCCTGCCCCTGACATAACGTGTAGACATTATGTCCTTCGGAGCTGATCTTGGCCGACATCGCCGCAGTCTACATCCGTGTCTCGACCGCCGACCAACAGTACGGCCAGAGCCTCGAAATCCAGCGCGACGACTGCTTGCGGCACGCTGCCGCGGCTAAGTTCGATATCCCAGGCGATCTAATCTTCACGGACGTGATGAGCGGGAAGAACCCCGACCGGCCGGGCTTGAAGGCCCTGATGACGGCGGCGGGGGAGAAACGCTTCTCCAGGCTCTACATCTGGGCCCTGGACCGCCTCGGCCGGTCTCTGAAGGACAGCGTGAATGCTGTTGTGGGGCTGAGGGAGAGCGGCATCACTGTCATGTCGATCAAGGACGGCGACCTCACATCGCCAGTTATCCTCGGTGTCTTGGCCGGCCTCGCTGAGCAAGAGCATGGCCGCATCAGGGAGCGTACCCTCCCACCCAAGCAGAACAAGCGCGACCAAGGGCTGTGGGTGAATGGAGCGGCACCCTTCGGCTATGCCATTGCCTCGGACAAGTCTCTGGTGGTGTGCCCGGACGAAGCGGTGATCGTGCGCAGGATCTTCGACGCTGCGCTGAGCGGTCTCGGCCGCATACAGATCGTCAACATGCTGCTGCGCGACAAGGTGCTGCCGCCGGAGGTGCAGGTCACCATGCCCGACGGACGCGTCCGACGAGTGCGGGTAGGCCACCACGGCGGATGGGAGCGGTTCCAGAAGTGGCTTCGGGAAATCGGCGGCACCGTCACCACGATTTCCGAGTGGCAGTCCTCGACGATCTCCAAGATCCTGTCGAACCCCGCCGCATGTGGCCGCGGCACGGACAGCAAGGACCGGCCGATCAAACTCAAGTGTGACCGACCGATCGTCAGCACGTCCGAGTTCGACGCGGTGCAGAAGGCTCTCAAGAGCCGCTATCGGGCCGGCAAGGCAGCGGATAGCAGCCGCTGGCTTCTGACTGGCATTCTCACCTGCGGCAACTGCGGCGCCAGCTACAGGCATCACGCCAGCGGGACCGGGCAGCATTACTATGCCTGCAACGGGAGGAAGAGCGGAAAGAGCTGCAAAAGCCCGGGCATCCCAGTGAGAGTAGCCGAGGGGTCTGTCGTCCAAACCGTGCGTCGCCACCTCCGAGCTGCGCTTCCTCGACCGGAGTTCTTCGTGGAGTTCGTTTCGGATCAGGCCAGGAAGTCCATAGCCGACCTGGAGAGACTAGAGCGCCAAGCCCGCGACGCTCGTGATGCCGCCCGAGAGGAATGGGAGAAGGCCCAGCGCGTGCTGCTGCGGCTCGTAGGTGACGACGACCAGCTGCCGGAAGAGGCACTGTCCTTGCAGCGCACCGCCGTCGCCGATGCTCACCGGCATCACTCAGAGCTCGAGGTCCAGCACCAGAAGGCCAGTACGAACCTGACCTATGCCCAGGCTGGCCTGCGGGCCGCGGCAATCGATGCCGAGAAGGTCGGCCGGCGGATGTTCGATGCTCTCGATCTGGTCGCCGGCCATGGAGAGGACGAGCAGCACCTGACCGATGTCCATCACGTTTTAAAGGCTCTGGTCAGCTCAGCGCTGGTTAGCGCGGACAAGACCATCAACGTCGAGCTGGATACCAGCGTGGACAAGCTCGGCAAGCTGCTCTCGACCATGAGCGTGGCGAAGGTCGGCGAGGTGACCGACGAGGCTGCACTCGTAGGCTAGTTGCGCTTTAGTGGGAATAATCTGCTGATGGTCGGGCCGCCCGGCTCCGGCAAGTCGATGCTGGCGGCGCGGCTGCCGGGCCTGCTGCCGCCGCTGGACGCGACCGAGGCGCTCGAGGTCTCCATGATCCATTCGGTCGCCGGGCTGCTGGAGGGCGGCAGGCTGATGCGCCGCCGCCCCTTCCGCGACCCCCACCATTCCGCCAGCCTGCCGGCCTTGGTCGGCGGCGGTTGTTAGAATCAGCAAAAAATCAGACTCATCACCACAATTTCTGACTGGATCAGCTAGACACCTGACTCGACCCACCGATGTGCCGGTTGGTGTCTGCTCGAATGTCAAAGCGCAGTCGAAACTTCTAGCGCCGACAAGACGACCGTAAGCTAGGGAATGCTGCGGTTGCTGCCTCATGCTTCCATTGAGACGTGGCGGCCCTGAGGCGTATCAATGTGGCGGACACTGGCCTTGCGGAGGGCCGCACGTTCGTCAAAGTCGGTCAAGTGGCTCTGGTTCAGAGCGAGCAGCCCAGCCGCTTTCTCTTCCTGCACCCTCAGGTGATTGCGGTACGCCTCGGGTGCATCGGGCGGACAGTCGATAATGCGCTGCCGGGCTTCTGCAACTTCCTCGTGACGGAGCGCAACCAGCTTTACCAGCCCTTCTCTGCGTCGCGCGTACTCCGCCTCGCGTTCGGCAAGGGCACCCGGAGTGTCACGGAATACTGCCATGCCTGGTCCGATGCGCTCGCCGCCAAGTCCGGTGCGATAACGCTCGCCCGGGTTCTGCCAGTCCAGTGCAGTGCCAGGGTCAGGCAGCAGCGGCGGGTTCGGCAGCTTGACCGATGATGCATTGGGTCCGGTCACATCCAACCAAGCCTCGAGTCCGTAGGCACCGAGCTTGTCCCGGTTCTCGCCCAGCCGCTTGCGGCTCTCCTCGATCTGCTTGTCAATCGCTGCCCGCTGCTCGCCCGAGCCTGCCGGCAACGCGTCCCGCAGGCGCTCCAGTTCAACTTGCGCCAGCTGCTCCACACGACCGGCCTTCAGCGTGGCCGTGAGGTCTGAACGTGTTTGATTGATGTCGCTTATGGCCTCGTCACTCCCCGGATACCCGTGCCTGCGCGTCGTCTCCGTCTGGACCATCAGCGTCCACATTGCGGTTCCTTTGCCGCGATGCGTTGCTTGAAGTTCCTCCGCCGATACGGTGCCGGGCCATGTGCTGAAGCCGAGATCGCCTATCTCCAAGCCAAGGCGCTCCCGTATGCCATCAGCCAATGCACGGGCGGCTTCCTGTGGCTGTTGCCCTGCGGACAGTGCCTCATGAGCCGCCGCGATCCTGGAATCCGCAGCATTGATACCTGCCTCAAGCTTCTGCCGCCGATAGTCACGGAACCACTTCGACGTGTCGAGGTGCTCCTGAGCACGGTCGACGTCCCCGCCGTAGAGCTCAATGAGGTTCTCCAGACGCGGAAGCGCGATCGGCCGGTGAACAAGTTGCTGGCGCTCCTGTCGAGGCTGAACGACGGCGCTTTCGTCACCAGCGGCGGGCGCCTCAACGCCTGTTGCCGATCCAGCAGAGACGGTCCGCAGCGGAGCCATGGCTCGGTACGTCTTTGCCGCAGCTAAGGAAGAGATGTCGGACATGTGGGCTCCTCGATCGATAGATGCGAGGCGCCACGCAATAAGTGTGCCGTATGTGCTCACGCCATTTTTCAGGTGTGGCGTGGTTGCCGATACGTCTCGACAGCACTCCAATCGGCAGCATTTGCCTCACATCGGCAACTCCTGCCGACCTGGGGCCATGGCCTTGGATGGCACAACCGGAAGAAGGCAGCAAATAAGCATAAATCCGTTCTATCGTATTACTCACGAGTAGGTAGAAAGTGCCATGTAGCCCGTGATAGGTGAAAAGCGACTATCGGCAAAACCGGTGTGAACAAGTTCACACAGCCTCTCGCCACCTACTTGGGAGATGAATGAGATGCCCACCTATATCGGTGACCAGAACGGTCCGACGAACGACAGCATTGGCGGCAGTTCGGGAAACGACCTCATCCAGGGTCTAGCCGGCAACGACCAGCTGAATGGTCTCGGTGGCGACGATACGGTCGAAGGCGGCAGTCAGGGAGACACGCTATTCGGCGGAACCGGCAACGACCGCCTGTTCGGCGAGAGCGATGTCGACCAGCTCTATGGCGACGACGGTGACGACTTCCTTGACGGCGGAGCCTCAGCTGACAGCCTGTATGGGGGTATCGGTAACGACACCCTGGATGCTGGCGCTAGCGGGTCGGGCGACCGGCTGTATGGAGGCGACGGCCAAGATCGGCTGCTGTCGGGCACCATCTCCTCCGTCCTGGACGGTGGCCAGGGCAATGATCGCATCATTTTCCTGGGCGGAGAGGCGACGGTCGAAGGAGGGTACGGGAGCGACAACATTCAGTTCGCTGTAGTCGGCAGGGTGATCGCCTATGATTCCGACGGCGGTGATGTTGTCGGCTTCGAAAGCGACGAGTTCTTCGTCAGCAAGTCGGACTTGTATTTCGAGAGACAGGGGGACGACATGCTCGTCTCCACAATTCTCGACAAGGCTGATAACGGCATAGAACTTGGCTTCGTCCTTAAGAACTTTTATGGACCGACGAACGCTTTCTCGGCCGTATACGACTCCTCTGGTCAGCAGGTTGCCCTCCAGCCTTATCGCACGAACGCTCCTGGCGTGATCTACAACTGGTCAGGCGCAGCGACCCCGTCGATCAACGAGGGGAACTACCTGTTCGGGGAAAGCTTCGGACTGCGGGCGGCGATGACGTCACCCATCCCCGCAGCCAACCCTGTCTTTAGCCTGTCTAACGACGGCGGGGGACGCTTCGTCATCGATGCGGGTACGGGCACGGTTTCCATCAAAGACGGAGCTACCTTCGACTATGAGACGGAGCCAGGCGTCCTGATCACGGTAACGGCGACCGTCTCCGCGACTAACGGCGTCACCTACTCGACCAGCAGCAGCAAGGACTTCCTCGTCGGTATCAATGACGTTCTTCTGACGAAGACCTGGATCGGTACGTCGGGGGCTGACGTGCATACGGTCGCCGAGAAGACCGAACGCTGGATCCTGACCGGTGGTAACGGCAATGACAGCCTGACCGGCGGCCATCAGAACGACGTCTTCCAGGTCTCCGGTAGCGGCCAGGGCTTCGACAGCGTAGACGGAGGAGCTGGTACCGACACCATCCGCGCCACCTCGGCCGGTACGGTGATCGGCCTCACCGCCCTGAAGAACATCGAGGTCATCGATGGCAACGGCTTCCAGGTGACGGTCTCCGGCGGCGCGGCGGCCGACGCGCTCGACTTTTCCACGGTCACGCTCACCGGCATCGCCATGGTGCGCGGCGGCGACGGCAACGATACGCTGACGGGCGGCTCGGCCAACGACGTGCTCCGCGGCGACGCCGGCGACGACAGCCTGGCCGGCGGCGGCGGCACGGCCGACATCGCGGTCTATGCCGGCGCCAAGGCCGACTACGGCGTCGCCAAGGGGGCCGGCGGCATCTACACGGTCAGCGGCGCCGAGGGCAGCGACACCCTCTCCGGCATCGAGATCCTGCGCTTCTCCGATGGCGACGTGTCGCTCTTCGACGCCCCGGGCTCGATCAGCGACGCCGACGGCACGGCCGACACCGTGGCGGAGAACGCGGCGGCCGGCACGGCGGTCGGCATCACCGCCCAGTCCGTTGATCCCAATCCCGGCGACACGGTCGCCTACAGCCTCACGTCGGACGCTGGCGGCCGCTTCCAGATCGATGCCGCTACTGGCGTCGTGACCGTGAAGGGCGGCGCGCTGCTGAACTTCGAGGCGGCCACGAGCCACCAGATCACCGTGCAGGCCAGCGACGGGGTACTGTCGACGAGCAAGACCTTCACTATCACGGTGTCCGACGTCAACGAGGCGCCGGCGATGCCGGTCGACGCCGATGCCGCTACTAACACGGTCGACGAGGGCTCTGCATCAGGCGCGGCGGTCGGCATTACCGCCCAGGCGACCGATCCGGACGCGGGCGCCGCCGTGACCTACAGCCTTGCGGACGATGCCGGCGGCCGGTTCCAGATCGACGCAGTCACCGGCGTGGTGACGGTGAAGGACGGCACCCTGCTCGACCACGCCGCGGCCGCCAGCCACCAGATCACCGTCCAGGCCAGCGACGGCGCGCTCGCCAGCACCAAGAGCTTCACCATCGCCGTGGCCCGGGTGAACTTCGCGCCGTCACCGGCGGAGGACGTCGACGTCGCGCCGGACACGGTGGCGGAGAACGCCGCCGCCGGTGCCTTGGTCGGCATCACCGCCTTCGCCACGGACGCGAACGTCGGCGACGTCGTCACCTACAGCCTCTCGGACGACGCGGGCGGTCGGTTCCAGATCGACGCCGCCACCGGCGTCGTCTCCGTCAGGAACGGTGCTTTGCTGAACTTCGAGGCGGCCTCCAGCCATCAGATCACAGTACAGGCCAGCGACGGAGTGGCGTCCAGCAGCCGCGGCTTCACCGTCGTCGTTACGGACGCCAACGACGCGCCGACGGCGCCGGCAGACACGGATGCGGCTTCGGACTCGGTCGCCGAGGGCGCCGCGGCCGGCACTCTCGTCGGCATCACCGCGCAAGCGACGGACGCCGATGCCGGCGCGGTGCTGACCTACAGCCTGTCGAACGACGCCGGCGGACGCTTCCAGATCGATGCCGCGACGGGCGTGGTGACGGTCAAGGACGGCACCCTGCTCGACCATGAGACCGCCACGGGCCATGCGATCGAGGTGGTCGTGAGCGACGGTACGGCCAGTTCGTCGAAGGGCTTCACCGTCGCGGTGGCCAACGTGGTCGAGGGACGCGTGCAGGTGCTCGGCGCCGGCGCGGACACCTTCACCGCCGCCCCGACCGACTCCTGGACGATCACGGGCGGGGGCGGCAACGACACGCTCACTGGCGGCGGCCATAACGACGTGTTCCGCTTCGGCGGCACAGGCGAGGGCTTCGACCAGGTGAACGGCGGCGCGGGCTTCGACCGTCTAGAGGCCACGGCCGACGGCACGGTCGTCGGCCTCGCGTCGATCGTCTCGGTGGAGGCGATCAGCGGCAACGGCTTCGCCAACGTCTCGGTCGCCTTCTCGGATGCCGCCGACACCGTCTCCCTCGCCAGCCTGGCGCTGAGCGGCATCGCGCTGGTGCGCGGCGGCGGCGGCAACGACAGCATCCTGGGGACGGGGGCGGCCGATACGCTGGCGGGCGATGCCGGCAACGACACGCTGGACGGCGGCGACGGCGACGACCTCTTCCGCTATGGCGGCGCGGGCGAGGGCTTCGACAGCGTGGCCGGCGGCACGGGCAACGACACCATCGTTGCCGGGGCCGACGGTACGGTCATCGGCCTTCAGGCGGTCTCCGGCATCGAAGCTATCGACGCTGGCAGCTATACGAGCGTCGTCCTGCGCGGCGACAACGCCGGCAACAACCTGCAGCTTGGCGCCGTGTCGCTGTCCGGCATCAGCCTCATCGACGGCGGGGCCGGCGCCGACACCATCGTCGGAAGCGCCGCAGCGGACACCATAGTGGGCGGCTTGGGTGCCGACAATCTCGACGGCGGCGACGGCGACGACCTGTTCCTGGTCGCCGCCGGCGACGGCGACGATCTCGTCGCCGGCGGGAGCGGCAGCGACACGGTGCAGGCCGGCTCCGCCGGCGTGACGTTCACGTTCAACCGCCTGTCAGGCGTGGAGGCGATCTCCGGCGGCGGCTTCGCCAACGTGGTTCTCGCGGGCACCTCCTCGGGCGATACCATCAGCCTCGCCGGCCTCACCCTGACCGGCATCGCTCGCGTCGACGGGCTCGACGGCAACGATACGATGACGGGTTCCTCGGGCGCCGACACGCTGGCGGGCGGGGCCGGCAACGACAACCTGGACGGCGGCGACGGCGACGACGTGTTCCTGATCGCGGGTACGGGCGACGGCCTCGACAGCATCGTCGGCGGGCTCGGCAACGACGTCATCAGGGCAGCCGCCGACGGTACGGTGCTGAGCTTCCGAGGCTACAACGGGATCGAGAGCATCTCAGGAGGAGGCTTCGCCAATGTTGTGATCCGCGGCGACGCCGCGGCCAACACGCTGGACTTCCGCACCATCGCGCTCTCCGGAATCGCGACCATCGACGGCGCCGCCGGCAACGACACGATCTACGGCTCGGCCGGGGACGACACGCTCAATGGCGGCGCCGGTGCCGACAGCCTGGTCGGCGGAGCCGGCAACGACACCTACCTCTTCGACAACTCCACCCTGACGCTCGACACAATCTCGGACAGTGCCGGCACCGACACGATCCGCGCCACCGTCGCGGGCGCCCGGCTGCAGGTCACCGGTCTCGCCGGCATCGAGGCGCTGTCCAGCGGCGGCTTCAGCGACGTCGGCATCATGCTGGCGGGCGGCAACAACAACGTGAGCCTCGCCGGCATGACGATGGACGGCGTGGTCTTCCTGGACGGTGCCAGCGGCAACGACACCCTGGCCGGTTCGTCCTTCTCCGACCACCTGATCGGCGGCCTGGGCGACGACAGCCTCTCGGGTGGCATTGGCAATGACACGCTGGACGGCGGCGACGGCAACGACGCGCAGGACGGCGGCGACGGCGACGATCTCTTCCTCATCAACAGCAGCTCGCCCGGAACGGACTCATTCAACGGCGGCGCCGGATTCGACACGGTGCGTATCGTCGGCTCCAAGGCCTTCACCCTGACCACGATCTCGAGCATTGAGCGGATCGAGGGAGACGCCGACCCGACCTATACCGTCCAGATCTTCGGTACCGCGGGAGCCGAGAACTGGAACTTTTCGGGCACCCAGGTCGTGCATGTAGACATGATCAGCTCCGGCGGCGGCAACGACACGGTAACCGGCAGCGCGGCCGGGGACGTCCTTCAGGGGGCGGCGGGCAACGACTCGCTGGATGGCGGCGGCGGCGACGACGTGTTCGTCTATGTCGGCGCGCCGGGCGACGCCAGTGCCGACACCGTGGTTGGCGGCGCTGGCAACGACCGCATCGAGGCGCGAGGTCATAGCGCGCAGATCACGCTGGCGTCGGTTTCCGGTGTGGAACTCGTCACCGCGAACGGCTTCACCAACGTGAGCGTGTTCGGCAACGCCGCCGGCAACGTCCTCGACTTCTCCGCGGTGGAGCTGGTGTCCATCGTCAGCATCGATGGCCAGGGCGGCAACGACAGCCTCGTTGGGTCCGTCGGCGCCGACAATCTCCTGGGCAACCTCGGCGACGACACGCTTAGGGGCGGCGACGGGGCGGACACGCTGACCGGCGGCGGCGGTCGCGACGTGATGCATGGCGGGGCCGGCGCCGACCGGTTCCGCTACGCCACGACGACCGACACCACCACGGCGGCCCAGGCGGATCGGATCGAGGATTTCACGGTCGGCAGCGACATCATCGATTTGCTGAACGTGGACGCCAACAGCTTGAACGCCGGCAACGACGCCTTCAGCTGGCTTGGGACCGCCGCCTTCAGCAAAGTGGCGGGCCAGCTCCGCCACGAGTTCCGCGCCGACGGCAACACCTGGATCCTGGGTGACAGGAACGGCGACGGAGTCTCGGACTTCGAGATCGTCCTGACCGGGACCATCACGCTGGCGGCAGGCGACTTCGTGCTCTGACGTTGGGCTGAAACGGGGGTGCCCTTGGCACCCCCGTTCTCCTAGGTTGCCCTGGTGCCGCGCCGCCCACCATCCCAGGGCAGAGATCGACTTGGGACAGTACCGGCGGCGCAGTTCCGCAAACTCCTTGTTCAGCCTATCGGCGCGAAGCCGACGAGCTCGGCGCTAGCCAGCGTCCCACCCAGGTCGACGAAGCCGCTGCCGGTCCAGTAGATCGCGGCGCCGCCGCTTTCCCGCAGCAGGACGTCGTCGCGGCCGTCGCCGTTGAAGTCGCCCACGCCGCCCACGTTCCACCCGGCGGACAAGGTGACGAAGGTCCGGAAGCCGTCGGGCCCCTGGCCGATGTCCCAGAAGACCAGCGCCCGGCTGTTCGCGTTGAAGAACAGCAGGTCGTCGGCGCCGTCTCCCGTGAGCTGCCCGATGCCGGCAACGCTCCAGCCGGACCCGGGAGCCAATGACAGCAGGTCGACGAAGCCCGAGCCATTCCAGTAGAGCAGGGCGCCCGTAGCCGTATCCTGGAACAGCACGTCACCGCGCCCGTAGCCGTCGAGGTTGCCGATGCCGCGTACCTCGAAGCCGGCCGCCAGCGTCAGGAAGGGCTGGGCCTGCCCGCTGGCCATGTCCAGGAACCGCAGCTCTCCGCCAAGTCCCCTGAGCAGGACCTCCTCCGCCGCCGACCCGGTGAAGTCGCCTGTGCCGACCGGCTCGAATCCGGCACCGGCCGGAAGCTCATTGAAGCCGGCCGCTCCCTTGGTCGGGTCCCACCAGCGCACGTTCCCGTCGGCATCGCGCAGCAGCAGGTCCGCCCGCCCGTCGCCCGAGAAGTCGCCTACGGCGAGCACCTGCGCGGTGGAAAGGGACAGCAGGCCCGAGAACCCCTCCGCCCCCTTGCGGCTGTCCCAGCTCACCAGGTCGCCGCTCGGCTGGCGCAGCAGGAAGCGCGCGGCCGAGCCGCCGCCGTCGTCGTCCCGGATGGTGCCAATAGCCGTCAGGGTGGGGTTGCCGCCGACGAAGCTGGCTTCGGCCAGATTGGAGAGCACCAGGCCGAAGATCTCATCCGGTTCCGCGGTCGTGTCGCCGTTCACCACGACGGTCACCGTCGCCGCCGTCTGGCCGGGGACGAAGGACAGGGAGGCGGAGAACGGCTGGAAGTCCTCGCCGCTGACAGCCGTGCCGGAGGCGGTGGCGGCCACCATCGACACCGGCGTCAGGGGCGCCTCGCTGAGGCTGACCATGAAGGTCAGGACGCTGGTGCCGGCGCTGCCCTCCAGGATCGAGACCGGCGCCACCCGCACCACCGGCCGGTCGTCGTCCTGGATGGTACCGGTGGCGACGATGGAGGCCGCCCGATCCTTGAAGTAGGCTCCGGTCACGCCGGAGAGCTCCAGCTGGAACGTCTCGTCGGGCTCGACCGAGCTGTCGGGGATCAGGGGCACGGCGACCGTCGCCGATGTCTCGCCGGCGGGAATGGTGATCGTCCGGCTGACCGCGACGTAGTCAGCACCAGCCTTGGCGGTACCGTCCCGGGTGGCGAGCCGGACCGTCACGTCGGCAGCGGCGGCTGCGGAAAGCGTGAGCGTGAAGGTGAGCTCCGAGGTGCCGCCGGTGCCCTCGCGCATGGTGGCGTTGGCGACGGCGAGGGTGGGCCGGAGCAGATCCTCCAGGTCGTACACTGTCCCGGCGAAGCTGACGCGCTCGACGTTGCGCAAGGCGTCGGAGCCGACGCGGACGGAGCCGTCGGGTTGGCGGGCCAGGGTTGCGGTGCCGAGGGCTTCCGCGAAGACGGCGAGGTCGTTGCCGTCGCCGCCGTCGATCACGTCGCCGTTGGGACCGCCCGACAGCGTGTCGTCGCCGGCGCCGCCGTTGAGCGTGTCGCCGCCGATGCCGCCGCTGAGGGAGTCGTCGCCGGCATCGCCGGAGAGGCTGTCGGCGCCGTTGCCCCCGTTGATCGTGTCGTTGCCCAAGCCTCCCGCGACGGTCGAGGCGCTCGTCGTCGTGATCAAGTTGTCCAGGCCGTTCCCGACGAGGTTGGCGAAGCTGCCGACCAAGATGGCGTTCTCGACGTTGTCGGGCATGCGGCCGACGAAGCTGTTCGCGGGCGCCGGCACGACCATGGTGTCGGTACCCTCTCCCGGCAGCTCCTCGATGACCCAGGTGCTGTTGCCGACCTCGTAGGTGTCGTCGCCGGTGCCGCCGCGCATCGTGAACACGGCGCCGGGCTCCAGGGCGAGGGTGCTTGCCGGCGCAATCAGCCTGTCGTTGCCGACGCCTCCGATTGCCAGCCCCCCAGTACGGACGAAGGTGAAATCGAGCCGGTCGTCGCCCGCGCCGCCGTCCAAGGTGTCGCGGCCGCTGTAGGCCTCCAGCGTGTCGCTGCCCACCCCGCCTGACAGGAAGTCGTCGCCCAGGTGGCCGCGGATGGAGTCGTCGCCCGCCTCGCCGAAGATGGTGTCGTTGCCAAGCGAGCCGTCCAGCGTGTCATTGCCGGCTCCGCCCCGCAGCAGGTCGTTGCCCAGCTCTCCAAGGACCAGGTCGTTGTCGTCGCTGCCAACGAGGGTGTCGTTCCCGGAGCTGCCGGTCAAAGTCACGCCAGGCATCGCGCCTCCACGGCATATCGGATCTTGAAGGACGTGCATTCGACCTGCAGGGCTGCACCCCGGTATTTGCCTAGGGCTCTCGCCTCAGGAGTGCATCGGTCGGCCGCATGCACGTCTGCGTAACTCATCGTCTACATCAGATGTAGGCGATCGTCTACATTACACTGATCGTCTGTAGACGCATCGTCGACAGGGGCGGCTCGCTGCACCTATGGACGTGTGCAAGCAAGTTGGCGCCAATCTGAGGCGGCTGCGGCAGGCCCGGGGATGGTCGCAGGAGGAACTGGGCTTTGAGTCCGGCGTGCACCGCACCTACATCTCCGACCTGGAGCGTGGAACGCGCAACCCTAGCCTTACCCTCCTCTGGGAGCTATCGCAGGCACTCGGCGTACGGCTGACCGAACTCGTTGACCTGGACTCCTCCCCGGATCGTCGAGGCGAGCCGCGCCGAACGGCTTGAGCCCGCGGCACCGCAAGAGTGCGAGGCGGGAGGCGGCGTCCGCGGCGCCGATGCGCGAGTGAGCGCCGACTCGTTGAATGCGGCGCCATTGTCGGCTATCGTCTACATCTGCGGCTCCGATGAGCTGGGTTTCCCGTGGTTCACAGGGCGGCTTCTCGAACATGGTCCAGCGCTTGGCCTCCAGCCGGCCTGTCAACACGGCGGTCATCGGCACCAAGGGCGCGGTAAGGATCGCCTACGCCTACTTCGAACCGGAGGCGGGGCGGGTCGTGCTGGAGCTCATCGAGGTCGGCGATTGGACGCGGCGGGGGCCCGCCAGGACCACTCGCCATTCCATGAGCTGCGACGCCGCCGAGGACCTTGCGAGTACATTGCGCGAAGCCACCCGCCAGGCCAAGCTCGCGGGACGGCCGGCCCAGGGCCGGCGCTGACCCGAACGCGGGCCCCAAGGGTTAGGACGCAGCGGCGGTCCGCGCCTTGGCCCAGCCGCGGCGCCTGCCGCCTTCAGCGTGCGACGCCGCCGAATTCCACCGTGACCGCGACAGGGCAGTGGTCGGAGAGCCGCTCCTGCTCTGCCACCGGGATCTCCACGACGTCGTGGCTGCCCTTCACGATGCGCCCGCCCAGGTCGGCCGACATGGCGATGTGGTCGATGAACTCCGGGTACCTGGGATTGCAGGTGCTGGTGGTGAGCTCGGCCGCCTTGGCGACGCGGGCGGGGCCGGTGCCGGCGAGCGCCGCCCACAGCCGGTCGCCAGGCAGGTCCAGGCGCCGGTTGAAGTCGCCGGCGATGACGAAGCTGCGGCCGGCGGCAACCTGGGCGGCCACCCAGCCAGCAAGGACCTCCTGCTGGCGCCGGCTGTCCTCGCATGCCTTGGCCGTGCGCTCGTTTGCGGCGGCGTCCTCCTTGGCCGAGAAGCAGCCCGACTTCAGGTGAAGGCCCAGCATCGTCACCGGACCGCTGGCGGTCCCTACGGTCACCACGGCGCCGCGGCGAAGGGATCGGTTGCCGCAGCCCCTGGCGAAGGGCCGGTCGTCCAATTCCAGCAGGTCCGGCTCCTGGCGGAAGCTAATGCCCTTGCGAATGGCGAAGCCGGGCCGCTGCACGTCCTCCTCGTCGGTCATGACGATCTCGTAGCGCGCGGGATCGAACACCTTCGCCGCCTCTTCCGGCCCGTCCACCTCCTGGAAGGCGATGATGTCGGCGTCCAGGGCGTCGGCGATGCGTCTCAGGCCCGCCACGTCCTGGGCGCGCTGCAGCGCTCCGTCCTTCATCTCGCAGAGCTTGGCACCGTTCTCAGGCAGGCAGTCGCAGCGCTCGGAGCGCCACTCCAGGTTCCAGGTCGCCAGTTTCAAGGCTCCAGCCGGCCCGGGTTGCGGGGCAGGCGTGCAGGCGCCGACGGCGAGGGCGAATAGAAGAGCAGCGATCAAGCGGCGCATGGGGATCAACGCGGGATGGTTGGTCAACCGGCCGACGTTAGAGCCAGAGGTCGCCGAAACGAAGCGGAGACTCACGCGTCTCGCTGGGGTCGTCTGGCCGGCTTGATGTCCGCCGGATCCCAGGCGGCGGCCTTCAGCCGGGCAGGCCTGTGAGGCTCGGCGTCCCTGGGCACCACTTCCTCCACTTTGCTATTCATCGCCGCCATTCGCGCCTATGGCTCAGGCTTTGAGAACACGGCCTAGCGCCAGCGAGCGAGGCCGGGGGGTGCTTGCTATTAGGATGCGAGGGTTGTACTCTATTCGCCAAATACGATATGCTAAATGATGGCTCAAAGAGCACCGACGGTCGGGCATAGACCCGGGCCTCCATGCCGGAGCGGAAGTTGGAAGGCAGACATCGTCCTGTCGCCCAAAGCGACGATCTTGCATCCTTTTCGCCCCGAGTTGACCTCAGCCGATAGAATAACCGACAAGGAGGGTCCGTTGGCTTGTCTTTCGAGGCAAAGGAGGCAGCAGGATGCCAGCGCTCGTCCCAGCCCAAACGCACCATTCGATCGAGAAGACCACTGTTTCCCTGGACGAGGCGCGCCTGGCTGTGCGCCCCATCATTCGGGTCTGGTAGGGCGAAAAGATCAAAGTTAACAACTGTAGACAGAAATTGCCGTGTCCCGATTTGCCGCAAGGAGCGCCGTCTCATGAAGATAATAAATGTCAAATCGGGTTATCTTAAAAAATCAGCGGTGGCGATATTGTCGGTATTGGCTATGTCCAAATCCATGCTTGCCGCGGCTGAGCCGGTGACTCATTTCTCTCAAGGTTGGTCCTCCCAACTGCGCGAAAGCTTCTATTACACTCCGCAGGGCTCGCATATGATGCGGGCGGACTGGTTCGCTGCGCTTGAGCAGCCCGACGGGGCGGGACGGTTCGGCGATGCGGCCTATCTTGAGCAGTTCGGCTTCATCCGGCCGGATGGTCCATCGGACCTCAATCCGCAGGGCTACCCAGTCGGCTTCGCAGTGGAGGCCGCAACGAATCAACTTGGACTGACCTGCGCAGCCTGCCATACGGCAAATATTGATGTTCACGGGAAGATGCTGCGGGTAGACGGTGCGCCGGCTCGGCTCGACTTTGACTTGTTCTATCAGGCGCTTGTGAATGCGGTGTCGCGTACCAGGCTTGATCCAGCGCGATTCCAGCGGTTCGCTGCGGCGCTCGGCGTCAAGGGAGAGGACGCTCTTGAAGCTTTGCGCGCAGACTTCACGGCGTTTGAGTCTCGTCTTGTGGCGGACGCCGTTTTGCGCAAGCCGGTGTTGGCTTCCGGTTTTGGCCGGGTTGACGCTCTAACCCAAATTGTCAACTCACTGGCAGTCCGCGATCAGGGGCGCCCCGACAATCTATATCCTGTTGCCGCCCCTACGAGCTATCCCGCTCTCTGGCTGACGCCCCATCTTGAGTTCGTGCAATGGAACCCGATTGCGGCGAGCCCGATCGCACGCAATGGCGGACAGGTGCTCGGCGTATTCGGCCGCACCAATTTGGCGCCTGACGCCGGCCCGAACGCCTACTCATCGACCATGCTCCTGAAGAACCTCTCCGAACTCGAGGAGTGGCTGAAGATCCTCGAGCCGCCGAAATGGGATGAGGCGCTCATGGGCCCAATCGACAGTACGCTGGCTGCGCAGGGGGAAGTGCTATTTCGCCAGCACTGCGCCAGCTGTCATAACATAGCGCCCTACGCCCGCACCGACCCTGCCGAGAATGCCTTCAGCCAGACTTTTATCCGAATCGGCCGCGTCGACTACCGGGACGTGGGAACAGATCCGACCTACGTGCGGAACTTGCTAAGCCGCGTTATCGCTACCAACCCCGTCACGTCCAAGCTCTTCGAGGACAAGCCGATCGTCACTGCGCCGCTTTTCTTCTCGGGTACAGTTGCGGCCTCAGTACGGCGTGCCATAGGCGACGCGGGCCTCACCCCGGCAGAGATCGTCGCGCTCAACGGATACCGTTTTCGGCCCGGCGCGGATGGCCGCCCGGTTCCTTACCAACCGCCGCGACTTACGGACATGAAGGCCAGCCCACTCGCGGCCGTTTGGGCAACAGGGCCTTACCTGCACAATGGATCAGTGCCATCAATCTACGAGTTGTTGTCACCTGTCGAAGAGCGCCGTGCCGTCTTCTGGACAGGTGGGCGCGCTCTTGATCTCAAGCGGCTCGGTTACGAGAGCGGCGATGCACCAGGACGATTCCGCTTTGATACCCGCCTGCCCGGAAACGGCAACGGCGGTCATTACTTCCCTGCCAGCGGCCTGAACCACGCCGATCGCATGGCCATCATCGAGTATCTCAAGACGGAGTGACCAGTATGGGTTACCTGGACCGAATCGACGCCGCCCCGAAAGCCGAACGCTGGAGCCTCGTCCGGGACTTCATGCGGAGCGCCCCGCTTCCGCTCTACGCGGAGCTGCGCGCATACCGTCCTGTTCTCGATTTGCCAGAGGTGATCATTGCGACTCGCCACCTCGACTGCGTCGAAATTCTGGCTCGCCACGATGTCTTCAGTGTTGCGCCTTACAAGGAGAAGCAGGGCGATTACTGGATGGCACAGGACGACACCTCGCGACACTGGCGCGAGAAGTCAATCATGCGAACGATCCTCGACTTTGAAACGGTTCCGCTCATCCGCGCCTATGCTGAGGCAGAAACCGCCCGCCGGCTGAATAGTGCTGGCGAAGGGTCGCTCGATATCGTCGCTGAGATCACGCGCGGCATTCCGATAGCGATTGTGTCGAAGTTCTTCGGGCTAACCGGGGCGAACCCGGCGGACATGTGCCGATGGTCATATTGGAACCAGATGGATGCCTTTTGGAATCAGCCTTTCGACGATCCGCAATTTGCTGGTGCCGACGAGATCGTCGTGCGTCGCAAGGAAGCCAATGCAGCGATGCAGGCCTACCTCATCGAACTCGTGAAAGAGCGCGCGGCAGCCTTGCAAGCTGGAAATGGCGGGACCGACATGATCTCTCGACTCCTCACCCTTTCCGGAACGAAGGTGCTAAGCTTTGATATACCCCTTGTCATACTGAATGCTGGCGGACTCCTGATTGGGACTGTCGAGACCACGTCGCACGCGGTGGTGAACGCGCTGCTCGTGCTCGGGGCGAACCATGAACGTCAAGCGGCGGCAGTCGAAGCCGCGCGAAGTGAGGATCCCACAGCGATCAATGGCTTCGTCTACGAGGCACTACGGTTCAAGCCCGCTTTTCCCTACTTCTTTCGAATGACCGAGATAGACACTGTGCTCGCGCGGGGAACGGAGCACGAAACCCGAGTGCCCAAAGGGAAGATGGTGCTGGCGGTGACGCATAGCGCCATGTTCGACCCCACCGCCCAGACTGCGCCGGAACACTTCAATCCTAAGCGCGGACTCGGCGGTACATTCACCTTCGGCTATGGACTTCATGAGTGTTTGGGCCGCGCGGTAGGGGCGGCGCTCATCCCGGCAATCGTGCGCGCGCTGCTGCGCAAGGACGGTTGCCAACCAGGCACCGTGGACTATAGGAATGGTCCGGTTCCCGAAGCTTGGCCATGGAAGATTTCGGCCACGTCGTGACGCATTGCCACCAACAGAGGACGCACGCTGACAACTGGAGGAGATCGCGATAAATAACCGGTCCAACCAAAGCGTTCGATGAGGCGCTTAAGGGTGTGCCGATCGGAGCTAAATTTCTTGTCGTAAACCTCCTCAAGTTCCACCCAATCGCCATCTATCCTGAGGGGTACAGCGGTTCCATGGTTTCTGGTGAGCAGGCATATTGGGACTTATACATTGCAGGGATCGCCCCGATCGCCAGCGCCGCCGGAGTTAGATTGGTTCACCGTTCGAGGGCATTCAGCACGATTGCCGGCTTGCCTTGCGAGGAATGGGACGAGGTCGCGATTTTTGAATGGCCGAATGTCGAGACCATTATCAAGTTGTCGCAGCATACCATGTTTACTGAGGTCTCGATCCACCGCATCGCAGCAACTCAAAATCTCCGAATGGTGCCAATGGTGGCTGCGGCGGGCATGTTGGCAAACGACTTGGAGTAGGTGGCCCTTCCGACAGCAAAAGCGGCAACAGCCACTCAAGCTGTTTGATACTTAGTTCTTCTCTTGCCATCCACCATCAACAGGCGGAATGGACTTCTTCACTACCATTGAGGGCACGACATAGACGTCGAAGGGCGAAGCGAAGGATTACGCGCCTTTCCGAGGCCGTCCGTTGGGTTTGATGTCGGCGGGATCCTAGGCAGCGCCACGGCGACGCCGTTTCGCGACCGCCTCTTGCCGCGCAGCAGCTGCTGGCCGGCTCTCCATGGTTGTCTCGCCTACACTATCCTCATCACTGACGGCCCGCAGAAGGATTGCGGTGGCCTCCGCCACGGCCGGCGGCGACCGACGCCAGGCGCGCAGTAGGTCAAGGTCCTTTCGCGACAGCAGCGGCGATTGCTCCTCGGCGAAGCCGGTCGGCGGACTGGGCGGGTTCCCCACCACGGGCATCTCCAACCCGTCGAAGAAGAAGGACAGGGGCACGTCCAGGATGTCCGCCAGGCGGAACAGCTTGCCGACCGAGACGCGGTTGGAGCCGCGCTCGTACTTTTGCACCTGCTGGAAGGTGATCCCGAGCGCCCGCGCCAGGTCGGACTGGCTCATGCCCAGCAGCCCGCGGCGCAGCCGGATGCGGGCCGCGACATGGTTCTCGACTGCAGTCTCGACGGCGAGGACGCTAGGATCTTTCGTGCGGCGGGGCATGGCGCCATCCAGTTTGCGTGTCTGCTGTGTTCAACAACCATCGACCTACTTTTGTAGGCATGCGCCTGGAAGGCGTCAACGCCCATTCCGCGCGACTGCCGACGTATTGATGCTACCCGGACGCGGTCAGCCGGGAGCGCGGCAGCGGGCGGCCAGATAGCCGACGATGAAGGTGCGCAGGGCCGCCGTCATCGACAGGCCCGGATCGCGGTGATGGGCCACCGACGTCGCCAGCTCGTCGATGGTGAGCCCCTCGCACTCGGCGATCCAGGCGAGCTCGCGCCAGGTCTGCTGGTCCAAGCGCATGCTGGTGCGGCGGCCGCCGATGTAGATGTTGGCCGGCTGCAGGCGCTCGGCCTCCGCGACCACCGCCAGCGCCGCCGCCATGGCGGCCGAGGGCTCATGGCCGAGATCCGGCGGCGGGCCCGGGAGCGGCGGTGCGAGCTTAGCCAAGGCGGACCTCCTCGTCGGATCAGGGGGACGAATGCGGCAGACGGGCATCCGCCCGGCTGTAGCGCGCGAGCGAAGGAGAGCCGGGTTGGAACCCGGCGAACTCCGCCGGCACGGGAATGATGCTGCAGGCCAGGCGGCCGTCGCAGCCGACACGCTCGGCGGCGAACAGCCGCCAGTTGATGCGACCGGAACCGTCGGGGTCCGGCTCCGGCCACAGCTGCCGGTCGGGAGCCTGCATGGCGGCCAGGATCTCGGCCGGCGCCCCCTGCCGCACGGCATAGTGCCGGTTGTCCACGATCGCCTCCTGGTCCTGGACGAGGAGGAAGAAGGCGTCCCCGTCCCGGGTGCCGCACAGCAGGCCCGGAACCTCGGTGCACAGGTAGTGCTCCGTCACCCGCCGCCTGGTCTTCACGTCGGCGAAGTAGGCCTCGAAGTCCGGGTCGAGCACGAAGCTGCCGCACGCCCGCAGAATGTCGCCCAGCGTGCGGGTCCGGCGCTGGAAGTACCGCTCCGCCGCCTCGTCGAGCAGGTCCCGCAGCGTGGCCGGGGCCGTGGCGTCGTGCTTGGGCACGAAGCGGTCGATCAGCCCCTCGTTGAAGGCGGCCACGGCCACCCGCTCGTCCGCCTTGCCGGTCAGCAGGACCTTGAGGCAGGGCAGGTCGCGGATGGCGCGGAACAGCTGCACGCCGTCCATGCCCGGCATGTCGTAGTCGGCCACCACAACGGAGACCTCGCGCATGCGGTCGGCGTTGCCGGCCAGGCGGCGGATGCGGTTCAGCTGCGCCCGGATCGCCCGGTCCTCGACGTCGCCGGGCAGCTCGCACATGTCGGCGGGATCGAGCGGCGCCAGCAGGTCGTCGCCGCCGGCGCAGGCCGCACGGCGCGCCAGCTCGGCCAGCGCCTCGGCGGGGCGCACGAAGCCCTCGCAGCGCAGGCCGGGCGAGAGCCGGAAGGCGAGGCTCTCCAGGAACAGCGGATCGTCGTCCACGGCCAGCAGCGTGGTCGGATAGGCGTAGGGGGTCATGGCATCAACTCGGACGCGTATCGGCGCGCGGGAACTCTAGCGTGAACTCGGTCCCGGCGCCAGCCGCGGACTGGCAGCGGATGCGCCCGCCGATGCCCTCCACCGTCCGCTTGCAGAACGCCAGCCCAAGGCCGACGCCGGCGCCCGGCCGGCTGGAGGTGACGAAGGGCGTGAACAGCCGGCCGGCGATCTCGGGCGCCATGCCGGTGCCGCCGTCCCGCACCAGCAAGCGGCCGCGGTCGACGTCCACTTCCAGGCGGAGGTGCATCGCCCCGCCGCCCGCCTCGGCCACAGCCTTCAACCCGTTGCGCAGCAGGTTGAAGAGCACATGGACCAGCAGCACCTGCGAGCCGCGCACCGCGAAGTCCGCCTTGGTGTCCGCCGTCACCAGCCCCCGCTCTCCGCCGCGGAAGGGATAGCGCGCGAGCGCCTCGTCCACCACGGCGGCCATGGAGAGCGTTGCGAGGTCCTCCGGCCGCTGCCGCGCCTCGCTGACGTTCATGAGCAGCATGTCGAGCACGGTGGTCGTGTGCCGCAGCTGAAGGTCCATGCGCGCCAGGGCCGCCTCCACCGCCGCAATGCCCGGCTCCCTATTCCGGGACGCGTCGGCCGCCAGGTCGGGCCAGAGCTCGCGCACGCCGTCGAGGTCGAAGCGGATGCCGAGCAGCGGCGTCCGCATCTCGTGGGCGATGGTGTTGCCGATGCCGGAGAGCGCCCGCAGCCGCTCGCGCGCCTCCTCGTCGGCGACGGCCTCGTTGTAGTTGTAGATGACAGCACCAGTCAGGGCGTAGGCCAGGATCGGCAGGAACACCAGGAGGTCCGCCGGCAGAAACGGCGCCTCCACGCCGGCGCCGGTCAGCGCATGCGCCAGCAGGGCGAGGACGGTGCCGATCCCCAAGGCGGCCAGCATGTTGCGGATGTCGAGCAGCAGGATCAGGTAGAGCACGGCGCAGATGGCCGAGCCCATCCAGACGGCGTTGAAGCCGTTCTTCAGCGCCATGAAGGCGAAGAAGAAGGGCAGGCAGTAGATGATCAGGGCGTAGCAGTAGACCGGCGCCAGCCGTGCCCGCCACGTTCCCGGGGCGGCGTTCCGGGCCAGCAGGAACCAGAAGCCGACGCACAGCAGGCTGCCCGCCAGCCGCAGCGCCAGGTTCTCGTAGGGCTGCGGGAAGAGGTCGGCCCAGATCCAGTAGTAGGCGGGAAACCCGAGCGCCCCGATGAGCGTGACGCCCCGCAGCTTCTGGCGGGTGCGGGCGAACTGCGCCGAGTAGTCGGCCTCCAGCGAGCGCGCGAGCGCGACGAAATCCACCGATCGCAGCATGCCGTCCCGTCACCCCTCGCCTCGACAGGCCCACGTTCCTACAATTGTAGGCATACGCCTTACGTATATCATAGGTATAAGTTCAGTCCCGGAAAAACCATCATGGCTCCGATGCCGGCCGCACCGTGCGGTCGGCCCTCGAAAAGGAGACCATGATGCTGCCGACCCAGAGCCATATCACCCCTGCCGCACCGGCGGATGCGGACTTCCTGCACCGGCGCGTCGAGGCGTTCCGCCGCGAGCGCCTCTACGCTCCCGGCGTCGGCCGCGACGTGCTGGTGAGCGGCCCCGCCGGCGAGGGCGCCATCTTTCTGCGCTCCAACGACTACCTGGCCATATCCGGCCACCCCCGCATCATCGGCGCCGAGATCGCGGCGCTGCAGGCCTATGGCCATGGCCATGCGGTCTCGCGCATATTCGTGCAGCACGAGGAGGACGGATTCCGCGCCTTCGAGCGCCGCGTCGCCCGGCTCATGGGCGCCGAGGACGCGGTGCTGTGCATGTCGGGCTACAACGCCAACGTCGGGCTGCTGCAGACCATCGCGGGGCCCGAGGTGCCGGTCTACATCGACCTGCGCGCCCATGCCTCGCTGTGGGAGGGCATCGGCAGCGCCCGCGCCCAGGCCCGCCCCTTCCGCCACAACAGCCCGGAGCACCTGGAGCGACTGATGCGGGCGCACGGGCCCGGCGTCGTGGTGGTGGACGCGCTCTACAGCACGCATGGGGCGCTGTGCCCCCTGGCGGCGATCGTCGAGGTGGCCGAGCGCCATGGCGGCGTGCTGGTGGTGGACGAGACGCACTCCTTTGGCACGCTGGGACCGAATGGATCCGGGCTCACGGTCGCATCCGGCCTGGCGCACCGGGTGCACTTCCGAACGGCGGGGCTGTCCAAGGCGGTGGCGAGCCGCGGCGGCATGGTGGTGGGCTCGGCGCGGAACATGGAGTATTTCCGCTACGCCGCTCTGCCGCTGATCTTCAGCACCTCGGTGCTGGCGCATGAGGTGGCGGGCTACCAGGCGGCGCTCGACGTCATTGAGGGAGAGGGCTGGCGGCGCGACCGGCTGCACGCCAACCACGCCTATCTGCGCCAGGGGCTGGACGAGTTGGGCTACAACGTCGACGCCTGCGAGGCGCAGATCATCGCGCTGGAGGCTGGGGCGGAGGAGATGGCGACCCGGCTGCGCTTGGCGTTGGAGCGGCATGGAGTGTTCGGCTCCGGCTTCTGCCCACCCGCGTCGCCGAAGAACCGGGCCTTCATTCGGCTGACGGTGAATGCGAGCCTTAATTCATCTGAGCTCGATCAGGTGCTGGCCGCCGCTGCGGAGATCCGGAACGAGATCGGTCTTCATCGATGGCCCTCGACGACGAGGAGAGTGGGGCTGCAGAGCCGCCGAGCGGCTTGAATCAGTAAGGATTTGCGGAGGAAGGGGCTTGAGTCCTCTATCTGGCGCAGCAATGAGCTGAATGGAGGGGATAGCTTGTTGTGTTCGCCTTGTCGGTCTCAACGCACTGACAACCGCTTGCGCTGGTCCCTAGCCAGCCGAGAGCCAGCGCAAATCGTTGATCCTCCTCCTGTCTGCCAGCGGTCCAAAGTTTGGGGCCGACTGGCTCATCGTGATGCACGAGGTCACGTACCTGCTAGTGGCAGTGTTTGTCGCTGGTGTTGGTGTGTTTGTGCAAACATCATTGCGGAATCAGATTCCCGTGATATGTTTGCACAAACCCGTGCTGGGGTTTGGCAAACAGAATGAGGAGCAGGGCGATGGCAACGGTTATCCCCGCCATTCGGGGCAAGATCGGCAACACCGAGTATTTTGAGACGACGATGAAGGTTCGCGACTTGGTCTATAACGTCCGCCGGGCCTCCGAGCTGGACGAGTGGGCGAACTTCAGCATCGAGGAGCGCATGCAGCGTGAGCTGGACGAGAAGCGTGTGCGCGAACAGATTGTGCCGTATTTGGCCAACAACGCGGACCGGTTCTTCGGATCTATTATCGTTCTGGTCTACAAGGGGGAGGTGTCATTCGAGTCGCTGGGCGATCTGAAGCTAAGTGTGCCCGGGGCCTATAAGGCGAGCCTGGGCAAGATGGGCTTCCTTGCCATCGATGGCGGCACGCTGATCGTGCTCGACGGCCAGCACCGGCTCGCGGCTCTCAAGGCGGTCTACGATCCGCGGCCGGACGGGTCGGTCGCTGGTCCTTTCGTCAAGGACATCCCGGAGGACGAGGTCTGTGTCGTGTTCGTGCGCCACGAGGACAGCGTCAAGACCCGTCGGATCTTCAATACTGTGAACCGGTACGCCCGGCAGACTGGGCGCGGAGACAACATCATCACCAGCGAGGATGACGGCTACGCCATCGTGGCCCGGCGGCTGTTGCGCGAGGATGAGCCTCTGGGCAACAGGCAAGTCGCCGGTAAGCCGTTCGAATTGGTCAACTGGCGTAGCAACACGATGTCTCCCCGCAGCAAGCAGCTCACGACGATAAGCGCCGTCTACGAGTCGGTGCAGCTGATCCTGGGCGGTCAATTCTATCAGGGGCAAGCACGCCCTGAGGAGGAGCGGCTGGATGAAGGATCCGAGCGCGCGGGGACCTTCTGGCAGGTCGTCCTCAACGGAATCGAGGCGTACCGCCAAGCCCTGGCGAACCCCGAGGGGATTCCCGCCATGCGCGATGAGGCCAGTGACAGTGCTTTGCTATTCAAACCTGCTGCTCAGGTCGCCTTGATCAAGGGGCTCCTAGCCGCGTGTACCCAAGGTCGGCTGGCGCTCGACGAGGCTGTCCGGCGGGCGAACGGCATCGATTGGCGGATCAGCGCTCCTGCTTGGCAAGGCGTCATCATCAAGCAGAGCGGCGCCATCGACGCAGGCCAAGAAGCCAAGAACCGTGCTGCCAGTCTCATCGCTTGGCTTGTTGCCGCAGACGTCATGCCTCCTGAGGAGCGGGAGCAGGTCCGGCGGAACTACAATCTCGCCTTCGGCATCGATGTTTCCGAGCCGGGGAACTCCGGAGAGGCCAGGCCGCTGCCTACACCCGTCGTCGCCGTGCCGGCTTCCGCCTGAGGCGTTCCATGAATGCTCTGACGGAGTTTCTCCTAGAGCTGGGCGACGGCGACACAGTCGTCGCGCGCGGCCGCACACGCGCCGAAGCCGTGCTGAACTATTACGCCGAACTCGACTTGGTTTGTCGGCCTGACTACGAGCCTGGCCAGGTGGAGCGCTTTTTCGTAGATGTGCTCGACGTACCGCCTGGCACAGGCAAGCGCCGGGTGCTCGTGACCGAGGATGAGCGCGGGCGGCGGGCCTGGGAAATACCAGACCCGGCGACGACGAACGACAACGCTCCTTAAGGGGTGGGGAAGCTGCAGTATAGCTAGGTGGTGGCGCGGAGGGCTGCGTCGGCGATCAGTCGTCCAGCCCTCTCCGCTTCCTCGAGTGTCGTCATCTTGCTGACGGCGACCCGGATAACCTCGGATGCTTCGCGGTGATTCATCCCCATGGCGAGCAGGACATGGGACGACTCCGGCACACCGGACGTACAGGCCGATCCTGATGAGATCGCCAGCCAAGGCTGCAGCGAGCCGATTAGGCGCCCTGCATCAATGCCTGGGAAGCGGATGCTAAGGTTCCCAGGATGACGCTCGGCTACCGCTCCGACGATAACCGCACCCGGGATGGCCTCTAAGACAAGGCTCTTTATGGTGTCTCTCAACCCTGCCATCTTTTCGGCTGCCGCAGATCCTTCTGCGGCGCTGATGCTGCAGGCCTCGGCCAGTCCCGTGCAGAGGTAGGGAGCCAGCGTGCCAGGACGAAGGCCGCCTTCCTGCTCCCCTCCGTGCATAAGAGGCAGCGGCCTTGGGTGGAGGTTCCGCCCCACATAGAGCGCGCCTACGCCCTTTGGCCCATATGCCTTGTGACCTGATAGGCTTAGCAGATCGACACCTAACTCCTCGACATCCAGAGGCATCCAGGACAGAGCCTGTGCCGCATCTGCATGGAAAATTGCGCCAGCTGCCCGGCACATGCTGCTTATCTCCGCTATCGGCTGCAGGGTGCCGACCTCGTTGTTCACCAGCATCACCGATACAAGAGCGGCACCGTTGTGAAGCGATCGGGCCAGCGCATCGAGGTCGACCTGCCCTGAGCTGTCCACCGGCACAAGGTCTACAAGCCATCCTTCAGCGGCTAGGGCCTTTGCGGGTCCAAGAACAGATTTATGCTCGATAGCTGACACCGCGACGTGCCGGCGGCTGACGGGAAGCGCACGGCCACCTCCCAGCAGGGCGATGTTGTTGCTTTCGGTGGCGCCGGAAGTGAAGACGATCTCTTCCGGCAATGCGCCGATAGCGCCGGCGATCGTTGCTCTGGCGTCATCAACAATCCCCCCAGCCTTCCAGCCTTCCGCGTGCTCCGATGAATGTGGATTGGCGTATACGCCGTACATCGCATCGACCATGACCCGCAGAACGCGCGGATCCATGGGTGTGGAGGCTTGATTGTCCAGATAGACAGGGACGGGCTCTTGAGTCATGTTCTGCCTATGTACTTTTTATGTTCCTATCGCGTGCTCGCGAGGTGTTGGTCGCCTAAGACACCGATAGCTGCGGCCGGTCTACTGGCTACTGTCGCCAGGGAAGGCTTGACGATACCTCACTGATCGGCTACGGTCAAACTGGTTACAGTAGCCAGTAGACGGTCGAGATGCCCCGCAGCCTTCTTGAGAACCAAGCCTTCAGGTTGCAATTCGCGGGCCATGATACCTTCCCCTTACGCTATGGCTGGCTTAAAAAGGCCGTCGATGCGGTGGGTGAGGTCGAGGGCCGCGGGGGTGACACAAATGCGGTTTTCACCAGTGACTCCGCAATTGCCGCGTTCGGGGTTGGGCGGAATATGGTCACCGCCATGCGCCACTGGGCGCTCGCCTCCGGTGTTCTCGAAATGAAGGGGGGCGATGTGCGTCGCGGCGGGCGGCTGGTCGTGTCCGAGATCGGTAAGATGGTGTTTGGCCGGTTGGGGGACCCATACATGGAAGACCCCGGCACTCTCTGGCTCATTCACTGGCGATTGGCCTCAAGGCCAGGTCGTGCGACGACCTGGTACTGGGCGTTCAACGAGCAGAACGAGCCTGACTTCAGCAGGGATCTCCTGCGCACCCATCTCTCCCGCCGTTGCGCGGAACTGCGGGAGGCTAAGCTGCTTCGCGAGTCGCGGATATCAGATTCGACGCTCAAGCGCGATATCGAATGCTTCGTCCGCACTTATGCTCCGACGGGCCCTGGAGGGCGCGGGCCCGTCGACGAGCACCTCGAGAGCCCGTTGTGCGAACTCGCTCTGCTTCAGCCCCTTGATCAGGGTCGTTTCCGGATGCGGCGTGGGCCGAAGCCGTCGCTGCCCGATGAGGTCTTTCTGTTCGCGCTGTGCGAGTTCTGGGTCGACCTCCACCCAGGGCGTGCGTCGTTCTCCGTTGAAGCGCTGACCCATGAACCGGGAAGCCCGGGGCGTGTTTTCCTTCTGGACGAGGAGTCCGTTGCGGATCGCTTGGCGGCTATCGCGGATCTGACCCAAGGAGCGCTTCGCTGGGACGAGGCGAGTGGTATCCGGCAGGTGCTGGCTCACAATATCGCTGCCGCATCTCCTCAGCCGCGGCTCCGGGAGCGTTATGAGCGACTTCAGAAGGTGGCGGCGTGACTACCAATCTTGCTGATCTCGTCCGAGTCGCTCCGCACTTCCAGCGGTCGGTTCGCGTCGATACCGATTCCCCTCTGTCCGTCGTGGAGGGGTTTATCTGCACGCCGACCGCTGCGGACGTGCTTACCTCCATTGGGCGTCAGGTGATCGACGGAGGGCAGGGGGCGTTCACCCTGACCGGGTCCTACGGCACCGGGAAGTCCAGTCTGGCTGTTGTCCTTGCGGGGCTCCTTGGGGGAGACGCGGCATTACGCAATTCCGCCGTTCGCGCGGTCGGCCCCGCTGTAGCCTCCAAGCTCAAGCCTCTCACGACGGGCAGGCGATGGCGCGTCGTGCCCGTCAACGGGCGTCAAGGTGATCCGGAAGACGCGCTGCGGGCTACGCTCGCAGCTAGTTTTCGGGGCTATAAGACCTCGGTCGACCCGATCGAATTTTTGGCGGCTGAAGCGGCTGACGGTGAGCGTGTGCTCGTCCTAGTGGACGAAATGGGCAAGTTTCTGGAGGCGGCCGCCGGAGGCAAGGGCGACCTGCACTTCTTCCAACTGCTCGCCGAAGCGGCGAATGCCAGCAGGGGAAAGCTCCTGCTGATCGGAATTCTCCATCAGGCTTTCGATGAGTACGCTCACCGCCTTGGCCGGGAGGGGCGTGACGACTGGGCGAAAGTGCAAGGGCGCTTCGCGGACATTCCCGTCAATCTGGCCGGCGAGGAGCAGGTCGAGCTTGTCGCCCGGGCCATAGAGGCGGAGGGGCGGCCTGAAGTCGCATTGTCCGTTGCAGAAGCTGTCGCCGCTGAAATCAGAACGGCGCGGCCAGGTACATCGGCGGGGCTGGGCGTAAGGCTGGCGGACTGCTGGCCGCTCCACCCCATGGTGGCCTGTCTCCTTGGTCCGCTGTCGCGTCGCCGGTTCGGCCAGAACCAGCGCAGCATATTCATCTTTCTGGGATCCGCCGAGCCGTTCGGCTTCCAGGAATTCCTCAAAGGTACGCCTGCCGCATCTGGCCGTACATTCGGCCCGGTCCAGCTCTGGGACTATCTGCGTGCCAATTTCGAAGCGTCTATCCTTGCTTCACCGGATAGCCACCGCTGGTCTCTTGCGGTCGATGCGCTGGAGCGTTGTGAAGCGAAGGGAGGCAGTGCCGACCACCTCGCTTTGGTGAAGACCGTCGCTCTCGTTGACCTTTTCAAAGAGAGATCGGGGCTGAAAGCCAGCCGCGAGCTGCTCACACTGGCGCTGCCCGGGCTGGATGCCGCCCGGCTGGAGGAGTTGCTGGTCCAGCTTGAGAGCTGGTCGGTCGTCATCTATCGCCGACATCTCGGCGCCTATGCCATCTACGCCGGCAGTGACTTCGACATCGAGGCGGCAGTCGCGGAGGCCCGCGCCGCTTTGCCGTCGGTGGACCCTTCGCTCCTGAAAAGCCACGCCGTCGTGCAGCCGGTTCTGGCAAAGCGTTACTACCACGATACAGGCGCCCTCCACTGGTTTGACGTGGATCTCGTTCCGCTTGCCAAGGCAACTGCTGCCGCAAAGGCAGGTGTGGACTCTGGGCGTTTCCTGCTGCTCCTGCGAGGCGATGAGGGAGACGAGGAGGCGAGAGCGCTGTTCGATGCCGCGGTAGCGGCGGCTCAAGGTCGGCCGATCGTTGTGGGCTGGTGTCCCACCGGTGACGGTGTGCTTCCAGTCGCACGCGAGTTGCTGTGCCTGGAGGCCGTAAGGGCCGGCAGCCCACAACTGGCCGGCGACGCGGTCGCGCGGCGGGAAGTCTCGGCTCGAATGGCGCGAGCCGCTGCTGACGTCGAGGACCAAGTCCGAAAAGCTCTCGGTTCCGCGGACTGGACGTGGTGGGCGGGCGGTGCTGGGCAAGAGGAACTCTTCCAGAGGCCTGCGGGAGCCGGAGGGCTTGATGCGATTGCTTCCGCAGTTGCCATGTCCCGCTTCACCGAGTCCCCACATATCAAGAACGAGCTTCTGAACCGGTCCCGCCCCTCGACAAACGCCGTGGCTGCTCAGAACCAGCTTATGCGTTTGATGGTCGAGGAGCAGGGCAATCCACGGCTCGGCATCGACGGCTATCCCGCTGAAGGTGGTCTGTTCGCCTCGGTTCTCGAGGCGACCGGGCTCTATGCGGCCGATCCCGCCCAGCCTGGCCGTTACCGCTTCACGGATCCGACTAGCGCACGACCGGGCTTGCCAGCCATGTGGCGATCTGCGGACGATCTGTTCCGGAGCGCCGGCTCAGCTGGGGCCAAGCTCGGGGCGCTCCATGCCCTGTGGCGCGCCGAACCATTCGGGGTTCGGGAAGGCCTTCTTCCCGTATTGTCGCTCGCTTACCTGCTTTCCCGCCCTGAGAGAGCCGTTCTCTACCTAGACGACATGCTCCTCCCGGCGCCGAACTCGCTGATGGTCGACCGGATGCTGCAGGAACCCGACAGCCTGCGCATGCGCTGGGTGGAGATTTCCACCTTCCATAGCGGGTTGCTCTCTGGCATCGCTGGCGCGCTGGAGGCTATCACCGGCGGGCGGCCGGCGATGAACGATCTGGACGTCGCACGGGCGCTGTTCGCATTTGCCAAGTCCCTCCCGAACTGGGTCGCGCGCACGAGGACTCTGTCCGCTGACACGATCAAAATCCGGGACCTCCTCATCAACATCAACGACGCCACGGGTTTCCTGCTCGACGACCTTCCGGCGACGTTCGGAATCGATCCTGCGCAGTCTCAAGGCGCCGCGGCCCGGTTGGCGGAGATTGTATCAGCTGCTCTGGCCGAAATGTCGGCCGCCTACCAACGGATGCTGGTCGGCTGCGAGGCCATGCTGCTGAAGGAGCTGCGGGTACCAACCGATGAAGATCTTACTCGGCTGCGCAGCCGAGCCGGGACCGTCTTCAATCTCACGGGCAACTTTCGCCTCGACGCCCTAGCCAGCAGGCTGCAGGCCTACACCGGAACGCCGGAGGAAATCGAAGGCATTCTGGCCCTGGCGGCGAACAAGCCTCCACGCGACTGGACCGACCGCGACCTGGACAACGCCGGTATTGAGCTGGCCGCACTCGCCCAGGCATTCGTGAAGGCTGAAGGCATGGCCCACATCAAGGGGCGCCCGGATCGGCGGACGGCCATGGCCATCTACGTGAGCGATCCGGAGAGGCCATCTCCGATCGCTCCGGAGTTCGACGTGGCTGACAGCCAACGTCCCGAGGTGGAGCGGCTCAAGGCCGATATTCTGGCGTTACTAGGAGAGGACGTGCCGCGCGATATCGCCTTGGCGGCGATCGCCGAAGCCGCCGCGACTCTCGCGGGTAGGGATGAGACTACGGAGGTGTTGGCGTGACGACAGAACGGCACGTACTCGGCTTGTCGGGCGGTCGTGATAGCGCTGCCCTGGCGGTGTTCATGCGGCAAACGCAGCCGGAACTCGACATCGAGTATTTCTTCACGGACACCGGCAAGGAGCTACCAGAGGTCTATGAGTTTCTGAACCGGCTGGAAGGGTTCCTGGGGAAGCCGATCGCTCGCCTGAACCCCGACCGGGACTTTGATTTCTGGCTGCGCCAATACAACAATTTCCTGCCCTCGCCGAAGACACGTTGGTGCACGCGCCAGCTCAAGATACTGCCCTTCGAGGCGTGGGTCTGGCCATCTCTCGACGCGGGTGTGAAGGTTACCAGCTACGTGGCGATCCGGTCCGATGAGGACTACCGTGAGGGCTACGCGTCCACGCACAAGAACCTCCTCGTCAGCCTGCCTTTCAGGCGCCACAAGATCGACAAGCAGGGCGTCGTCGAGCTTCTGGAGGGAGCTGGACTTGGGCTGCCTGGCTATTATCGCTGGCGCTCTCGGAGCGGCTGTACCTTCTGCTTCTACCAGCAGAAGATTGAGTGGGTCCGCTTGATGGAGGAGCATCCGGACGCCTTCGAGGAGGCAAAGAGGTACGAGAAGCGTGCGACGGAGAACGGTCCGGGTTTCACTTGGAGCCAGGGCGAGTCTCTCGAGGATCTAGCCCGTCCGGAGCGGGTCGCACAGATTAGGGAAGATCATGAGCGCCGCCTGGAGCGGCAGCGGGCGCGCCGGCCGGCGAACCCGGTAAGAGACATCGTGCCGGGCGAAGAGATCGACGAAATCTATGGGAGCGCTAAGGTCTGCGTCTCCTGTCACAAGTAGCAGGTGCAACCGCCGGCGGCCGATATCTGGCTGCCGGCGGTCATAAATGATTACTGCTCTCCGGATTCCTGGCTTTCCCAAAGCGGCGCAGCCGCCTCCTCGGAAGCCGCTGTCGCTGAAACCGTGGCTGCCGCCACTCTCATCTCCTCAGCGCTCAGCGGGAATTTAGCTCCGACGTTCGATAGGAACCCGGCGTATGCGGTATACGCCTGCTCGAAGATTTGCCGACGCTCCTCCTCGCTGAGCTGGTCATCCAAGCGCCTGTGCTCTTTGCAGTAGTTTGCTTTGTAGTTTTCGTGCAGAGACGAGAAGACAGCCTGCCTGCAGGTGGTCCGTACCTCTACCAGCGAATTGGCGAGCACCGGGTGCTCTGGCTCCCAGATCTCAGTCAGAAGGTACTTGTACTTGGGCCACTGATCGGGCTGCATCTCGGCGCGATGCACCACGCTGCGAAACGTCTGGTTGCTCTTGGAGATGCGCCACTCCGCCGGCCGGTCTCCGTTAACCTCCCCTTTGAAGACACGGAGCAATCGCTTCAGGTGAGGGATGGTCTTCGGGATGAAGGCCTGGTTGAGCTGCGTGATGTACTCGTCGAAAGCGCGTTCGCGATCCAGCTCTGCGTGCGGGCCACGCTCGGCCCCCATTGCCATTTCCGCCTTCTCCACCTCGCACAGAAAGCCGCAGACCAGGGCAGTCTGGAAAGCCACGCTGGAGAAGACGTGCTCATACATGTCGTCAAGCCAGCTCACGAACAGCGGCGCCAGAGCTCCGTCGTCCCCCCTGAGGTGCTTCTTTCCATCAACGTCGGCAAGGAATTTTGCCGCGCGATTGGCGCGGAACGTGGCCAATGAACGCTGCACGCGGCTGGCTGTACCGTTAAGCCGGTCCAGAACTGCGCGAACCTGTGGGAGATCCAGAGCAAGCGGCTTGTCCCCGAGCATTCGCTCGAGGTTCTGGCGGTGCGCCTCAAAGACCCGATGGATGTTCTGCCCCTCGAACAGAATGGGATGCAGCTGCCGATCCTCGAACTGCTCGATCTGTCCTCTCAAATCGACGGCGGCGCGGCAATGCCGATCAAATGGCGCAAACTGGTCGAATGCCCGGAGTAGAAAGTCTCCATAGCGCTGGTCATACTCGCGGCCGAGGACCTCTGCGGCCGCGGCTGTAAAGCTGTCACGCTTGATGCCTCCAGCGACGCGAGCTCCCAGTTTCGCCCTACCGTTCAGCCTATTGAGGCATTCCTCGATGCGGGTGCGGTTGCTGAAGCGACCTGACCGAGGGGCAACCCCCTTGACGTCTTCCTGGTCGAGCAGCGCGTGCTCGACCATGTAGTAGACATGGTTCACTCCAGTGATGGCGATGGCGCTTTGAATGCGCTGCTTGTCCTGAATCTGGTCCAACTCGATGTTCCAGATCCTCAAGGCGTTTGGGGAGAAGTCGTTACGCTCCTTCACCTTAGCGAGCGTCCGACGCATGAACACCGCGATCAGATCGTTGTCATCAAGAAGGCGGTTGCGCGACTCGGACACCTTGCGGGCTGTCTTGTTCAGGGTAAGAAAGATGGAACGAGCGGCCTTCTTCAGGTCGAAGTCGCCTGGGTACCGGTTGTCGAGTTCCGGCACCGTGCATAGAACAACCGGCAGTTTGATACGGGACAGCTGGAAGCGCTGAACGAGCTCAGGCGTCCACTGGGCATAGTACTCTCGAAACGGTGCCGCCCGAGCATGAGTCCACCCGTCGTGAAGGTTCCGATACAGCGCGAGCAATGCCATCGCCCGGTGCTGACCGTCGACGATGACGAGCCGGCTCCGGTAAGTGTTGAGCCGTAGCCGCACCATATCGTGGTCCAGCGGCTTGCCGTTTCTGAGAGGCTGTTCGAACTGGAAGACCTCGGCGCCGCGGTGACCGGATCGGGTCACCTGCAGTTCCCAGTTACGGCCTGGTTCTGGCGGAAGCGCCTCCACGGTTACCTCAGGGTAGCGGCCCGCTGGCCTGATGCTGTTCTCCTCGGTCGGTAGCACGACCACTACGAGAGGGGGGAAGAACTTGACCACGCCGGCAGAGCGCTCGTCGAGCAAGTAGGGGATCAACTCCGCAGAGACGCGCGCGTCGTCTATGTCGCGCTGCATGATCTCCTCGAAGCCGAGATTGGCAAAGTCGAACACTTCTCGCACCGGAGCCAAGTGGCTCAACAGCTGCTCCGGCGCACCGCCGGCGAAATCCAAGCCCACATGGGTCATCAGATAGCGGACTTCGAGGGATCCCTGACTACCAGTGCCGACCTGGAATGAGCCAACGGAGCCCTCCAAGCTCAAAGTCAGGGCCGGTTCGGCTTGAAGCTCATCGAACATTGGTCAGTTTCTCCCCAGGAGCGGGTAGTGGATACGGTTCAGTATGTTCTCGACATCGACATAGGATCGATCAGAGGTATCAATAACCTCAGCGATGACGAACAAGCGGGCCGTCGGCATGCCACGGGCGACGACCTCCCTTGCGAAGCTATGGTCCCGGTCCTCGGCAAACCCCTCGCTCGCCGCCGGCGCGTCCTGCAGACGCTCGATCAGCCGCTTGTGCTGCATAAGGCGCGTTCTCAGCGAGTCGGACATGCCAATATAGAGTGGGCTGGAGAAATAAGGGGCGGACCCTTCCAATACCCGCTTGAGCGTTAGCAAGCGCGAAGGTTCGTCCACCAGCCGAGCGACCAAGTCAGGAGAAAGCGCGGGGGCGTGGTGGATTGTTCCAGTGTATTTTGGCATCAGCGGGCCCGTCAGCGTCGCTTGATACGGCTGCTCGGCGAAATAGCTGAAGACGTTCGACAGCATGAACTCGGCCAGCAGGGAAGCCGCGCCCTTGTTGTCTCCAACCGCCTTGAGACTCTCGATATCCGAGACAAGGCACTCCAAATCGTAGTCGGTTATCTCCGGAGAAAAGTACCAGGCATAAACACCTGGCATGTCCGGGATGTTGGATATTTGACGCCACCTGTATGTTGACATTGCCTTCATCGCGACTACCGGGCGGCATTTCTTTAGGTTCACTGGGGCTGTACCGCCATGCCGAGCGTTCGGCTATAGCAAGCTCTCGTCGAATTTTCTAGTGGGGAGATCCCAGGGCTTTGAGCATGTACTTTCCCTGCCGGCAATACTCGTCGCGGCCCCGAGTGGTCCGTGTAAGCCTATCTGACTCAGCAACGATTGCGCGGCGTGCCATGGAAGCCTGCTCGGGCAGCTCACGCCTGACATCGTCAGCCCACTTCAGAACCTCAGCGTGGCGCCTTGGATCGAGCTCCATACCTAGCGCCGATGCCAATTCATTCAGGAACGCGGTTTGTGAGGAACGAGAGCCCAGGCAAGCTGGACAGGCAATGAAAGCGACGAATGGATAATCTGCATTCGATCGGTGCACTCCAAAGCTCATAACCTCACGAGGAAAGAAAAAGCCGGGGCCTCTCACCCAATCCTCGCGCAGGTGACGAATATCGTCCTCAGAAAGCCCCCCATCTGCTTGATAGACCTTGACGCTTGCCTCCACCTCACGGGCGTGAAACCAATCGTAGTGCCAGCTGGCGCAGCAAGGCGGATATCCGAGCCGCCTGGCTTCCGACACTTCGGCCATCCTGCCACAGTCGTAGAGGTCGATGAGATAGGGATCTCTCGACGCCCAGAACACGGTGCACTCCGGAGACATCTGCGCCTCGAGAATAGGCGCTAGCTGCGGATCAGCGATATTCAGCGCACGATGACGATGGTCAACAGGGCCAGTAGAAAACCCAGAAGGCACACCAAGCTTTCGGCAAACTCCGTCGAGTTCCCCGACTATGTCCTGCCGGCTGCGAGAGCTTGCAAAGGCCATAAACGACGGTTTCGTGCCGTGGACAGCTTGGACGAGTGCCAGCATCTCGGCGAACTCAGTCTGGACGTCCACACGAGCAGCCTCGCGTCCCTCATAGCATTTGGCAATAGCGCGGTAAGTAGTGGCTATGTCTGATGCGGTCTTGTTCTGCTGAGACGATGCCAGAGCACTCGTGACTTCGTGAGAATCAGTCATTTCTCATGGCTCCAACCGTATCCGGGGGCGTCTCGCGCAGGACAATTATGAACGATGCATGCTTCTTCTCGTCGTTTGTAAGATTAAAAGTATCTGGGTCACGAACAATCAATCCTATCTTCTCTGATTCAGGTTTCGCTGTTTTTCCTTCTTGCTCCCCAATCTCACCCTCACCCGTCACTGGGATCGCGCCGATGCTAACGGGCTTCTGAATCGCAAGCGACTTGAACTTGCCTTTATCTAGCTTCGGGAGCGCCAGTCCCTGTTCGAGCAAAGCAGGAAAGTAGGTGGCTTCCTTAAGTCGCTTCAAACTGTCCGCAGCGCGACCATACACTTGGTTCTGATCAAGTGATGCGATATTAAGCAGGAGTTCTTCAATGCATCCTTCGCTCAGGACCAGTCTCGCCGCGTCATCAGCATCTCTACGGCCAGAGATCCACACAGCCCCTTCTTTATCTAGTAATGGAGATGTCAAGCGACGTAGGGACTCGTCTTTCTCGCAGGTCATAACTTCAACGCGCACCGGGAAAGTGTAGGGCATATTAGCTACAACGCCCACTCTGCCGAGATCTGACAAAAGCTTCTGCTGGAGTTCGATGGCTTGGCCGTCTCGTAGCCTAGCAATAACTTGATGAGATCCTCCCTCACCAAGCGCCGTCTCAAGGTGCTCAGGGCTCACGGTTGTAATATTCTTCAAGTCCCATCTGATCCAGAACCTCTTCTCCTTATTGTTTTCTCGAAGGATGAGAATAGGCGTACGGGCACCCGAAGCCTTGGACGTCCAGCTCTTGGCTGTAAGTTCCTCAAGAGAACCCGCCATCAGCATCACGCGCTTCGCACCTTTTCGGGCCAAGTCGCAAGCCGGTGTGACTACAACGAAGACATCAGCTTCCAGCGGGCTGGATTTGACAGTGCCTTCGCCGGCCGCGCCATCAACGGTGTCTTGAGCTTTAGCATCTGGACGCCGCAATAGAATGTCGCCGAAGGAAACTCGAGCCGCTGAAGGCGGCGGGGCTAGACGGAGGCGTTGGCTGTTCTGAAACAGCACGGCATGAACGAGCTGCTGGAGATCCGCTGAGCCTGCCACATACGGCGGAGGGTAATTTCCTGTCTCGATCTTGTTCAGCTCTTGTGCGGCTTGAATGGTCTCTGACGAAGCTTCGATTTCATGCTGAAGCACGCGGTCGAACACGTCCAGCATGTAGCTGCCCAAAGGTTGCTTCTCATCATCCAGTAGAAGTTGCTGAATGTGCCCATAATCGGGCAGATCAAGTCTACGAATAGTTCGCAAGAATCTATTCCTAGCCTCATCTAAGCCAACGGTCCACGCGTGGATGAACTCCGCCATCCTCAGGGCGTCTGCATGGTGTCGGGCCAACGACTCGAGTGTGCGCCCGACAACAGTGCGATCCTGAAGCTGCTTCTTTTCTCGAACTCGGAACATGGCCCCAAGAAGACCGGCTTCGTCTCTGAAGAATGCCTTGTTGGTGGCGAGACGAGAGCTGCCCGACATTAGAACTACGATTGGGGGTTTCTCTCCGCGACCTTTTAAGAGATCGCGCAGCAGCTTTATCGAAGCCTCCATATCCGTGTCTTCTTGTGACGCTCCTAGCAACAAGTCGGCAAAAATGATCGGGGCGTGGCGGCCTCTCTCGTTTACCTCTCGGCCGGATCGGATGGGCTCCACTCCGAAGGAGAGGAGGGACTCTTCAAGGGCTTTCAGGTAGATCGTTTCTTCGTTGTTTCCCTGCTCGTAAGCGCTGAAAAGGCCGTCCCAGACTTCATCTGACAAAACGCCTTTGAGCCTCCAAAGTGCGGCGACGAATTCATCATTCCGCGGCAGATCGGCTGCGCGGGCTTCGCCGTATTTAGGGAACTCGCGTAGAATATCAGCCTCGTAGGCAGCGGCATCGGCAAAGAAATTATTCCAGCCGTCTTTGTTCCTCACCAAATCCTGAGCACGGGGGACTTCGTCGTAGCCATCGTCGACGATCAGTGCGGAGGTTAAGCCTCGTTGCTGAAGTAATTCCTGCAGCGTCATCGAACCGCGGCCTCGTTAGGAAGTTCGAGAACAAATTCGTGCAGCCTGCCCGTTGCCGGATCCGGCTCTTTTGAAAGAGTGAGTGTTGCGCCGATGTAGGCGGCGTTCTCGCTGGCGATGAACAGTCCCAGCCCCCGCCTACGTGCCTTCTCCTTCAATGACCAGAACGGTCTGAAGATCCGTTCTGCATTTTCTGGAGCGATTCCTGTCCCGTTGTCGCGTAGTGTCACCGAAGGAGGATCCGCCTCGATGGTCAGAACAATCTGCGGCGTATAGCGCGCGTCCTTCGCACCCCTGATCTGGACCCAGTACACTGAGTTCGAGATCAGGTTCTCCAGAATCTGGACGATCATGCCTTTGAACGTCCGTACTCTTACAGGTCCAGATGGAGCCTCGACTCTGAATTCTAAGTTCAGGCGGCCGAATTCCGAGGCGTGTCCCTCGCGTAGATCTGAAACCAACTGTACCAGGTCGAATGTCTCGGCATTGTGCCGGCCTGATACGCTCAGTGGATCGAGAACCTTTAGGCGCTTGGAGATGTTCTTCATCTCTACGCTCAAGGTTTCTACTCGGGCTTTCACCTCGGGAGGCAGGGGACTGCCCTTCAGGGCTTCAACTGCCTTCAATGCGGCCTCGGCTGCCCGCGCCAGTTCATGGGCGACGACCTCGACCATTAGGCCAACGCCGGCCATATGGACCATCTGCCGACTGTCGGCCTCCACCTCTGAAATCTTCTTCTGCGCCCGCTCCGCCAGGACCTGGTATTCTTGGATGGCGTCGTGAAGCTCGTCCACCAGCGCTCGGTCGGGGCCAGTTACCACGTTCTTCAACTGCGTTATGGCGCGCTTCGCACGCCCTTCCAGGCCTGCGGCTTCCGTGCGCAGCTCACTTAGATCGATGGGCTGGCGCTTGTGGCGGCGCTCCACCTCGCGAAGGAAGTCCCAGAGGAGGCCCTGGATGACGTGCTGCAGGAGGGCGATGAGCACCTGCTCTTCAGGCGTCTGTCGCAGTCCCTCTCGGTTGGTCTGGTCGACGAGGAACGGATTGGGGGCTCGGCCGATGTTGACCCTGCCGACGAACTGGGTCTTGTTCAGCGCGTAGCCAGGCCTGCCCAGCGCTTTACGGTCGAGGGCTAGCCAGTCGTCTGACTCGTCGCCGTAGGGGAAGACGCGGAACCGGTCCCGGAAGAGCATGATGCCGGACCACTTGCGTTGAAGGTCCCGAACAGCTTTCTGGTCGCCGATCGAATCGATGCGGCCCAGGCGCCGGCGGTTGTACCAATAACCCTCAAAGGCGAATGGGCCGACGGTCATCAGGGCATCGACCGGAAGCTCCTGCGAGGTGCCGATCACCGAGCCGATCAGGTCCGGAAGCGTCAGGCAAACGGTTTCGATTTCTCGAGGGTGGTCAAAGCCGAGATCGTTCACCTGTATGGTGCAGTAAAGAACCGGCTTGCCCTCTTCGATAGCGTACCGGCCTTTGAACGACGCATGTGCATGATCCAAGAGCAGATGGTCGAGAGTAGGTATGGAAAGTCGATTGCCGTTCCAGTAGATCGCAATCCGGGGGCGTTCGCGTGCGTCGATGAAGGGGTCCAACAAGCGCGCGAAATCGATCTCACACATCGAGCGGACACGATTAGCTGTCCAGTCTTCTGTAAGGGCGCCAATTGTTAGCTTCGTGCCGCTCCAGGACGAGCTGGGCTTTGGGTCTCCTACTCGAGGCTTGACCTTGATGTCCTCAATCATCGCCTCAACATCTTCAAACCGTTGCCAGTCGATGTCGAGCAGGTTGAATTTGGCATCTTCCGCCCGGGCGGTCTGAACGGACAGACTTTGCCCCAAACGCATGGCTGAAAGGCGACCAAGCCCTTTTTCGCCCAGGTACGGGGAGTCGCCACCACCCGCGACCGCCGCCTCCACGTCACGTTTCCGCGACGGGGTGCCGATCAGCAGATAGTGGTCTTGCAGATCCGAAAGAGACATCCCGGTACCGGTGTCCGACACTTCAATCGTGTTGAATGTGCGGTATGCTCGTTCGAACCTCTCAATGAAGGCGCTGAGCGTCGTCGGCGAGCCAAGGGCCGAGCCGAAAGCGCTGACCAGATCATTGCCTGCAGTTACATCGAGCGCCCTGCGAACTTGCTCCGTCAGCTGCGCAACAGCCTGGCCTTCGTGCTCGGCATTCGGCTCTTTGTCGAATTTAGTCTGTGCCAACAAAGCTTGGTTGCGCAACACATGATAGACATTGCGGCGCAAAACGACACGAAACCGGATGTCAGCCCCGGACTTTGACTTGGCATCGAATGCGTTCTTAACGAGTTCATAGAAGGCGATGATGTCGGAGCTGATCAGCTCGACTCCGAGTTCCAAAACTGTGCGTGCCGATACTCTGAACATAGGCGAAGTTTACCGAGAGGCGGTCGGTCGGGGGGGCGGGAATGAGCGGGTGTGGCTTGGTCTGCATCCAAACATCTGCTCAGATCGTGCTTGCACTCTATGCCCCCTCCCTAACCCCTAGCAGGCTAGCGCTGCAGCTCGTCGAGCCATCGGCCGAGCCTTCCTCAGGGCGAACCTTAGATACCGACCACGTAGGTCGTTGTACTCTTTACGGTAGCATCACCCGATGACGGATGGCACGATAAATTTGCCCTGTTGGAGACCACTAACAGGTGCTGGACATTCCGAGGTGCCGATGCGATTCCCTGATAGGTGAAGGGCCGCGGTGTTTGTGTGCAAGCTCTTTGTCGAGGCCATGGGCCCGGGCAACAGGCTGAAAGCGCTGGCCGACCCGCACAATCAAGAGGGATCATGACAGAGGCATCAGAGAAGGATTGGTTGGAGCGGTTCCGCAAGGAGGAGGCGTTTAGGCTTGGCCGCGACCTGGATCAGGAGGGCTATCGTGCGATCGACCCTGCCATGCGATACGTCAGATGCGGTTGCGGCCAGGCTAATTGCTGGGTGACAGGCCTGTTGCCGCTTCGACACCATCTTGCGGCCCTATTCCAAGCCATTGTCGCGCTCGGGTTTGCCGAGCGCTTCTCATGGATTTCCCGTCACGAGGACCCTTGGCCGGGCGTGACCTACGCACTGCAAATGGCAGGCGGGATCCAGGATGTTATCTGCAATCCGAGCCTCGTACACGATAGCGATGACGCCCTCTACTGCGAAACTGTCGCCCATTATGAGGACGAAAGCCAGGAGTTGGCGTCGAAGTACACCGCAGCGCTCATCATCTTTAATTTCGCGTGGTCAGCATATGAGGCGGCAATTGAGACCAGTGCTCGAGGTGAGACTGTAAAGGAGACGCTACCAGTACACGCGCGACGGCTCTTCCAAGCCGAGGGTGATCGGGCGTCGCAAATCAGGGCGCTGGATCAATCTTACAATTATGCCCGCCATATGTGTGAGCGGCAAGCATTGCTTAAAGACCAGTTTGCTCGGACGATCACGAAACATGGCCTCACGGGCCCCGCCGCCGCTGCTGAAATGGTGCGGGTTTTTCGGAATTACATTGTCCACGGAGACGATCCTCTGCCCGCCGATTCGGTTTTGCCATGCTACCGCTTCTATGCGGTAACACGCGTAGTGCTGCTGCTCATCCAGCATCTAATTTGGCGGAAGGTCACTCGGCCGAGCCGACCGGTACTGTTGTCGGCAAACAGGGAGGAGGTGGGTCGAGAGCCGGCTACGCTGTTCCTACGGCATCTGCATTATGCCGACGTGCAGTGGCGAACCATGATCCCGAAGCGCAGTCGATACGGCTTCTCTACAACGAGGCGTTTCCTCGGGTAAACGGCCAAGGGCTCGCTAGTTACACCTAAAGTCCACACTGCAGTACTCTGTTTATATTGTCCAGCAGGCTGGGACCATTCGAGAGCTTAGAGGATTGATCGATTGGCCCACTAAAAACGTTTACCGTTCAGCTGCCCCTAAGATAGACAAGTGCCAGCCCTAAGGTTGCTTCAGAGTTGGCCTGACGCTTTGTAGTCAACCGAGACGTTCAGCTATTTCTTTCTTTCGAAGTTCAACTACTTTTAGCTGAGCTTTGGCGGCGCGCTCCTTTGCCTTCGCAGCAGCCACCTCAGCTTTCAAGCGCTGCTCTCGCAGCGAAAGGTTCTTGTCACCAGAGACGCGCGGCATAGGAATCTCCATCGGTCAAAATCTATTGTGGAATCTACCATAGAATTGGCATTTGTAAATGTGCTTCCGCATAGGACTGGTGGGCTGGATCGATCAGAGGGGCTCGATTGCGCTCTCAGCCGACGGAGTCCGACTCCAAAATGATTGATAGGTCCAAACGCGCACCCATATGGAAGGGGTAGCCCCTTCTATAGGTGTTGTTAATGGCATCAGGCCTACGTTTGAGAGTCAGGGGTCTCCAGGGCTCCGGATGGCAGCTTGCCTCTTGGACGGAGGCATGGCCCAACGCCGTAGATCCCTTTGATCTTAGGCTTCTCCTTCAGTTCACCCGGACCTTCCAGGATGGGACGATATCGACGAAGACTGTTCCGGGCGCGGCCGGGTGGTTGCCTTGGTTGTCGCTGGGCAGCGTCTGGACCGACGGATACCAAGTCGCCGCTCATGATCCGTCGCTGCAGCCGTTCGACCGCTCGGTAGAGGTGCAGCCAGCCACCGTCTCCGAATTGACCCTGGCATCCGGCAACGTCGGCCCAGGAATGGCCGGCCGGCCGGAACCGATCGACGGCCCGGTGCTGCCGTTCCGCGTGCATCGCTTTGAAAGCCGGGGCGCCGACTTGCGCTTGGTGGCGGTCAGGTTGGGCGACGATCCCCTGGGGCTGCTGATCCCTGTGGCAACGCTGCTCCAGTTCTACCTCGGCACCTCCACGCTGGTCGCACAGGCCGCCATCAACGGCGGCTTCGCCCGTCGCCCCTCCGACGTATATGACTTGGCGGCCTCCGGCTGGGTCGACCGGGAGCGGAGAGTCTTCAGGCTCAGGCTCCGCTATCCTCTCGACGCCGGCGACGCTCATGTAGTCGCCCGCTTCGCCGCGGACGAGGCCGGCGGCCCTGCGCGCCGCATGTACGCCCGGGTGCACGCCTCGATCGTGAAGAGCTGGGTCAACGGCGAGCCGCTCCTGCCGTCGTTCGGGTTCCCGTTCCACGGGAAGACGCGGCTGAAGGCGCTGGGACGTCGCTTCCAGGTCGATACTCCGGCCGGCCGGCGGGAGCGTTTCCTTGCCCTGCAGCTCCTGCAGTGCTCCGCAGCCTTCCCTTACCGCACCTTGGAGCTGGAGCTACCCGGACGGTCCGGCGACCGGGAGGACGAGGACGGGGACCTGCGGACGATTCCCTGGATCAAGGCCGTTCCGGAATTGGACGCGAGCTTGACCACGGACCGTCGTGCCGACTCAGCCCTGGGCGACTTGCGCCTGCAAGATGGCCGGTGCAGCGAGCGCTTCACGGCACTCCGCGAGATCAGGGTGGTCGAGAACCGGGTACCGGCGGCGGCCGCTGCCCGGGCCTGCCGGGTTGTGGCCGAGGGGGCTCCCACATCGCTGTTCACCACGGGGCCCCTGCAATGCGAGGGCTCGGGGGCAGGACGCGTCCGCCAGGCGATGGAAGCGGAACCGGCGGACCGTTCCGCCGAGGAGGCGCCGCCGGCTGGCGACGCGCCATCCTACCTGAGCGCCGGCGGGGCCATGTTCGCGGAACTCATCGCGGCCTTCGGCGACAAAGGGCTCGAGGGCTTCGCCGCCCAGCCGCTCGCCATCGGCGACGAGGCGGTCACCGTGCAGGGCCACGCTTACACGGCCATGCCGAGCGTACCCGGCGGAACGTGGCACAATCTGCCCTCCGGCCGGCCGCGGGCGCTGTTCGGAACCGTGATTTCCTGGCCGGGAGGGAGTGCCTACCTGTTCGACATCGAGCGCGACGAGCACGAGAAGGCAACGTCCTCGATGATGCTGGCGCTTGCCCCCAATGCTCGGCCATTGCGTTCGCACGAGCTGCACAGGGTGAAGGAGATCGCTCGGCGCCACCGTCGCCTCTGGGGAGCCGCGGCGTCCGGCGGCATTCGCAATGAAGTCGACGGGGCGTTGCCGTCCGTCACGTTTCATGCCATCGCGCACCGAGGCACCAGGGCGGCAGAGTATGCCGAAGAAGCGGTCCGGGAGATCCGTCGGGCATCCGCAGGCGCCGCGTTTCCCGAAACCGGGCTGGGCGATGCAGCAGGGTCGCGTCCCCGAGAGGCAGGCGGAGGTCGGTAACGAGGTGTCCGCATCCGATTGCGGCCAGGACGTGCGACCACGCCGCCTCCCGCATCGTGCCTTGGATGTCCATCCGGCGCAGTAGGACGGCGGCCGTGGCGTACCCGCCGGGCGGCGGCTGGGCAGCGTGGAAGGCTCGCGCCGCGTCGGGGCGCTCCGGCTGGTCGAGCGCCAAAGCGCAGCGCCGGAGGTTGCCGGACAGCGTGCACGGCAGGGAAGACTCGGTCACGATGCGGTAGCCGCCCGGACGCCCCGCCTCGCGCGATGCTCGGCGGGCGCCGTCCGCCAGGCCGGGGCAACCCCGGAGGTGTTGTGCCGCGACGACATCGACCATCCATTCCGTCTCGGGCCAGACATTGCCGAAAGCCTCGCGACGGAGCAGGAACCGCAGGGACTTGCGGGGAACGATGCCGTCGCCATGGGGCGTCATCGAGAACTGCCACCCCAGGAAGCGGCAGGCTGCGTCTATGCCGTCCTGGACCTGCCGGATCGCCTGTCGCGCCTGGCGGTCCGCGATGGAATGAAATGCCGGTGCGCCGTTCATCATTTCACCCGCTGCATCCGGACGAGCTGGGTCGCCGCGGCCAGGGCGGCCAAGGCCAGGTCCTCGTTAGCTCCCGCCTCGGCCACTAGCTCGCGCAAGGCCTGGTGCAGTCTGGTCGACTCGGGCGCCGGCGTGGCAGGGCGCTCCAGGCTCGGCGCTGCAGAGGCCCCTGCGGCGAGGCTTCCGTTCCTGGCAAGCATCGCCTGGAGCTGGGGAAGGGCCTCTTGAGGGAACCTCCTGGCGCGGCGGGCAAAGTTCGAGTAGCCGGGCTGGCTGACCCCCACCGCCTTCGCGAAGGCTGTCTTGGTCAACCCCATTCGGAGGCGAAGGCCTTCCGCATCCTTCCTGAGCGCCTCCTCCGCCTCCGCGTTGCGCTTTTGGTCCGGTCCGGGCTTGGCGCGGCTCGCGCGAGGAGGGCGGCTGGACACGGCGCTTCTTCCTGAAATGAAATGGTGGTATATTTCAGATAGCGCATTTCAGGGGGTGGGTGCAAGCCGCGCCAAGGAGGGGGAGATGGCCGACGTTCAGGCACCGCTTGGGACCGTTGCCGACGGGGACATGCGGATCGGCGCCCTGCTGGCCGAGATCGGCCGGCTGCGCAGCGAGGTATCGGCCATGTCCGCCGCGATGGCGAGGATGGAGACGGCGCTGGCCCGGGCGCGGATCTTCGAGCCCACGGTGCGGCCGAAGGACGAGCCGCCGCACGGCGCCTACCGGGCCAAGGTGGTCGAGGTGCTCAAGGCCGCGCATCCCGGCCGCCTGACGGCGGCGGAGGTGGCCGAGCGCGTGGCCGAGCTCCTGCCGGTGAGGGTGCATCCCAAGACGCCCGGCATGACGCTGACCCGCCTGAAGCGGGACGGGCTCGTCGCCCGCGACCGAAGAACCTGGCACTGGATCCCGCCGACGGGGTCAGGGACTTGAAACTGGCAACCGTCGGCCAGTCGGGACGACGGACCGGATGAGGACCGTGTCGCCGACCAGCAGCCGTAGGCGACGTCCGCTGGGCGCCACTCCGCGGTTCCGGAGATACCGCGCCGCCGCCTGGACTTCTCCGATCGACGGCACGTAGGCCGCCGCGCACAGGTGGCGCCTGACGGGGTCGGCGAAGGCGAACGGCAGCGGGTCGACGTCGACCGTGGCGTAGGCCTCCGTGACGCCGGCTTCCCCGCAGGCGCCGACGAAGCGGTAAGGCCAGCCCTCCAGCAGACGCGCGGCCAGCGAGAACAGGCGGTGGCGCTCCGCGGGGCCGAGCGCCTCGAGTTCGCGCCCCCGGGGGAAGGGAGCTCCGGGGTCGTCGCCGCCCCACCGTCGCGCCGCGACGGCGCGGAGCCGGTCCGCCCGCCTGCCCGTGAACAGCAGCCGCAGCACTTGGTAGAGCAGGTCGAAGTAGAGGTGCGACCGCTGGAACTCGTACTCGCCCAGCGTCGCCCAGCCCCGGGCCAGGACAGTCTGGTTGCGCCGGTGCAGGACCGTCGCCCCGAAGTCGGCCGGCGCCGCCTCCGCCCGCCTGAGGTCAGCATGGCATGCGCCGCACCTGGCCAGCTCATCGGCCCGCTCGGCCATCAACGGCTTGCGGCAGTCCGGGCACCGGTCGAGCAGGACCACGCCATGAGTCGGGCAGGCGGCGAACAGCGCCAGCCGCCACGCCCGGCGGAAGTAGGGCGCATCGTCGGCTTCCAGGCAGCGCGGGCAGTACTGCATGCCTGCGACCCGGCGCAGCCTGTGCCGCGTGCCGCTGTTCAGGACCCAACGGGTCCGGCCCGCGGCGAACCAGCTTTCGACCAGCACGCCCTCCATCGACGCGAGCGCCGTGGACGCGGCCGCCGCGGGCGGCGTTGCCGTCCTCGCCGCCATCGTGGACAGGACGCTCCCGCCCCCGCTGCGGTCGATGTCGGTCGCGAGCAGCCGCGGGTTGCCGAACGCGAGCTGGCAGAAGGTGGATGGGCGCAGCCCGTTGCCGAACGCCGTCCGCAGGATCCAGGACGAGAGGACCTCGTCGGGCCGCGGCTTGGGATGGCAAGGCCAGTAGCGCCCCGTCAGCATGGCCTAGATCGGGTCCAGGTCGACCACCGGGACGCGGCGCCGGGACGGCGACTGGTAGTCGATGCGTTCCAGCAGCGAGCGCGTGATCCGCTCCTCGCCGGTGCGGATCGCCAGCTCGGCGGCGCGGCTCAGGATGATGAACATCTGCCCGATCAGCCTGTCGCTCCGCTCCAGGATCCAATGGGCGGCGGCGTCGTCGTCCCATAGGTTCGAGGCTCGCCGCAGGGGCAGCAGCATCTCGAAGCCAGCCAGCAGCGCACGGTATTCCTCGCCGTCGTTCCACAGCGGGAGCTGCAGGACTTCGTACCTGTTCAGGAGCTGGGTGTCGCTCTGCAGCTCTGCCTTCGCCTCGTTGGTGCCGGCGCAGACTAGGCTGAGGCAAAGCCGTTCGTCGTTCATGAAGGCGCGGAACTCGGCCAGGATCCGCATCTTCTCGGCGAAAGTCGCGAGCGCAAGGTTGTGGACCTCGTCGACCAGCAGGACCCGCGTGCCGACGCCGGCCAGAAGCTCCATCGCCTGCCGGCGTTTCTCGCGGCGGTGGCTGCGGGGATTGTAGGAGGCGGCGAGCGCGTCCAGGATCGACTCGTAGAAGCCGTCCAGGCTGGGGTCCCCGCCGATCTCGACGAACAGGACGGGCACGACGGCCCGGTCGCCCTCCGGGTTGTCGAGGGCGCGGTTGCGTTGGCGGAACTGCTTCAGCAGGTAGGACTTGCCGTTCGCCGTCGGCGCCTCGACGATCAGGGCCTCGGGGCGGGTCTGGCGGGGGAGGTGGAGCAGGCGCTGCAGCTTCTCCAGGCCGAGCTTTGCTCGCGCGTAGGAGATAAACCTCTTCTCCTGGCATCTTCGGACGCGGGCCTCGTCGTCCAGCTCCAGCAGCTTAGCGGTCGATGGCGACAGGTGCGGGAACTCGGACATCAGCCCTTCAGTCCTCCACGTCGATCGGCGGCCGGCTCCGGGGTGCGGCCGGCGCGGCGTCCTCAGCCGGCGGCGGCAGCGCCGCCAGGGCGGGGGGTGTTGCCACTGGCGGCAGGGCGGCGGGGTTGTCGAGCCTCGGCGGCAGCAGGACTGTCGTCTTGTGTGCCTCCCTGCGGCGCTCGATGGCTAGGCGAGCCCCCTTGACCTTGGCAGCCTTCTCGTCGTCCTCCCTCCGGAAATCCTCAAGCGTCTTGAAGACAAGGGCCTCGTTGTCCGGGTCGTAGCCACGCGCCTCGACGGCGGCGATCGCGCGCCTGACCTCCCACAGCGGGGTCACGTCGCGGCGGCCGTTCGCCAGCGGAACTTGGTAGTATTCGAACGCTTCGGGGTCCCAGACCCAGACCCGGGAGACGTCGTCCGGATTGTAGCGGACGTTGAGCTGCTCGCCGGCGAGCTTCCGGCGCAGCCCCTTGAGGACCGGCCAGTTGTACTTCAGTCCCTCGACTGCGATGCCGTAGTCCTGGATCGTCCGCTTCTTCACCGGCAGGAGGTCCAGCAGGAAGCGCTCCGGGTTCGTCGGGAACTCCGGAAGTCCACGTCCAGGAACGGTGTCGTCGCCCAAGATCCCGAACTCCCATAGGTCGCGCGGGGCGACCTTGAGGGTGGAGTGCCTGTCCAGGTGATAGACCTCCGCGATCATGCGGGCGATCCGCCGTTCGGCCTCGTCGATCGTGTAGACGGCTGAGCGCTCCGGGTCGTATTCCTCGCCGCGCTCGGCGATGTTGCGCATGGTGGCGCCGGGGATGAGGCGTAGTCGGCCCATGAGGGTGCCGATCAGCCTTTCGATGCGTCCGCCGAAATGCGGGGCGTCCAGGGGGCGGAAGATATGGTGGATGTCGTGCTGCTCGCACCCCACCTTGAGCCCCTCGCTGTCGAACTCCGCGGCGTTGTCGGTGAAGAGCCATTTTGGCTTGCCATACATCGGCCAAGCGGCGGACAGCCCCATGCGGCTGCAGTAAAGGGTCTTCGGGAAAACCGCGTGGTGCAGGGCAAGGGCGACCGACAGGGTCGACGGCCGCGCCAAGCGCAGCTTGAAGCCTAGGACGCAGCGTGAGTACTCGTCTATGGCCAGCGTGAGGATGGGGCGGGCGACCGCGCCATGGTGTTGTGGGTCGGTCACGAAGATGTCCGCCACCGTGTGGTCGATCTGCACGCGGGCTAGCGGGAAGTACGGCTCCTCGCCGGGCCCGTCGTTCGATCGCTGCTTCTCCGACAGAACCAGGGATCCACGTCGTGCCAGCGCGAGCTGTTCAGGCGGTCTGTCAAGGATGCGGGAGCGAACCGTCGTCGGGGACGGAGGCTTCAAGCCCTGCGCGCGGCAGGCGACCGCGACCGCGCGGCAGGTCTCCTTGATCGTCTCGCCGCGCTCGAAGAAGAGGCTGTCGATGTTGGCCTCAACGATCGCCGCGACCGTCCCGTCCAAACGCTTCAGGCGCTTGCGGCGCTTGCGGATGTGAGGGATCAGCCCGGTTAGGCCGCAGCCGCCGCGCCAGTCCTTGTAGAGGGCATACAAGTGGCTGGCGGAGATGCCGAGCTTGCCGGCGTACTCCTCGACCACCGGCCGGCTTCGCCGCTTCATGGCGTCGAGCGCGAGCATCGCCTCCAAGCGTCGTCGCCCCTCGGCCAGACGCTCCGGCGAGATGGTCGCCAAGTCGGGCGCCGCCGCAGGGGAGGCCGGAGCCTCGCCCTGCCACGGCCTCAGTTCCTCGACAGGCTTCCGGACGCGCTCGCCCGAGGCGATGTCCTCGACCAGCGCTTCAGTCAAGGAGACGATGGCGACGATGCGGCCTGCCCGTCCGCCAAGGTCGACGTCGGCGCCGGCGTCTGGACGGAACCAGGCTGCGGGAAGGGGGCTTGCGGCCGGGCGGTCCATCACGGCTTCCAGATGACGAAGTCCATGCCGATCGGCTTCTCCAGGTCGCCGGCGACCTGGCCGCTGGCGATCAGCCGCCATAGGGTCTGCCAGAAGAGCCCCCGGTGCGCCGGATCGGGATAGAGCGATTTGGCGAGGTGGCCGATTGTCCAGGCCCCGCCGTCAAGCTCCGCCAGTATGCCCTCAGCCTCCCGCGGGTCGGGGGGCAGGCCTCGGTGCAGTTCAAGGATGCGCGCGTTCTCCAGCGGCGTGCGCCGAAGGACGCGCTCGGTGACCAGCTTGAAGCGCATGCCGTTGTCACGCGCCCATGCGCGAGCATACCCAAGGGCGTCCCGGTATCGATCCCAGTTCTGCCGGAGCTCGGCGCGGAACTTCACCTCATAGAGCGAGGTCTTGTGCCCGTAGCGGACCAGGAAGTCGGGCGTGTAACGCCGGCGGCGTCCGCGGGAATCCCGGTATTCGAGGGTAAACGGCTGCTCGACCACCTCCAAGACGTCACTGCGGGACCGTACTAGGACGAGGAAGTCACGTTCCAGCTTGGACTCGAATCGAACTGTCCTACCGTCGGCACAGATATGCCGGCCGGTGTAGCTTCGGGCGTTGGGGCCGATCTTGCGGCGACGGACCAAGGTGAGCTCCCTGCGATGGTCCCATCAATCGTATATACCCGCAGCCCAAAGGGAAGCGGATGATCGTGTCACCTTGGACGGGCCCAACGTCCGCAGGTCGTACCCTAGCGGGTTCGGACGTAGACGTGATGGTTCTGCTGGGTTTTCTCTTTGTAACGAACGCCTTGGACCAGCTTGGCCCGAACGTCGGCAACGAATTCCCTGCCCGCCCGGAGCCGGGCGCCCTTGGAAAAACGCTCCCAATCGCTGGCAGGAAACAAATCCCTTAAGCGAAACGTGCTGTCCACGGGGAGCTTCTTGGCCCTCAGTATCGCCGTCCTGTTGATGTTGGCAGCTTCGGCATCCTCAGTGAGCTGACCTGCTGATTTCAGGAGGAGAGAGGCGATCCCAGGGAGGCCGTCAGCCTTCGCCTGGGCCTGCAGCTTGGTATGCGCTTCATCTGACATCGTGACGCGAACGGTTTTCATCCCCGGCTCCTTTGATCAAGACCCGACCTGTATATTGGCGGCAGTTGTTATATCGGTCAAGAAAGAACATCCCGGCTATGCCGCTGCGAACCGTAGCGAGGCGGCCTACTGGGGCCAAGGGCGGGTGGCGCACTTTGGCGAAACTTGCCGGCCGTGTTTGGCGGAAAAGCGGTATAGAGTTGGCGTACCTGGCACAACTCCTTGGCCAAATTTTTGCCGGCAGGTTGGCGTTCTCGACAAGGTACGCTAGGGGCGATCCTCCTAATGTGGGGCACGACCCAAACCATCAGGTGCCCCGCCATGAGGCAGACGAGACATGCCAGAACCCGCCAGCAGCAGCGCGGCATCACCGCCGCCAGGCTGCAGCTTCATCTTCGTTATGCCGACCGGGAAACGCCTGTCGGTGGCGGCAGCACCAGCCTGTCGTTGAGCCGGCAGGCAGTCCATGACATGCGCGGTGACGGTGTGAGCCAACAGGAGATTGACCGGCTGCGGCGGCTCGCGATCATCCAGGACGGTGAGCGCATCCGCACAATTCTGCACATCCAGGCACGCCGCGGCCGGCGCTACCGCCGCGCCGTCGGGAGTTGACCATGGGCGAGCAGACGGTCGATCTAGAGCAGCTTCGCCAACGACACGAGCAGCAACGGCGCCGGCACCTGCGGGTCAGCACGGACCGTGAGCTGGCGGCTGCGGCCCGCGAGAGGCTGGGGCGCGAGCGCATCGGCAGCCGCAGCGACCGAGCCCGGATCGCCCGCAACCTCGCGGCGATCATCGACCGGGCAGCGGAAAAAGGCATCAGGTCCGGCGCCATCGTGCGGAAGTCCGGTGTCGGGGGCAACTCCAGCTGCCTCTCCAAGTACGTGCTGCGCGTGGAGAAGCCGACGAAAGAGCAGCTCGGCCGCCTGGTGCAGACCGGCGTGCCATATGCGCTACTCGCGGAGGCCGCTGCCCATCTGGCCGGCTTCGATCCCGACGCCACCCTGCTGGAGTTGGTGGACGGCTCCCGCCTCGACCCCCGCCTCGCAGGCGCCGACCTGCCGGAGCAGAAGACCGCCGATTGGCTCTACGACCTGCTCCAGTCGGCTGCGCGGAAGATCGCGGCGGACCATCGGCTTGACCGGTACTTCAAGGACCTCAGCACCCACCGCATCGAGCGGACCAGCGAAGGTTGGCGCTACATCGACGGGGGTTGGCGCGACGACGGCCATGAGTGGCCGACCGTCAACCTGTTCATCCAGATCGAAAGCCGCACGCCCGGCGCCTATCGGCGCAAGGACGACAAGCAGAACCTCGTCCATGCCGAGATCGCCTTCGGCCATCAGGTATCGCTCTCCATCGGTACCGATGCCGATTGCGCCCCCGTCATGTACCTGCGCCGCTTCCCCTTCACGCTGCTGATCTCCGCCAACAGCATGTACTCCCGGAGAATGCGCGACGCCGGATTCGATTTCTCTCGGCTGAATTTCAGCGACCCGATTCTGTTCGGCGGGTATCCGGAGCAGCTGGAAGGCCCAAGCCGTGGCTGGTTGCCGGATGGAACTCTGGTCATCTACATGCCGCTCCCCGGCCGTAAGCTGGACCTGGGCGGGTTCAAGCCCGACCCGACGCATAGCTACGACCCTGTCGAGCTAGTCCACTTCGAGCGGATCACCCGCACGGCGTTGGCCAAACTTTGTGAGGCCAAGGACGATCTCTACATTCGTCCCGGCGACGCACTGCCGATCCAAATTCCGCCCGGCATGGTGCTGGCCGTGCCGGGCACCATTGGCGAGAGGTTGGAGGCGCTCCTGCTCAACGGGCGCGTCGACGAGGGCGATTCCGTGCCCATGGGCCCGCCGACGCTGGACCCGATCGAACTTCTGAACGAGCAGGCACGAGATCTCGCCCGGTCGCTGGAGACCTGGGTGGAGGGGGAGCGCAACTTGGCACTGGAGCGCCGCCAGAAGCTGATCGACCGCTGGTACCGCTAGATCAATCTAGTCAGGCTTTTAGGCGATTGAATGGAGATAGTCCGGCATCAAGCAGATCGATTCTGGCTTCTAAGTGACATGACGCGACCGAACCAAGCGCTTCCGAGTCTGATAATTCGTTGATTCTCACAGCGGTCTGCGCGCCAAGCCCGGGGAGATCAGCTTGGCGCACCAGGGCGTGCTGTTCCTGGACGAGCTGCCGGAGTTCAACCGGCAGACGCTGGAATCCCTGCGCCAGCCGCTGGAGACCGGGCGCGCCACCATCGCGCGGGCGAACAGCCATGTCACCTACCCGGCCCGGGTGCAGCTGGTGGCGGCGATGAATCCCTGCCGCTGCGGCCATCTGGACGATGCCGCGCTGGCCTGTGGCCGGGCGCCGAAATGCGCCGCCGACTACCAGTCACGCATCTCCGGGCCGGTGTTCGACCGCATCGACCTGCATGTCGACGTGCCCGCCGTCACCCCCGCCGACCTGTCGCTGCCGCCGCCCCGCGAGGACAGCGCCGCCGTCGCCGAACGGGTGGCGCGGGTGCGCCTGGCGCAGCGCGAGCGCTACGCCGCCCATGCCCGTCCCGGCGCGCCGCCGGTGCGTACCAACGCCGAGGCCGACGGCGAGCTGCTGGAGGCGGTGGCCGCCCCCGATGCGCCCGGCCGCGCCCTGCTGACGGAGGCGTCGGACCGGCTGCGCCTCTCGGCCCGCGGCTACCACCGCGTCCTGCGCGTCGCCCGCACGCTGGCCGACATGGAAGGCGCCGGCTCCGTCCGCCGCGTCCACATCGCCGAGGCGCTGAGCTACCGGCGGGTGCTGCCGCGGTGATCCACCCTGCGGAAACTCCCGAACGGGAATGTCCGTTTGTGTGTATAATGAACGCGCCGCGCTGGGGCCTTCCGTGAAGGCCCGTGAGGTGGTGGCGCGGCTGCTGGCGGATGGGTGGTACGAGGACAGGCAGACGGGCGGCCACAGGCACTTCAAGCACCCGACCCGCCCCGGCCTCTCCACGGTGCCAATGCATCCCGGCGACCTGCCGCTCTGGATCATCAAATCCATCGAGCGGCAGAGCGGAACGAAACTGAGATGAGCGGCGGGCGGACGCCCGCTCCGATCCTGCGAGGAACCATGACCCGCGTCGCCTACCCAGCCGTCATCGTGAGCCCCGATGCGCCGGAGGGGGCATACGGGGTCCTCTTCCCCGACCTGCCCGGCTGCTACTCCGCGGGGGACAGTGTCGAGCACGCGTTCCTGGCTGCGGCCGAGGCGCTCGAGGGGCACCTTTCCATCCTTGCGGAGGAGGGGCCCCTGCCAAAGCCTTCCAGCCTGGATGAGGCCCGCGCGGTGGCGGAAGCGGAGCAGGAGCCGGACGATGGACCGGTCGCCGCCGTCCTCCTGGTGCCGGCGACCCTGCCGGGGCGCACCCAGCGCTTCAACGTCACGCTGGACGAGAATCTCGTCGCGCAGATCGACAGCCTGACAGGCAACCGCAGCGCCTTCCTGGCCGATGCCGCCCGTGCCGAGCTGCGGCGGCGGCAGGGACGCTGACCCGCCGCCCGTCCACGGTGCGGACATAAGCGGAAAGGTGGGTGGCGCTCCCTGGAAGAGTGATGCGGGCTGGTCCCGGGTTGGTATAATCTTATATCAACCAGCCAGGACCCTTTCGCCGGAGGCCGCGCCATGCCCGATACCGCCGCTCCCGCCCTCTCCGATGCGCAGGCGGTTCTGGACCGGCTGCGGCAGGCGCTCGGCGCCGAGCAGGTGCTGACCGATGCGGCGACGCTGGCGCTGCATTCCCAGGACGTGTTCCGGCGGGGCGAGACCTGCCTCGCCGTGCTGCGGCCGGGCAGCGCCGGGGAGACGGCGGAGGCCGTGCGCATCGCGGCGGAGGCGGGTCTGGCGGTGGTGCCGCGCGGCGGCGGCATGTCCTACACCGACGGCTATCTCGCCACCCGGACCGGCAGCGTGCAGATCGACACGTCGCGCCTCGACCGCATCCTGGAAATCGACGAGGAGGGGATGACCGTCACGGCGGAGGCGGGCGTCACCTGGAAGGAACTGCACGAGGCGCTGTCGGCCCGGGGCCTGCGCACCCCCTACTGGGGCCCGATGTCCGGCATCCGCGCCACGGTCGGCGGCGCGCTCAGCCAGGGCAGCATCTTCTTCGGCTCGGCCCAGCACGGGGCCGTGGGCGACAGCGTGCTGTCCATCACCGTGGCGCTTTCGGACGGAACGGTCGTCTCCACCGGCACCGGCGCCTCGCGCCATGTGGCGACGCCCTTCTTCCGACACCACGGCCCCGACCTGACCGGCCTGTTCACCGGCGACTGCGGGGTGTTCGGGGTGAAGCTGCGCGCGACCTTCCGGCTGCTGAAGGCGGCGCCGGCGCAGCGCTACCTCTCCTTCGGCTTCGACGATTATGCCGGCCTGTCGCAGGCGCTGGCGGCCATCGCGCGCGAGGGCGTCTGCAGCGAGATCGCCGCCTTCGACCCCTACCTGGCGCAGCTGCGCCTGCGCCGCGCCAGCCTGATGACGGACGTCAACGTCGCCGTCGGCGTCATCAGGAACAGCGGCTCGATCTTCAAGGGCGTGGCGGAGGCGGCGAAGATGGCGCTGGCCGGCCGCCGCTTCATGGATGGGGTGGAGTTCTCGCTCCACTGCACGCTGGACGGGCTGACCGAGGCGGCGCTGGAGCCGGCGGTCGCCCTGGTGCGCGGCCATGCGCTGAAGACCGGCCGGGAGATCGAGAACACCATCGCCAAGGCCATGCGCGGCATGCCCTTCCCGCCGCCGAACTCGATGCTGGGGCCGGGCGGCGAGCGCTGGGTCCCGGTGCACGGCATCGTGCCGATGAGCAAGATGAAGGAGAGCATGGCGGCCTGCGAGCGGGTCTTCCAGGAGGAGGCGGATCTGTGCGCCCGGCACGGGATCGAGCATGGCTACCTGATGACCACCATCGGCACCCATGCCTTCCTGATCGAGCCCTGCCTCTATTGGCCCGACGCGCGCGCCGAGATCCACGAGGCCTTCATGGAGGAGGATTATGTCCGCCGCCTGCCGGTGCTGACGGCCACGCCGGAGAACTCGCGCGCGGTGGAGCATCTGAAGTTCCGCCTCGCCCAGGCCCTGTCGGAGGTCGGCGGCACGCATTTCCAGCTGGGCAAGTTCTATCCCTACCAGCAGAGCCTGGAGCCGGACTACGCCCGGCTGATGGGGGAGATCAAGCGGCTGCTGGACCCGCGCGGCGCCATGAACCCGGGCGCGCTGGGCTTCTGACGCCTCAGTCGCGCGGCCGGGTCACCCGGGCGGCGAGCAGCAGCGCGGCGACCAGCAGCAGCCCCGCCAGCAGGAACGGGGCACCCGGCAGCTGCCAGCCCGTATCGTCGTCGGCGAAGGTGGCGAAGGACTGGGTGAAGAGCAGCGGCCCGCCCAGGCCGGTGAAGGAGCGGATGGCGGTCAGCGCGCCCTGCAGCTGTCCCTGCTCCTGCGGCGGCACATGCCGGCTCATCAGCGCCTGGGCGGACGGGCCGGCGAAGCCCCAGAGCGACATCACGGGCACGCCGATCCAGAACAGCCAAGCCGTCGGCGCCAAGCCATAGACCGCCAGACCGATGGCGCCGAAGGCGAGGCCGAACAGCAGCATCGGCCGCTCGCCGAAGCGCGCCACCGCCGGCCGCACCAGCCCGCCCTGCACCAGGGCCGAGCACACGCCGACCGCGCCCAGGGTCAGCCCTACCGTCGTCACGTCCCAGCCGTAGCGGTGCGAGCCGTACAGCACGAAGACGCTGGGCAGCACCTCGTGCGCCAGATAGTAGAGCGCCGCCACCGCCGCCAGACCCGACAGCTCGGGGTGCGAGCGCAGCAGCTTCAGCGAGCCCACCGGGTTGGCCCGGCGCCAGCTGAAGGGGCTGCGCCGCTCCCGCGGCAGGGACTCCGGCAGCACCAGCAGCCCGTAGGCGAAGTTGGCGAGGCTGAGGCCGGCCGCCACCCAGAAGGGCAGGCGCGGGTCGACATCGCCCAGCAGGCCGCCCAGCGTCGGCCCCAGCACGAAGCCGAAGCCGAAGGCGGCGCCGACCTTGCCGAATCCGGCGGCGCGCTTCTCCGGCGGGGTCACGTCGGCGATATAGGCGAAGGCGGTGGTGATGCTGGCCGAGGTGATGCCGGAGATCAGCCGGCCGACGAACAGCCAGCCCAGCGTCGGCGCCAGCGCCATCAGCACATAGTCCAGCCCCAGCCCGAGATTGGAGAGCAGGATCACCGGCCGCCGCCCGAACCTGTCCGACAGCGCGCCCAGCAGGGGCGAGAAGACGAACTGCATCAGCCCCCAGGCGAAGCCGAACAGGCCGAACATCTCGGCGGCGCTCACCTCGTTCCCGCCCATGAAGTCGGTCACCAGCTTCGGCAGCACCGGGATGATGACGCCCACCGCCAGCACGTCCAGCGCCACCGTCACCAGGATGAAGAGCAGGGCCGCGCGGCGCGGCTCCGGCGGGGTGGCTTGGACGGTCATGGCTGGTCCGGCGGGATGCGGTCGGCGGAATAGGGGGCGGGCCGCACGGTTATGCCGCCGAACCGCCCGCCATGCACGCGATGATTCCCCGGCGTGGCCGCAATCCGTGCCTCCCGCCGGTCACGCCGATGCCCCGCCGCTGTCCCATGGCGCGGCGCGACTGGTTGGGGTAGACTGCCCCTCATGGTCGAGACCCTGCCGACAGCCCCGCGGACCGGCGGCCTTCTTCCCGAAGGCGGCGACCGGCGCGGCATCCTGATTCCGCCCCCCGCCCCGGTGCGCGCGGCCGCCCCGGTGCGCCCCGGCAACCGCTGGCCCAGCCCGCGCGAGCTGGCCAGCCTGATGGTCAACGGCATCCTGACCCTGCCCGCCCGCTACCGCCGCGGCATGTTCCTGGACGTGCTGGTCTAGGCCGCACCGCTGTCTGGCATCCCGGACGCGTGAATATCCCCATCCTTCCGTACCGCTTGCGCGCCGCGCCTTGTGGGCATATCTAAGGATTTCACAAGCGGGCCTCGTCTTTTGCCCGGGAATACCTCAGGGGATGCGCGTGACCGACTTCTCCGCCCTGGCCGGCAAGCGGATCCTGCTGGTGATCTCCGGCGGCATCGCGGCCTACAAGTGCCTGGAGCTGATCCGCCGCCTGAAGGAGCGCGGCGCCACGGTGCGCTGCGTGCTCACCAAGGGCGGCGCGCAATTCGTCACGCCGCTTTCGGTCCAGGCCCTGTCGGAGGAGAAGGTCTATACCGAGCTCTGGTCGCTGACCGACGAGTCCGAGATGGGCCATATCCGGCTGTCGCGCGAGGCCGACCTGGTGGTGGTGGCGCCGGCCAGCGCCGACATCCTGGCGCGCATGGCCGCCGGCATCGCCGACGACCTCGCCACCACGGCGCTGCTGGCGACCGACAAGCCGGTCATGGTCGCCCCGGCCATGAACCAGATGATGTGGGGCCATCCCGCCACCCGCGCCAACATGGCGACCTTGGAGGCGCGGGGCGTGCTGCGCATCGGCCCCAACTCGGGCGACATGGCCTGCGGCGAGACGGGCGCGGGGCGGATGAGCGAGCCGCACGAGATCCTGGCCGCCATCGCCGGCTTCTTCGCGCCGAAGCATCTTCCGCTCGCCGGCCGCCACGCGGTCGTCACCAGCGGCCCGACGCATGAGCCGATCGACCCCGTCCGCTACATCGCCAACCGCTCCTCCGGCAAACAGGGCCATGCCGTGGCCGCCGCCCTGGCGGCACTCGGCGCCCGGGTGACGCTGGTCAGCGGCCCGGTGGCCCTGCCCGATCCGGCCGGCGTTTCGGTGGTGCGGGTGGAGACGGCGCGGCAGATGCTGGCCGCCGTCCAGGCGGCGCTGCCCGCCGACATCGCTGTCTGCGCCGCCGCCGTGGCCGACTGGCGCGTGGCGGCCGAGGCCGGGCAGAAGCTGAAGAAGGGCGAGGGCGGCCCGCCCGCGCTCGCCATGGCCGAGAACCCCGACATCCTCGCCACCCTGTCGCGCGCCGTCGACCGCCCCACCCTGGTGGTGGGCTTCGCCGCCGAGACGGAGCGGGTGCTGGAGCATGCCGCCGCCAAGCTGGAGCGCAAGGGCTGCGACTGGATCGTCGCCAACGACGTCTCGCCCGCCGCCGGCACCTTCGGTGGCCAGGAGAACACCGTCCACCTGCTGCGCCGGGGCGTGGCGCCGGAGAGCTGGCCGCGCCTGCCCAAGGACGAGGTCGGCCGCCGCCTCGCCCAGGCCATCGCTACCCATTTCGCCCGATCCACCGCCCACCCCATTGCCGCCGGAACCCAGGAATGACCGACATCCAGATCTTCATCACCCGCCTGCCGCACGGCGCCGATCTGGCGCTGCCCGCCTACGCCACCGAGCAGGCGGCGGGCATGGACCTGCTGGCGGCGGTGCCTGAGCCGGTGACCCTGGCGCCCGGCCAGCGCCGGCTGATCCCCACCGGCATCGCCATAGCATTGCCGCCCGGCTTCGAGGCGCAGGTGCGGCCGCGCTCCGGCTTGGCGCTGAAGAACGGCGTCACGGTGCTGAACTCGCCCGGCACGGTCGATGCGGACTACCGGGGCGAGGTCGGCGTGATCCTGGCCAATCTCGGCGACCAGCCCTTCACCGTGGAGCGCGGCATGCGGGTCGCCCAGATGGTGGTCGCCCGGTACGAGCGGGTCGCCTGGCGCGCGGTGGAGAGCCTGGACGAGACGGCGCGGGGCGCCGGCGGCTTCGGCTCCACCGGAACGAAGGGGTGAGCCGCCATGGGTGAGGGCATGCTGCGCATCTCCAAGAAGCTGATGTTCGCCATCGAGGTGGTGCTGGACATCGCCTACAACGCCGGCACCGAGCCGGTGCAGTCCGGCGAGATCACCGCCCGCCAGGGCATCCCCAAGCGATATCTGGAGCAGGTGCTGCAGGCGCTGGTGCGGGCCGGCATCCTGACCGGCGTGCGCGGGCCGCGCGGCGGCTACCGGCTGGCGCGCGAGCGGCGGCGCATCTCGGTCGGCGAGATCGTGCGGGTGGTGCGGACGCTGGAGCAGGCGACCGACCCGACCGAAGAGCCGATCGGCAGCAACCTCGGCCGCCGGGTGGTGCGCCCGCTCTGGTCCGAGCTGCAGGACGACTGCATGCGCCGCCTGGACGAGACCAGCATCGAGGATCTCTGCCTGCGCGCCCACCAGGCCGGCATCGAGAGCGAGGCCACGCACAAGATCGATTTCTCGATCTGAGCGGGCCCAGATCGGAAGCCTTATCCCGAATTTCCGGTTTTGCGTTCGCGCTTGGCCTGATTATATACAGCCTCAGAGTGGCAATTCGCCAATTCCACATCATTGATGAGGTGAAATCATGGCCTCCGCCGAGTTCCGCGGCCGCGTCTATGACAGCATCCTGGACACGGTCGGCGCCACGCCGCTGGTGCGCATGCGCCGTCTGGCGGCCGCCCACGGCGCGGGCGCCGACATCATCGGCAAGTGCGAGTTCTTCAACCCGCTCTCCAGCGTGAAGGACCGCATCGGCAAGGCCATGATCGAGACGGCCGAGGCCGAGGGGCTGATCTCGCCCGACAAGACGCTGCTGGTCGAGCCGACCTCCGGCAACACCGGCATCGCGCTCGCCTTCGTGGCGGCGGCCAAGGGCTACAAGCTGATCCTCTGCATGCCCGAGAGCATGTCGATCGAGCGGCGCAAGATGCTGAAGCTGCTGGGCGCCGAGCTGGTGCTGACGCCCGCCCCGCAGGGCATGAAGGGCGCCATCGCCAAGGCGGAGGAGATCGTCGCCTCCACCCCCGGCGCCTACATGCTGCAGCAGTTCAAGAACCCGGCCAACCCGGAGGTCCACCGCACCACCACGGCGGAGGAGATCTGGCGCGACACGGACGGCCAGGTGGACGTGATGATCTCCGGCGTCGGCACCGGCGGCACGCTGACCGGCGTCGCCGACGTCATCAAGAAGCGCAAGCCCAGCTTCCGCATCGTCGCGGTGGAGCCGGAGGACAGCCCGGTCCTGTCGGGCGGCCTGCCCGGCCCGCACAAGATCCAGGGCATCGGCGCCGGCTTCGTGCCGGACATCCTGAACAAGGACGCCATCGACGAGGTGCTGCGCATCTCCAACCAGCGTGCCTTCGAGACGGCCCGCGAGGCCGCCCGCCTCGAAGGCCTCGCCGTCGGCATCTCCTCCGGCGCCGCCATCGCCGCGGCGCTGGAGGTGGGCTCGCGGCCCGAGATGAAGGGCAAGCAGATCGTCGTCATCCTCCCCAGCTTCGCCGAGCGCTACCTGACCACCGCGCTGTTCGAGGGGCTGGAGTAAGCGTCTCCCCCCAGCGCCCGCTTGACCCCCGGCCGCGGCGGGTGCCACCTAGGCGCTCCCGCGGCCGGAGGCATTTTCAGCCCATGGATCTCAGCGACAGCCAGGTCGAGCGCTACGCGCGCCACATCATGCTCAAGGAGGTGGGCGGCATCGGGCAGGAGCGGCTGCTCTCCTCCTCCGTGCTGGTGGTGGGGGCGGGGGGCCTGGGCTCGCCGCTGCTGCTCTATCTCGCCGCCGCCGGAGTGGGGCGGCTGGGCGTCATCGATGACGACGCCGTCGACCTCTCCAACCTGCAGCGCCAGGTGCTGCACGACACGGCGTCCATCGGCCAGCCGAAGGTGGAGAGCGCCGAGGCGCGGCTGTTTGCCATCAACCCGGACGCGCGCGTCGAGGCGCACCGGGCGCGGCTCACCCGGGCCAACGTCATGGCTCTCGTCGGCGGCTACGACTTGGTGGCCGACGGCTCCGACAATTTCGCCACCCGCTTCCTGCTGAACGACGCCTGCTATCTCGCGGGCAAGCCGCTGGTGTCGGCGGCGATGCTGCGCTTCGACGGGCAGCTCTCCACCTTCAAGGCGCATCTGGGCGCGCCGCATCCCTGCTACCGCTGCGTCTTCCGCGAGCCGCCGCCGCCGGGCCTGGTGCCCTCCTGCGCCGAGGGCGGGGTGCTCGGGGCGCTGGCCGGCGCCATGGGCTCGCTGCAGGCGGTGGAGGTGCTGAAGGAGCTGCTGGGCATCGGGGACAGCCTGTCCGGCCGGCTGATGCTCTACGACGCGCTGGCGACCGGCTTCCGGACGATCAAGATCGCGAAGGACCCGGAATGCCCGCTCTGCGGCGCGGAGCCCGCCTACCGGGACCTGTCGCACCATGGCTGAGAAGGGGGCGGGTCTCTCCATCCTGCTGCAGGCCGGCGGCTACGACCGGGTGCATTACGCCCTGGTGCTGGCGGCCGGTGCCGCCGCGATCGGCCGGCCGGTGGTGCTGTTCGTGACGGGAAGGGCGCTGCTGGCGCTGCTGGACGGCGAGAGCTGGCACGGGCTGGGGCCGGCCGACGACGGCATGGAGCCTGCCGGGCGCGACGCCTTGCTCGAGGCCCGCGGCGTCGCCACCTTAGGCGAGCTGCTGGAGTCCGTCGCCGCGCTGGGTGTGCGGATCATCGCCTGCGAGATGGGCTGGCGCGCGCTGGGGATCGCCGAGCCGACCCTGCGCCCCGACCTGGACGTGGAGTGCGCCGGCATCGTCACCCTGCTGGGCGCGACCCCGCCCGGCCACCAGCTGGTCTTCGTCTGATGCCGGAACTGCCCGAAGTCGAAACCGTCGCCCGCGGCTTGGCCCTGAAGATGGAGGGGCGTCGCCTCGCCCGCGTCACCCAGCGCCGCGACCGGCTGCGCTTCCCGCTGCCGGAGCGCTTCGCCGAACGGCTCACGGGACGCACCGTCCAGTCCATCGGCCGCCGGGCCAAGTACGTGCTGGTCAGGCTCGACCAGGGCGAGGTGCTGCTGATCCATCTGGGCATGTCCGGCAGCATGGTCGTCTCCCGCGCGCCCGCCGGCGAGCCCGGCAAGCACGACCACGTCATCTTCGAGACCGACGACGGGTCGGTCGTCACCTTCAACGACGCCCGCCGCTTCGGCATGATGGATCTGGTGCCGGAGGACCGGCTGCAGGCGCATCCGCTGCTGGCCTCGCTGGGGCCGGAGCCGCTGGGCAACGAGTTCAGCGCCGAGGCGCTGTCGGCCAGGCTCGCCGGCAAGATCACGCCGATCAAGGCGGCGCTGCTGGACCAGCGGGTGGTGGCGGGGCTGGGCAACATCTATGTCAGCGAGGCGCTGTTCCGCGCCGGCATCAGCCCGACCCGCACCGCCGCCACCGTGGCCGGCGCCCGGGCCGAGCGGCTGGTGCCCCACATCCGCGACGTGCTGACGGAGGCGATATCGGCCGGCGGCTCCTCCTTGCGCGACTATGTCCAGTCGGACGGGGAGCTCGGCTACTTCCAGCACGCCTTCAAGGTCTACGACCGGGAGGGGCACCCCTGTCCACGCGCCGATGGAGCCAAGCCCTGCGCCGGGACCATCCAGCGCATCGTCCAGGCCGGGCGCTCCACTTTCTACTGTTCCCGCTGCCAGCGCTGATGTAGGAGCAGGGGCCATGAAGCGCCTCACGCTCCTGCTGGGCTTGGCCCTCTCCGCACTGCCAGCGACGGCGCATGCCGCCGGGCAGCCGGCCGCCGCAACATCGGTGCCGGCCTTCGTCCCCGGTACCCAGGACCTGCCGCTGATGCCGGGCCTCGCGGCCGGGGACGAGGCGGTGGTCTTCGACAAGCCGGACGGGCGGATCGTCCAGGCGGCGGCGTCCGGGACCGCCGACCCGGCGCAGGTGCTGCGCTTCTACGCCGATACCCTGCCGCAGCTGGGCTGGACCGCCGACGGGCCGGGCCGCTGGAAGCGCGAGGGCGAGCGGCTGGACATCAAGGCCGAGCGGACCGGGGCCCGCACCCTGATCCGCTTCACCCTGTCGCCGGCCTGACCGCCGGGCCTGAAAAAACCAAGGGCAAGAACCCGAGAAACGAGGAAACGCCATGGCCTACGAGAACATCCTGGTGGAGACGCGCGGCCCCGTGGCCATCGTCCGCCTGAACCGCCCGAAGGCGCTGAACGCGCTCTGCGACGCGCTGGTGACCGAGCTGGAGCACGCGCTGGACCAGCTGGAGGCGGACGATGCCATCGGCTGCATCGTCGTTACCGGTAGCGAGAAGGCTTTCGCCGCCGGCGCCGACATCAAGGAGATGCAGGGCTTCGGCTACATGGACGCCTACAAGGGCGACTTCATCACCAGGAAGTGGGGGCGCCTCGCCACCTGCCGCAAGCCGACCATCGCCGCGGTTGCCGGCTACGCGCTGGGCGGCGGCTGCGAGCTCGCCATGATGGCCGACATCATGATCGCCGCCGACACCGCCAAGTTCGGCCAGCCCGAGATCACCATCGGCACCATCCCGGGCTCCGGCGGCACCCAGCGCCTGACCCGCGCCATCGGCAAGGCCAAGGCCATGGAGATGTGCCTCACCGGCCGCATGATGGACGCCGAGGAGGCGGAGCGCTCCGGGCTGGTCGCCCGCGTGGTGCCGGCGGCCGAGCTGCTGGACGAGGCGGTCAAGACGGCCGAGAAGATCTGTTCCATGTCGCGTCCCGTCACCATGATGGTGAAGGAGTGCGTCAACCGCTCCTATGAGAGCAGCCTGGCCGAGGGCATCCTGTTCGAGCGCCGGGTGTTCCACGCGACCTTCGCGCTGGAGGACCAGAAGGAGGGCATGGGCGCCTTCGCCGAGAAGCGGAAGCCCGCCTTCACGCATCGTTGACATGAATCTGGGTGAAGTCGTCGGGTAGCCGCTTGACGACCTTACCTGTCGGGGGTATAAGGCCGGCCTTCCACGGCTCGGTCGTGTTCGAAAAGGTTTTCCTATGGCTAATCACAAGTCCGCAGAGAAGCGCATCCGTCAGACCGAGAGGCGCACCGAAGTCAACCGCGCGCGCGTCAGCCGCATCCGCACCTTCGTGAAGAAGGTCGAGATGGCGATCGAGAGCGGCGACCAGGCCGCCGCCGCCGCCGCCTTCAAGGAGGCGCAGCCGGAGATGATGCGCGGCGTGACGAAGGGCGTTCTGCACAAGAACACCGTGTCGCGCAAGCTGTCGCGCCTGTCGCACCGCATCAAGACCCTCGGCGCCTGATACGGGACGCCACGGCGTTCCCCGCCAAGGGAGAGCGCCGTTTCCGGGCCGCGCGGCCTCCGGACACGAGCCGGAAGCCCCATGCGCGGCCCGATCGTTTCAGCCGGCCGGAGCCGTGCCCGCGTGTCAGCGGGGCGTCTCCGGGCCGGCCGAGACGATTCCTGGACACCCCGCCGAAGCCTCCGCGGGATGGTTCCAGCGCCGGGTCTTGAACGATCCGTGCTTTTTCTCGTGTTCACTTTTCGATCCTATTGCGAGTCCCCGCAGCCCCGTCTAGCATCCCCTCCATGCGCGACGGAGCTAAGCCCTACGAAGTAATGATAAGGCGTAACTCCGCCGGCGCTGGGTTCGAGGGCAAAGATTCGGCACGAATTCTCAACAATTTGTGCGAATACTCCTCGATCCTCCTCCCTTACCGTTGAAATCAGAGTCCGCTCGTCTTGCGGGTCCCCTTGCAGGGGGAGTCGTCGGAGAGCGTCGTGCCTTTGCGGTTGCTTAGGAATGGGGAGTTCTGCCCCTTCCGACTCCCGCTCTGAGTCGCGGGGCGATGGTAGGGAGGTAATGGGGGTGCGCCAATCCGGACTCGGGCCCGGCCGTCGGTCGTCCGCGTTTGGGATTTGTGACGGCCGCCTGTCCAGGGGACGCGGACAGGCGCCGAATGGTCGATCGGGAGTTCAGGGGCGGATGTCGGTGCAGGTTACACTCGATCAGCAATGGGCCAAGGTGCGGGGGCGCCTGAAGGACGAGGTCGGCGAGACCGCGTACCGGAGCTGGCTCAAGCCCCTGACGGTCGGGGACCTCGACGGCGGCATGGTCCGCATCGTCGTGCCCACCCGCTTCATGCGCGACTGGATCCGCACCCATTACGCCGACCGCATCCGCGCCCTCTGGTCCGGCGAGAACCCGCGCGTCCAGTCGGTGGAGATCGTCGTCGCCGCGCCGCGCAGCGAGATGCCCGCCGCCGGTGATTCCGCCGAGCCGGCCCAGGCCGCGCCCGCCGCCTCTCCCGCCCCTTCCCACCGGGTCATGGCCGAGCCCATCGCCCCGCTGGCGCCCGAGGCCGATCTGCCGCCGCCCACCGGCGGCGCGCTGATCGGCGGCGAGGACCGCGAGGACTATTCGGCGCTGCTGGACCCGCGCTTCACTTTCGAGAATTTCGTCGTCGGCAAGCCGAACGAGCTGGCCTTCGCCGCCGCCCGGCGCGTGGCCGACGCCAGCACGGTGACCTTCAACCCGCTGTTCCTCTATGGCGGCGTGGGCCTCGGCAAGACCCACCTGATGCACGCCATCGCCTGGCACATCCGCAAGAAGGACCCGTCGCGCCGGGTGATCTATCTCTCGGCCGAGAAGTTCATGTACCAGTTCATCCGGGCGCTCCGGTACAAGGACACCATGGCGTTCAAGGAGCAGTTCCGCTCCGTGGACGTGCTGATGATCGACGACGTGCAGTTCATCAGCGGCAAGGACTCCACCCAGGAGGAGTTCTTCCACACCTTCAACGCGCTGGTGGACCAGAACCGCCAGGTCATCATCTCCGCCGACAAGAGCCCGTCGGACCTGGAGGGCATGGAGGAGCGGCTGCGCTCGCGCCTTGGCTGGGGCCTGGTCGCCGACCTGCACCCGACCACCTACGAGCTGCGCCTGGGCATCCTGCAGTCCAAGGCCGAGCAGATGCGCGCCGCCATCCCCGGCAAGGTGCTGGAGTTCCTGGCGCACAAGATCACGGCGAACGTCCGCGAGCTGGAAGGCGCCCTGAACCGTATCGTCGCCCATGCCGACCTGGTCGGGCGCGCCATCACGCTGGAGAGCACCCAGGAGGTGCTGCACGATCTGCTGCGCGCCAGCAACCGGCGCGTGACGATCGAGGAAATCCAGAAGAAGGTCGCGGAGCACTACAACATCCGCCTCTCCGACATGGGTTCCGCCCGCCGCGCCCGCGCCGTCGCCCGGCCGCGCCAGGTGGCGATGTACCTCGCCAAGCAGCTGACCGCCCGCTCGCTGCCGGAAATCGGCCGCAAGTTCGGCGACCGCGACCACACCACGGTCATGCACGCCGTCCGCAAGGTCGAGGAACTCTGCGCCACCGACCCGGCCTTCGGCGAGGATGTCGAGCTGCTGCGCCGCATGCTGGAGGGCTGAGGCGCCCTTTGGACCGCTCGGCCGTTGATGCTAGGATGGCTCCCGGCCCAGCGGAGGCGCTCCCATGACTCAGCACGACCCCGGCACGCCCCGGCAGTACACGCCCGAGGAGCGCCGCCTGCTCGACGAGTTGACGGCATCGCTGAACGAGGCGCTGCGTCAGGCGGAAACCGAACCGCCGGTGTCGCGGGAAGAGTTGGCCAGGATGCTTTCTGAGCAGGAGCGCCGCTGGGCGGAGCAGGCCGGAAAGCCCTGGGCTGACGAGGACCCTGCCGCTTGAGCCTTCCAGCGGAGTTTCTGGCTGATCTGCCCGAAAATCTATCGCCGCTTGCAGCCGGGGACCTGATCCACATCCTAGACACAAGCCTGGAACGCTGGGGCCTACACGTCGCCCGCAAGACCCGAGCCCGTTTGTTGCGCCGATGCGTCGCCATCGGCTCCGGTTCGGCGTTGGGGCACCGCCGTTCCAACGTGGCGACGGAACGCCCCATCCTCTTCCTGGTCGAGGAGCCCTTCGTAATCGCCTACGATCCCGCGACGCGGCGGGTGCTGCGCATCCTGGACGGCGCCCGCGATGTCGGGCGGCTGGTCCGCTGAGGGACGGAGAGATGACCATGACGCATCGCATTCCGCCCGCCTTCGTCGGCGCCGGGATCGGCATCCTCTCCTTCGCCGGCGGGCTGTTCCTGCTGGAGTGGCATCCCGTCGCGGCGGCCGTGGCCGGCGCCGTCGACGGGATGCTGGCGGCATGGCTCGCGGACCGGATGGGGCGGTCGGGGCAGGCCTAGGCCGCCCCGCCGGAACCGCCCGCGCGGGTGATATCCCCTAGGGGATGACGGGACGGACGCGATTGACTTGCAACCGTCACCTGCCCAGGCTCGAGACCTGTGGTCCGACCCTGGAGCCGAGGCGATGCCGCGCGACCTGCTTCTGATCCGCCGCCCGAACGGCGATCTGCTGAGTTTCGACCCGACCCGTGGCGCCGAAGGCTTCCGCCTGCTGCTGACGTTGGATGCCGCGACCACCCTGGTTGGCAGCGGCGACCTCGACGGCAACGGCCGGGCCGACCTCCTGCTCTCCCGCGCCGGGCCCGAGGGCCGCTCCTACCTGGTTTGGGACACGGCCGGCGGCCCGGACGCCTTCCGCCCGCTGCAGGGCGGCCCCGCCGGCACCGTTCCCGCCCTGGGCAGCGAGGTGGTGGTGGTGCTGGGCGATGTGATGGGCGGTCCAGGCGACGAGATCGGGCTGGTGGGGCAGGACCTGACCGTGCGCGACCTCTCCGGCGCCGCGCCCGACATCCGCTTCGATCTCGGCCAGCCCGGCCCCACCGGCGGCCCGCCCGTCCGCTTCCTGGATGTCGGCGATATCGCCGGCTCGCCGCGCGAGGAGCTGGTCTTCCTCGGTGCCGAGCGGCCCGACGGCTCCGTGCCGGTCTATCGCTGGGGGGCGGAGGGATTCGCCGACCTGCCGCAGGCGGGCGCCGCCACCCGGGTCCTCGCCGGCGGCAACTTCTTCGGCGACACGCATGACGAGCTGATCTACGCGGTGCGCTCTGACACCCCTTTCCTGGGGCCGATGCTCTACGCCCTGGAGCCGGGCACGGGCGCGGTCCGCCCGCTGTTCCGCCTGGGCACCGGCCCCGCCGACCAGATATGGGAGTACCGGGGCAGCGGCGACCTGGACGGCGACGGCTTCGACGAGATCCTGCTGCAGATGGAGATCGGCGACGACATGCTGACCATCGCCTACGACGTGGCCGACAATGTCTGGACCGACCTGACGGCGGCGCTGCGGGGCAACGATTTCGCCGGCTTCCTGGGGATCGCCTGAGCCCCTTGCGCCACCGGGTGATCCATAGCACCCTGTACCCGTTCCGTTCGCATTCCCCGCTCCGAGTCGCGCCTTGGAATCCCTCAGAGTCACCCTCCCGCAGGCGCTGGCCTTCCGGCTGGCGCGGCAACACCTGATCGAACCGGCGTCGGGGCCGCTGGAGGCGGCGTCCAGCCTGCTCGGCGCGCAGGCGCAGGTCCATTCCGCCGGGGAGATGCAGCTGCGGGCGCGCTCCGCCGCCTGGCCGGACGGGGGGCTGGAGGGGGCGCTCTGGCGCGACCGGACGCTGGTGAAGCTGTGGGCGCAGCGTTCCACCCTGCACCTGACCCGGACCGACGATCTCGGGCTGATCCTGGCGCTGCGGCGTCTGACCACCGCCGCCTATCTCAACTGGTACGCCAGCGAGGGCTTGAGCCCCGAGCAGGTCGACATCCTGGTGGGCGCCGTGGCGGAGGCGCTGCGGGAGGGGCCGCACAGCCGCATGGACCTGTCGCGCCGGCTGGTGCCCCGGCTGGGCGAGTGGGCGCGGCCGATGCTGGAGCACAGCTGGGGCGGCATCATCAAGCTGGCCTGCGCGCTGGGCCATGTCTGCCACGGCCCGATGCGGAGCAAGGGCGGCGGGGAGGGCGAGGACGCTGGCGAGCGCGCCGCGCTGTTCGTCCACCTGCCCGGCTGGACCTCGGTCCCCGCCATCCCCGAGGCGCGGCCGGCGCTGGCGGAGCTGCTGCGCCGCTACCTCGCCGTCTACGGCCCGGCCGGCCCGGCCGACTTCCGCAAATTCACCAATCTGCAGGCCGGACCGGCGCGCCAGGCCTTCGCCGATCTGGCGGCCGGGCTGGTACCGGTCGATCTGGAGGGGCGCAAAGCCTTCGTGCTGGCCCGCGACGAGGCGGCGCTGCGCATGGCCGAGCCGCCGCCCGGGCACCTGACGGTGCTGCCGCTGTTCGATCCCTGGCTGCTGGCCCATGCCGACACGTCGCAGTATCTGGAACCGCGCCACCGGCCGGCGGTCTACCGCACCGCCGGCTGGATCTCGGCCACGGTGCTGCGCCAGGGCCGGGTCGTCGCCACCTGGAGCCACCGCCGCAAGGGACAGGGGTGGGAGGTCGCATTGACGCCGCTGGTGCGCCTCGCCGCGGGCGAGCGCAAGGCGGCGCTGGAGCGGCTCCGGCGCCTGTCCGGCGGGCTGCCGGTGAGCCTCGCCAAGGCCGCCTGAATCATCCCCCGGAAGGGCGTGGAATCAGGCATTCGCCCTACACGTTCGGGGACAAGGAAACACTGTTCCCCCGCCCCGCTTGTGGTATGGTGTCCGCCCCGAATCCGGCCCCCTCGCGAGGCCCGGGAACGGGGGAGGAGAAAACGCAACGCCGCACCCGGCGCGCCGCCGATCAGGGGCTCCCGGGCAACGGCCTGACAGTCAAGCGGAACGGCATGAAGATCACCATCGAGCGTGCGGCCCTGCTTCGGTCCCTGGGTCACGTCCAGAGCGTCGTGGAGCGGCGGAACACCATCCCGATCCTGTCCAACGTTCTGCTGAAGGCCGAGAACGGCGAGCTGTCGCTCACCGCCACCGACATGGACCTGGAGATCGTGGAGACCGTGCCGGCGGAGATTTCCCGCCCCGGCTCCGCCACGGCGCCGGCCCACACGCTCTACGACATCGCGCGCAAGCTGCCCGACGGCAGCCAGGTCGAGCTGGACTATACCGGAGACATGGTGACGCTGCGCTCCGGCCGCTCCCAGTTCAAGCTGGGCGCCCTCCCGGTCGAGGACTACCCGCAGATGAGCGGCGGCGAGATGGCGCACCGCTTCCAGCTCTCCGCGGCCGACCTCAAGATGCTGATCGACCGCACCAAGTTCGCCATCTCTACCGAGGAGACGCGCTACTACCTGAACGGCATCTACATCCATGCCGGCAAGTCCAAGAACGGCGGGGCGGAGATCCCGGTGCTGCGCGCGGTCGCGACCGACGGCCACCGGCTGGCGCGGGTCGAGATGGCCCTGCCGGATGGTGCGGGCGGCCTGCCGGGCGTGATCATCCCGCGCAAGACCGTGCTGGAGGCGCGCAAGCTGCTGGACGAGGCGGCCGACCGCATCGAGGTGCAGCTGTCCGAGACCAAGGTCCGCTTCGCCTTCGACAGCATCACGCTCACCAGCAAGCTGATCGACGGCACCTTCCCGGACTATGAGCGGGTCATCCCGCAGGGCAACGACAAGGTGCTGGAGGTGGATTCGCGCCAGTTCGCCGCCGCCGTCGACCGCGTCGCCACCATCTCCACCGAGAAGAGCCGGGCGGTGAAGCTGACGCTGGACCGCAACATCCTGACCCTGTCCGCGTCCAGCCCCGAGGCCGGGTCGGCGACCGAGGAGCTGGAGGTCGCCTATGACTTCCCGGCCCTGGAAATAGGCTTCAACAGTCGCTATCTGCTGGACATAACCCAGCAGATCGAGGGCGACGGCGCCCGCTTCACCATGGCCGACGCGGGCTCGCCCACGCTGGTCCGTGACGTGGCCGACGGCTCCGCGCTCTATGTGCTGATGCCGATGCGGGTGTGAGCCGGGCCGGGGCCCTTGGCGGCCCCGCGAGCCCTAGTTCCAGAGGCATGACGCAGTGAGGAGCGCCGCCATGGCCGTGGCCGAGCCGTTCGAGCCCGTGCCCGGCCCCGAGTCCTCGCCCGAGGGCCCCGTGCCGGAGCGGCCCGCTCCCGCCGCGCTCGCGCCTTTTCCGGCGCCGGTGGGCCTCGCGGTCACGCGCCTGACCGTCACCCGCTTCCGTTCCTACGCCCAGGCGCGCGTCGAGCTGGACCGGCGCCCCGTCGTGCTGACCGGGCCGAACGGCGCCGGCAAGACCAACCTGCTGGAAGCCGTCAGCCTGCTCGCCCCCGGCCGCGGCCTGCGCCGCGCCCGCCTGGCGGAGATCGAGCGGCTGCAGGCGCCGGGCACCGCCTGGGACGCACCCAGCTGGGCCGTCGCCGCCACGGTGGAGACGCCGCGCGGCACGGTGGAGATCGGCACCGGCCGCGACCCCTCGGCCGAGGGCGCGTCGGAGCGCCGGCTGGTGCGCATCGACGGGCTGCCGGCCAAGGGCCAGATCGCGCTGGCCGAGCATGTGGCGGTCGTCTGGCTGACGCCGCAGATGGACCGGCTGTTCCTGGAGGGCGCCTCGGGCCGCCGCCGCTTCCTCGACCGGCTGGTCTTCGGCTTCGACCCCGCCCATGCCGGGCGCCTCGGTGTCTACGAGAAGGCGTTGCGCGAGCGCGCCCGGCTCTTGCGCGACGGCACCGGCGACCGGCACTGGCTGGCGGCGCTGGAGGACCAGATGGCGACGTCGGGCGTGGCCGTGGCCGCCGCCCGTTGCGAGCTGGTGGCGCGGCTGGGCGAGGCCTGCCGCCGCGGCGTCGGGCCTTTCCCGGCGCCCGGCATCGCGGTGACCGGCGCGGTGGAGGGCTGGCTGGCCGACCGGCCGGCGCTGGAGGCGGAGGAGGCGTTCCGGCGGGCGCTGGCCGACGGCCGCCGCCAGGACGCGGACAGCGGCGGCGCGCTGACCGGGCCGCACCGCAGCGACCTCGCCGTCACCTACCTCGCCAAGGACATGCCGGCGGAGCTGGGCTCCACCGGCGAACAGAAGGCGCTGCTGATCGCCATCGTGCTGGCCAACGCCCGGCTGATGCGGGCGGAGACCGGCACGGCGCCCCTGCTGCTGCTGGACGAGGTGGCGGCGCATCTGGACCGCGGCCGCCGCGCGGCGCTGTTCGAGGAGATCCTGGCGGTCGGCGCCCAGGCCTGGATGACCGGCACCGACGCCTCGATGTTCGCCGAGCTGGGCGGCCGGGCGCAGGCCTTCCGGGTGGAGGGCGGCGCGGTGTCCGCGGAGCCGCTGGAAGCTCCCTCCTGAGCACAAGAGTTGGCGGTTTCAGGACCGTTTTTACCCCATCGACGCACATTATCTGGTAGAATTGAGCCATGGCACAGGAAGCGACGAAGAAGACCGATAACTCCTCCGACCAGGCGGTCACCGGCGAGGAGTACGGCGCCAGCTCGATCAAGGTCCTGAAGGGACTGGACGCGGTGCGCAAGCGCCCGGGCATGTATATCGGCGACACGGACGACGGCTCCGGCCTGCACCACATGGTGTACGAGGTCGTGGACAACGCCATCGACGAGGCGCTGGCCGGCCATGCCGACCGAGTCGAGGTCACGCTGAACGCCGACGGTTCGGCCACGGTGCGCGACAATGGCCGCGGCATCCCCGTGGATCTGCACCCGGAGGAGGGCGTCTCGGCGGCCGAGGTCATCATGACCCAGCTCCACGCGGGCGGTAAATTCAACAACACCGACGAGAGCGGCAACGCCTACAAGGTCTCGGGCGGCCTGCACGGCGTCGGCGTGTCCGTGGTGAACGCGCTCTCCTCGTATCTGCGCCTGCGCATCTGGCGCGACGACCGGGAGCACATGATGGAATTCCGCCACGGTGTGCCCGTGGCGTCCCTCGCGGTGGTGGGCGAGGCTCCCGGACGGCGCGGCACGGAGGTGACCTTCCTGCCCTCCACCGAGACCTTCACGATGACGGAGTTCGACTACGCGACGCTGGAGCACCGGCTGCGCGAGCTCGCCTTCCTGAACTCGGGCGTCCGCATCGTGCTCACCGACGCACGCCACGCCGACGTGAAGCGCGAGGAGCTCATGTACGAGGGCGGCACGGAGGCCTTCGTGCGCTATCTCGACCGCGCCAAGTCCCCGCTGATCCCGAGCCCCGTGGTGCTCCGCTCCGAAAAGGACGGGATCGGCGTCGAGGTCGCGCTGTGGTGGAAC